>NZ_JBIWFK010000001.1:0-876879 GCF_044763015.1 Streptomyces sp. NPDC096324 | reverse complement strand
GGCAAAGACATGCTCGACGTTCGTCCGCACCCGCTTCTGAATCTGGCCCTGCTCGGCCTCGCCGGAGTCCTCTGTCAGCAGAGAACCTCATTTCCCCCTCGCGTACAACCTGATGCACCAACGGAACTCAAAAGATTCACTCATGGCCGCATTTCGAACTCATAGCGACCCAAAGCGGATCGCAACCCCCTTCGAGCAACCGACAATCCGTCATAGACCGATTCGCGAGCCGGTGTTCAAAAGGTGCGCGGCGAACTGCCCCGACTTCGTGGGTATTTACGAAATTAACGTGGCGACTTCCCGTGATGGCGCGAAGTTGATAAAACGGCGCCGCAAGAGAATCTGCGCAGAAGGGCGCCATGAAAAAATTCCGAATTACCGCGTACGTGGCCTCGGCACTCCTTGCCGGCGCCACCACACTCACCGGGGCCGCCACGCCGGCAACCGCGGCGGCGACCGGTGGCTATGTGGCGCTCGGCGATTCCTACTCCTCCGGAGTGGGCGCCGGCAACTACATTCCTTCCAGCGGCAGCTGCCAGCGCAGCACCAACGCCTACCCCTACCTGTACAACGCGGCGCACCCGTCGTCCTCGTTCGCCTTCAACGCCTGTTCGGGCGCCACGACGGACGACGTCCTCGCCAAGCAGCTCGGCTCGCTCAACTCCAGCACCTCCCTCGTCACCATCACCATCGGCGGCAATGACGCAGGTTTCGCCGACGTCATGAGGACCTGTGTCCTCAGTATCCGGAGCGTCTGCCAGTCCAGGGTCTCCACCGCGCAGGCCTACATCGCCTCGACCATGCCTGGCAAGCTCGACAGGGTCTACACGGCGATAAGGGCGAAGGCCCCGTCCGCCAGGGTGGTCGTGCTCGACTACCCCGGGTTTTACGAGACGGGAAACATCAGTTGCCTCGGCCTCAGCGATGAAAGTCGCCGAAAGATCAACCAGGCGGTCCTCGACATGGATAACGTGATCCGGGATCAGGTCAGAAGGCACAGCTTCTCACTCGGCTGGTACTCGTCGGTCGCCAGCCTGCACAGGATCTGCTCCGACGACCCCTGGCTGAACGACGTCGAACTCGGGGATACGAATAAGTCGTACCACCCGAACGCGGCCGGCCAACGCGGTTACCTGAGCGTGCTCGAGAACTACACCTTCCCCTTGCATCCTTAGGGTAAGAGCCGAAGCGCGGAGAAGGCCCCGTCCATCGGGGTCTTCTCCGCGCTTCGGCTGTCGAGAACGGCACCGGGTTCATGCCTGTTGAGTCCCCAGGCGGCCGGCGCGGCCTCGTCGAGTGCACCGTACGGCCGTCGGCCAACGCTTCCGCATCCGTTGGGACATCCGCGCCGTCGTCGCCCTCCGGTATCGCCGTCGTGCGGACGCGTCGTCGCACACGGGAAGGAGCCTGCGCGTGCCATCGTTCTTCTTCGTGGGCACGCGCAGGCTGCCGTCCGATCCCCGACTTCAAGCACGCACCGATTCCGCCTCGCGGGGACTTCGCCGACCGCGTGGGTCAGGAGGCCTCTGTTCCGGTCGCCTTGAGGACGACGGTGGCGTACGGCGGTACGTACGCGGTGTAGCTGCCCGTGGTGACAGAGCTGAGGTTGGTGTGGGTCCACAGGTCCCGCAGGCCGATGGTGCCCCTGAGGCCGGCGGCGGAGAAGCTGGCCGTGATGTTCCGTCCTGTGCCACTACGGTTGAACAGGGCGATGGCCCGAGTACCGGAGCCGGTCAGCCGCTTGGACCACACCTGCCCGCCTGCCAGGTCGTCGGCGATCTTCACGCCCTGGGATCCCCGGGCGTCCTGGTCGACCGCGATGACCTCGGCGTTCGTCAGAGTGGCGAGCGAGGCCGGGGACAGCGTGGTCGCGCGGGTGCCGATGATCAGAGGCGCGGCCATCATCGCCCACATGCTGAATTGGGACCTGGAGGCGGCGTCCGTGGATGAGGTGGGCAGCCCGTCGAGGTTGTGGCCCGTCAGCAGGTAGTCGGGGTCGTTCCAGTGACCCGGGCCGGCGGAGGTGGGGGTCCTTGAGTTGGTGTCGAGGTTCCGCAGCACCTTGGCGTACGTGTACGCACCGGATCCGGGGACGTACGAGCCATCCGAGCTGCCCACCGCGATGTCGAAGTCCGTCCGCCAAGCGTTGCTGTTGACGGGCTGGTACGCCTGGTACCCCCAGGCGCAGATGTTGAAGACCATCGGCCTGGCGCTGGAGTTGTTGAGGATGGCATGACGGTAGGTGGCGTACGTGTCGGCGTCGTTGAGGCCCGTGATGTTCCCGCCGCAGTGGTCGATCTTGACGGCGTCGTATCCCCACGCGGCGAAGGTGTTGATGTCCTGCTGGACGTGGCCCGCGCTGCCCTTGTTGGCGCCGCCGCAGCCGTTGTATCCGGCGTCGGTGTAGATGCCGACCTTGAGGCCCTTGCTGTGGATGTAGTCAGCCAGACCGTTCATGCCGGTGGGCCATTGGGTGGAGCTGACGGTGATCTTGCCGCTGGCGTCCCGGGAGCCGCTCCACCAGCCGTCGTCGAGCCAAACGGTCTTGAAGCCCGCGGCGGCCAGTCCCGAGTTGACCAGCGCGTCGGCCTCGGCCCTGATGACGGACTGGTTGATGGCCACGCCGCGGCCGTACCAGGTGTTCCATCCCATGTAGGGCGTGAGGGAAGCCGCGTACAGCTTGTTCAGGTCGTCCGGAGGGACGGCTGCGCCGGCTGAGGTGGCCGTGCCGAGGACAGCGGTGAGGGAGAGGGCTGCCGCGGTGGCCGCCTTGGTGAGTGTGCGACGGCGGCTCCGGCGTGCCGACGACGTTGCAGGGTGAGTGATCGGGTGCATCGCCAACCTCTGGATGGAGGGAAACGGACAGGGGTACTTCGATGAGGCTGGCCAGACCATGACAGGACCCTGACAATCAATCAAGGTTTAATGAATAATTAATGAGAACACGCTTTTTCCTGCCACGGATACTCACCCGGTCGACGCCAGCCCCCACGGATACTCGCCCGGTCGACGCCAGCCCCCTTTCCCGTCAGCCGGTACATGCCGGGCGGTGGTCCGGTCGGGCCAGAAGCGGGTGCCGATCTCTTCCTTCAATACGGCCCAGAACTCTCCGCAGCGGCATTGTCGAAACAGCTCCCGGTTCTCCCCATGCTCTGCCGGTGCCCCAACTCGCCTATTCTGGAGCGGAGTTGTTTAGAGGTGTATTCCGCTCCGCGGTCGCTGTGGATCACGCAGCCGGGCTTCGGACGGCCCAGCGCGGCGGCCATGTCGAGCGCGTCGACGACAAGTTCGGCGCGGTGATGGTCGGCCATCGAGTAGCCGATCACTTCCCGGGTGGCCAGGTCCAGCCACGAGGCGAGGTAGAGCCACCCTCGGCGGTCGGGATGTAAGTGATGTCCCCGACGGCCTTCGTGCCGGGGGGGCTGGCGGTGAAGTCCCGTCCGATCAGGTCCGGCGATGGTGCCGCCGCTGTGTCGGCCTTGGTCAGGCTGCGGCGGCCGGCGCGCCGGCTGTTCCCGGCAATGCCGTGCTCCCGCATGACCCGCTCCACCCTTTTGCGGTTGACCAACTGGCCTTGGCGACGCAGCTCGGCGGCGACGCGCGGGACACCGTAGTTCTGCCGAGAGGCGAGGTGGATCACCGTGATCTCGTGCGCCAGGACCGTATCCGCCCTTCGCCGCGCTTCACGGGCCTCGGCTCCGGCGACCCACGCGTAGTACGTGGACCGGGCGGTCTTCATCGCCTTGCACAGCAGCGTGACGGGGTAGTTCGCCTTCTCCGCGTGGATGAACCGGCAGATCGTGCTCACCGGTCGCTCTCCTTCGCGAAGAAGGCGTCTTAGATTCAACCGGTCAGAGCAACAGTGCTGGTTGAGGACGGTTTACGTGGCGAGAATGGGTCGGCCGGGGATGCCGGGCGAGATGAAGGCCGACTTGTGGCGGCGGTGGAGGGCCGGGGAGTCGATCAGCGTCATCTCACGGCAGATCGGCAAGCCGCCCGGCTCAGTGTTCACTGTCCTCAAGCATCACGGAGGGATCGCTCCCGCACCCCGCAAAGCGCGCGTCGGAAGCTTGACCTTGGGCGAGCGGGAGGAGATCTCGCGCGGGCTTTATGCCGGAGAGTCCTACCGAGCCATCGCCGGCCTGCTGGGGCGTGCGGTGTCGACGATCAGCCGTGAAGTCGGCAACAACGGCGGACGCGATGTCTACCGGGCGATCGCTGCGCAGGAACGGGCACTTGACCGCGCCCGGCGCCCGAAGCAGTGCCTGCTCGCCCGCAAGCCCGCACTGAGGCAGACGGTGCTGACCCTGCTGAAGGAGGAGTGGTCGCCGGAACAGATCGTCGGCCACCTGCGTCGATATCACGGTGACGACCCGGCGATGGAGATCAGTCACGAGACGATCTACCGATCCGTCTACACCACCCGATGGAAGGTGGTCCCTCGCGAGCTGTGCAAGCGCCTGCGAACCGGCCGTCCGATCCGGAAGAACAAGCGCCACACGGTGAAGGGACAGTGGCGCTCACAGATCACCGATGCCCGACCGATCGAGGAGAGGCCCCAAGCGGCAGAGGACCGCAGCGAGTTCGGGCACCTGGAAGGCGATCTGGTGATCGGCTCGAACAACAGCCAGGTCGCCACGCTGGTCGACCGGAAGTCACGGTTTCTCACGGTCGTGAAACTCGCCAGCCGCCACACCACCGTGGTCGTTCCCGCTCTGGCCGAGACCTACGCGCGCATGGACCCCCGACTACGCAGCACGCTGACCTGGGATCGCGGCATGGAACTGGCAGCTCATAAGCGGCTCACCGTCGACACCGGTGTCGACGTGTTCTTCGCAGCCCCGCGCAGCCCCTGGCAACGTGGCACCAACGAGAACACCAACAAGCTGCTCCGGCAGTACCTGCCCAAAGGCACAAATCTGTCGACGTTCAGCCAGGACGACCTTGACGCCATCGCGACGAAGCTCAACAACCGTCCGCGCAAGTGTCTGGGATTCCGAACCCCAGCCGAGAGTGTTGCCTTGACCGGTTGAATCTAAGGCCGCAGCCTTCAAGATGTCGTTCGCCCGCTTCAACTCGGCGTTCTCCTTCTTCAACGCCTTGAGCTGGGCGGACTCCTCGGTGGTCGTGCCCGGCAGCCGACCGGAGTCGACCTCGTCCTGCTTCACCCAGTTCCGCAACGTCTCGGCCGAACCGATACCCAGCTTCTGTGCGACCGCCTTCAGCGCAGCCGATTGATTCGGGTAGTCACCGCGGACCTCGGCGACCATACGGACCGCTCGCTTGCGCAGCTCAAGAGGACAGGAAGAGGGACGTGCCACGACTCAACCCTTACATGGAACCGAGTCTCTACCGAACCCGGAACGGCTCAAGGCCCGGCTCCGCTCTCGGCACGCGCCGCGGCGCCGAAGGCAGCCCCGTCGGGAATCCGGACCACGCACATGACACAGGCTCGGCTGAGACTTGCCAGTAAACGATCTCCGAAGTGCTGGGTGGCCCTCAATCCTCTTCGCCATCCGGCGAGGGTGAGCTTGTGCAGGCGGGCGATGCCGAGCATGGCGCGGTGGACGCCGTCGCCCACGGAGAGCAGTGCCTTCCGAGCCTTCAGGACCCCAAAGTCCCCGTCGCGCACCGGTCCCCGTGACAACGAGCTGCGTCCGCGTCCCGATGGTGCGCGCCCCTGCCCCTCGCGACTCTCGTACCGCTCGGGGCGCTCTACCCATGCCTCTACCCATGACGCGGGTAGGCCCTACTGGTTCTCTCAGCCCGAGTACCGATAGACACCGAAAGCATCGGTACATTCCGTAATTAAATATAAGTCCTAAATATCTGGATCTCGCGTTGCAACTGATCTCTCATGGAATGCGGAGCGGGAGACACCATCTGGTTTCCGACACGACAGCGAGACGGATGGGATTCCGAGGTTTCGGACTCCTTGGGCGGCGATGTTCTTCAGTGCATGCCTGGCCGTGTGGTGGGGGTGTTGCCGGGGTGTCGTTGTTCGGGGGTTTGTGGTGGCGTCGGGTGGCGGGTGAGAAAGGGCATGCAACGTGCAGTCATATGCGCGCCGTGGAGTGCACGGCCGGACGGTGGAGGTACTGGCTCACCGGGTGCTCAGTGGTCAGCTTCCGGAGGGGGCGACGCTGGACATCGCGGCGTTGCGGCACGAACTGGGTGTGAGTCTGACGACGTTGCGGGAGTCGTTGAAGGTGCTCGCGGCGAAGGGGATGGTGGATGCCCGTCAGCGGCGGGGGACGTTCGTGCGGCCGCGGTCCGACTGGAATCTGCTGGATGCCGATGTGCTGCACTGGCAGTTCACGGGTCGGCGCCGTAGTGCCGTTGATGTGACGCTGCTGCGCAGTCTCGGTGAGCTCCGCGGGATCGTGGCTCCGGCGGCGGCACGGCTGGCCGCGCTGCGGCGTACCGACGCGGACATGTCCGCGCTGCAGAGCGTGCTGAGCGCCCTGGGCGAGGACGCCGGACCGGAGCAGACCTCCAGGACCCATCAGGCGTTTCACCGGGCACTGCTCGTCGCCACCCACAACGAGGTCCTGGAACGCATGGTCACGGTGATCACCATCGGGGTGGCCCAGCACGGCCACCTGGCCTGCGGCATCCATCCACGCGACGAAAGTGTTCAGCTCCGCTTCAAAACCATCGTCGAGGCCGTACGGGAGCAGGACGCGGACGTGGCCGAGCACGCCATGCGTGTTCTCCTCGCCGAACGGGCCTACGCGTGCGACACGACCGACCCCCGCACCCCCGGCTGCCCCTGCACCACCGACCGCCCGCACATCCCGCCACAAACCCGACGACCCCAATGACCACCACACCACCACCGACATCCCACCGGTGACGCAGGACGGAGACCCCTGCACCACACACAGGTGCTCCCCCGGGACAGCCTTCACCGAAGCGACCACGCCCTCCGTCGCGCACCGGTATCGGCCGGACACGATGGAAGGTCCTCGCCCGGACCGTCGGCACGGTACCCACTACGTGCTCGCGGGCGTGTGCGGCCGGTGTACTCCGTGAGGTTTCACCGGACGATCATCCTCATGGGCCATGAGTGAGCCCCGGGGCACAGCCCCTCGACAGCCTCGCCGACCTGACCCGGCACACCCGAGTCCAGCGCCAAGAAGACGACAGCACCATGGAAGGACGGCCATGCCCACTGCCGAGGAAGGTCACCGCTACTTCATCGATGTCTCAACGGGCGGCTCCGCCCTCTGGGGGTACGCCAGCGTCCCGGCGCCAAGCATCGAATGCTGCCTCAAGGGCCTACGCGGCCGGTCACAAGGCGAACTGCTGGCGAGTGCCGCGGTCCATGAGGCGGGGCATGCGGTGGCAGCCGTCTACTCCGGGCTCCCAGCCACCCCGGTGGAGGTCTTCTTTTCTTCGCCGTGCGAGCGATGCGGGGCGCCGCAGGCACACGGGCGTAACCAAGCAATGAACCTCGGGGCCGGTTCCAGCGACGACACGCTGCGGATGCTTGCTGCCGGCGTACAGGCCGAATTGCTGTGGGCTGAAGTCCAAGGCCCGGTCACCGAGAGGGAGCAATGGGCCATCGAGCTGGGTGGGCTCGACGACCAGGCACACGCTCGGGACGTCGCCGACGCTCAGCGGACTCACGGTTGGCCGCACCTGGACTACGGCCCAACAGGCCCAAATCCGCAGCCATGGAACTGGCCACACCAATGTCGGCGAGCCCGCGCCGCGGCCAGGCTCTGGTGGCCGCAGATACAGATCCTCTCCGCGTACATCGCGCAGTACCGGTTCGTCACCGCAGCCGACATCACCGGGCTGTTGACGAACTTCTGAGACGGCAACGACACCACGGCCGACCGACTTTCCGGCAGCCGATCGAAGCGCCGGACAACCATGTTCAGATCCGGGCTCGCTGACGCTGCCACATCTACGACAACCACGTCGAGCAGGTGACCGAGCAAGTCTCGCGCACCCCGTTCGAGTTCCCCCATCTGCGTCTGCGACAGGCCGACCCGCTCTTCGGCCACGCCTACTCCGACGTGGAGGTGCTCGACCACCAGCACCACCCGGCCATCGGAGCCCCGGTCGCGGTATGAACGCCGGACCGATCTGGGCGCAGACCACCGACGGCGTGACCGGCGCGGACAACGAAATTCCGTGACGGCCGGCCGAGGGCATGGCGCGCTTCAAGGCGACCAGCCTCGGTCATCCGGTGATGAGGGGACGCAAGACGTGGGATTCGCCGCCTCCGCGATTCCGCCCGCTGTGAGGCAGGCGCGACATCGTGGTGGCCCGAGATCATGCCGACGAACGCGCCGTCGCCGAGGTCGCCGCACGGCCCGCGCGACCATCTGGCGGTGAGGCGAGCCGGGCCCTGAAGGGACCACCCGACCCCTTACCAGGACGCGCGCATCACCAGCGGAGTCGGCGAAGCCGGGCAGTGCATCGCGCGCCGAAGCACGTGGACAGGCCCAGGCCCCTCTCGTGGGCGGTTCTGCACCTGCCGAACACCGGTCGGGCCCGGGAGGCCGCGGATGACGGTCATCGGCACGGAGGGTTTCATGCCGCGCCCACGTCGGCCCAGCGGGAAACCGTGCCGTGGTCGGCCCGACAACCGTGCGCCACGGACAGGCAGACGACGATGTCGCTGCCACGGCCGTGTTCCTCGGGTGCGCGATGGGCGTTGCCGGACTCTTGTGCGCGTGCCGGGCCGCCGTCGGCGACTTCGGCCCGTACGACATGAGCACTGGGCCGGGAGAGGCGGAGGGTCACGGGGGGCAGGGCGTGCACGACGGCGTTGGTCACGAGTTCCGAGACGACGAGCAGCACCTTGTCGGCGGTGACCTCGTCGACAGCCCACGCCCTGAGCGTCGCCCGCGTGAAACGACGGGCGATTCGTGAGGATTCGGGGCGGTGGTAGAGCCGGCACGACACGGAGCGGGGGCGCTCGTCCGGTCGGCTGGAGCGCGCGTCGGGACTGGTGTTCATCACGGATTTCATTGGTCCTCGCTGTGGTTTCGAAAGCCGGGCGACATTCCCTGCTCTGCATTCCATGACAAAGCAGACGCAACGAGACATCCAGCGTTTTAGGTCGCATATTCCATCACAGAATGCACCGATACTTTCGGTGTTTATCCGTATTGGATCCGAGGGAATTAGGGGCTTGACGGCAACAACACCAGTAGGGGCCGCCCGAGGTATGGGTAGGGGCATGGGTAGACAACCCGGCGCACCGCGAGACGTGCGAAGGGTGAGGTCCGCGCGCCGTCGGCACGCGGACACGACTCGTCGTCGTGGGCGCTGGTCGGGTAGCGTCACTACTGAGGACGTTTCACAGTGGCCGGAGACGCCGCTCTTGTCGGAGGCGGATTCGCCGGATGAGGTGACTCGATTTGGCGGCGACAACAAGCGTTCGAGAACACGGTCGCCCCGCGGAGTTCGCCTTCGTCGGCCGGACCGGGGAGTTGTCCGCTCTGCTGGAGTCTCTGCAGCGTGCTTCGGCGGTAGTGCTGCTCGAGGGGGAAGCGGGGGTGGGCAAATCCCGGCTCCTCGAGGAAGCGGCGGGCCGGATCAGGAACGCGGGCGTCGCGGTGCTTCGAGGGTGGTGCCATCCGCTGCGTGAGCCGCTGCCGTTCGGCCCGGTCATCGACGCCCTGCGCCAGGCCCGCCCCCCGACCGGCCTCGATGCCCCACCACTCAGCCCGGCCTCCTCGTGGCTGGCCGGGCATGTGCCGGAGCTCTCGGCCTGGCTCCCCGTCCCGAACCGTGATCCCGCCGAGCCGGGCCGCCCGCAGCTGACCCACGCCATCCACGAGGTGCTCTCCGCGCTCGGCCCCCTTGTCCTGGCAATCGAGGACGTCCACTGGGCCGACGACGCCACCCGCGACCTGCTCCTGCTGCTGGCCCGCAACACCCCGCCCAATCTGCGTCTGCTGCTCACCTATCGCCGGCAGGACCTGCCCGAGGACGGTAACGTCCTGGGCGCCCCGTACCGCCGTCCCGTGGGTGTCGGCGGCTTCGATCTGTCGCTGTCCCCGCTCGACGAGTCGGAGGTCACCGAGCTGGCGGCCGGGGTACTCGGACCGACCACTGCCGCGGGCCTGGGACGGCAGTTGTACGAACGCAGCGCGGGCCTGCCGCTGGCGGCCGAGGAAGATCTGCGGGTGCTGGCCGACCGCCTGGCGAAGCCCGGTGACAGTGCCGGCGTGTCGGTGGCCGTTCTGGAGGACATCGGTGTGCCGCGCGCGCTGCAGGAGGTGATCGACAGCCGCGTCCGCACGCTCCCGCACCCCGCGGTGGCCGTGGTTCAGGCCGCGGCCGTCCTCGCCGTGCCTACGGGGGAAGAATTGCTCACCCGGCTGGCGGGCGTGGAGCAGGAACAGGCCGAGAACGCGCTGGAGGCGGCACTGAGTTCAAGTGTTCTGCAAGAGGTCGCGGCCGATCGGTACACGTTTCGCCATGCGCTGGCCCGGCAGGCGGTGTACGCCCGCATTCTGGGCCCGCGACGCAGACGTCTGCACCGGCAGGCGATCGAGGTACTGAGCGGTTCGGAGGCACCGCCGCTCGTCCAGATCGCCTACCACGCACGTCGATTGGGTGACCCGGTGGCGTGGATACCGCGCGCCAAGGCCGCGGCCGAGCACGCCATCGCGGTAGGCGATGACGGCATCGCCGCCGATCTGCTCCAACAGCTCTTGCGCGAAGCGGCTCTGCCCGCGGATACCCGCACGTGGGCCGCGGTGGAACTCGGCGGGATCGCCACGCGCCGCGCAGACCCGGTCGCCAGCATCGCCATGCTGCGCCGGATCGTCGCGGAGGTGGGTCTGCCGACCGCGGTGCGCGGGGAGATCCGGCTCAACCTCAGCCGGGCGCTGGCCAATCGGGACGACCCTGACGGGCCGACCCAGATGGAGACGGCGGTTCGCGAGCTGGAGGCGGAACAACCTGCCCAGGCCGCCGTCGCCCTGGCCGCGGTGAGCATGGGTGAGTGGCTCGGCCGGACCCGGACACAGGACCTCGCGGACATGGAGCGCGCCGTCGAACTGGCGGACCGGGCAGGCGACCCGTCGGCGTGGGCGAACGTGACGGCCAGCCGGATCTGCCTGATGGGACTCATCGGAGACCCCGCATCCGAGGCCCAGTTGCTTGAGCAGCTACGGGGCGACAGCGGCGATCTCGACCTGCTGCGCCAGCGCTGCCGCGCGGTCTACAACGCCGGGGAAACCTCCTTCCAGCGTGGCCGTGACGACCGGGCCTCCGCTCTGCTCAGCGAGGCCGAGGCACTGGCCGCACAGCTCAACTACCAGCTCGTCACGCAGTGGTGCGCGGTGTACCGGCTCCATCTCGACTACGCGCAAGGCCGCTGGAACGGCTTGGCCGACAAGATCGACACCATGATTCACAACGCCGTCGAATCAACCTTCCGAAGGCACCTGATCCGGCTGAGGGCGCAAATGGACACCGCGCGGGGACGATGGTCCAACGCCCGGCACGCCCTCGAGATCTGTCAGGCCGACGAGTTGACAAGTGGTTTTCTGCGGAGCAGCGCCGCACTCGTACGACTCGATCTGGTCGAGGGCGACCACGCCGGAGCATGGCGGACCGTGCAGCCCGCGGTGGAAGCACTGCGGCACAAAAACATCTGGGTCTGGGCCTGTGACCTGGTCCCCGCCGCTGTGGAGGCGGCTCTGGGCGCCGGCCATCGCACGGAAGCCGAGGAGTTGGTCGAAGAAGCCGAGGCGGGCATCGCGGGCTTCGACGCTCCCGGAATGGAAGCCGACATCCTGCTCTGCCGGGGCCTGCTGAGCACCGACACCGACGAAGCCGTGGGGCTCATGTCCCATGCCCGACTCCGGTACGCCGCGATCCCCCGCCCCTACACAGCCGCGCGGACGACCGAGCGTATCGGTCAGGTCCTGCTGGAGACCGATCCCGCCGAGGCCGTACGTCAACTGCAGTCGGCCCTGGACACGTTCATCGACCTCGGGGCCGTCACCGACACCGCCCGCTGCCAACGCGCCCTGCGTGACATCGGCCAGCAGCGCCCCCTCCCCCGAGGCAGGCACAGCCACGGCACCGACCTGTCACCCCGCGAACAGCAGGTCGCCGAACTCCTCGCCGCGGGCGCCACGAACAAGAGCATCGCCCAGGCCCTGTCCCTGTCCGTCCGCACGGCCGAGCACCACGTCGCCCGGGTCCTCAAGAAGCTCGACACCAGCCGCGAGGACATGAACACGGCCACGAGCCACGACGGTTCGTAGATTCATCCCCGTCCAAGGAGCACCGAGCACGTTCGCCTGTCCGCTCAGGAACCGGACGCCGCCGCAAGGTCGACACGGAGTTCAGTCAAGCCTGATCGCGGCACAAGCCTTCTCGTACCTGGCGGTACAGATGTCGGAGACCGTGTAAATGCCGTCCGCGACGACCGTGTCCTTGATGCTCCGCTTTGTCAGAGCGGACACGCCGACCAGCTGAGCCGGGATTCCCTTGTCCGTCGGGCTGTCGACGTGATCCCGGGTGAGGGCGTCGAACTCGATGTCGTGGCCCTGGACCCTGGTGACGGCCATCTCTGCGGCGGCCTCGGCCTCACCGGCGTAGGGCTTGTAGACAGTCATGTACTGCTCACCGGCGACGATCCGCTGCACCGCGTCGAGGTCCGCGTCCTGGCCGGTGATCGGTGGCATTGTGGTGACGCCGGCGGCCTTGAACGCCTTCACGATGCCGCCCGCCATCGCGTCGTTGGCGGAGTAGACGGCAGCGATGTTGTCCCTGCCGAGCGCGTTGAGCGCCTCGGTCATATGGACCCGGGCTCGCTCGGGGCTCCAGTCCTTGGTTTCGTACGACTTCGCGATCGTCACCACACCGCTCAGCTCGGACAGGGCTCCCTGCTTGAACTGCCGGCTGTTCGGGTCGGTCGGCGAGCCGTTGATCATGACAACCTTGTCCGCGGTGTCGACACCGGGTCCCAGTGCCTCCAGGAGGGTGCGCCCCTGCACCTCGCCGACCAACTCGTTGTCGAACGAGACGTACGCGTCGATCGGGCCCTCCGCGAGCCGGTCGTACGCGATGACCGGGATGCCCGCCTGCCTGGCCTTCCTCACCATGCCCGCGACGGCGTGCGAGTCGACCGCGTCGAGCAGGATGACGTCGACGCTGTTGTCGATCATCTGCTGCATCTGCTGGGCCTGCCTGCTCGAGCTCGCCGCCGCGTTGGCGTACTCGACCCTCCCCTGCTTCTCGGTGAGCTCGGCGACCTTGCGTCTGATGATGGGGTAGTCGAAGTTCACGTACCGCGTGTTCGTTGTCTCCGGCATCAGCAGGCCCACGGTGATGTCACTGCCCTTCGTAGGCCTCGCGTCCCTGGAGTTCACCGGTGCGTCCAGCGGCCCGCAACTGACGAGTGAGAGGGCGATCATGGATGTGGCCACGGACATGACGGGTCGACGCATTGGGGATCTCACTTCACGTGCGTTCGGGCGGCGGGGCTCTTTGTGCCCCGGATGAGAACGGGGGACCATCCCGTCGCGAACCAGAGGCCGGATGACCGGCCCTTTCCAACCGGCGCAGGCCGCCGCCGCGTTGGACGGTGGCGCATCCGCGAGCGGCACCGCTCAGTAAGGGGCGTGCCGTGGTACGTCGAATTCGGCCATGACGGCCTCCGGGCGATCAGGCGCGGGCAAAGGGAAGTTCGCCACGGACAGCAGAGATCGTCTGGGGTCGACGCGGCACGGCGCTTGCGCGGATGAGTGAAATGCTCTGCCCGCTGGGCGAGATGAAGCTCCGACGGCGGCGAGGCGCCGTTTCACTCAAGATACGCCCACCGGCACGATTGTCCAGAACGATTGCAAAAGAGGTTCTGTTCGCCTGGTCGCGCGGGCCTGCATGATGTTGCTTCACCGCGAACGCGTGGGTAACACAGAAAGGAATGGCCCGTCAGTTCGGGATCAGCCGACCCGCACCGACAGCGGCATCACAGTCGGCGCGGACGAAGTACTGGGTGACGTTCGGGCACATCTCCCGAGCAGGCACGTTGCCAGGAAAAGGCCTCAAGTCGCCGGTCACTGAAACGAATATGCCGGAGCTCTTTATTACTAATTATTGATGCCAGGCTCGATACATGGCGGGCGGGCGCCATGAGCCCGCACCCGATTCGGAACGGCCATCAAGGGTCGAATATTCGGAAAATAAGCGTGAACACGCCAACATTGTGCTGCGTATCTCATACAAGACATCAATTGCCCTCACCCGCCGGGCACATCGACCGGCGCCCCACAGGAGGTTATGAGTTGCAGCACAAACGCGTATCGAAACGGAACCTCATGCTGGCCACGGCAGGCGTGGGGGCACTGGCGGCAGCGGCCGTCCTGCTGCCCGACGCCAACGCGTCGCAACCCCCTTCGTCGTCGGCCCAGACACTCTCCGCGAAGCCCCTCAGCGCGGGAGCGGCCGGAGCACTGGCTTCCAGGCTCACCTCGCGGTTCGGGGATGCGATCACGGGTACCTACTACGACGCGTCCACGCAACAGCTCGTGGTGAACGTCATGGCAGGGAACAACGATGCGGCCGATCTGGTCCGGCAGGCGGGCGCCCGTCCGCGCCTGGTGAACAACAGCGCGGCCGAACTGGCCGCTGCCGCCGGGACGCTGAAGCAGAAGGCCACCATCCCTGGCACCTCCTGGGCCGCCGACCCCGTCACGAACCAAATCCTGGTCACCGTGGACAACACCGTCACCGGTGCCAAGTGGGACAGGCTGAAGGCCGCGGTCACATCACTGGGTGCCGGCACGGCGCGCATCGAGAAGTCGGCAGGCCGGTTCGCGCCACTCGTCGCGGGCGGGGATGCCATCTTCGCCCAGAGGTCGCGCTGTTCACTCGGCTTCAACGTCGTCAAGAACGGCGCCCCGGCCTTCCTCACCGCCGGCCACTGCGCCGTCGGCAACCGCAACTGGTCCGACAGGCCGGGCCGCGCGCCCATAGCCACCGTCCAGGCCGCGCTCTTCCCGGGCAGGGGAGACTTCTCCCTCGTGACCTACAACAACCGCAACACCGCGGCTCCCAGCACGGTCAACCTCGGTGGAGGCAGGACCGTGCAGATCGTCAGGGCGGCCAACGCGACCGTGGGACAGACGGTGTTCCGCATGGGCAGCACCACAGGGCTCCACAGCGGCAGGGTCACCGCGCTCAACGCCACGGTCAACTACCCCGAAGGCTCGGTCACCGGGCTCATCCGGACCACGGTCTGCGCGGAGCCGGGTGACAGCGGAGGCTCCATGTTCTCCCGGGACGGCAGTGCGATCGGGCTGACCTCGGGGGGCAGCGGGAACTGCCGGACGGGCGGCACCACGTTCTTCCAGCCGGTGACCACGGCACTGGCCGCAGTCGGCGCACAGCTCGGCTCCGGCTGAGCCTCGCGCCCGCCGTGACCGTGTGTGTGCCGGCCCCGGGTACACACACGGCCCCGGCTGGACCGGGGCCACGGCGGAGCCCACGGCTCCTTCCCGATGTGGTGCCGGGTGGTCTCTGGGGCCTCGCCGTGTCCCGACCTCACCCCGGCGGCCACCGGGTTGGACCGGCCAGAGCCGCAAAGGGTCCGTCAGCAAGCTGACGGACCCTTGTGAACGACGGAGACCGACACTCCGACAACTGCCTCTCCATCGTGGGCCGACCAGCAGGTGAACCCACGCACCTGATGAAGCCCGCCCGGTGGGAGCGGGGTTTACCCACCGGGCGGACGGCTGTGTCAGCTCTGGACGAGCTTGCCCATGGCGTGGACCTCATCGACGTCGCCGGTGTCGAAGAAGCTCCACGGCACGGTGAAGTAGCCACCGGCACCCCAACGGCTCCCCCAGCTGTTCTCGATCTTCACACCCCTGTCGTTGTAGGCCACGATGGTCACCTCGTGGCCGCCGACGACGGGGTCGCTGGCGGAGTTACCGGGCAGGTAGCTGTAGTTACCAGCCGTCGCGGAGTTGAGGTAGTCGAAGCTCTGGTGCACCGCAAAGCCGATCGGGACCGGCATGCCGCGGGATATCGCGTCCTTGATGGCCGACCGCGCGGCCGAACCGCTGACAGGCAGGTCGGTGAACCCCGAGAGCTTGTAGCGCCCCGCGTTGGCACGCTCGCCGGCGTCCGGCTGAGTGGTGTAGTCGAAGTCGCCCTGCCAGTAGTGGGACTTGGTGTCGATGCCCTGTCGCTGCTCCATCGGCAGGGCCACGCCCGCGAAGGTGCCCTGGTCATTACCCCGGGCGATCTGCGAGTAGATGAACATCGGGGCCATCGGGGAGCCTCCGATGCCCTGCTCGTTCATCAGGATGCCGTAGCCGCTGTACCCGGTCGCCCAGGCCACGCAGGAGCCGACCGGACCCTGGTTGCCGGCCGGAAGCGCGTACTGGGTCAGGTCCGCGCTGGCCGGCGCGACGCCGTTCCGGGTGAACGGAGCGGTGGCGTTCAGGCCGGCCTTGGTGGAGAACTTCGCGGCATGGTGGTGTGCCTTGAGCGCGGCGAGATCGAGGCCCAGGCCGTGGTTGAGGGGCCTGTGGGCGACGGAGGTCGCTTCCGTGGCGGTGGTCACCGCCGTGGCGGTGGTCGCGGTGGTCACACAGGACAGGGCGAGAGCCACGGCGATTCCGAACGCCTTGGTCATGCGCATGGATGAGCTCCTTAGGGGGGTTGACCGCCGGGTCGCGGCGGTCAGGCCGCGCTCGCCACGCGATAGGGCATGCGGGAGCGCGGAGAAGCGATGGGGGTGGGGCCGAGATGACGGTTCGTCATCCCGGCTTGATCGAACGTTAAGGGCAATGTCATGACCCCGTCAATTAATTAGTAATACATCGACCCGTCTTCGGAAACACGTCAAAGGGGTGTCGGGCTCGCAATGCACCCTGGTTATCGGGACACCAGGCGGCTTGAATTCCCCCGTGCCACCGGGCGCACTCGATGCTTGTGTGGCAAAGGACTGTCCAAGCTCACGCCGCAGCAGGGTCAGCGGGGTGAGGTGGCCCAAGCCCGGATATCTGCGCGGTGGCCTTCGACTGTCAGGGCCTCAAAAAGGCCGGCGGCATCCGCCCGGGTATTTACCCGGCGCCCAGCGGTCGGCGTCGATCCCGTCGTCGACAGTACGAAGAATCGGCTCGGCGACGGAATTGCCGTACACCGAGTTGATGCGGCCCTACGCGCGTGCCGGTTCACGCGATGCCTTGGGCCTTCGTCGTCGACGGGCGCACGGAGCCGCGACGCGAGGTGTGCACGTGGACGCGCGACTTGGGGTACCGGACGTCGCCGACTCCGTGGTCGCCGAGCGCCGATCTCGGCGGTCGAGGACAGTGAAGCCGGGCGAACGCTCGGCTCCGTGAGGATGCCGAGGCCCGGCCGAACCGGCGCCGACCTCACCCGGCAGGGCGGGGCATCACGGGGTCACTGGTTCGCTCGTGGAAGCGGCGGAACCGACGGCGCCAGCAGGGTCGCTGCTCCTGGGCATCGGTACGGAGTCCGGAGAAGAACGGGCCGACCACAGCTTCGCACCCGTCGAGGCGGGAACACCGCCACGATCACCGTGCTGCCCGAGCAATCGTGGGGAAGGTTGACGCCGGCAAAGGTCAACTCGGCGTCGAACGCGACAAAGCCAGGACCCCAGCCGGAGTCCTGGACTGATCCGGACAGTACATCCTCGCCCTGCCGGCAGGCGTTTCGACATCCGCGGAAGAACGTCACGGGGGTGTCAGCCCGGCCCGCCCGAGACTTCGGCGGGAGGTGAACCTGACTCTCGTGCAACCACCGAGCGGGTACGGTGCCCCATCCTTCGGGAGGGCGAGGGCGGGGCACCGCAGAGTCCGGGCTCAGCCCTGTCGTTGCTGTTGGAGCCTCTTCACCTCCCTGGTGAGGCTACCGGTCTCCGCGGCGGGCGGGGCCTGGATCGAGGCCGTCGCACCGAACGACCTGTAGTCCGTGGTGGCGGTCGCGGAGGCCGACACCTGCTTGATGCGAACCGGCAGGTCCTGCGCGTTCACCCAGATGTCCGTGGTCATCGAGCCGTTGGCGCCGCTGGGGTCGATGGACGCCCGGTAGTGAGTGGTGCTCTGCCCGTTGACGGTCTCCTTGCCGAGGTCCACGACACTGCCGGAGATCTTCAGGCTCTTGATGTAGGCCAGCGGGCTTCCGCTGCCCCCGCCGAACCCCGGGCCTCCGTTCACCGCCGAGCCATCGATCTTCGCCCATTCCTTGCCCTTGAGCGATCCGGACGGCTGGGGGTCGATGTCGTAGTAGTAGTCACCGCCCACGACGAGCATCCGGATCTTCGCGGACTTCGTGAGCGCCTGCATCTGGACGGACCTGGCGTCCACCTTGACGTCGAAGGCCAGCCCGTTGCCCCAGGAGTAGGTGCCGTCCATGGTGACCCGGCCCGCCCCCGTTTCCGTGCTCATCGTCACCTGAGCGGAGCCGAGGTTCTCCGTCTTGTTCGCCGCCCGTGTCAGCGCCGCCAAGTCGGCCTTGTCCGCGGCCCTGGCCGCAGTCGTCACGCCCTGGGCTCCGCACGCCGACGCCGCCAGCATGGCCACCGCGGTGAAGCCCACCGGTACCGCTATGTGCCGCAGCTTCATCTTTACACCACCTTCGCATTTCCTCATTGATTTTCCCGTGTTTCGCTTACTGCCGCTGAACCATAGCGGGTACCCGGAATTTACGCGAGCGCAATTCACGCATTCGAACTAGGAATGCCTTGATATTAATTAGGAAAATTACCCACCACGGTTCGGAGGCACCACGGATCCGCATATCTCTGAGGCGAAAATGCGTCCATGTGACGTTTATCCGGTTCCACTGCGGTAAGCATCCAATATCGCGCGACCTTTTGGGGATCACCAGCCCCCTTGCCCGTCTTCTCCGCATTCGACAACCGGGTTCGTATCAATCGCGGTGCTGAGACGGTCCAGGGCGGCGTTGACGGTGTGGGCCAGGGCCCCATGCCGCGCCAGGCAGTGCCGGACCGCGAACTCCGGCACGGTCACCGGTGCCGGAGCAGGCCCGGCCCCGGCCGGCGCCACATCACCGGTCAGGAACCTGGCTGATGTGCTCCGCCACGCACGGTCCCCTTGCGGAAAGGCAGAAGGTGGATACTCCCTCTGCCTTTCCGCGGTCGGGCCGGTTCGGGCGTGGTCACGGGGCCCACGAGGGAGTCGAGGGTGTCGTCAGAGGTCCGGTGAGACCCTCAACTCCCTTGTGTTCGCAGGTCGCTTGCTGACAGGCGCCGCTTCGCGGTCCCGTACGACGACGGGACCGCCGCTGCTGGTTCAGGTGCCCTCTCAGTGAGACGGCGTCCGAGGGGCAGGGGCGGCTCCGGCACCCCTGGAGTAGCCGCGGGTGACGTGTGTGCCGTCACCGACCTGTTCCGAGTGGTAGTTCGACTGACCTACGCAGCTTCCGTATTCGTAGTTAGCCCGGCTCGTGCCGCGGAGGCCGCCCGCGTTGGTGCTCGTCGGGGCACCGAAGACCGCGTCGGACCGCGGTATCGCGGAACAACTGGGCACGCCCAGGTAGTACTCGACGAAGCCGCCCTGCCACCCCTGCAGATTGCCGCTGCCCTGGGGAACCGTGTACGTCCCGATGTGGACCGACTGGTTCGTCACGGTGTCCGTCGCGGTCCCGGTCCAGGTGTCGGTTCCGGTGCGGGCCACCGTGAGGTCGTACCGGTGACCGTACACACCGTCGAAGTCCGCGGCGCAGCTCACGCCGGCGCCGCCGTCGGCTCCGCCGTAACAGTTCGGGTCGCGCGTGGACGCACCCGGGCCGAAGACAGAGAACACGCCGTGGAGCCTTTCCTTCCCGCCAATGCTCGGGCGGGGCTGCAGACCGGTGTAACCGGCGACGTTGCGCTGGAAGCTGTACTGCTGAGCGAAGTAGATACCGTCACGGTGAGCGGTGGCCGGGGCGACGGTCATCGGGAAGGTGATGTCGGTCAGCCCTGAGGCCGGCGCATTGGGGATCTGCCAGGTGATCGACACGTTTCCGCCGCTGACAGCCGCTGCTGATGCCTGGGCAGCGGACAGGAGAAGTGCTCCTGCGGCGAGAGCGGTCGCGTAGTGACGAACGTGGGTGTGCTGCAACATGCGCGGTCCATCCGTTGAGGGTGCCCTTGTCGATGGTCAAGGGGTGGGGGGTTGTCCTGATGTGGTTCAGACAGTTCTGGTCGCGGTGCGTGGGTGGAAGGTGTGGACACGGAGCACGGTTTCGCCCCGGACGGGACTGAGTTCGAACCAAGGCGTGCTCGTGCGTCCTCTTCGGCGTCCGGTCCGGCTCATGACGGTTCCGGGCCCGGAACCGGCCGTGGGCACGAACCCGTGGCGCGAGGACGCCTGTCCTGGGTGCGCGTGACCTGTCGCGGCATGCTCTGCCGAGTGCACGCGCATAGTGAGTGCGCGCACATGACGAGTGCGCGCACATGAGGAAGCCGAGCCGTCGCCGACGTCGATGAGGAACCCCGGCCCCGGCCCCTGTCATGGAGTCCGGCCGGCCCAGCCATATGCATAAACATTTCGGAAAACTCTCTCCGCGCCACGGGGGAATCAGGCGGCTTTGCGGCACGGTGCGAGGAGAACGCCTGGTGATCATTGAACGGCGCGCGGCGCCGAACGCCATGCCGGAGCGTTCTCATCAGGCGGTCGAACAGATTGCGCCGGACGGTCGCGTGCCGGGCTCCGCATACCAGACGACTCCTCTGAGTGGATCGTGACGTCGGACAAGTCGGTGAGAGAATTCGGCACCCATACATGTCCCGCATACGTGGACCGGTACTTCTTGGCCGGTCAGCGTTCCACGCGGTGCCCGGTCGGCGACGAGACGGCGGCCGGCATGCCGACAGCGACGCCCGAGGCTGCCGCGGAGACCCTGAACACCAGACACCTCGCCCAGTCGAAGCGACCCCTTCTCGCCTCCTCGGGCAGCCGGCGCGAACGCTGCTCCGGCGTGGATCGAGGCCATCGGTTTCCCTCACCTCGGACAGCGACCGGCGCACCGCTGTAACAGGTTGAGCATCTTCGCCTCTGTTCAGGCAGAAAAGGCTCTCAGCCAACCGTCCGAAGGCATCGTGGAATAAAATCCAAGACCCTGTCAAGACGAGTTAATTACTAATTAATCGGCAGCCGGTTCCGCTTCATTATTTCATTCCCAATTCCGGACTGTGACTGCTACTCTCCCGACTCGTCAGAAACGGGATTCCCCCGCCTCCTTACCTGAAATGGATGTGAAGGAACATGCTGAGCTTCTCCAGCCAGGTCGGCAGCACCGCCACCGGTGACGCGTTCGTGCAGGTCGCCCCGGGCGCCAGCACCACCTGTGGTGGCGGCAACTGCACGTGCTCCTCCTGCTGCACCTGGTAGTCACTCAGGCCGGGCGCGACCCCTCGTGTTCGCGCCCGCCCTTGTCGTCGTCAACGTCAATCCTTGAGTGGAAGGTGCGAGGATGTCACTCAACGACTCCCAGCAAGCCGTCGCCGAATACCTCGACCAGCAGGGCCACTTGGCCTCGGTGGCGGCATTCGGCCAGCAGCACACGTCGGTCTCCGTGTACAGCACGACAACGGTGGTGCGAGCACCGGAAGCCGTGGTGCGAGGCCGGTGGAGTCCGGGCGTGCACGGGTTCGTGGGCGAGGAACTGCTCCTCAACCACCGCCGCAGCGGCCGCGATCTGGGCATGCAACTCGGAGTCTCGCGCTACTACGGCCATGACGCGGTCCTCTCCAGCGCGAACAGCAGTCTGCGGGAACGGGAGAAGGACGCGATCGCGCTGCCGGAGCACCGTCGGCTGAAGGGCGGGCTCACCTCGACCGTCGCCGGCCGGCGCAGTGGGCGGCAGTTCTCCGGACGCCCCGCCTCACTCGACGAGTTGGCGACCGTGCTCTGGCACGGGCAGGGCATCACGGGCAGCCTGCCGGTCCCGACTCCCACGGTCGCCGATGCCGCGGTGCCACTGCGCACCGCGCCGTCCGGCGGAGGCCTGTACCCGATCCAGCTCGCCGTTCTCGTACAGCACGTCAAGGGACTGGCACCCGGGGCGTACGAGTACCAGCCGCACAGCCACACCCTGCACCCGTTCCATCGGCCCCTGGCGCCGGTGGACTTGGCAGAGCATGTCCTGACGACGGACGTGGAGTTCGACAAGGTCGCCTTCGCGCTCGTGTACGTCTACAACCTGTATGTCAACTCCCAGAAATACGGTGACAGCGGCCTCGTCTTCGCGCTGATCGAAGCCGGCGGGATCTCCCAGAACATCCACCTGGCCCGGACGGCGCTCGGCATGATCGGCTGCGACCAGGGCGGCTACGACAAGCAGAAGCTTGAGAAGACCCTGGGGTTCGACGGGACGTCCCGCCATGTCATCCATTTCACGCTCGTCGGACACGGAGAGGCCTGAAACCCAGCAATGACCCTTGCAACTTCCGAGCCACGGATCGTCCTCGCGGCATCCGTACGGCTCCTGGCCGTCGAACCTGGTGTCATCCGGCTGCGCTGGGGGATATGGAACTTCTCCGAGGTGGCCGTCGATCTGCGCGACGAGTCCCTGGCGGTACGCAGAACCATGACCGAGCTCTTCGACCGGCTCGCCGCCGGCGAAGCCGCCGACGGGTCCTTCGACGAGGCCGTTGATCTCTCCCCCGTCGAGCGCGCGAACCTGCGGCTGGCGGTGACCGAACTGCGGCAAGCAGGCTTCCTCGCCTACGACCGCCCTTCGGAACGCGGTTCCGAGATGGCGCGGGCGCTCCTCGGGAACCTGGACCTCTTCGGCACCGCCGACTCCTTCGAGACCACAGTCGCCTTCGCCGCCGACTCGCCCAACGCCGTCGCCTATGTCTCCGCTCAGACCCGGTCGCTCGGCTCGCCGGTGGAAGTGCTGCCCGCCGAGTTCATGGCCGAACTGGCCGACACCGACCTGACCTCCGGGATGGGCGGCCTGGCCGCGGCCGACACACTCAAGCGGCTCGTCAAGCAACTCGACACCTGCGCGTCGTTGGTGGTCTGCATCAGCCAGGCTTCGATCCTGACGCTGCGCAATCTCAACCGGCTGGCCTGCCACCTGGAGAAGCCGGTACTGGTGGGGCTGATCGACGGACCGTTCGCCACCGTGGTCGGTGCGGAGAGCCCGCGGACCGGCTGCCTGGAGTGCTTCGAGCAGCGCTCGCTCGCCCGCCTGGAGGACCACATCGGCTACCACGCGTTCGTCGGCGCCTCCGTGCCGAGAACAGCCGGTGGGCCGAACGGCGTCGAGTCCCTGCTCTGCGCGTTCCTGGTCAACGAGGCCGTGCTGCTGCGCTCACTGGGCACGTCCCGCTTCCTCGGCCGGGCCCTGAGCATCTACCTGCCGACCTACGAGATGCAGGCGCAGGACGTCCTGCGCATCGGCACCTGCCCGGCCTGCGGACACATCTCGAAGGACATCGCGGAGGAGATCAACTTCAGCAGCCGGGTCGTCGTCGACCGTCACGTCCGCAACGCGCTCGGGGGACCCCGATGAACCGCATCCCGACCCGCGGTCACCCGGGCATGACCACCGCGCTGTCCCGGTACGCCCGGATCGGGGGCAACCAGGGCGGCATCATGCCCGGGATGCTGGTGTCGCCCGCCAGGGTCGCGGGCGAGCCGTTCCTGCGGACCGCGACCGCTTCGATGCCCCAGTACCACCGGCTGGTACTGCAGGACCCCCATATGCAGATGCAGTACCACCTCGCCGGGTACGGGTCGACCAACGAGGAGGCGGTGACCCGGCTCACCGGGGAATCGGTCGAGCGGTACGCCGCGATGATGGCGATGCCGCTCTTCGAGCACCGCATCGAGTACTCCTCCTACCGTTCGCTCTCCTCCCGGCACCGCTGTCTGCCGCTGGAGCTGCTCGGGATCTTCGATGCCACGCAGCAGGAGCGCATCGCTGGCATGATGCCCCGCTACTCGCCCAAGCTGCCCACGGAGGACGACGTCATCGCCTGGATCGCCTGCCCGTCCCTCACCGGGCAGGGCGAGGTCTATCTGCCGGCGCAACTCTTCTTCCTGGGATTCCGCGGCAACCCCGAGTACGGGGACAAGATGTTCACCCCGTCCTTCTCGACCGGCACGGCCGCGCACGTCTCGCTCGACAAGGCGCTGCTCGGCGCGCTGGTCGAGGCCGTGCAGATCGACGCGTTCATCCTCAACTGGTACACCGACGCGAAGGCTCCCGTCATCGAGCAGGACGCGGACGGGCTCGAACTGCTCGAAGCCGCCGGTCTGCGTCAGGACGGACCCTACGAGGTCCGGGCGACCTACCTGACCAGGCCCGAGCTGCCGCTGCCCAATGTGGGCGTCACGTTGGTACGGCGCGACCACGAACTGCCGTACATCGCCTTCGGACTGCAGGCCGATCCGGACCCGCGCCAGGCGCTGCAGCGCGGTGGGGCCGAGGCGACCGCGATCCTCGCCATCAGCATGTTCAGCACCGTCTTCGACCTCCCCCATGTCCACTTCGCACAGAACAGCTCCACGTACGCCGACCTCGACACCAACGTCCTGTACTTCGCCGCCCCGAACGACGCCGAGCGTAAACTCGCCGCCGTCGAGAGCCGTACCGCAGGCCGCATGGAGCTCGGCTCGGTCGCCCCCTACGCTCCTGACGACGAGTCGGCGATCCGCCGGCTGGTGAGCGACATCGCCGCGATCAGCGAGTGGGCCGGCTACCTGGACATCACTCCGCCCGCTCTGGCGGACACCCCGTGGAAGGTGGTCCGGGTCCTCATCCCGGAGCTGCTCAGCATGTGTCTTCCCGGGTTCCCGGCGAACAGCCATCCCCGGATGCGCAGCTACGGGGGTGTGACCCATGTGGTCCCACACCCGCTCCCTTGAGGGCCTGGTGCTGGTGGCCACGGTGGCACCCGCCGGACTGGTCCATGTCGCCACCGCGTTCCGCACCGGGCAGGCCCCGGCGCGGAACCGGGCGCGGACCGCGACGGTCGGCGTTCCCGCGATCTACCTGATCGTCACCGCGCTGGCCGTCGCCATCGCGATGTCCGGGCATTTCACCCCGGGTCAGCTCGGCGCGTGGCGCACCGGCCTTCCCTGGATCCCCGTGGCGGTCGGCTCCGGAGTCGCGATGGTCGGCGCCGAGTTCGCGCTCGGAGCCGTACCGAAGGTACTGCGCGGAGTGCGCGGCCTGCGCCTGTCCGTCCAGACGGCCGCCCCGGCGGGGCCCGGCTACCTCGCCTCGATCGCGCTCACCGCGGTCG
The DNA here is from genome assembly GCF_044763015.1 of Streptomyces sp. NPDC096324. Lineage (NCBI taxonomy): Bacteria > Bacillati > Actinomycetota > Actinomycetes > Kitasatosporales > Streptomycetaceae > Streptomyces > Streptomyces sp. NPDC096324. The sequence goes on along the minus strand of NZ_JBIWFK010000001.1, from coordinate 851,651 downwards.
TCGAGGAACTGCTGTACCGGGGCCTGTGGATCGGTGTTCTGGAACACTCGCTCCACTGGTCCGCAGGGTGGGCGATCTGCTGCGCGGCGGCGGGCTACGCCCTCGGGCACTTCTTCTTCGGTGGCCTCGCGGTATTCCAGAAGGCGCTGTCCGGGGTGGTCTTCGGGGTGCTGCTGGTCGCTTCGGGCAGCCTTTTGGTGCCTGTCCTCGCCCATCTCTGCCAGAACCTGACAGTCCATACCCTGGCGCGAGGACAGGTGGCGCGCTTGTGAACGTGTCTTACTACGCCGGTCTTTGCGTCGCCGCCGTCGGTGGCTGGCTGGCGCTGTACCGGCTGCCGTTCGGTGATCCGGCGCTTCGCCGTCGTATCGGGCTGCGGCTGGCGGACAGGACGGGGCTGCGCCCGGAGGTGGCCTTCGCGCTGTTCGGGACGGCGCTCTATCTCGTACTCGGCGCCGCGGTGCTGGTGCTCCTCGGGGCGTTCGCCGGACTTTCGGTCCAGCAGTTCGTCGGCCAGCCGTCGGCGATCTCGCTGCCCGCCCTCCTGCTGGCAGCGGGCGGCACGTCAAGCCTGAACGTCATGTGTGTTTCGCTGCTGTACAAGGCGAACCCGCTGGTGGACGTGCCCGGCGAGATCGCGCGGGTGCAGTGGATCTCCTCGATCCTGGCCCTTCCCCGGCACTTCCGCTGGATGATCCCGGCAGCGGCAGCGCTGGTCGAGGAGTTGGTGTTCCGCGGGGCCGTCCTGCTGGGGATCGGCCATGGCGGTGGCGGATTCGTGTTCGCGATGACCTTCGGCACCATTCTGTTCGCGGTCGGCCAGGTCGCCCTGGTCTCCACCTGGGTCCAGGCCTACGTACTGGGCACGGCCAGCCTCTCCCTCGGCGTGATGGGCTGCCTGCTGGTCGCCGCCACGGGCAGCATCCTGCCCGCCGTGGCCCTGCACATGTCCTTCGCCGGCTTCTACACCAATCTCAGCGTCGCCTCCAGTGCGCGCACTTCGTCAGCACCAAGGAGGCTGAGCCTGTGACTGGGAAACGCACACGTACGTTCGTCCCCCGGACGGCAACCGCTGCTGTGGAGGACACGGTGGTACAGGTCGAAGGGCTGACCATCACCTACGGTTCCCTGGTCGCCGTTCGCGACGTCTCCTTCCATGTGGGGCCGGGCGAGGTCCTCGGGCTGGTCGGACCGAACGGCGCGGGCAAGACCTCGATCGCCGAGTCCGTCGGCGGCCTGCGCGACCCCGTGGGGTCCGGCTCGATCTCCGTCTGCGGCTTCGACCCGCGCCGCGAACGCAAGGCGGTCAGCCGCCTGATCGGCATGCAGTTGCAGGAATCCCAGTTCCCCAGCCGCGCCCGGGTCGGTGAACTGTGCGACCTCTATGAGGCGATCTACGCCGCCCCGGGGGCCGCGGCACGGCTGCTGGAGACCTTCGGCCTCGCCGGTCGGCGACGCAGCCTCATCTCGGAACTCTCCGGGGGAATGCGCCAGCGCCTCGCCCTGGCGCTCGCGCAGGTCGGCGATGTGCGGCTTGTGGTCCTCGACGAACTGACCACCGGTCTGGACCCGGAGCAACGGCGGGGGACCTGGCACGCTGTGCTCGCCCTGGCCGAACGAGGCGTCGCGGTGCTGCTCACCTCGCACTCGATGGACGAGGTGGCCGCGCTGTGCACACGGGTCGGAGTGCTGCTCGATGGTGAACTGGTCGCGCTGGACAGCCCGGCACGGTTGACCGCGACGCACGGCGGCCCCTCGACCATCTCGTTCGATCCCGACGCGGATCCCGGGATCGAACAGCGACTCGAAGCCCTCGGGCTGACCCGGCTGCCGGGCGGAACGGACCGGCGAGTGGAGTACGAGGCCAGGCGCCCGACGGACTACGACCGCGTCCTGAGGCAACTGGTCGAGGCTGGACTGCCGCCCTCCGCGGTGACCCGGCGCACACCGAGCTTCGAGGACGCCTACCTCAGGCTGGTCGGCGTCGGATCGGACGGAGCCGGGACCGACCGGACCGTGAGCGACAAGGGCGGTGTCTGACCATGCGACTTCTCTGGCAGGTCGTCAAGTTCGAAGCGCGGCGGATGATGAGGAACTTCGCTCCGGTCTTCTTCGCGCTCGGTTTCCCGGTGCTGATGCTGTGCATGTTCGGCGGCATCTACGGCAACAAACCCTCCAGCCTGTTCGGCGAGCGGGGCACGGTGGACATGTCGGTCCCCGCCTACCTGGTCATGGTGGTCTCGGTCACCGGACTCATGAGCTTTCCGCTCGGGTTGGCCGAGTACCGGGACCGCAAGGTGCTCAAGCGGTTCCGCGCGACGCCCCTCGGCCCCTCGGCCCTGCTGATCGCCCAAGGACTGGTGAACATCGCGCTCAGCCTCATGGGCGCTGTGCTGCTGATCCTGACCGGATACCTGCTCTTCGACCTGCACGTGCCGCACTCGGTGGCCAACGTGGCGGCCGCGGGCGGAACGCTGCTCCTCGCGACCCTCGTCATGTACGCGTTGGGAGGCGTCGTCGCGGCGGTCGCGCCTTCGGAGCGTGCGGCGACGGCGGTGGCGAATCTGGTCTACTTCCCGATGATCTTTCTGTCCGGGGCGACCATCCCCGTGCAGATCTTCCCCTCCACCATGAAGGCGATCAGCGACGCACTGCCGGCCACCTACGCCGTGGAACTCCTGCAGCACGCCTGGCTGGGCACTGCCACCGACGTCGTCCTGGACGTCGGCGTGCTGGGCGGCCTGCTGGTGCTCGCCGGGGCCGCCGCCGTGCGCCTGTTCCGCTGGGAATGAGCACGGTGACACTCGACAGCGCAGCCACCGACCATGTGCCCGCCACCGCCTTCCTGACCGCTCTTGCGCGGGCCCAGGCGACAGCGAGCCCCGACACGACCCTGCACGACCCCTTCGCGGCCCGTTTCGCCGAACTCTGCCCCGCGGCCGTCCGGGACATCACCCGGCACACGGCCGGAACAACCGTGGTGGTGGCGCGCACGGTCCTCATCGACCGGATGCTGGCAGAGCTGTTCACGCGGGAGCGGGTGGACGTCTGCGTCAACCTCGGCGCTGGCTTCGACGCACGGCCCCACCGGATGGATTGGCCGGACGGCTGCCGAGTGATCGAGGTCGACTCGGCATCGGTCCTCGACCTCAAGGACCGCCTGCTGCCTTCGGCGGACGCCGCGGTCCCTGTCGAGCGGCTGGTCAGCGATCTGCGCGACGCCGACCAGCTCGCCCGCCTGCTGCTGCCGCGCACCGCCGGGCGGCGATGTGTGGTCCTCGCGGAGGGGCTGCTGACCTACCTGCCCCCGACCGCCGTCCGTGCGCTCGCCAGTGCTCTGGGCCGGCTGGGCACCGACACGAACTGGATCTGCGACGTCGTCTCCACCGACTCCGCCCGTAGCCTCACTCAGGCCTCGCAGGCCGCCGGGACACCTCTCGAAATGCTCGGGCTCACCGATCTGTCCGTCTTCGAAGCCGCCGACTGGCACTGTGAGCAGCTCGAACTGCTCCCCACCGCAAGGCTTTCGCCCACGTCGGCGGGTCACCGTGGGGCCGCCGCGAGCCGACTGCTGCCCGACAGTGTGCTGCGACTTCACCGGGCCACGGCCCCAGGGCCCCACGCCTCGTAGCGCACCGCCGGGCCCTGGCCGGTCTGCCGATCCTCGTCGGACATCCGCGAACACGGTTACCGGCGGGCCCACTTGTGGGCCCAGGGAGGAGCGGACCAGCGTGCGGCTCCCCGGAGCGTCCCGGGAGAGCCGCACGCACGGCTTCAAGCGGTGGGGGCGGGAGACGGAACGTCAGCCCACGCCTCGGTTCCCGCCTTCCTTCACATCACGTCAGCCTGCGGGATTCTCGGACCGCTGCCGCTGCTGAAGGTGTGGAAGCGGGGAAAGCCCCACAACGATGACCAGGGGGCTGGGTCCTGCGTCACCGGTGGGATGTCGCTGGTGGGTATGGTGGTCATTGGGGTCGTCGGGTTTGTGGCGGGATGTGCGGGCGGTCGGTGGTGCAGGGGCAGCCGGGGGTGCGGGGGTCGGTCGTGTCGCACGCGTAGGCCCGTTCGGCGAGGAGAACACGCATGGCGTGCTCGGCCACGTCCGCGTCCTGCTCCCGTACGGCCTCGACGATGGTTTTGAAGCGGAGCTGAACACTTTCGTCGCGTGGGTGGATGCCGCAGGCCAGGTGGCCGTGCTGGGCCACCCCGATGGTGATCACCGTGACCATGCGTTCCAGGACCTCGTTGTGGGTGGCGACGAGCAGTGCCCGGTGAAACGCCTGATGGGTCCTGGAGGTCTGCTCCGGTCCGGCGTCCTCGCCCAGGGCGCTCAGCACGCTCTGCAGCGCGGACATGTCCGCGTCGGTACGCCGCAGCGCGGCCAGCCGTGCCGCCGCCGGAGCCACGATCCCGCGGAGCTCACCGAGACTGCGCAGCAGCGTCACATCGACGGCACTACGGCGCCGGCCCGTGAACTGCCAGTGCAGCACATCGGCATCCAGCAGGTTCCAGTCGGACCGCGGCCGCACGAACGTGCCCCGCCGCTGACGGGCATCCACCATCCCCTTGGCCGCGAGCACCTTCAACGACTCCCGCAACGTCGTCAGACTCACACCCAACTCGTGCCGCAACGCCGCGATGTCCAGCGTCGCCCCCTCCGGAAGCTGACCACTGAGCACCCGGTGAGCCAGTACCTCCACCGTCCGGCCGTGCACTCCACGGCGCGCATATGACTGCACGTTGCATGCCCTTTCTCACCCGCCACCCGACGCCACCACAAACCCCCGAACAACATCGACGCCGAACGGTCCACGGCGGCGGACCACAACGGCCGGACGTGGGCCGATCCACCATCCCGGGGAACCGCGGCCGGCGTCGCTCCAGCAGCGTGCGCCGCCGCGACAGCGCCGGTGACGCCCGTTGCGGCGTGCGCTTCCGCGCGGCGCCCGCGACCAGACGTGACAGCAGCTTGCCTACGCGCGGCAGCAAGAGAATCTCCCATCGCGCGAGAATTCCGGAGACGGCGGTTTGGGCCCGCTGCGGCCATCGCCGGTGATCAGGGGCCACGAGGGCTGATCGTTAATGCTTGATTTCAGACTCAAGCGCTCAGATTGTTGCACAGATGAGAGTCCCTTGAGACGACTATGGCAAACCCGAACTCACACAGTGGAGGTGGCACTCCCGAAGCCGGCAGAGAATCTCTACCATCAGCCCTCCACGATGCATCCGGCGCCAAATAATTAGTAATTAAACTGCCTTGACAGTGTTATGGAGTTGACCGCACGATGAATCCTGACCCCGAGGGTAGGGAACCGGAATTCCACGGGATTGACGACCCTGTCGGTCCATCCGGCCGCACTGCGCTTCACACGCCTCCCCAGCCAGAAGTCAGTCGCACACGCGGAGCACACCGATCGGCAGGGTCTCGCGGCATACAGAACTCTTGGCGGCGCGACTACATTCACACCGCCAACATTCTTTAATTAGGAAAAATTCGAGTCTCCGGTATTCGGTCCTGTGAAATTCCGCCTCGCGGCGGGGTTCGGGTGGCGCTCATCGACGGCCACTGCGCACGCCCAGGCATCGTCCCCATCCTGCAGGGGGCGGTGCCCGGGCGTGCGCAGTGGCCACGACTCCGACGAACCCCTTGGACCCGGTCGGCGACTGGGCCGGGTTGTCGCGGACCACGCCGGATCTTTTCGCGACCTGCCGCCGATCACGTCCGTCAAAGCGGCGGAGGAACACGAAACAGCCATACAACAGGGCCGGTGACCGTTTGACGTGACGCTCGTTCGGGCGCTTGGGGTCCCCGTGCCAGGCCGGAAAGGTCGATGTTTCCGGAACACGGCCGCCCGCTCCGCCGAACGCCCTGCCCCGAGAACCCATGGATGTCGACTCGCCGGATCCATGCGCGCCGATCCATTGCCTTCACCGGCGGCCCGCACCCGGTCGCGCCTATTCGACACCCGGTCGCGCTTTCCACGCATCTCGCAGGTCTGCTGGATCACGCCGGGCAGCCAAGCATCTCGACCGCGCCTCCTGCGCAATTCCCGTCTGAAGATGAGTAGTTGCGTTGCATCATTGACAACTACGCTCAGAGACACTGCACTTGTGCTCACTCGGCGGCGGTGTACCCCGCTGGGTAACCCCCACTGCTTCAGACACAGGACTTCGAAGGAGTCGACCGTGTTCAGAAAGCCCCGCTCTCCCAAACGGCTGGCCGTCGTAGCGGCAGTGACCGCACTCACCGCATGTGTTCTGGCCACCGCACCGGTGCAGGCCTCCCCCACAGCAACATCCAGCACACCGCTGGCGCTCACGCCGCCCATGGGATGGAACGACTGGGCCCACTACGGATGCGAGGTCACGGAGAAGATCGTGACCGCCAACGCGGACGCCCTGGTCTCCACCGGCCTGGCCGCCAAGGGGTACGACACGGTGACGGTGGACGACTGCTGGATGACCAGAAGCCGCAACGCGAGCGGCCACCTGGTCGCGGACCCCTCCAAGTTCCCCCACGGCATGGCCTGGCTGGGGTCCTACCTGCACCGCAAGGGCCTGAAGTTCGGCATCTACGAGGACGCCGGCACCTCGACCTGCGGTGGCTACCCCGGCAGCGGGCCCAACCACTTCGCGACCGACGCGGCCGACTTCGCCTCCTGGGGTGTGGACTATCTCAAGCTGGACGGCTGCAACGTGCCGGTTCCCGGCGGGCAGTCGATGGAGCAGGCCTATCGGCAGGCCTACGAAGCGCAGGCCTCCGCTCTGCGCAACTCCGGCCGCAACATCATCCTGTCCGTCTCCGCACCCGCGTACTTCCAGGGCCAGTCCAACTGGTACTCCGTCATCAACTGGTCGCACCAGGTGGGGCAGCTGTGGCGCGAGGGCGCGGACGTGGCCATGTACAACGGGAACTCCTCCCGCTGGGGCAGCGTCATGTACAACTACGGCTACAACAAGGGCCTGACCTCGTTCGCCTCCCCCGGTAACTGGAACGACCCGGACTTCATCATCTCCGGGGCCGGTGGGCTCAGCGCCGAGGAGTCCCGTAGCCAGGTCGCCCTCTGGGCGATGATGGCCTCACCCCTGATCCTCTCCTCCGACGTGTCGAACCTCAGTCAGGCCGGCCTCGCGGCCATCGGCAACACCGATCTGATCGCGGTGGACCAGGACACCGCCGGAATCCAGGCGACCGTCGCCGCGTCCAACGCGTCCAGCGATGTCCTGGTCAAGCGGCTGGCCAACGGCGACCGGGCGGTGGCCGTGCTCAACCGCACGGGCGGCACCCAGACGTTGTCCGTGCCGTTCAGTCAGGTGGGCCTTCCGGGGTGCACCGTCCGGGCCAAGAACCTCTGGACGGGCACCACATCGAACGCCTTCTCCGCACTCAGCGCTTCCGTGCCCTCGCACGGCACCGCCGTCTGGCGGGTCAGCGGCGCCTGCGTCTAGTCAACGGCACACGTATCAGCGCCGATCACTCTCTGCCCGGCAAGCCGTAGAAAGACGCGCGGGCGTGCTTCCCGAGGTCCGGACGGGCCTCGGGAAGGGGTCGTCGGCGGAGTGACAGCAGATGGCCCACGCGGTGACGTCGCCACCACGTGGGCAGGAAGACATCGGCGGGTTCGGAAGCCTCCGGCGCGGTCGAGTGCACCACCGGCCGGGGCTCTCCGTCTCGTTCGGGATCCCGTCCCCGCATCCAGAAGGAGTTGCCATGGCCGACACCGCCCTTGCCGCTCTCGTCCAGGAAATCCTCGAACTCGAATCGGAGACGTTCGAGATCACCGACTGCACGGACAGCGACGAGGCCTTGCTCTTCGTATCGGCGAGGTGGTCCTCCACGAACACCACCTCCTGCACCGCTTGACGCCCAGGACGTGGTTGATGGGAGGCCCCGGAGCGCGCACCGCGCACCGGGGCCTCCGCCATGCGCGGACCACTCGCGCGGTGCTGCTGCGCCCGCCACACGGGCGCCCTGTCGACGGGCCGACGAGGAACATGTCCGTCTCGCCGTCCGCGGAGGTGGTGGCCCCGGCTCGGTGCCGGACGAACCGGAGACGGCGCACGGCAGCGGCTCCCCGCGGCGGCGCGGCTACGAAGGGGCGCGGGGCACTCCCCCGGCCAAGGCCTTCTGCGCGGGGCGGAGTACGTATGTGTCGCTTCCTCGGCGATGCCTCTCGGGACGAGGGCCGGAGGTCATGGCGCGACGATGTCGTAGCGGTAGTCGGCGGGGCGGGGCCGCTCGTCGCCGATCATCATGACGACCAGCGGTATCTCGCCCCGTGCGGTCAGACCGAGCTTCCCCAGGAACGAGACGCAGTCGAAGCCGAGGACGGCACCGCAGCCGGTGCCGACGGCGGAAGCGGCGGTGTAGACGGCCTGGGCGGTCGCGCCGGCGACGGCGTTGACCAGGCGGTACCCGCGGTCTCCCACGGCGTCGAGCACATCATGGGTGCGGGCCACGGGAACCACAACGGCGGCGGCCTGCTCCAGGTTGTAGTCGTCGAGGAAGTAGTTCGCCTGGAGAAACGCGCCGGACTCACCGGCCTTCGACAGCACCAGCTCTCCGGTCTCCCCGTCGTACTGGTACAGGCCGGCCGGCACTTCGCGTACGTGGTTGACGAAGACGCAGAGCCGGGTGAGGGGCATACCGCCGGGTGTTTCGGTGTCGCTGTCCAACGTGCCGGCGGCGACGGCGGCGCGAAGCGCGGCGGAGAGCCGCGCCGGGTCGAGCAGGGGGCCGGCGGTGAACCGCCCGAAGCTGCTGCGACGGTCCCGCAGTGACCGTCGCACCGAGGTACGAAGCGGCGCGGGCGGAGGCAGCGGGACGCGCACGCCGGGGCCGTGCGGCGCCGCATGGGCGGCACCAAGGGCGCCGGGGGCGGGCCTGTCGGCCGCGCCGTCCAACGTGGCGGCGTGGACAAGGCCCACGGTCGGGAAGAGGTGTGTGCGACGGGACTTCTCGGCAGGCACACGCCGGACGCGGGCCCCGGGCGTCCGAGGGGCTGGTGTCGCCGGGGCGCGGTCGGCCCAGCGCACCGGAACGACTGCGAACACCCCGTCCGCCGCGGGGTCCAGGCCCAGCAGCCGACCCAGGCGGAGCTCGTCGAACCAGAAGGCGCTGCCGATGTGCACACCGTGGGCGCGAGCCCACATGCGCCAGGTCTGCAGGAGGGCGCCGACATCCATCGTGCCGACGTGGTAGGCGAAGCTGTCGTACTTGAAGGAGTTCTGCCAGAACGTCACGCCCAGGACGAGGAACTGGTCGGTTGCCGCGGCCTCTTCCAGTTCTCCGAGGGCCGCGCGGACTTCGCCGGTGACGTCGCCCGACAACAGCCGGGTGACGCGGTGACGCGGGGGGTCGTAGTGGTAGACACCGGGCGTCAGGGGGCCGCCCGCGCCGCTGACCCAGTGGATGCCGATCGGGTAGAGACCGCCTCCGGACGCGGTACCTCGTGACCAGCTGGCGTGGGAGTGCGACGGCAGCGAGATCAGGTCCGAGCCGGCATGTACGGCGAGGCGTCGGCCGGTGAGACCGTAGGAGTCGCGGAGCATCGCGCCGAGCATGGCCAGGGTGAACGCGCCGGTGCCGCGCTCACCGAACAGGCCCCGGTCGAGGGTGGCATCAGGCGCGCAGCCGCCGTCGGGCAGCGGGAAGGACGGCAGGTGGGGGAAGAACTTTCCCTGGCGGGGCCGGTCGGACCAGTCGGGTACGAAGTCGGCTGGCTCCATGGGGATCCTTCCTCTCCGCGTCACCGCAGTCACGTACTCATGGGCGTATCCCACGGCACTCCCTCTTCTGCTCTTCGTGGATGGTCGCCGGCCGCGCGCAGGGCGGGTGCCGGGGGCGGGTGGTGCGAAGGGCCGAGCACACGGTTGCGTCGCCGGGTTACGGTCGTCCCCGCGGCGCCCGGTCCCGTGCGGCACGCGGCGAGCGCGAGACATCGGGGACTGCGCTCCGACGGCTCCGGCCAAAGGTGCTCGGCATCAGTCCGGGCACCATCACCTTGACCGTACGGAGGCCGAGGTCCCGCTGTTCAGGGGCGGTCTGGTCGACCACCACGACGTCGAAGCCGCGGGCGGTCGCGGCCGCCACGCATGCCTCGACGTCGTCCCGGAGGTCGGCGGAGGGACGGAGCGTTCCGGGGCCGACCGCAACCGAGGCAAGGGGTACCTGGTCCGCGTCGTCCGGGCGGCGCACCAGGAAGTCGGCGCACCGGCCCGTCTCGGGAAGCCCGTACGAGGGGCGATCGTCGTGAAGGGCGCGTACGTCGCCGACATCGCGCGCCGCGCGACGCGGCCGGAAGTCCTGGGAGACGGCTCGGCGGCGGAGGCCTACGGCACCGGCGGCGATCTCGCGGAGAGCGGCGGCGAGCGCGGCCTCGGGGTCGAGGGACGCGCCCGCACCGAAGCGCAGTGGTCCCGGCTCCCCGTCGGCACGTTCGGCCACGGCGGTGACCACCGGCACCGGGAAGGTGATGCGGGTGTCGAAGAATCGGGCCCGGTAGCCGTATATCGCCAACCGGTCGACCATGGCACGGGTTTCGAGCCTGGTGCTGGTGAACGCGTCGATCTCGGGCAGCCGGGCGCGACCAAACCAGGCGAGCTGGAAGGCGTCGCGCTCGACGGTGTCCATGAGCCCGTGGTAGACGGCCTCCGCGAGACAGCCACCGGAGGCGGAGCCGTTCGAGCTCTCCCGCACGAAGCGGCGCCGGCGGCCGCCGGGCACGTGGTGGTACGCCATCGCCTCCGGTACGAGCACCGGCCGGCCCTCGTGCAGCGACCAGCCCCACACCCAGTTCACCCGACGGTCCGGAGCGAAACGCGGTGTGTCCGGCTCGGCGTCGGGGAAGGCCTCGGAGTACATGCCGGTGGCACGCGGGTCCACCGCCATGTCACCGAGCTCGTCGAGGGAAGCGCTGACCACGGTCCTCTTCGCTCGGGCCCGTATGCCGGCGTACCGCTCCATGCCTTCCACCAAGCCGGCACGGACGCTGGTGGCGTACGCACCGGTGTGGCCGCCCCAGTGACAGTCCCGCAGACAGGTGCCGGAGCGTGAGGTGAACGCGCCGGCCGTCGAGGAGGTCGACGTTACCGTCAGGTCGGAGACGACGGACGGGCCGAGCATCCCGGTGACCGGGTTGGTCAACGCCTCCGGGACCAGGTCGTAGGCGTCCAGCGGGCGGAGCCGGAAGACGTCCGGAGCCTGTTTGGGTGTGGGGTCCAGGGCGATCCGAGCGGCGTCGGCGGTGTCGTCGGGGCGCGTCCCGCAGGAGGGGCACTCGCCGTCGGGCACCAGCGGGAACCGTGAGACACGCAGGGTCTCCAGGTCCAGGAGCCAGACATGCGGATATCGGGCGGGACGCGGCTGCCGGGCCGTCGCCGCGACGAGTCCGGCGAGGGCGTCCACCGCGAAGCCGGCCCGCCAGGGCGGGCTCCCGCTGGCGCGGGGCCGGTCGCCGACCTCCACCGCGTCCCGGAGAAAGCCGGCCCGCACCGCCTGCCAGCGGCGGGCGAGGCATTGCGGACAGCCGGGGATACCGGCCGACCTGGCCGGGCCGACCACGGCGTGATGCCCGTACAGGCCGACGACGACGGTGCCCGCGGGGAAGTCTCTTGGTTCGGCGGTCAGTTCGTCACGGAATCCGAACGGGATCACGACGGCCGGGGGTGCGACGGGGCGGTGACATGCCGCGCGATCCGCGACGGCGGCGGTGAGGTCGGCGCACACCGCGTCCCAGGGCCCGGCGGAGGCCGCGGTCCCTGACCGGGACTCGGCGCGCGGCGGCGGAGCGGTTTCATCGAACACGGGGCCGCCCCTCGGTCAGCAGGACACGGACCGCGTGGACATGGCCGGCCGCGAGGTCCGGAGCCGTCACCGGCACCACCAGAACGTCCCGGCCCGCGGCGGCGAGGCTGTCCAGCACGGCGGCCCACGTGGTGACGGTGTCCGGGGCCGGTGCGGGGGTCACGGCGACGAGGGTGGCGGCGTCCAGGTCGGCCCACAGCGGGTCGCCCGGGTCGGACGGGCCTGCGACGCGGCGCAGTTGCTCGCGGCCGATGAGGTCTCGCAGTGCCTCGCGGGCCGCCCCGCGACGGCGCAGGCCACAGGCGACGGACCAGCGCTGTTCGCCGGTCTCCGGGTCGCCGAGACGGCTGACGACGACGGGCACGGTGTGCCCGCCGGCCGCGGTGAGGTCGAGGACTTCGACGGTGACGCCGAGGTTCTCCGCCGACCGCAGGAGGAAGAGGAGTTCGGGGTCCCCGGTGAGGGAGACCGGGTGGACCACGTGCACCGGGGCTGTGCGGCGGACCGCGCCGCGCAGCGCGTCGTGGGCTAGGGCGGTTCGCAGGGCACGGCCGAGCGCGGCACGGGGGCTGCCGGCGGCGCCGGTGCCGGCCGAAGTCCGTTCGAAGAGACCCTCGTCGTTCCAGCCGCCCAGGGTGCGCACGGCACCGGCGGGCACCAGCACCGTCTGGTCGTCGAGCAGTGAAGTGGCCTCGATCCAGTGGATGATCCGATCGACGGGTACGTCGAGGCCGCTGGAGACAGCCAGTTCGAGAGGTTCGATCCGTGGCCACTTGCCGACGGCTGCCTCCAGGGCGACGGTGTCCAGTACCCGGGGCGGGACGACATGCTCCACGTAGACTTCCGCCGCGCGGAAGAGGGCGGTGAGTCGCGCGCCGGCGACGTGGTGGACGTCGACGGCGGATATCAGGCGCTCGCGGCCGGCCCCCAGGCCCAGGCACAAGGTGCCGACTTTGAGCGGGGTCTGTTCCCAGTGTTCGTCGGCATAGGCGGTGAAGACGCCGGCCCTCTCCTGGACGAGGATGTCGCGTTCCGCCAGGGCCGCGAGTGCGGTCCGCGCCGCTTCGTCGGATGCTCCGTCGGCGGGGTGTGCGGTGGGCTCGTCGTCGGCGTGTGCCGCGCGCAGGATGTCACTGGTGAGGGTGGCGGGCTCGACCGCACTGGTGGCGGCGCCGGAGCAGAAGGGGCAACGGGGGTGGGGCAGCAGGGGCTCGCTCAGCACGTCCAGGGTGTCGAGGTCCTGAACCACGATCTGGTTGCTGGTCTCCGCGGGCAGCGCCCCGGTGACGAGTCGGAACACCTCGAAGGCGAGGAGGTTGCCCAGCATCCCCGCGAGCGGGCCGCCGAGCCGGGGCGGCGGAGCGTCCAGCGGTGCGGCGGGACCCAGCGCGCTCCACAGGTCCGCGCTGTCGGCCGCGTTGGCACCAGCGCCGAGCCGCAGGGCGGCGCAACACCAGCAGCCGAGGGTTCCCGCGGTCATCACCGGGCCGACGACGGCGCTGTTGCCGAACGTCCAGGCTCCAAGGAGTCGGCGGCCGGCGGGCACACCCTTCGTGAGCAGCCGGAGCATCTGGTGATGCCCGGCCGCGCCCGTCACCAGGACGGTGTCCCAGCCTTCGAGGTCGTCCCAGGCATACGTTCCGGCCGCCGGCTCGGTGAGCTGGGTGAGGCGGGGGCCGCATCCCGCCGCGGCGAGGTCGGTGACCTCGGCATCGAGGTCGCCTGCCTCCACACCGTGGCGTTCGCGGCTCAGGACGCTGTGCTGGGCCTGCTGTCCGGTGACGGCCACGGCGGCGCACCCGTTGCGCAGCAGGCCCAGCGCGGCCCAACGGGCGAGGGCGTCGTCGCCGAGGACGGCGACGGGGGTGGACCGGAAGCGGAGGAATCGTCCGACCGCGTCGTCCGCGTAGTGGTCGAGGTAGTCGAGCTGGTGCGCGAATCGCTCGCTGACGTGCGACAGGAGCGTGGCAGCCGCGGAGGTGGGTGCGGCATCCCGTGCGAAGCCTCGGGAGTAGAGCGCGCAGACGAGCTGGACCACCATGTCTCGGTGCCTGGTCCCCATACCGGAGCACAGTTCCTCCACCCGCCGTCGGCCGTCGAGGTGGGGCACGAGGAGCGTGGCGAAGCGGTAGGCGGACCGGGTGGCGACGCTGAACCCGCCGTGCGCGTTGTGGAAGAGCACGCCGGACGGTGTCTGGGTGAAAAGCACATCCCTGCGGATTCGTGGTCGCGACTGTGCGATCTCCTCGTAGGACGAGGGTGTGTGGGCCATGGGTTCGGAAACCTCCGAAGTGCAGCGGGGTGTGGTCGGCCGGAAACGGCGGGGGAAGTCCGTGGCATCGCGCACGGCAGGTGTGGCCCAGGGGCGTGGCCCCGGCCGGGTGGAGGAGGAGACTGAACAGGTCATGGACGCGGTAGCCGGCGGGGCGGCCCCTCTGACAGCGGTCCGGCGTCGACGAGGGAGCCGGAATCCGGCCCGCTGTCGCATCACCGCGAACCCGCAGTCACCTGGAGGTCGGCGGCGAGGGCAGCACCTGGAGGCGTCAGCGTGGCTGAACGGTCGCTCGTGCCTCGCGAGTCAGCAGCGCGGCGCCGAGCAGCGAGCCCTGAAAACCGAGCTGGGCAGGGACGATGACGAGAGGCGACTGCACTCGCGCGGCCACGGCACGCCTCAGTTGGCGGAAGTAGGCTTTGCCGGCCTCGGCGAATTCACCGCCCACGACCACGCGGTCCGGGCTGAGCATCGTGGCAGCGGAGGCCAGGGCATCGGCGAACGCCTCGATCGCATCGCCCCACACACGGGCCGCGTCGGCGTCTCCCGCCTTGGCCCGCTGGTGGACGGCCAGGGCGGAGAGCCCGGCCTCTCCCCCGGCGCTCTCGTAGCGGCGGGTCACGGCGGATGCCGAGGCGATGTCCTCGACCCGCTCGGCTCCGCGGGTGCCCGCATCGCACGTCGTCCAGGTGGGCAGGCGGCCCAGGTCACCGACGACAGACCGGTGGCCGTCCCCGGCCTGGCCGTCGAGGATGATCGCAGCCGGCAGTCGGTCCCCGACGGGCACGTAGAGGAGGGCACGGCTGCCGCGCCCGGCTCCGAGAAGTGCTTCCGCGAGAGCACCGGCCCGCACCTCATGTCCGACGGTGACCGGCAGCTCGAGGTCTTCCTCCAGCCATGTCCGAACCGGCACCCCTCGCCAGTGGCGCTCCCCCACGATGGACGCGAAGCCGGTGGCCTCGTCTCCCTCCTCGGCCAGGACGACACTCGCCGCCGCTGGACGCCGCCCCACCCGCTCGGCGAGCTTCACCAGGTGCATGGTGCAGTCCAGGAGAAGGTCGACGACTTCGTCGGTGTCGAGTGTCGGTGTCACCGGCCACCGCGTGAACATCAGGACATGGTCCCCGGCAACCACGGCGCCGGCGATGTGGCTGCGGCTGAGCCCGAGTGTGAGGACGGTCGGGGACTCGCCGGATACCGACGTGGCCGGGGCGAGGTGGTGGGACAGCGCCTTCCTATGGGAGGAACGGCTGGACGCTGATGGCACGGCGCCGGTTTGAACGACGGGATTGCCGGGGCTTTCTCTTACGACTCGGTGCATGACACTCTTTCCTGACCTGAGGTCGAACCGGTGCGGATCTCTGGGGAGCCTCGTCGCTTTCACCGGGTCACGTGGATGCTCAGGCGCGTTGCGCACGATCCCGGAACTTCGAGCGCAGTGCGCGCGTGAACGGCCGGGAGAGGGAAGGTCTTGACGCGGTGCGACGCGGCGACACGCCTGCCTCTGACCGCGAAGGAGTCCTTGCTGTCGCCTACATGAAAGCTTACGCGCGTTCAGTGAGCTCAGTGAGCAGATTCGCTCAACCTCTGCCACAAGACATCAGCGACAAGTCCCTGTTGCCGTCCTTGGCCTGAGAACGCGGACGAAGGGGTGCGCGATCGACGCTGGGTGGAGGATCCTGCCGCACGACACCGTCCAGGCAGCCGCGCGGAGCGGGTACGGGAACACGCCGCGGGAAGCCGCGGGGCAGCAGACGGCCGCGGGAGCGTGGCTTCAGGGAGGCGTGGCCCCCGCATGGGCTGGGTGGACGACCGCGTCGGCCGGGCCCCAGGTTCCTCCGGGTCCCGGCCGACGGGTCCTGCCCGTCCCGGGAGCCGGGGCCGGTTCAGGGCGCAAGACCGTTCGGTGACACAGTGGTTCAGGTCATGACGCGGGCGCGGGCGAGATCCCCGAGCCGGTCGGCACGGTGATGCCGTTCGCAGTGACAGTGAAGCCGTCCGCCACGTTGCCGACCTTCACCCACACGGTGCCCGAGCGGTCCGTCGGGTCGAAGAACCAGCCGGTGGCCGCGGAGTTGTAGGCGGCACGGCTCGTCAGCGGGGCCACCGTGGCCGAGCCGACAGTGATCGAACCGGGTGCGGTGGAGCTGTGGAGAGCGACTTCGTAGCCACGCGAGGCCGATTTGCCCGTGAAGGAGCCCGCGCTCGCCCCGACGGTCACAGTGACCGTCCCGCTGCCACTGGCCGGAGCAGTGACGTTCACCTGCTGGCGGGCGAAGGCCCCGGACTTGTAGGCACGTGTGGTGCCATCGTCCTCGTAGAGGCTGAACGAGGAGTTGCCACGCGGGTAGATGTCATAGGTGAGAGTGGAGAGGGGTTTCTCCCCCGTGTGGTTCATCTGCGGCCACATGGGCACGATCGCACCGGACTTGACGAACAGGGGCAGGGTGTCCAGCGGCGCGGAGTACCCGTTGACCCAGCCGGGGCCGTTGTAGACCTTGCCGGTCCAGTAGTCGGTCCAGCTTCCGGCCGGGAGGTAGATCCCGTTGCGCGTGGTGGAGTTGGACACGACCGGGGCGACCAGGAACGAGTCACCGGCCATGAACTGGCCGCTGGTCTGATTCCCGCGCGCCACCGGGTCGTTCGGGTACTCGAGCACTAGCGCCCGCGTGGAGGGCACGCCGGTGTCGGCGGCCACCCGGCTCATGGTGTAGAGGTAGGGCATCAGTTGCATCTTCAGCTGCAGGTACTTGCGGTTGATCGAGCGGTACGGCTCGGCGAACCGCCAGGGCTGCTTGTCCTGGTAGCCGGCGGACGGGTTGGTCGGTCCCCAGCCGGACATCGTCATGAAGGCCGGGGTGAAGGCCTTCCATTCCAGGTCTCGGACGTACGTCTGCGGACTGCCGCCGAAGATGCCGTCGACGTCGCCGGAGGCGTAGTTGAGGCCGGAGAGACCGGCGCCGGTGATCGCCGGGACGTGCCAGCGCATCGCATCCCACGTGCCGCTGGTGTCACCGGTCCACACGACCGCGTTGCGCTGGGTTCCGGCCCAGCCGTCGACCGTCCACACAAAACGTCGGCCGTCGGAGTTGTTCTCGATGCCCGAGACCGCCTGGTTGACGCCGGCGAAGGCATTCTTGTAGCCGCCGCCGACCCAGGCGACGTCGGTCTTGACCGCCCGGCTGCCGGCGGCGACCTCGGAGCCGATGTTGCCCAGGCCTGTCGAGGTCCACAGCCCGGTGTTGAAGCCCTTGGCCTTGAGCGCGGAGATCGTGGACGGCAGGCTGGTGTAACCGCAGCCGTAGCCGTCGTTGGGCAGGAACCAGCCGGATGGCATGTTGGCGTCTCGGGCATCCGTGGCATAGCCGACCACGTCAGGGGTGATCTGGTGACGCAGCCGGTTGTGGTCCCCGGTGTAAGCGGGGTTCGAGGCGTTGAAGCAGTCGGCGTTGCCGAGTTCCAGCCCCCAGATCGGTGCGAGGAACGGCTTGCCGGTGACGTCCGTGTACCCGTTCAGAACGCCCTTGAGCGAGTTGCCGGTGAAGTACCAGGCATCGAAACGGTTCTCGTTGTGCGTCAGCCTGCTGGGCGCACCGAAGGTGTACGAGCCCGGGGCCCACGTGTTGCGCATGACGCCGTATCCGTTGGTCGACATGTAGAACGGCGCCGGGCTGGCGTTGGTGTTCTCGGTCCACCGGTTGCTGACGGCGACCGGAACGGTCTTGTCCCTCAGAGCCCACTCGCCGAGCCTCAGGCCGGTGCCGTAGAACTGCTCGTCGGCGCCACGGGTGAGGTACTCGGTCGTCTGATTGCCGGCCCAGCTCGTGGGCTGCGACTCGGACCACACCAGTGTGGAGTCGTCCTGCCGGTAGAGCGCGAAGGTCAGCGGTGATTTGTTGATCCTCAGGCTGACCGCGGAGGTGCCGATCCGCCAGTAGCCACCCGCGTCGGTGAGAGTGGTGCCGACGGAACCGAACGTCGTGGTGATCGCGAGGTCCTTCCCCGCGGGATCGTCGGTGAAGGATCCGGTCGGTGACAGCCAGATGCGGAAGATGTCGGCCCGCGCGAACTGCACCCGTGCCGCTGCCCCGCTCGAGGTCGCGACCGTGAAGGTGTCCCCGGAACGCGTGACCGCGGTGGCATTGCCGGCCGTGGCGGCCTGGGCGGCCTGGGCGGAGCAGAGAACGGCGATGAGGGCTGCGGCCACCGCGGCGGCGAGGCCACGGACGGCGCGACGCAATGTGGGACTTCCGGTTCGGGGGGTGGGGCGACCGGATCTCGTCACGAACTTGCCTCCTTGCATGTCGGAGGGATTCGAGGGCAGACAACTGCCCTCAGCAGCAACAGAGTTGACAGCCAGTCACATGGCAGCAGAGCGAACGCTTGATGTCAATTGCTCGCTAGAGACTCGTTTCGAACAGAAGCGCTCACTGTCTCTGCGCGTCCTGGTCAAGGACTGCCCGGCCGTTCACGGCCGGTGCGATTCCTCACCTGGTTCCGCATCAGGCAACGTTCACCTTGCCGTGGCGCCGCATCCGGCTGCCGCGCATCCCTCCACCACGCCCGCCCGGACCCCGCACACCGCCGAGGGCCGCGGCCGGGACTCCGCCCGCGACGCGCCGCCAGGGCTTCGCTCAGCAGCCGCTCGTCGGCTGGACCTTCCTCTACTTCGACACGCTCCGGCGAACTCCAACGTGACGCGGGGCGGCCCGCCACGCGTCATCTCGGGCCGCCCCTCAACCGCACGCACATGCCGGTTCCGTCATCACTACACCTGTATCACCTGCACACCACGGTCGCTGAAGCGCTGCACATCGTCCTTCAGCGCCTGGGTGTCGGTGATCAGAATGTCGATCTGTGTCACCGGGCATATCGACGCGAAGGCCCGCCTTCCGATCTTCGAGGAATCGGCGACAACGACCACCTTGGCCGCACGTCGCACGAGCAGCCGGTTGATCGCGGCCTCCCCCTCGTGGTGCGCCGCCGCCCCCGATTCGGGGTCGATCGCGTCCACACCGAGGAAGGTGATGTCCAGGCTGAGCTCGTCGAGAATGCGCTCGGCCAACGGGCTCATCAACTCGTAGGACTGGGCTCTCGCCACCCCGCCCGTGACCACCAGCTTCACCTGCGGCCGCACCGCGAGCTCGTTCGCGATGTTCAGCGCATTGGTCACGACCGTGACCTGCACATCGTCCTCGGACCGAGTCACGTCCATGCTCGTGATCAGCGCCCTGGCCACTTCTGTCGTGGTCGTGCCGCCGTTCACTCCGACGACCGAGCCGGGAGACACAAGTCCGGCCGCGGCCCGACCGATGAGCAGCTTCTCCTCGGCGTGCCGCACGGTCTTGTACCGAAGCGGCAGATCATAGGCGACCGCGTGCGCGACCGCGCCTCCCCTGGTACGTGTCAGAAGTCGTTGTCCGGCGAGATGGTCCAGGTCACGTCGCACGGTGGCACTGGACACCTCCAACTCCTTGGTGATCTCCTCAACTTCGATCCGGCTGCGCTCACCCAGAATCTCCAGGATCGCGTTCAAGCGTTCATAGCGATTCACAACTACCTCCCCCCTACATGATCGCTCATCCTGCGCGCAGCGTCTCTGCGCGAACACGCAGGATTCGAGGAACGGGGGTGGGCGGGTGTGTGCGCCACGTCAGACGCCTTCCGGGGGCGGCACCGGTGGAGCGGGGCTCGGCAAGGGCACGTTCGTCACTGCCGGAACAAACGTCCCGTCAACAACGGAAAGAACAGTGCGGGACCACCGCGAACGGCGATGCGGGCCCCGGCACGAGGCCGAGGTCCGCAGGGGCTGAATCGTTGCGCCGACAAGTGGTCAGCGCTTGGAGTTCATGGCTTTCATCACCTTCGCCAGGCCGTTGGCCCAGAGCCGGTCGACCCGGGAGCCCTCGTTCGCGTCCGGATACGGATTGGTGCAGGACGGACCGGGGCCGCCGCCCGACATCAGCTCGCTGCAGGGGCCGCTGTAGTGGTCCGGCAGCCCCAGCACATGACCGGTCTCGTGGGCCGTGACGCGAAGCGGGTCGTTCGCCCGGGTCTGCCGGTAGTCGATGAAGACATAGCCCTTGCCATGACCGTCGGTGGAGGCGTAGGACCCTCTCCAGTCGTTCCCTTCGTAGTAGGAGAAGTCGCCGCTGCCCGAGGTCTCCTGAAGCTTGACGTTCGACACGGCACTGTTCCAGATGGATGCGGCGGTCGATATCTGCGACCTGAAGCTGGGCGCCTGCGAGGCGTTGTAGTAGACGGTCACCGACGCCAGGTTCGGCCGGAGCGCATGCTTCGTCGCGACCGACTTGAGCACGGCTTCGAAGAAGGCCTTGTTGTTGGCCGCGCTCTCGGCCGAGCCCGACCGGCCGGCGTACGGGCTGACGGCCGACGTGGACGGGGCGGGTCCGGCAGTCTGGGCACTCGCCGGGGTCGCGGTGCACAGTGCGGCCGATGCGAGACCCAGGCCGATCGCGGCGGCCAGCAGTTTCTCGGCACTCTTGGCGGACTTCTTGGAGGACTTGACGGGCGCGTTGGACCACTTCATGTGGGGGCTCCTACTGGTCACTTTTCAAGCAGCGGGTGACTGCTCATCAAGGAGTTTCGGGGAGGCCGAAGGGTGGGTGGGTAATGGCAACCGGTGATAGCTCGGGAGCTATCATGCCCAACACGCCTGTCTTTATTAGTATTTACGCGGCTGGCGCAGCAACCTCGGGTCGCCCTACCCTCCCCCTCATGAATCTTGAGGTAAGACACCTCCGAGTTCTCTGCACCATCGCTGACAGCGGCAGCCTGCACAAAGCAGCCCGGGAACTGGGCATAGCACAACCCTCGCTGAGTACACAGCTTCGCCGAATCGAAATCGCGCTGGGCGGTGCTCTGTTCACCCGCGCCGGCCACGGTTGCCGTCCCACGCCGTTGGGACATGCGGTGCTCAGCCGCGCCAGGCCCTTGGTCGACGAACTCGCCGCCCTCATCACCGAGACGAATGCCGCGGCGGCACACGCCTCCACCGGACAACTCCGCATCGGGTCCACCGCGAGCTGGGCCATCCCGGGCTGGCTGCGACGCTTGCGTGCCCGCACACCGCAGATCGAACCCGCCCTGCGGATGGATGTGTCCGCGAACTCCTTGTTGCGCATGGTTGTCGCCGGCCAACTCGACATGGCCTTCGTGCACGAAGTCGAGGGCAGGCCGCTGCGCATTCCCCCCACGCTCCGCCTGCGTGTACTCGTCGAACGGGAGCCGCAGTTCGTCTCCCTCTCGATCGACCATCCAGCGGCCGCGCGACGCGAGGTCAGCCTCAGCGACCTCGCCGACGACCGTTGGATGGTCGACTCCTCGGCAGACGGCGAATGGGACGTCCTGAGTCGCGTGCTGCGCGACGCCGGGCTGGCTCCCGAGATGCTGCACGGCGACTACCTCACCGCATACTCCCTGGTCGCCACCGGTCAAGCGGTGACGGTCAGCCAGCCGACCGCCCGCATGCGCTCCGACCTCGCGATCCGGCCGTTGCGGGGAGACCCCATAGGGGTCCGGCTCCTGCTCGCGGCCCGCACCGAGTCCGCACTCGACAACGCGTTCACCGAACTGGAAGACGCCTACTGGGAAGCCGCCCGGCAGGCACCGGCGTACCAGGAGCGACTGCGGAGTGCGGTCGCGCCGGATTCCCCGCGGGCTGCGAGAGGGCACTAGCCTCCGGTTCCGTACGAGTGGATCCTTGCGTACAGGAGCCGCCTCCTGCCTGCGCCTGCGGGACGCCGCCATTCTCCGAAGTGGCGTCACGCCAATACCCGGGCGGCGAAATAAGACCACTCTTAGGAATATTGACGCGCGCCTGACAATGTCGCGGGAAAGCCCTACTCTCGCTTCAGCACGCTCACCGACATGAGCGTCAAGCACCCTTTCCGCGCAGCCATTTCGCACACAGACCGCCGCTCACGCGACCCGTGGCGTCGCGTCAAGCGTGTTCGATCCATGTATTTCCGCCTCCCCCACGACTCATCGACGGTGGCAGGCAATCCGGCTTCGCCTTCGAAGACTGTCAAGCAGGGTCAGTCGGATTCCATGTTCGTGATCACACGAGTGATTCCGTGAACCCTCGCTACCACCCTCTCCATTCACGCGAAGGGAAACGCTCATGCCACCGCGTTTTCGCACGATGCTGTCGTACATGACCGTCGCCACCCTGTGGGCCGGAGGCCTCGCCACGGCCGCCGTCACCGGTGATGTCGCCACCGCGCCCCCCGCCGCCGCCCTGAACGACGGGTTGGCTCTCACCCCACCGATGGGGTTCAACGACTGGAACTCCTTCGGCTGCAACGTCTCCGACCAGCTCATCAGGCAGACGGCCGACCGCTTCGTCAGTACTGGCCTGAGAGACGCGGGCTACACGTACGTCAACGTCGACGACTGCTGGATGACCCACAGCCGCGATGGTCAGGGACGTCTGGTCGCCGATCCCTCGAAGTTCCCCAGCGGCATGAAGGCGACCGCGGACTACGTCCACAGCAAGGGCCTGAAGTTCGGGATATACGAGGACGGGGGCAGCGCCACCTGCGCCGGCTACCCCGGCAGCCTCGGCCACGAGGCCGTCGACGCACAGACCTTCGCCAACTGGGGCGTCGACCTCCTCAAGTACGACAACTGCAACAACCCCAACAGCAGCCAAGCCGCCACGATCGGCCGCTACCGCGCGATGCGCGACGCACTGAAGGCGACCGGCAGACCTATCGTCTTCTCCATCTGCGAGTGGGGATCGACCCGTCCCTGGGAATGGGGAGCGGACACCGGCCACTCATGGCGCACCACCTACGACATCCGTGACAACTGGGCTTCGATGCTGGGCATCGCCAAGCAGAACCTGCCACTGGCCGGCTACGCCGGCCCGGGCCACTGGAACGACCCCGACATGCTCGAAGTCGGCAACGGCGGCATGAACGACACCGAGTACCGCACCCACTTCTCGCTCTGGTCCATGATGGCCGCACCGCTGATCATCGGCACCGATCTGCGCCGTGCCTCTGCGCAGACCATGCAGATCCTCCTCAACAAGGAACTGATCGCCCTCGACCAGGACCGGCTGGGACGGCAGGCCACCGTGCTGTCGTCCACCGGCGGCCTCTGGGTGCTCGTGAAGCAGCTCAGCGACGGCAGCCGCGCGGTGGCCCTGTTCAACGAGACCGGACAGTCACGGACCATAAGCACCACAGCCAGGGCGGCCGGACTTCCCAACGCGAGTGCTTACAACCTCCGCGACGTGTGGCAGCACGTCGACACCCGGAGCACCGGAAACATCTCCGCCACCGTGCCCGCCCACGGAACCGTCGTGTACCGGGTCTCGGCGTCAAGCTGACGCCGAGCCGGACCTGGTCCTCGCGTCATCCGGAGAATCCCGTCGGAAGCCACCTTCCGACTGATGGGCCCCGACCGAAGTCGGTCGTGTGCGGTGGCCGGCGACCGTGACGGGTCGACGAACACCTGGAGCTTGTCTGCACTCCTCTCCACGCTGCGGAGCGTGGAGAGGAGTGCACCAGCCCGCGAACCCTGATCTCCGGACCCCTCCCCGAGCAACCGCATCGCCCCTGGACGAGGCACTGGGGGCTCTCAGAACGGAAGGACCACGCCCATGTCACAGAGCAGGCGCCGTCGCCTCTTACTGGCGGCCATGGCCGCGGGAGGACTTCTTCTGTCCACCTCCCAGTCGGCCACTGCCGCGGTCGCCGGTGGAAACGTGCTCGTCAGCTGGTCGATCCCCAACGCCCCCTCCGCGGGGCTGACCAACATCACCTTCCCGATGACGGTCAATCGCGCCACGGCACACCGGGACGGCATCTACGCTGCCCAGCAGTACAACTTCCGGTACAACAGCGGCTACACGGGCTTGCAGCCCCGTGCCGACAGGAACGGCCACGAGCGCCTTCATGGTGTGTTCTCCGTGTTCGGTTCCGGAGCGTCGACGAGTGACCCGAACTGCTACCAAGGAGCCGACGGTGGCGCCGGTGTGAGCTGTGCCGTGGACTTCGACGGCGTGTACGGCCGGCAGTACTCCGTCACGGTGGCCCGCACCGGGTCCGACACCTGGACCGGCACCGCGACGGACACGGTCACCAACGTGTCCGTCCACATCGGGACCTACCGGGTGCCGTCAGGCAGTGGAAACCTGCAGGCTTCGCAGGTCGGTTTCGTCGAGTACTACCTCGGGGTTCCGAGCTGTTCGACGATTCCCCGGTCCGATGTGGTGTTCGGCGGACCGACGACCACCGACGCGGGCGGCCTCAGCGGTACGAGCAAGGCCGTCTACGAGTACGGCGCCTGCGTCGGCAGTTCGAACTTCCACGCGGAACAGGTCGGTAGCGGCACACACATCACACGCGGCTACAACGCCGGAGGTGTCACGCAGGGCCGCACGAAGTAGGAGGTGAGGTCGTCGCCACGGGTCCGGAGCCGCACGACTCTCCACCACGTTGTCGACGGCCTCGCGCCACAGGCAGGTGGGCACAACGTCCAGCGACAGCAAGTGTGATGGCGGGCCACCGAGCGGACTCTCCCTGCTGCACAGACCACTCAGCCCACACCTCACGAACCCGAGCACACGGCGCGGACACCTGTGATCCCTGTGTCTGCGCCGTTTGCTGCGCCGCAGGTCGGCCTGAGTCGCCGCCGTGCGGCGGTGTCCGCCACACGGCGGCGAACGACAACCAAGGAACAGCCGACACAACCGTCCGCCAGATGCCGGCGAACCAAACAACTCAGTCAGCAACAACGACCACCCAGTGGCGTGCCCGCATTCATCGTGCCCCCGCGGAGCCTCACGTTCACTGAGCCATGCAAGGAGAAACGGGATGACAGACGCGTTCTCGTCCCCAAAGGTCCCACCACGCCCCACCACACAGCCGTACAACCACACACACCATGCCTGGCCCACGCGTACCGCGTACCCCTCGCGAGTGGAACCCGGAAGCGGGACGCCGCGTCCTCCGGCCGTCGGACGCAACAGGGATCTGCGCAACCTGCGCGGCGCGTACCGCGCGCAGCGCCGCGCGGCGACGCTTACGGCGCTCGGATACTTCACGATCTTCCTCGTCCTGTCGGCCGTCGAGCCGTCGCTGATGACGGGCACCATCACGGGCGGGCTGTCGACGGGACTGCTGCTCGGGCTGCTCCAAGTGCCCGTCATCTGTGTGTGTGTCGGCCTGTACGAGTACACGGCGCGCCGGAGAGTGGACCCGATCGCGGACCGTGTGCGCAGGCAGGCCGCTTTAGAGGCGATTCCGGGAGCGTCACGGTGATCGGATTCAGCAGTTCCGCGCGGGGCATGTCCCTGGTGGCATTCACGGCAGTCGCCACGATCACCCTGCTCCTCTGCGTCATGATGGGGCCCGACCGGGACGACCTCGACGAGTTCTACACGGGGTACGGTTCGCTGTCCCCGCTGCGCAACGGCCTCGCCATCGCCGGGGACTACATCTCGGCGGCGACGGTCCTCTCCACCGGCGGGGTCATCGCCCTCTTCGGGTACGACGGCGTCGTCCTGGCGTTGAGCACGTCCCTCTCCCTCGCGCTGCTGATGTTTCTGCTGGCCGAACCGCTGCGCAACGCCGGCCGGTTCACCCAGGGCGACGTCTTCGCCAGGCGGATGCCCAGCCGAGCGGTGCGCATCGCCTCGTCCGCCACGACGATCGCCGCGCTGGTGCCGTTGATGCTGATCCAGCTCGCGGGCACCGGTGATCTCGTGGCGTTCATCCTCGACTTCTCCAACGACTCGCTGAAGACCGGCTGCGTCATCGGAATCGGCACACTGATGATCGGCTACGCGGCGATCGGCGGCATGAAGGGCACGGCGCTCATACAGATCCTGAAGATCGTCATGCTGCTCGGCTCAGGTGCCGTCATCGCCGTACTGATCATGCAACAGTTCGACTGGAGCCCCGGTGCACTGTTCTCCGCAGCGGCAGCGAAGAGCGGCGTCGGCCCGGCCTTCCTGCACTCGGGTCTGCAATTCGCCGGCGTACCCTTCCCCCGACTCGACATGATCACTTCAGAGCTGACCGTCGTCATCGGCGGGGCCTGTCTGCCGCACGTGACGATGCGCATGTTCACCGCGAGCAGTGCCCGTCAGGTGCGCCATTCGATGTCCTGGGCGGTATCGTGCGTGGCCTTGTTCGTACTGATCATCACGGTCGTCGGCTTCGGCGCGTCGGCACTGATCGGGCGGGCTGCGATCGCCGGCGCCGACCCCCAGGGCAGGACGGCGTATCTGCTGGGCTCGCGGGCCGCGTTCGGCGCGGACATATCGACGGCCGAGACGCTCCTGCTCACCACGGTCACCACGGCCCTCTTCCTCACGTTGCTCGCCTCGGTGTCCGGGATGATCCTGGCCTGTGCCAACTCGCTCGCGCACGATCTGTTCGCCGCAGGCACGCAGAACATGAGCCCCCAGCGCGAGATGACCCTCGCCCGCGTGTCCACCTTCGCGGTGGGCGCTCCCACCGTCGTCCTGGCGACCCTCGTCCAGAACCACAACCTGCAGCCCCTGGCGCTGCTCTCGGTGTCCATCGGCGCGTCCTCGCTCGCACCGGCGGTGGTCTACAGCCTCTTCTGGCGCCGCTTCACCCGCACAGGTCTGCTGTACACCCTCATCGGCGGCACCATCACCACCATCGTCCTGATGACCGGCACCAACCTGGTGTCCGGCTCCCCCGTCTCCGCGTTCCCGAACTCCCACTTCAACTGGTTCCCGTTCACCACCACCGGCCTGATCTCCATTCCCTTGGGCTTCGCATTCGGCTGGGCGGGAACGGCGCTCTCCGGAGGGCAGAAAGCCGAGGAGCAACGCCGCCAGTACGAAGCGGTCGAGGCACGGATTCTGGCGGGGGCCGAGCGAAGAGGGAACTGAGCGCACCCAGCAGAGCGGAGCGGGCTGGCGCTCCCCGGGAGCCGTGACGGCCGCACGTCGATACTCCGCGCGGTGCCCGGCCCGACGGTGGCCGTGAGCTGGTGCGTGGCCGCATCGCGCAATTCGCCAGGCGGTCCGAAGCCGTTGGCAGTCACGCGGGCCGGTGGATCGGGAAGCCGGCGTGACGATCAGTTGAAGGGGCACCCCGGGAACGGACAGAACCGGGAACGCCGCACCGAATTCCACGATGCATTCGTCTCACTCGGCCGTGGCCCACGTTCCGGCGACATGCCAAGAAACCGCATACAAAGCCGCGTCACGGTCCCATGATGCCCCGATGTGACTCTCACCCCCTCTAGGTGACCGACCATCCCTCATGGACCGCTCCACGAAGCCGTCGTCGCTTTGTCACGCAGTGAAGAGGTCCCGCCCGGCGGTTATTTGCGAAATTATCCTGGCAACTTCCTGCGAAAGCGCGGAGTTGATAGAACGGCCGCGGCAGAAAACCCGCAAGGAAGGCTCCATGAAGAAATTCGGAATTACCGCATACGTGGCCTCGGCACTCCTCGCCGCCGGCACCGTCCTCACCGGTGCCGCCACACCAGCAACAGCCGCCGCGAACGGTGGCTATGTGTCGCTCGGCGACTCCTACTCCTCCGGAGTGGGAGCCGGCAACTACATCGCCTCCTCAGGTAGTTGCAACCGCAGCACCAACGCGTACCCCTACCTGTGGAACGCCGCCCACCCGTCGTCCTCGTTCAACTTCAACGCCTGCTCGGGCGCCACGACGGACAGTGTCCTCGGGGGCCAGCTCTCCTCACTCAGTTCCAGCACCGCTTTCGTCACCCTGACCGCCGGCGGCAACGACGCGGGATTCTCCGACGTCATGAGGACCTGCATCCTCAGCATCCGGAGCGTCTGTCACGACCGAGTCATGGCCGCGGACAGGTTCATCGAGTCCACGCTCCCCGCCAAGATGGACAGGCTCTACTCGGCGATCAAAGCGAAGGCCCCGAACGCCAAGGTCGTCGTGCTCAACTACCCCATGCCTTACGACCTGGGTAGCAATACCTGCGCCGGTCTCACCAACGACAGTCGCTACGATCTCGACGAAGCGACCAAGGGAATGAACCGGTTGATCTCCGCCACGGCCAGGAAGTACGGCTTCTCGGTCGGCGACGCCGACTACGCGTTCAGCTATCACCGGATCTGCAACGGCGACCCATGGCTGCATTCGCTCAACGTCTCGGACACCGGGGTGTCGTACCACCCGACGCCGGACGGCCAGCGGCTCGGATATCTGCAGGCGCTCAACGCGGTGAGGTAGCCCGACCGTTCCACCCACCGCTCTGCCCGTAGTCCGACCAGAAGAACGCAAGTGCCTTCACAGCCAGGACGATGGAACTCATCGAGAGTTTCCTCGTCCTCGCTGGAAGGCACTTTGCGCGTTGCATGCCGAGTCTTCTCAGCCTGACCGCGTGGCCGTCTCGCCGCCGGACAGTTCGCCCGCCGACCTCTCGAGGCATGCCACACCGCTCCGCACCCGGGGAAATCCGTCCCGGTGCTCGTCGAGGCGGCGACCGCACCTCCGTCAGAACGCGGGTGAGGGAAGCGATTTTCCGAACAGAAAAGCCCGGAGCAGCGCGGTGTAGAGATGCGGTCGGCCGCGGGAGATGGCGTGGCCCGCGCCTTTCACGGAGACGAGTTCGGAGTTCGGGAGAGTCCGCCGGCACCGGTTCTGGAACCCACCTCCCATATCGCCGACGGATGCCCACCGGAACGGTAGGGCAGGAGGGGGGCCGCCAGTACGACGAAGAGGCGGCGGCTGGAGGCGACGGCTCCGGGGGCGCGGAGAATGCGGACCGCCTCCGTGAGGAAGAGCGCGGGATCATCTACGCGGCGGGACCATGTCCTTGATGATAGGGAAGCGTTCGAACGACTGGTCCGGCCGGGCTCGCAATTCGAGACGGCCGTGCGTACTGCCGCTGCGGGCCGACGGTTCGTCTGCGCGGCCCCTGAGTATGCGCGGCACACGTTCGTCGAGCAGGCCCCTGCCTCGAGTCCAGGTCATCAGGCCGGACACCATCCGGCCTGGTGCTGACCATTCGCTGACCCGGACGCGACTATCGGGCTCTGACCTGCGCAAACACCAAAACGCTAGATCTTGGACTTGAGGATAGTGCGCAACACTTGAGACTCCTAGAGGACGGCTCCCCGCCGACTTTCTGCAGGTCGGGGGCGGCCCACACTGTACATCGGCACGCCTTCGGCTCGAAGACTTTCAGGAACATTGTGCGTTGCTGTGACCAGGCTTCCCGCCTGCGCATTTCTGCGCCGCCCAGGCCGCCGCGGGACCATCAACTCGACCCATGTGCGAAGAACCGTACGGGACTGATGCTGAGTGGACACTGACTTACCTGACGTCTCATCAGGAGAGTTGAGGATCGGTAGCACGCGGTCCGCCCGGAGTCGATTCGGCCCCTGCTGGTCATGTCCCTCGTAGTCTGTAACTGCGTCTGGTTGATCTTCAGGTGGATAGATCTTGCCCCTGCTGCCTTCAGGGAGGCGGCGACAGGGGAAGGAGATCCCTTCGTCGTGCATCTCGATGAGGACGGCTGTGTGAGGCGTTCGAGGGCGTCGGGGTTGGGAAGATCTGGACGACGTCGACGCGGCACTTGATCTCCCGGTTGACCCGTTCCGGTTCGTGCAGGGAGCGCAGGAACTTATCCCAGAAGACTTCGGTCTGGCTGTCGCCGGCCGTCAGTCCGAGTACTTGGCGTCTTCCGTCTTCGGTGATGCCGGTGGCGACGACGACGGCCTGGGAGACGATCTGGTGGTTACCCGGGCCTTGCAGTACGTCGCGTTGAGGTAGACGTAGGGGAAGCGGGGTGGTCCAGGGGCCGGGTGCGGACCACCTTGGGGATTGTCCGGTCCAGGTCCCCGGCCGCAGTGGTCAGTACCTTCTCCCGGTGCCCCTTGCGCATCGTCTTACGTGTCTCGGTGTGCTCGCCGGGCTCGGCGCCGATCCGGACGGTGGCCTCGGCCTCGATGAGTTCCTGCAGGATCCTCTGGGCCAGGACACTGATCAACTCGATTCCGTCCGCCGTACGCAGTGACTCCATCAGGCGGAGTAAGTCATGCCGGGACAAGGCCATCGCGTCACTTCTCGTTTCAACGAGCTTCGCTACGCGGAGAGTTGCGCGATGGCCGCCCCATGACCAGGGGCTATGCAGAGATCGCTGCTACACCACTCGGCGGGACACCATCTGCCTCGGCACGGGCGTCGAGCTGGGGAGTGGTGAAGTCCCGGTAGGCAAGTCCCCACCGGGGATTCGGCTCCAGCCCGGAGAGCGAACGCAGTTGGACGTCAAACTCCGTGAAGGGACAGCCTGCCTTGCGGATGGCCGCGTACGCGTCACGAATTCTGTCGGCTCGTCAGGCTCGGTCGCCTCGGCCCGGGGCACTCCAGCGGAGACCACCTCCACTGCCAGTCGCGAAGTCCGCCGCGACTATTCAGGGTCTCTTGCCCTCGTTCAGTTCCTCGGCGAGGCCGAGGTCGCCGGACTTCAGCCAGCCGTGGCACCGTGCGTCGTCACCTCACCGCCGACTACACACCACCTGTGCGAGCCGAACTCGCCATCTTCTCGGCAGCCGCCAGGGCGGTGAGGCCCTGGATCTCCTCCCCGGCCTCGATGACTGCACGCTTGACTTCAAGGGTCAGGCCGACCGACGTCTTGATGACGCCTCGCACCAGCGGTTTCACCACTCTTTTGGCCAGGGGGGCCGCAATCACGCCGACGAGGAAGGGAGGAACAGCAGGGAGCATGTGTGAACCCTCTTCTTGTGTGCACAGCACGACTGCCGACGCCGCACGAGCCGATACCGTCTGGCCGACAAAGCCGGGCAGGAATTTCCCCCCCACCAAAAACACGATAGTCGGACCTCGGCCGACGCGCCCGTAGAAGCCGACCCTGTTCATTCGGTCGGGTGGAAGCTCGCCGGAGCGGGCCGTGGCTGCGCGACGGGATCAGAACGGCTTCGGCGTCCCCGGCCCGCACTGGTCCAACAGCGAGCCCACCACTTGCACAACGAAGTCGGGTACGCGATCCGGAAAATCGTGGCCGGTTCCCTCTGGGGTGTAGATCCTCCGCCCCCTACTGGAGGCCGCGAGGAACCGTTCTCTCACGGTGAGGAAGAAGTGCCGGACCCGGGCGCTCTCCTGCGGATCGTCAACCGCGTCGAAGATCTCGCCACCGCCCGTCAGATCGCGTGGCGCCACGAGGAGGAGAGGCAGCGAGCCGAGCTCGCCGTCGTGTACGGCCGTCTGCCAGCCGTCTCGGGTGATGCCGTCCGGCGACAGCTCTCGCAGGATCGATGCCGCGGCGCAGCTCGCCTTGGTCCTGAGCTCGATCATGGTGAGAACCTGTGTCGGGTCATCGGAGGTGTGTGTCTCCTTCTTGCCCGCGAGAGAGTGGAGGCCGAAGAGGTGACGCAGCGCCAGGACGGTCTGGTCCCTCGGGGCACGTCGCAGGGCCGGAAGCGCCGGGCCGAAGGCGACGGCATCGGGCGGGGTGGGATCGAGCAGCACCAGACCGGCCACCAGGTCGGGGCGGCGCCTGGCGGCGTTGGCCATGAGCAGCCCCCCGAACGAGTGCCCCACGAAGACGTAGGGCCCCTTTTCACCGGCCCGTTCCAGCGCCGTGAGCAGTTCGACGGCTTCTGCCGCCGTCGTGCGCGGGAACGGACCCGGGTCGCTCCAGCCGGACCCCGGACGGTCCACCAGGACCGAACGCATCTGTTCCCGCGCCAGCGCGTGCAGCCGGTACATGGCGTATCCGCCGGCATGGCCGCCCGGCATCCAGACCACAGTGGGCCTCGGCCCAGCGTCTCCCTCGGCCAGGACATGCATGCGGTAGCCGCCCACGTCGACCATTCGCCCGGGTGGCGGATACCTCACCCGTACCCGGCCTACATGCACCAGATGGCGGAACGACCCGAGACCGAGCGCGAGGGCCACGGCCCACAGCCCACCGCCGAGAATCCGCCGGCCGGTATCCCTGGACACACACCGCGTCCCCGCGACCGCCGGCAGCAGAGCGATGCCCAGCCCGGCCCAGTCCCGGCTGAGCAGCCGGAGTATCGCGTCGGCGGCACGTCTTCCCGGTCGCATGGTCTCTTCTCCGTCCCGGCCTTCGCGGCCGCTGCCGGGGACACCGCACGTCTCAGCGCCCGGTACGACCATCGTCCCCCGGTAACCCCGCGGGCGCCATGCGCGGTGCCGGGCCCCGACTTCCGTCACAGCCGGGCGGGCAGCCGCCGACACGGCGCGGACCCTGCCGGGAACCGACCGCGCACGGTCCGGGATTTGTGCGTGTGCGCCGTGGACTTCCAGGCTCTCGATAGGCGGGCACCCACCGTCAGGCCTGACCGGCGCCTCACGCGCGCGCAAGACGTGCTGCCACGTCCCCGACCACTTCGGCCTCCCGGTCCACGAGGTAGAAGTGATCCCCGGGAAACGGGCACAGCTCGAAGGAGCCCGGGGCGGTGAGGCCGGACCAGGCGAGCACCCCGTCGAGCACACAACTCGGATCGTCCTGGCCGACGTACGCGGTGATCGGTGCCTTGACCGGAGCCGGATTCGGGGGGTGGTAGCCCTCGATCAGCCGGTAGTCCGAACGGAGGGCGGGCAGCAGCAGTTCACGCAGTTCCGGGATGTCGTAGGCCTCCGAGTGCAGGTCTCCGAGGTGCCGGACATGGGTGATCAGGGCTTCGTCGTCGGCGTCGTGCAGCACACCGTGTTCGGCCCACTGGGGGGCTTCGCGGGCGGAGACCAACAGGTGTTCGGGGACGATGCCGCGGGACTCAAGCCGCAGGGCCACCTCGTAGACGACGCTGGCGCCCATGCTGTGCCCGAAGAGCGCCAGCGGCCGGTCAAGCCAGGGCCGCAGTGCGTCCTCGATCGTGTCGGCCAGGGTGGCCATGTCCTCGATGCAGGCTTCCGCGAGCCGGTCCTGGCGGCCGGGGTACCGCACGGCGAGCACCTCGACGTCCGTCGGCAGCAGCGCGGGCCAACCGTGGAACAACTGTGCCGTGCCGCCGGCGTGCGGGAAACACACCAGCCGGAGCCTGGGGTCCGCCGCACGCCGGTGAACACGGAACCACTTCTTCGCGTCGGTCGCCGTCATCGCCGACGGATCCCGCGCAGGTGCAGGAAGCCGAGCTTGGTGAGAAAGGCGGGAAGCTGCTCCACCGCCTTCGTGGATACGTATGCGGGCCGCACGGTGTGGCGCCGACGATCGGTCACGACGAGTCCGCAGGCACCGCCTTCCTGGATGAGTTCCGCGGAATACAGGGGGGTTCCGGTCGCATACATCTGACCTGCCTCCATCAGGGTGTCGTGATGGCCGATACGGCGCAGTCCACCATGCCGCCGGTGGCGCGGCGGTCGCAGGCGAGAGGCCGGGAAGACGAACGGCCACTGTGTCCGCCGAAGACTCCATGGAGCAAAGTCAACTTTGTCACGGAGGGACTTGAGCGGAAAGGAATGGGCTTCCTCTGGCCGGGACTTGGAAGTCTCGACCGGTTACGCAGACGAAAACGTGGCCGTGACATTGGGACGAGACAGAATCACACGGAGAGTCGGCGGGCAGACTCAGTGCGCCTTGGCGGCGACCGAACCGTCGCTACGGGCCTTGGCAGCGGCCGAACCGGTGCTACGGGCCTTGCCGACGGGCTTGGCCTGACGGCCGGTCCGTCCCTCGTGGGCCTTTGCCGCTACGGGCGCCGGTTTGGCGGTCGCTCCGGCCCGGCCCGCGGTGCCGTCCTTCGGGGCGCCGACGCCATGTCCGGCTTCCGGTGTCGTCTCGGCTGCGAGCACCTCGGCAGTCGCCTCGGCAGCGAGACCATGGATTGCTTCGCCGGCTTCATGGACGGCCCGCTTGACTTCGATTCCCAGGCCCACCGACGCTTTGACGACCCCTCGGACCAATGGCTTGCCCAGCGTTTTCACCAGGGATGCGGCGATCAGACCGATCAGGAAAGGAGGTACTACAGGCGGCATGGCACAACATCCTTCTCTTCTGTCGAGGAGATGATGATTAGATGGACGCACTCCGCTTCAGCGGACCCGCACGCTCCATCACAGAGAGTATCCGAGGCCGGGTAAGCGGCTACCAATTCCCTGCGGCCTTCACTCATTCGAGTAGAGCGACTTTCCCTGGAATTCTGTTCGACCGTATGCGCCGTACAGTTCTCTCTCCACCCGTCGGCGCAGGGCGGGAAACGGCAGTGTGCCGCCCGCCAGCACGGTCTCGTGGAAGGCGCGTACGGCGAACGTGGTATCAGCGTCACGTTCGCACGCCGCCCGCAATGCTGTGAACTCCGCATGACCCGCCCGGTACGTCAGCGCCTGTCCCGGCAGATCGGTCGCGTAGCGCAACAGCTCGGTCGTGATCTGCCCTTCGGACTCGGCTGCCGCATGGGCGTGCATGAAGGTGCGCGCCCCCTCCAGTGTCATCGTCCCGAGGTTGAGGCCGGTGTCGACGACGAGGCGCTGCGCGGTGAACCGTTCATGGGCCAGTCGTCCGTACGCGTCCCACGGGTCGTCGTACAGCCCCATCTCCCAGCCGAGCCCTGCCGCGTACTCCGCCCAGCCCTCCTCGAACCCGCTGAAGGGTGTCAGCTCGCGTCGCAGGTCGGGCAGCTCGGTGTTCTCGGCCTGGCGGGCGAGGTGGAAGTGATGTCCGGGCGACAGCTCGTGGTAGATGAGCGCGGCTGCGCCGAGCAGTGACCGATGGGCCAGGTCCGAGGCGTTGTAGCGGTAGCGTCCCACCGGCTGTGTGGCGGTCGGCGCTTCGTAGTAGCCGAACGTCATCGACCCCTCCAGCGCCGGGTCGAGGCGGGCCACGCCGTAGGGGGCGCGGGGCAGGACCGCGAACCATCGCGGCAACAGCGGTGCGAGGCGGTCGAGGTGGCCTCGGTAGCGGGCTTCGACCTCCTCCGGGGTGGCGGCGTACAGGCGCGGCTCGGTCGCGAGCCGTTCGTTGAACTCCGCCTCCGTCCCCGCGAAGCCGAGCGTGTCGCGCATCTCCCGCATCCGCTCACCGAGTTCGCGGCAATGCTCCCGGCCGAGTTCATGGAGGCGTTCGGGTGGCGTGTCGCCGGAGGTGTACGTCCTCACGAAGGCCCGGTATGCCGCCTCGCCTTCCGGGTAGCGGGCCCAGCCGACGGCCTGCGGCGCCCTCCGGAGATAGTCCGGGTCACCCACGAGGGCGAGGAGGCGGTCGAACGCCGGCTCCAGTTCGGTGGCCACGAGCCGCTCCACCGTGTCGCGCAGGTGACTCCGGCTCGCCGCGCCGAGCCGGGTGAGCCGCCCGGCGTCCGCCCGGACGTACCGGGCCGCCGACTCCCGCAGCCGGGTGAGTGTGGTGTGGACGCCGGTCAGGGCCGGAGCATGGATGCGAACGCCCCGCGCCGCCTGACCGGCGACCTTGTCGCCGATCGTCGACACACAGCGGGCAAGGTCCCGTACGAGGGTCACGTACCGGTCCGCGTCGGCTCGGTGCTCGAAGCGGAACGGGCGGAAGACGGTGTCACCGTACTGCTGAAGGCGAAAGAGCTGGTACGGCGTGGCGGTGGGGGTGAGCCAGTGGAACCGCCCCGCCTCCGCTTCCTGTTCGGCCAGTGCCCGAAGGAAGCCCGCCGTGTCCGCGGCGGGACCGGACAGCTCCGCCGGTCGCAGCGCACCCAGCCGGCCCAGCACCCCGGCCGCGAACCCGGCGCGCTCGTCGGCCTCCTCGGCCGACACCCCCGGCAGCGACTCGACCGGCAGCCCGCGGCGTGTGCGCAGCGACGGCTCGCGTGCGAGCAGGAAGTCCCAGTACGAGGCCGCGAGCCGGTCGATCTCTCCCGCCGTCGAATCGTCCGGGGAGCCCCCTGGATTGATGACCATACCGCCAGTGTGCGCCTTGAGGTGACGCGGCATCAGCAACGAGGATGCGGAGCGCGCGTCGGACGGCTTCACTCGGACGGAGGAAATTGTCCGGCATGTTCGCGTCCGGCCCGGGGAAGCCCGGCCGGGACCGTCGATCGCGATGGCACGATGAGCGCCATGCACCGCCGAACCGTGTCGTCTCTCAGGCCTCGGTCGGTCGTGGCGGCAGCCGCTGCCGTCGTGTCAGCCGTGCTGGCCGGTTGCGGTGGCGACGTGTCGTCCACGCGTACTCCTGTGGTCGTGGGCGGCACCGTCACGATCGCCACCGCCTCCGAGACCCCGAGCTTCAACCCGTACTCGCAGTTCGGCCTTTCACTGGCTCCTTATGCCTACGACTCATTGGTCGATGTGGCGGGGGACGGGCGGGTGGTGTCCGGTCTGGCCGAGCGATGGCAGGCCGGGGCCGCTTCGGCGAGTTTCACCCTGCGCAAGGGGGTGACCTGCTCCGATGGCACGGCCCTGAGGGCGTCCGGGGTGGCCCGGTCGCTGCGGTATGCCGGCGATCCCCGCAACCGGCTCGTCGGTGCCCGGACCACCCTGCCCGGTATGCCGTTCACGGTGTCGGCCGACGACACGGCGCGGACGGTGTCGGTTCGAACGGCATCGCCGTACAGCTTCATCGTGCGGACCATCGGTCTCCTGCCCGTCGTCTGCCCCGCCGGACTGGCGGATCCCGGCGCGCTGGACAGGAGGTCGCAGGGCACCGGCCCGTACGTGCTGAGCGGCTACGCCTCGGGGGGTCCGTACCTCTTCACACGGCGCAAGGGGTACGCGTGGGGGCCGCGCGGAGCGGGCAACGCAGCTCCTGGGCAGCCGGAGCGGATCGTGGTGACGGTGGTTCCGCAGGAGTCCACCGTGGCGAACCTGCTGCTCACCGGCGGAGTGAACATCGCCATGGTGACCGGCCCTGACCGCGCGCGGCTGGCCGGCCACGGTCTGGCAACCGCCCAGGTGCCGACCGTGGTGGGGCTGACCTTCTTCAACGAGCGCTCCGACCGGCCCTTGAGCGAGCCTGTGCTGCGTCGGGCTCTGGTAGGAGCCCTGGACCGCAAGGGCCTCGCCAATGTGGCGATCGGCGGAGACGGTACGCCCGCGCGCGCTGTCACCGCCCCGGACTCCCTCTGCTACTCCGACGTGGCCGCGGCGAACCTGCCCTCGCACAGCGCCGTACGAGCCCTGCGCGCCGCGGGATGGACGAAGAACGCGCGAGGCAGGCTGGTCAAGCAGGGCCGACCACTGCGTCTGCGGCTGCTCAGCAGCGCCGACTTCGGCTCGACCCTTCCGTCGGTCGCCGAACTGATGGCCGTGACGTGGCAGGCGCTGGGCGTGGACGTCGAGCTCGTCGGCGAGAGCCGTAACGCGGTGGTCCAGGCCATGTACGGGAGCGGCGACTTCGATGTCGTGGTCGGCAGCTCGCCGGGGCCACAGCTGCCCGCGCAGCTCGTCCCGTACTTCTCCGACCCGCCGTCGTCGGGAGGGCTGAACTTCGCGCATGTCACCAACCCCGCCTACGACCGTTTCGTCGTCCGAGCCCTGCGTTCGCCGGGCTCGACCAGCTGCGCGGACTGGAACAGGGCCGCCGCGGCGCTGCTCCGCTCGGCCGACGCGCTGCCCGTCGCCGACGGCACGAGCACGGTGTACGGCTACCGGACGACCTTCGCCGTCGTGCCCGGCGGCCGGATCGTACCGACCAGCATCCGCCTGCACAGATAGCCGTGGCGGACGCGCCGCACGGCCGCCCGCCAGTCGAGGAGGTTTCCCATGACGACCGTGTCCGCGCGGCTCGGTGCCCCGGCCCGGCACCACCCGTGGGTGGTCTTCTGCTGCCGGCGCGTGGCACGGCTGGTCATCTCGCTCTTCATCGTCGTCACCGCTTCCTTCGCGATGATCCGGCTGATCCCCGGGGACCCCGTCCGGGCCGCGCTCGGCGTGGACGCCCCGCCGGACCTGGTGGCGGCGAAGCGGCATGAACTCGGTCTGGACCGCAGCCTGCCGGAACAGTACTGGCAGCATCTCCCTCGGCTGGCCCACGGCGACCTCGGGGTCTCGCTGGTGACCGGCGAGCCGGTGGCCGACCTGGTCAGGGCACGCCTGTCGGCCACCCTGCTGCTCGCCGTCCTGGCCTTCGCCTGCGTACTCGTCGTCGCCCTCCCTGGGGGGCTGCTCATCGCAGCGTGGACACACGGCGGGCGACGCCCACGATCGGAACTGGCGTTCACCACCACCACCTCGGTCCTGGCGGGCGTGCCGGGCTTCGTCCTCGCGGCGGGACTCACCGCGGGACTGGCGGTCGCCCTGCGCATCCTTCCCGTCGCCGGCGACCTCGGTCCCCAGTCCTATGTGCTGCCCGTACTCTCGCTGGCGCTCGCTCCGACCGCAGTCCTGCTGCGGATCGTGCGGGTGGAGACGCTCAAGGTCCTCGACGCGGACTATCTGCGCGCCGCCCACGCGAAACGGCTGCCCGCCGTCCGGCTCCACCTGCGCCACGTGGCACCGAACGCGCTGACCGCGTCGCTGACGTTCGCCGGGAACCTGTTGCCGGCCCTGATCGCGGGGACCGTACTGGTCGAGAAGGTGTTCGCCTGGCCGGGCATCGGTTCGGCGATGGCCCAGTCCGTGGCCACGCAGGACTACGCGGTCGTCGAGGCGTCGGTTCTGGTGCTCGGGTCCTCTGTCCTCGTGGTGAACTTCCTGGTCGATCTGGCCCTCGCGCTGCTCGACCCCCGATCTGTCATCCGGAAGACGTGATCCGATGGCGCCGTCCTCCTCTTCCGCGTCCTTGTCCTCCCCGCCCTCCTCTCCCCCGGCCTCGCCGGGTGCCACCCACGGCCGGTCTCACCCGTCCCAGTCGGGCTGGGCCACCCCCATGGGCGTGATCACCCTGGCGATGCTCGGTTCGCTCGCCGTACTGGCCGTCGCCGGGGCGGTGCTGTGGGGACCACAGGCCGACCGGCCGGACCCGTCAGCCGTGCTGCGCGGGCCCACCACAGGTCATCTGCTCGGCACGGACCATCTCGGGCGCGACCAGTTGGCCCGGCTGCTCGCGGCGACCTGGCCCTCCCTGCTGCCGGCCGTCGCGGCCACACTCCTCGGGGCGGCCGCTGGCATCACGCTCGGCGCGCTCACCGCCGTCGTGGGCGGGCGCGCCGCCCGCCTGCTGGGGGCCCTGATCAACCTTCTGCTGGCCTTTCCCGCGCTCCTCGTCGCGATGTTCTTCGCGGCCCTCTTCGGAGCGGGCGCCGGCGGTGCGGTGTTCGCACTCGCCGTCGCCTGCGCGCCAGGCTTCGCGCGGATCACGCAGACCCTTGCCGCCCAGGTGGCCGGGACCGACTTCATGGCGGCGGCGCGGGTGCTGGGCCTGCGTCGCCACCGGCTGCTGCTGCGCCATGTCCTGCCGCACATCGCCGAACCGCTGGTGCTCAACACCACGGTCGCCGCGGGCTCGGCACTCGTGGCGCTGTCGGGGCTCAGCTTCCTCGGACTGGGGGCGCAGGCCCCGTCGTACGACTGGGGACTCCTGCTGAGCCAGGGGCTGGACCGCATCTACACCAAACCGCTGCCCGCCGTGGCGCCCGGCATCGCCATCGTCTACGCCGCCGTCGCGTTCCAGTTGCTCGGCGAGATGCTGGCCGGAGCCGCGGCACGACAAGCCCGCCCGAATCCGGGCGGAGAGCCCGCGGCACACCCGGCGCGCGCCGACCGCCCGGCATCCGTGGACCAGGTGCTGGAGGTGGAGGATCTGCGGGTCGTCCTTCCCACCGCGGACGGGGTGGTCCGGCCCGTCCGCGGTGCCACCCTCACCCTGCGGCGCGGTGAGATGGTCGGCCTGGTCGGCGAGTCCGGCTCCGGAAAGTCGCTGACAGCGCTCGCCGTCGCCGACCTGCTGCCGGACGGCGCTCGCGCGACCTGGGGTACCCACCGGTTCCTCGGCTCGGACGTCGAGTCGTCTACCCGCGAGGAGCGACGCAGGCAGCTGGCGACGGGAATGGCGCTGATCTTCCAGAACCCGGCCTCGGCCTTCAACCCGGCGCTGCGCATCGGAACGCAGATGACGGAGGCCGTGCGCACCCACCGTGGCACCCCTCGCGCCGAGGCCGTCGAACAGGCGCTGGACCGACTTCAGCGGGTCGCGCTGCCCGCCGGACGCCGGTTGCTCCGGTCCCGCCCCTTCCAGCTCTCCGGCGGTCAGCGCCAGCGGGTGGCGATCGCCTCGGCTTCGATGATGCGCCCCGACCTCATCATCGCGGACGAACCGACGACAGCCCTGGACGTCACCGTGCAGCGGCAGATCATGGACCTGCTCCGCCGGGTGCGGCACGACGACGGCACGGCGATCCTCTTCATCAGCCACGACATCGCCCTGGTCGCCGATGCCTGTGACCGGGTCCTGGTCATGTATGGGGGAACGATCGTGGAGAACCTTCCTGCCCATGAACTGGCGGCCGGCGCACGGCATCCGTACACGCGGATGCTCGTCGCCTCGGTCCTGGACCTGGCCTCGGAGCGTGACCGTCCCCTGCGCACCATCGAGGGAGGGCCACCCGATCCGTACGGTGCGGCCCCGGGCTGCCCCTTCCATGACCGTTGTCCACAGCGGCTGGACCGGTGCGCGGTGGAGAGCCCGGTGTTGTCCCCGCTCGTCCCGGGGCACGAGGTCGCCTGCTGGCAACCGCTGCCCGCGGCACCGTCCCGCGGGCAGTTCGCGACCGAGAAGGCGCAGACGTGAGCACAGGGTCGGGGCTGGCGCTGTACGACGTCACCGTCCGCCATCACGGACCGCTCGGGCCGATCACGGCAGTGGACGGCGTGTCGCTGGACGTTCCCCAGGGCACGACAGTCGGCCTGGTGGGCGAGTCCGGATCGGGAAAGTCCACTCTGGCACGAGCTGTCGTCGGCCTGGATCCGCCGTGCGCCGGACGGATCACCGTCAGAGGGCGGGAGTACGGTGGGCGCCGGGCGGCCGACCGGCGCCGGCTGGGGCAACAGGTCCAACTGGTGTTCCAGGACCCGGACACGGCATTGGACCCGCGTATGACGGTCCGGCAGTCGATCGCCGAATCGGCCGGGGCCTTCGTCCGGCTGGACCGCCGCAGCCGCGAACAGCGCGTCGTCGGACTACTGGAACTGGTCGGTCTCGACGCCGGATGCGCCGACCGGCTGCCGCGGCAGCTCTCGGGCGGCCAGCGCCAACGCGTCGCCGTCGCCCGCGCGCTCGCCGTGGATCCGGCGGTGCTCATCGCCGACGAGGTCACCTCCGCTCTCGACGTGTCGGTCCGGGCGGCGCTGCTCACCATGCTCCGGGATCTGCAGCGGCGCATGGGTTTCGCCATGCTGTTCATCAGCCATGACCTGGCCGCCGTCCGCCATGTGTCGGACGCCGTCGCCGTGATGTACCTCGGTCGGATCATGGAGATCGCCGCCACCGAGAGCCTGCTGTGCGGCCCACGACATCCCTATACCCGGACGCTGCTGTCCGCCGTGCCGAGTCTGCATGCCGGGAGACGCCCGGCCGGGGAACCCCTTCTTACCGGTGAGGTGCCCGACCCCGCGTCGCCGCCGACCGGTTGCCGCTTCCATCCGCGCTGCCCCGTCGGACCGGACCGGCAGCCCGGACGGGAGGTCTGCGCCGTACGGGACCCGCAGCGGGATGCGGCCCGTCAGCCGCATCGCACCGCCTGCCACTTCCCGTACGGCTCCGACGACCGCCCGCCCCAGCCCCGTCGCGTTCCGCCGGACGACAGCGCTGACCGGACTCCGCGAACCCCCGAGGACCGGCCGTCATGACGGCCGGGCAAGCGGACACGCCTCCGTCCAACGCGGACGCGGTCGTCGTGGGGGCCGGTGTGATCGGTGCCGCGGTGGCACTGGAACTGGCGCGCACCGACCGGCGCGTCGTGGTCGTCGACAAGTCCGGCGGCGTGGGCCACGGATCCACCAGCGCGTCGAGCGCGATCATCCGTTTCAACTACTCGACCTGGGACGGTGTCGCCACCGCATGGGAATCCCGGCACTGCTGGGCACGATGGGCGGAGCATCTGGGCACCGTGCGCGGCCCCGGCCTGGCGGCGTTCCGGCGGACCGGAGCGGTACTCCTCGACGCACCGGGCTCCGGGACGTCGGAGGTCGTCGCGCTGTTCGAGCGTGCCGGTGTGCCGTACGAGCGCTGGGACGCCGCGACGCTGCGCAGCCGGATCCCCGGTATCGACGTGGGACGCTACGGACCTCCCAGGTCCCTGCTCGACGATGCCTTCTTCTCCGGTCCCGAAGGTGAACTCGGCGCGCTGTTCACACCCGACGCGGGCTTCGTCGACGATCCACAGCTCGCGGCACAGAACCTCGCGGACGCGGCAGCCTGCATCGGGGTGCGCTTCCTCTTCCGGCGCGCGGTCGTCGGTGTGCTGCGCGGCGAGGACCGGGTGGCGGGCGTCCGGCTCGCCGACGGCACCGCGATCACGGCACCGGTGGTGGTCAACGCGGCCGGGCCCTGGTCAGGCGGGTTCAACCGGACGGCCGGGGTCGGGGCAGAGTTCACCGTGGGAGTGCGCCCGCTGCGCCAGGAGGTCCACCAGGTGGCCGCGCCGGTCCGTCAGGGCGACGGAAGCATCTCGGGCCCGCGCGGCACCGGGACCACGTCCGGCCCGATCGTGGCCGATGTCGACCTCGGGACCTATCTGCGCCCCTCCGGCGGGCACCTCCTCATCGGCAGTACTCTGCCCGCCTGCGACCCCAGGGAGTGGCTCGACGATCCCGACGAGTGCAGCCCGCATCCGACGCCCGCCCGGTTCGAGACCCAGGTGACCAGGGCCGCACGCCGTTTCCCGCTCCTCGGCGTTCCGAACCGGCCGACCGGCATCGCCGGTGTCTACGACGCAGCCGACGACTGGTCCCCCATCTACGACCGCACCGATCTGGTCGGCTTCTACGTCGCCATGGGCACGAGCGGCAACCAGTTCAAGAACGCT
The DNA here is from genome assembly GCF_044763015.1 of Streptomyces sp. NPDC096324. NCBI lineage: Bacteria > Bacillati > Actinomycetota > Actinomycetes > Kitasatosporales > Streptomycetaceae > Streptomyces > Streptomyces sp. NPDC096324. The sequence continues at coordinate 808,718 of NZ_JBIWFK010000001.1, read as the reverse complement.
CCCCTGGCGGGCCGGTTCCTCGCCACCCTGGTCGACCGTGTCGAGGCCGGCCACGACCACGACCACGATCCGCTGCGGTACACGGGGGAACACACCGGCGTCGTCGTCGACCTCGGTGCCTTCTCCCGCAGACGGCCCCTGGCCGAGGGTGCCGCCTCTCGAACCGTCATGGGCTGACGTTCGGCCATCAGCGCCCGTCCACGAAAGCGGTGCCGTCCGGCAGTCGATGTGCGGGACGACACCGGCCTCATTGATCCGGAAGCGGTCTACCAGCGGCCGCGTGCCGACGCCGAGCCGAGCTTGGAACTCAGCATCGACAGGAATACCGGGAGCCTGGCCACCGCGGATTCGGGAACCGGGGTGACCTGGACCGTGTCCCGCACCACGTCCTGCACCACGAGTTTGTAGGTGCCGTCTTCCTCGACGAGTTCGGCGGCGTAGAGCAGTGTTTCCACCAGGGGTCCTTCGGTCGTGTCGTGCGGCGAGGTCACGCGCCGTTGAGCCAGGCGTTCCAGGCCTTGGTGGCCAGCTCTTCGTCCGCGTCCTCGGCGAACAGGTGGTGGCCCAGCCAGATCGGCCAGTTCCAGGAGCTGCCGTTGAAGAACCGGTACAGCGCGTCCGGGCCTCGCAGGCCGACGAAGTCAGGGCTCAGCCAGTCCACGACCACCTGCGTCGAACCGCCGTCCGCACCTGGGAGGTCGAGCGAGACCTCGTCGCCGACGGCCGCGTCGTCGTCGAGGCCGAGGCGCCGGCACAGGACGGCGAAGTCGGCGGGGTCTTCGGTGGACTCGCCACGGGCGGCCTTGACGTAGACGGCGGGGCGGCCGGCGAAGTGCCTCAGGTACTCGGGAAGGGAGTGCTGGTAGAAGTCGACGTGCTTCTCGGCCGCGTCCGCCTTCGTGTCCCAGTTCCAGGTGTCGTCGACGACGCCCGTGTGCACCCAGTGGATTCCCATCCGCAGGTGGCTCGCGCCGCCGTCGGCCGGCTCGATGCGGTAGGTGAGCGTGTTGGAGAACCCGCCGTCCTGGGTGGCCCGAACCGCGAAGTGGTGCGGCGGCTCCCACACCACGACGGTGCTGTCGCCGCGCGTGGCCTTTCCGCCGACACGTGGCTCGACGTCCATCGGGTAGAGCCAGCCGAGGTTGCCAGCGCCGGTGGCGACCGCGTCCCAGACCTGATGGGGCGTGGCAGGCAGGTCCTGTTCCCGGCGGACCTCAAGCTCTCGGGCCATGGTCACTTCTCCTTCGTCGTTCATGGGTCAGTAGGTGAGCGGAAGCGCGGTGAGCCGCCGTTGCAGCGGGTTGGGCCGCCAGTCGAGTACCGCGCCGTCAGCGAGCCGCAGGTGCGTGAGCCTGCGGACCAGGGTGCCGACGGCCACCTCCGCCTGGAGCTTGGCCAGCGGGCCGCCGAGGCAGAAGTGCGGGCCGTTGCCGAAGCTGAGGTGCCGGTTGCCCGGGCGGGTCAGGTCGAGCCGGTCGGGGTCCTCGAAGCGCTCGGGATCCCGGTTGGTCGCGGCGAGGAACAGGTAGGCCAACTCACCCTCGCGCAGCGTCCGCCCGCCGATCTCGACGTCCTCGGCGGCGACCCGGACGATCGCCTGGGTCGGCGTGTCGTAGCGGGCGAGTTCGTCGACGGCCGTGCGGATCAGCATCGGGTCCTCGCGCAGCCGGGCCAGCTGGTCGGGGTGGCGCAGCAGGGCGAGCATGCCGTTGCCGACCAGGTGGGTGGTGGTCTCGTCGCCGGCGGTGATCAGGACGAAGCAGGTGGACAGCAGCTCGGAGTCGGTGAGCCGGTCGTCCTGCGCCTGGGTGGCGACCAGGGCGCTGATGAGGTCGTCGCCGGGGGCGGCCCGGCGGCGGCGGACGAGTCGGGCCAGGTACTCCTCATACTCCTCGATCGCCGTCTCGGACTTGTCGATGTCCTCGCTGAGCCGGCCGAAGCGGTGGAACCAGGTCTTGACCTGTGGAAGGTCCTCGGGCGGAATGCCGAAGAGCTCGCACACGACGGACATCGGCAGCGGGGAGGCGACCGCCTCGATCAGGTCCATGACCGGACCGGCCGCGACCGCCTCGTCGACGAGCCGGTCGACGATCCGCTGGATGCCGTCGCGCAGGGCTTCGACGCGCCGGGCGGTGAAAGCCCGGTTGACCAGCCTGCGCAGCCGGGCGTGGTCCGGCGGGTCGGTGTTGCTCATCACCCGGCCGAGCCGGTCGGTGAGCCGGCTGAAGGCCTTGAGGTCGCCGCCGAGCGCACTGTAGGCGCGGGTCATCCGGTCCCGGTCGTTGGACAGCCGCAGGTCGCTCAGGGCGGCCTCGACGTCGGCGTACCGGGTGAGGTACCAGATGCCCTGGGCGCTGCGGTGGACCGGGTCCTCGCGGCGCATGCGGGCGTAGAACGGGTACGGGTCCCGGCGTGCCTCGGGCGTGAGCAGGGCCGCGGCGAGGTCGTCGGACCGGGCGGGGCCCGCGCTGTCGCGGACCCCGCCGGCGGTTTCGGTCAATGTCACTGCGAGCCGCTACCGCTGGGCGTTCATGGCGTCGGCGAGGCTCTTGGGCCGCATGTCGGTCCAGTTCCGCTCCACGTACTCCAGGCAGGCGGCGTGGGCGTCGGGTCCGTGGGCGACGTTCCAGCCGTCGGGGACGTCCGCGAACTGCGGCCACAGCGAGTGCTGGTTCTCGTCGTTGGTGAGCACGAGGAAGGTGCCGTCCTCGTCGTCGAAAGGGTTGGTCATGGGAATCAGTCCTCCTGGTGGTGGGTCAGGGTGTCACCGGCGACCTCGGCGAGGCGAGCGGCCAGGATCGGTCCGATCTGGGCCAGTGAGCCGGCTTCGGTCATCCGGTTGTGCCGGGTGGTGATCTCGTGCGATTCGATCCGGCCCGCGATGTACGGGCGCCAGGTCGCGGGCCCGGCGTCGTCCCCGTCGCGGTCGATCGTCGAGTTGAACAGCAGCAGGTCGCCGTCGAACCCGACGGGGACGAAGTCGACCGCCAGCCTCGCATTGTTGATCATGATGTGGACGATGACCTCGATCTGCTGCTCCGTCAGGCCCTGCAGCGCGCTGCCCCGCCGGTTCAGGACCTCGGCGACCTCGGCGTAGGTCAGCTCCCGGTCACCCAGCTCGTCCGGGTCGACGTCGAGCACACCGACGAGCACGTCCCGCTCGGTGGGCACGGGCATCTCCTCGAACTGCACGTCCTTCACCGGATAGGCGTCGAGGATGGCCAGCAGCGCGGTCCGCTCGCCGCGCGCCTGCAGCTCACAGGCGACCGCGTGGGCGATCAGCCCGCCGGCCGACCAGCCGAGCAGCAGGTACGGGCCCTCGGGCTGGATCTTGCGGATCTGGTCGGCGTAGTCGGCCGCCATCTCCTCGAAGGACGCCGGCAGGGGTTCGGGCCGGCCCAGGCCGCGCGCCTGGATCGCGTAGACCGGGTGCTGGGGACCGATGTGGTTCAGGAGCCCGCTGTACGACCAGCTGATGCCGCCGCCGGGGTGGATGCAGAACAGCGGCGTGCCGGTCCCGGTCGAACGCAGCGGCAGCACCACGTCCAACGCGTCGGCGGGGTCGTCCATGACCAGGCGCTCGGTGAGACCGGCCACGGTCGGCGCCTCGAACAGCATGCGCAGGCCGAGCTCCAGGCCGAGGGTCTCGCGGACGCGGGAGGCCAGGCGGGCGGCCAGCAGCGAGTGCCCGCCCAGATCGAAGAAGTTGTCGTCGATGTGCACCTGTTCCCGGCCGAGAACCTCGGCGAAGAGGCCGCACAGCAGCTGCTCCCGAGGCGTCCGGGGGCCGCGTCCGGTGCCCGGCGCCCCGTACTCGGGGGCGGGCAGGGCGGCCCGGTCCAGCTTGCCGTTGGCGGTCAACGGCAGCGTGTCCAGGGTGACGAACGCCGACGGCACCATGTAGTCGGGCAGATCACGGCGCAGTCGCCCGGAGAGCTCGCCCGCCTCGGGCGCGCCCTCGGGGGCGGGCACCAAGTAGGCCACCAGCCGCTTGTCGCCGGGCCGGTCCTCGCGGGCGACGACGGCCGCCTGGGCGACGCCCGGGCAGCTCGCGAGGATCGCCTCGATCTCGCCGGGCTCGATCCGCAGGCCGCGGAGCTTGACCTGGTGGTCGGTCCGTCCGGCGAACTCCAGTGTGCCCTCGGCCGGCCACCACGCCAGGTCGCCGGTGCGGTACATCCGGCTCCCGGGCGGCCCGTACGGGTCGGCGGTGAAGCGTTCCGCGGTCAGACCGGGTCGGCCGAGGTAGCCGCGGGCCACGCCCGTCCCCGCGAGGTACAGGTCGCCGACCAGGCCGGTGGGCACCGGCCGCAGGCGGTCGTCGAGGACGTAGGCGCGCATGTTCGCCATCGGCCCGCCGATCGGCACGGTCGCGGCGTTCTCGGGGAGGCTGTGCACCGGGTGGCGGGTGGCCAGGGTCGTGGCCTCGGTGGGCCCGTAGCCGTTGACCACCTCGGTGCCGGGGCAGGCCTCCAGCACCCGGGCGACGGCGGCCGGGGAGACCACGTCACCGCCGGTCCACACCTCGCGGACCCCCGTGAGCAGGGCCGGTCGTTCCTCGGCGACCAGGCGGAACAGGCCGGCCGTCAGCCACAGTCCGGTCACGCCGTGGATGCTGATCGTGTGCTGGAGCAGGTCGAGGTCGAGCCGCTCGGGCGGTGCGACCACGACCCGGCCACCGCCCAGCAGCGGCACCCACAGCTCGTAGGTCGAGAGGTCGAAGGCGGTCGGGGAGTGCATCAGCACCCGCTCGTGTCCGCCGCCGTGGTACTCGGGGGTGAGCGCGAGACCCACCACGTCGCGGTGGGTGACGGCCACGCCCTTGGGCCGGCCGGTCGAGCCGGAGGTGTACATCACGTACGCCAACTGCCGCTGGTCGCAGCGTACTTCGACGTCGGACGAGTCGGGCTCGCCCTCGATCAACGCGGTCAGCACGTCCTCGGTGAGCACCAGGGCGGCCCCGGCCTCCTGGAGGATCAGGTCGATCCGGGACTGCGGGAAGCGCGAGTCGAGGGGCGTGTAGGCGCCGCCCGCCTTGATGATCGCCAGGAGCGCCACGACGAGGTCCGCCGAGCGGTCCAGCAGCACCGCGACCGGTGTCTCCGGTCGTACGCCTTGGCGGATCAGTGCCCGCGCGAGGCGGTTGGACCGCTGGTCGAGTTCCCTGTAGGTCAGCTCGGTGGCGCCCGCCACGACGGCCACCGCGTCCGGGGTGGCGCGCACCTGGCGGGCGAACAGCTCCGGCAGCGCGGCCTCGGGCAGCTCGACCGCGGCGCCGGTGGACCGGGACAGCAGCCGTCGGCGTTCCTCGCCCGACATGATGTCGATCCGGCTGATCGGCCGGCCGGGGTCGGCGACCGCCGCGCGCAGCAGCCGCGCCCAGCGCTCGAACAGCAGCTCCACGGTGGCCGGGTCGAACAGGTCGGTGGCGTACTCCACCGCGCCGACCAGGCCGTCGGGGTCGCCGTCCGGGCGGAACTGCTCGGCCAGACTGAACGTCAGGTCGACCCGCGAGGTCCCGGTCGACGCCTCCAGGTAACCGGTCTCCAGGCCCGGCAGGGCGAACTCGCCCACCGGCGCGTTCTGCAGGGCCAGCATGATCTGGAACAGCGGGTGGTGCGACAGCGAACGGGCCGGGTTGACCACCTCGACCAGGTACTCGAACGGCACGTCCTGGTGGTCGTAGGCGGCGAGCGCCTTCTGCCGCACCCGGCCGAGCAGTTCGGCGAAGCCGGGATCGCCACTCGTGTCGGTGCGCAGCACCAGGGTGTTGACGAAGAAGCCGACGAGGTCGTCCAGCGCCTGGTCGGTACGGCCGGCGATCGGGCTGCCCACGGGGATGTCCGTACCGGCGCCGAGCCGGGTGAGCAGCGCGGCGAGGCCGGCCTGGAGCACCATGAACATGCTGGCGCCGCGCTCGGCGGCCAGGTCCCGCAGTGCCTGGTGCAGTTCGGGGTCCAGCCGGACCACGACCCGGCTGCCCCGCTGGGAGGCCACCGGCGGCCGGGGCCGGTCGGCGGGCAGCTGCACCTGCTGCGGAATGCCCGCCAGTTCGTCCTTCCAGTAGGCCAGTTGCCGGGCGAACAGGCTGTCCGGGTCGGCGGTGTCGCCGAGCAGGTCGCGTTGCCAGCAGGTGTAGTCGGCGTACTGCACCGGCAGCGGTGCCATCCGCGGTTCCTCGCCACGGCAGCGCGCCGTGTAGGCGGCCGCGAGGTCGCCGGAGAGCGGCCCCATCGACCAGCCGTCGGCGGCGATGTGGTGCACCACGACCAGCAGCACGTGCCGGTCGGGGGCGAGCGCGTACAGCTCCGCCCGGACCGGCGGCTCCGCCGCCAGGTCGAAGCCTCGCCGGGCCGTCTGCGCCAGCCGCCCGGCCAGCCGGCTCTCGTCGAGCTCGACCACCGGCAGCTCCGGGTGTGCCTGTGAGGCGCTCAGCACGACCTGGTACGGCACACCGTCCGTCTCGCGGAAGACCGTCCGCAGGCTCTCGTGCCGGGCGGTCACGTCCGCGAGCGCGGCGTGCAGGGCCGGGCGGTCGAGCTCGCCGGTCAGACTCAGCGCGAGCGGCATGTTGTAGGTGGCGCTCGGCCCGTCCATCCGGTGCAGGAACCACAGGCGGCGTTGGGCGAAGGACAGCGGGACCTTCCCCCAGCCTTCGGCCGGGGGTGCCCCCATGGGTCGCGGCCGGGCGGTCAGCGTGGGCCGGGCCGTGCCGGAGCCGTCGAGGCAGGCAGCCAGTCCGGCCACGGTCGGCGTCTCGAACAGCGTCCGGACCTCGAGCTCCGCGCCGAGGGTCGCCCGGACGCGGGAGGCCAGGCGGGTCGCCAGCAGTGAGTGTCCGCCCAGGTCGAAGAAGCTGTCCTCGACACCGACCTGGGCCAGGCCGAGCACCTCGGCGAACAGCTCGGCCAGGAGCTGTTCCTGCGGGGTCCGCGGCGCCCGCCCGGCTCCGGCCGGGCCCGGGTCGGGCGCGGGCAGCGCGCGGCGGTCGAGCTTGCCGCTGGCCGTCAGCGGCAACGTCTCCAGCGCCACGAACGCCGACGGGATCAGGTAGTCGGGCAGCCGCCCGCGCAGCCATTCGCGGAGTTCGCCGATGAGGGCGCCGGTGCCCCGGCTGCCGGTCGGGCGGTTGGTCAGCGACGACAGCGGCGTGCCGGCGGTCCGGGCCGACCGGTACGGCTCGACCGGGGAGCCGTGATGCGCCCACGGGGCGGCGAAGACGACGTCCAAGGCGTCGGCCGCGGTGGCCGACCAGGTGACGCCCACCCAGCGGTCGAACTCCAGCCCGATGGCCCGGAAGTCCTCCGGGTCGGGGAGTTCGCTCTCCTCCGGGCCGTGCAGCCGCTCCAGCAGTTCGGCGAGCGAGCTCTCGCCGTTCTGCAGTGCCCGGGAAAGGGCGGCCTCGCGCAGCACCCGACGGTTCGGTACTCCGGTGATCCGCAGCACGTCGGCAGGCGGCTGGGCGAGGAGTTCGCGCAGCTCGGCCAGTCCCGCGAGCCGGTGTCCCCACTCCAACTCGACCGTCCGGCCCGGGGCCGCCGGAACGACCGGGGCCTTGTGCAGCGTCACGTCGTAGCGGTAGCGGGTCAGTTCGTTGTGGTGACGGCCGCACTTGACCTCCACGGCCACCGCGCCGATGTCCGTGCCGTGCTCCCGCAGGACGGTGAAGAAGTCCGGGTCGACCAGGAGTTCCTTCTCCACCCTGACGGCCTGCTCCACCGCGCGGCGCACCGCCGCGAGGTCACCGTCGGCACCGGTGCGGTGCAGCTGGACCGCGGTGGCCAGCGGGCGCAGCAGCCGCAGGTTGCGGACATCGCCGACGAAGAGCGTGCCGCCGGGGGCGAGCAGCCGCATCAGCTTCCCGATCACGTCCGCGAGGTAGTCGGCGGACGGGAAGTACTGCACCACCGAGTTGATCACGACGGTGTCGAACCACCCGGCCGGCAGGCCCTCGGTGTCGTGCGCCGGGCGGGTCTGCAGCACGACACGCTCGGCCAGGTCGTCCTGTCGGGCGACCTGCGCGGTCAGCGCGTCGACCGCGGTGGCGGAGAAGTCCGTCGCCCAGTAGGTCTCGCAGTGCGGTGCGATCTGCGAGAGCAGCAGTCCAGTGCCGACGCCGACCTCCAGCACCCGGCGGGGGCGCAGGGCCAGGATGCGGGCCACGGTGGCGTCCCGCCACTGACGCATCTGCTCGACGGGGATCGGGCTCGCGTCGTAACTGCTGTTCCAGCCGACGAAGTTCTGACCGAAGCCGGCTTCCTCGGGGGTGATGGGCAGGGCGTCGTAGATGTCCTGCCACTCGCCCACGTGGTCCGCTTCCAGGCCACTGTCTCGGACCTCGCCCTGGTGCGGGACGACGTAGCCGACGAGCCGGTCGTCCTGGGCGAGGACAGCAGCCCGGGCGACGGCGGGGTGCTCGGCCAGGGCCGCCTCGACCTCGCCCGGCTCGACCCGGAAGCCGCGCACCTTCACCTGGTCGTCGGCACGGCCGACGTACTCCAACTCGCCGTCGTTGCGCCAGCGCACCAGGTCTCCGGTGCGGTACATGCGCTCACCGGACCCGAACGGGCAGGCGACGAACCGTCCGGCCGTCAGGCCCGGCCGGTTCAGGTACCCGCGCGCCAGTCCCGCACCCGCGACGTACAGCTCCCCCGCCACCCCCGGCGGCACCGGCCGCAGCCGCTCGTCCAGCACGTACACCCGGGTGTTGGCGATCGGACGGCCGATCGGCGGGACGCCTGTCCCCGGGGACAGCGGGGCGCTCATGGTCGCGCACACCGTGGTCTCGGTCGGACCGTACGCGTTGATCATCCGGCGCCCGCGCGCCCAGCGGTCCACCAGTTCCGGCAGGCACGCCTCACCCGCCACCACCAGCGTCGGCACCTGCACCGAGCCCTCCGGCACGGCGGCGAGGACGGACGGCGGCACGGTCACGTGGGTGACGGCGAGGTCCCGGTCGGTCAGCGCGGCGACCGGGTCCGCCGTCGGGGGCAGCACCAGGGCCGCGCCGCGCAGCAGGGCGGTGTAGATCTCCGACACCGAGGCGTCGAAGCTGGGCGAGGCGAACTGGAGCACCCGGCTGTCGGGTTCGATCGCGAACCGCTCGATCTGTGCGGCGACCAGGCTCGCGACGCCGCCGTGACCGACCACGACGCCCTTGGGGCGGCCGGTCGACCCCGAGGTGTAGATCACGTAGGCCGGGTGCCGGACGTCGAGCGCGACCACGGGATCGGTGTCCGGCCAGGCGGGCACCTCGGTCACCAGCGCCGGGTCGTCGACCATCAGTGCCGGCCGGGCGTCGTCCAGCATGTACGCGATCCGCGCCGGGGGGTACGCCGGATCCACGGGCAGGTACGCGGCCCCGGCCTTCAGTACGCCCAGGACGGCCACCACGGACTCCACCGAGCGCGGCAGGGCCACGGCCACGGTCCGCTCCGGGCCGACGCCCCGGGCGATCAGCGCGTGCGCGAACCGGTTCGCCCGGGCGTTGAGTTGACGGTACGTCAACTCGGTGTCGCCGCACACCAGCGCGAGGGCGTCCGGGGTCGCCGCGACCTGTGCCGCGAACGCCTGCGGCACCGGGACGGCCGCCACCTCGCGGGCGGTCGCGTTGCCCTGTTCCAGCAAACGGTGCCGCTCGTCGGCGTCGAGGAGCTCGATCCGTCCGATCGACCGGTCCGGGTCGGCGGTGACCGCCTCCAGCAGGCGCGTCCAGCGCCCGGCGAGCGCCGCGACCGTCGAGCGGTCGAACAGGTCGGTGGCGTACTCCACCGCGCCGACGATCCCCGCCGGGCTGCCGTCCGGACCGAACTGTTCGACGAGACTCACACCGAGGTCGAACTTGGCGGTCCCGGTGGCCACCGCGTAGGTGGCGACGTCCAGACCGGGCAGGGAGAACCGGCCCATCGGAGCGTTCTGCACCGCCAGGATGGTCTGGAACAGCGGGTGGTGCGACAGCGATCGGGACGGATTCAACGCCTCCACCAGGTGCTCGAAGGGCACGTCCTGGTGCGCGTACGCCGACAGCGCCGTCTCCCGCACCCGCCCCAGCAGCTCGGCGAAACTCGGATCACCGCTCGTGTCGGTCCGCAGCACCAGCGTGTTCACGAAGAACCCGACCAGCTCGTCCAGCGCCTCGTCGGTACGCCCCGCGATCGGAGACCCGATCGGGATGTCCGTGCCCGCACCCAGCCGCGTGTACAGCGCGGCGAGCGCGGCCTGCAGCACCATGAACAGGCTCGCGCCCGACTTTCGGGCCAACTCCACCAGGGCTGAGTGCAGTTCGGGGCTCAGCTCCAGGCCGACGTGGTCCCCGCGCCAGCCGGCGCCGGCCGGCCTCGGCCGGTCGGCGGGCAGTTGGAGCAGCTCCGGCAGGTCGGACAGCTGACGCTTCCAGTAGTCGAGCTGCTCGGCGAACCGGCTCTGAGGGTCGGCGGCGTCGCCGAGCAGGTCGCGCTGCCACAGCGTGTAGTCCGCGTACTGCACCGGCAGGACCGGCCACTGCGGCGCGCGCCCCTCGCACCGGGCGGCGTACGCCTCGGCCAGGTCGCGGGCCAGCGGGCCGGTGGACCAGCCGTCCCCGGCGATGTGGTGCATCACCAGCAGCAGCACGTGCTCGTCCGGCGCGAGGACGAACAGCTCCGCCCGCAGTGGCGCTTCGGCCTCCAGGTCGAAGGGCTGTCGTGCGAACTCGGCGAGCTGCTCGAACAGTTCGGCCTCCGACACCTCGGTCAGCCGCGCCCGGGGCCGGGCCTCTGCCGGGTCGAGGACGAGCTGGCAGGGTACGCCGTCGACCTCCGGGAAGACCGTCCGCAGGCTCTCGTGCCGGGCCACCACGTCGGCCAGCGCCTCGTCCAGCGCCGCATGGTCGAGCGTCCCGGTCAGCCGGAGCGCCAGCGGGATGTGGTAGGTCGCGGCGGTGCCGTCCATGCGGTGCAGGAACCAGAGTCGGCGCTGAGCGAAGGACAGCGGCACCGCCTCCGGCCGCTCGTGCGTGGTCAGCGCCGGGCGGGCGTGGCCGGCCCCGCCCAGCGCCTCGGCCAGGCCGGCCACGGTGGGCGCCTGGAACAGCGCGCGCAGCGCCACCTCCACTCCGAGCACCGAGCGCACCCGCGCGGCCAGCCGGGTGGCGAGCAGGGAGTGCCCGCCCAGGTCGAAGAAGCCGTCGTCGACCCCGACCCGCGGCACGCCCAGCACCTCGGCGAACAGCTCGCACAGGATCTGCTCCTGCGGCGTGCGCGGCGCCCGCCCGGCCTCGGCCGAGCCGCGATCGGGCGCGGGCAGCGCCGCCCGGTCCAGCTTCCCGTTCGGCGTCAGCGGCAGCATGTCCAGCACCACGAAGACAGCCGGTACCAGGTAGTCGGGCAGCCTGCCACGCAGGTACGCCGCCAGCTCCGCCGGACGTACGACCGTGCCGGGACGGGCCGCGACGTAGCCGATGAGCCGGTCGTCCCGGGCGAGCACGGCGGCCTGGGCGACGGCGGGGTGCTCGGCCAGCGCCGCCTCGACCTCGCCGGGCTCGATGCGGAAGCCGCGCACCTTCACCTGGTCGTCGGCGCGGCCGACGTACTCCAGCTCGCCTCCCCCAGCCTCCGGCCGGGGGGACCCCCAGGTCCGGCGGCGCACCACGTCCCCGGTGCGGTACATGCGCTCACCGGCCCCGAACGGGCAGGCGACGAACCGCCCGGCCGTCAGCCCGGGCCGGTTCAGGTATCCGCGCGCCAGGCCGGGGCCGGCGACGTACAACTCCCCCGCCACCCCCGGCGGCACGATGCGCAGCCGCTCGTCGAGGACGTACGCCCGGAAGCCCGCGACCGATCGGCCGATCGGCGGTACACCGCGCCCCGGGGACAGCGGGTCGCTCATGGTCGCGCACACCGTCGTCTCCGTCGGACCGTACGCGTTGATCATCCGCCGACCCGGCGCCCACCGGGCCACCAGCTCCGACGTGCAGGCCTCACCGGCCACCACCAGGGTGGTGGCCGTGAGGTCGGAGCTCTCCAGCGCGGCCAGCGCCGAGGGCGGAAGCGTCACGTGGGTGACGTCGAGCCGGCGGTCCGTCAGGGCCTCCAGCGGGGCCTCGGACGGGGCCAGGACGAGGGCGGCACCGGTGAGCAGGGCGCCGCACAGGTCCCAGAACGACGCGTCGAAGCTGGGCGAGGCGAACTGGAGCACCCGGCTGCCCGGCGCCACGCCGAGCCGGTCGACCTGCGCCGCCACCAGGCCCGACACGCCGGTGTGGCTCACCATGACGCCCTTGGGGCGGCCGGTCGAGCCCGATGTGTAGATCACGTAGGCCGGGTGCCGGGCGTCCACCACGACATCCGGATCGGTCTCCGGCCGACCGGAAGCCTCGGTCACCAGTGCCGGATCGTCGACCACCACGGCCGGCCGCGCGTCGTCCAGCATGAACGCGATCCGTGCCTGGGGGTACGACGGATCCACCGGCAGGTACGCGGCCCCGGCCTTCAGCACGCCCAGGACCGCCACCACCGACTCCACCGACCGCGGCAACGCCACCGCCACGACCTGCTCCGGACCGACGCCCCGGGCGATCAGCGCGTGCGCGAACCGGTTCGCCCTAACGTCGAGTTGACGGTACGTCATCTCGACATCACCGCAGATGAGCGCGACCGCGTCCGGCGTCGCCGTCACCTGCGCCGCGAACAGCTCCGGCAGGCTCCCCCCTGCCGCCCCGTCCTGGACAACGGGCAGCAGCTCACGGCGCTCCTCGGCGGACAGCAGGTCGATCCCACCGATCGGCCGGTCGGGCGCGGCGGCGACCGCGGCCAGCAGCCTGGTCCACCGGGCGACCAGGGCCTCGACCGTCGAACGGTCGAACAGGTCGGTGCTGTACTCGACCGCACCGCCGATCCCGGCCGGCGCGCCGTCGGGCCCGTGCTCCTCCGCGAACCCGAAGGTCAGGTCGAGCCGCGCGGTCCCGGTGAGCACGGTCACCCCGGAGACCTGGAAACCCGGCAGCTCGAAGTCGCCGCCCGGCGCGTTCTGCACGACAAGACCGGTCTGGAACAGCGGGTGGTGCGACAGCGATCGGGACGGGTTCAGCGCCTCCACCAGGTGCTCGAAGGGCACGTCCTGGTGCGCGTACGCCGACAGCGCCGTCTCCCGCACCCGGCCCAGCAGCTCGGCGAAACTCGGATCACCGCTCGTGTCGGTGCGCAGCACCAGCGTGTTGATGAAGAACCCGACCAGCTCGTCCAGCGCCTCGTCGGTACGCCCCGCGATCGGAGACCCGATCGGGATGTCCGTGCCCGCACCCAGCCGCGTGTACAGCGCGGCGAGCGCGGCCTGCAGCACCATGAACAGGGTGGCACCCGACTTTCGGGCCAACTCCACCAGTGCCGCGTGCAGTTCGGCGTCGATCCGGAGTTCCAGCAGGTCGCCGCCGTACGACATGGTGGCCGGGCGCGGTCGGTCGGCAGGCAGCTGCAGCTGCTCGGGCAGCCCGGCCAGCGCCTCGGTCCAGTAGGTGACCTGGCGGGCGAACACGCTTTCCGTGTCGTGCTCGTCGCCGAGGATCTCGTGCTGCCACAGGGTGTAGTCGCCGTAGGTGACCGGCAGCGGCGGCCATGCGGGAGCCCCACCGCCCTGCCGGGTGGTGTAGGCGGTGGCCAGGTCACGGGCCAGCGGGCCCATGGACCAGCCGTCCCCGACGATGTGGTGCATCACCAGCAGCAGCACGTGCTCGTCCGGCGCGAGCGCGAACAGCTCCGCCCGCAGCGGTACTTCCGAGGTCAGGTCGAACGCCCGTACCGCCGCCTCGCGCAGCAGGGCGGGCACCTCCGCCTCGCCGGCCGCGCGTACGGTCAGCGGGACGGCGGCCTCGCCGGCGTCCAGCACCCGCTGGTACGGGACTCCGGCGGTGTGCGGGAAGACCGTGCGCAGGGTCTCGTGCCGGGCCACCACGTCCGCGAGCGCGGCGCTCAGCGCGGCCCGGTCGAGGTCGCCGGACAGCCGCAGGGCGAGCGGCATGTGGTAGGTCGCGCTCGGCGCCCCGAACTGCTGGAGGAACCAGAGCCGGCGCTGGGCGAACGACAGCGGCATCGGATCGCGGCGGGGCCGGGGTACCAGGGCCTGCCGCGCGGTGCCGGCGTCGTGCAGCCCGGCCGCGAGCCCGGCGGGTGTCGGCGCCCGGAACAGGCCGCGCAGTTCCAGCTCGACCCCAAGGGTCGCCCGGACCCGCGCGGCCAGCCGGGTGGCGAGCAGGGAGTGCCCGCCCAGGTCGAAGAAGCCGTCGTCGACCCCGACCCGCGGCACGCCCAGCACCTCGGCGAACAGCTCGCACAGGATCTGCTCCTGCGGCGTGCGCGGCGCCCGCCCGGCCTCGGCCGAGCCGCGATCGGGCGCGGGCAGCGCCGCCCGGTCCAGCTTCCCGTTCGGCGTCAGCGGCAGCGCGTCGAGCAGTACGAACGCGGACGGAACCATGTAGTCCGGCAGCCGCTCGCGCAGATACGGCGACAGCGTCGCCGGGGTAGTCCCGGCCCCGGCCGACGGGACGACGTACGCGACGATCCGGTCCTCCCGGGCGAGCACCGCGACCTGGGCGACACCCGGGTGCGCGGCCAGCTCGGCCTCGATCTCGCCCGGCTCGACCCGGAACCCGCGGATCTTCACCTGGTGGTCCACCCGGCCCGCGAACTCCAGCTCGCCGTGGGCCTGCCAGCGGACCAGGTCACCGGTGCGGTACATCAGCGCGCCGACCGGACCGTACGGGTTGGCGACGAATCGCGTGGCGGTGAGCCCGGGCCGGTTCAGGTAGCCGCGGGCGAGTCCCGCCCCGGCGAGGTACAGCTCACCCAGCACGCCGGGGGCGACCGGTCGCAGCGCCGAATCCAGCACGTATGCCTGGCAGTTGGCGATCGGCCGGCCGATCGGTACCGGCAGCGGGCAGTCGACGGGGTCGGCTGGCAGCGGGTAGGCGGTGATCACATGGGTCTCGGCGGGCCCGTAGTGGTTGTGCAGTTCCCGGCCCGGCCGGCAGGTCTGGAAGCGGCGCACGGCACCGCCGAGGCGCATCGCCTCACCGGCCTGGGCGACCAGCCGCAGGCCGGGCAGTTCCAGCCCGGCCTCCTCGGCGGCCTCGGCCAGCGCCTCGACCACCAGGTTGGGCGCGAACAGCTCCTCGACCCCGTGCCGGTCCAGCCAGCGGGCGAACAGCTCGGCGCTGCGGCGCTGCTCCTCGGTCGGCACCACGAGGGTCTTGCCGTACAGCAGCGCGGAGAGCGTCTCCTGCACCGAGACGTCGAAGCTGATCGCGGTGAACTGCGCGGTTCGCGTGCCGGGTTCGCCGCCGACGGCCTTGTGGTGCCACGCCAGCAGGTTCAGCAGCCCGGCGGCGGGCATCACCACGGCCTTGGGCCTGCCGGTGGAGCCCGAGGTGTAGATGACGTAGGCCGGGTGCCGCGGGTCCACGGCGACGGCCGGATCGTGCTCCGGCAGGTCCCCGTCCGGTGTGACGGCCGCGAGGTCGTCGAGCACCACGGCAGGCCGGGCGTCGTCCAGCATGTACGCGATGCGGGCGGCCGGATAGTCCGGATCGACCGGCAGGTACGCCGCACCCGTCTTGAGGACCGCGAGGACGGCGACCACCAGCTCGGTCGACCTCGGCAGCCGCAGGGCGACGACCTGCTCCGGCCCCACCCCGCGCGCGATCAGCGCGTGCGCCAGGCGGTTGGCCCTTCGGTTCAGCTCCCGGTAGGTCAGCACGGTGTCCTCGAACACCACCGCCGGAGCCTCCGGGGTCGCCCGGACCTGCGCCTCGAACAGAGCGGGCAGGCCGGCATCGGGAGCCGGGCAGGCGGTGTCGTTGCGTACGACCAGCAGTTCGTGCCGTTCCTCGGCGGTGAGGACGTCGATCCGGCTCAGCGGCCGGTCCGGCTCGGCGACCACCGACGCCAGCAGACGCAGCCACCGGGCGACCAGTGCCTCCACCGTGGCGGGGTCGAAGAGGTCGGTGCTGTACTCGACCCGCCCGACGATGCCCTCGGCCGGCCCGCCGGTGCCGTCGCGCTCCAGCAGGTGGAAGCCGAGGTCGAACATCGCCGTCGGCGTCCGCACCAGGACGATCTCGGCGGCCAGACCGTCCAGCGCGAACTCGGTGCGGGGCACGTTCTGCAGCGCGAGGAGCACCTGGAACAGCGGCTGACGGGCGAGCGACCGGGACGGGTTGAGGGCCTCGACGACGTGCTCGAACGGCAGGTCCTGGTGTGCGTACGCGGCCAGCGCGCCCTCGCGGACCCGGCCGAGGAGCTCGGCGAAGGTCGGGTCGCCACCGGTGTCCGTGCGGAGCACCAGGGTGTTGACGAAGAATCCGACGAGGTCGTCCAGGGCCTCGTCGGTCCGGCCCGCGATCAGGCTGCCGACCGGGATGTCCGTTCCCGCGCCGAGCTTGTCCAGCAGCGATGCCAGGGCGGCCTGCAGCACCATGTACACGCTGGCGCCGTGCTCCCGGCCCAGCCGGATCAGCCCGGCGTGCAGTTCGGCGTCCAGTTCGATCGCGAGGTGGCCGCCGGCGTAGGAGGGGGCCGCGGGGCGAGGGCGGTCGGCGGGAAGCCGGATCTGCTCCGGCAGGTTGGCCAACTGCTCGGTCCAGTAGGCCTGTTGGCGGGCGAAGAGGCTGTCCTGGTCGGCCGGGTCGCCGAGCAGCTCGTGCTGCCACAGGGTGTAGTCGGCGTACTGGACCGGCAGCGGCGCCCACCGCGGCTCCTCGCCCTGGCGGCGTGCCGCGTACGCGGTGGCCAGGTCGGCGGCCAGCGGGCCCAGCGACCAGCCGTCACCGACGATGTGGTGCATCACCAGGAGCAGCACGTGCTCGTCCGCCGAAACCTCGAACACCTCGGCGCGCAGCGGCGGTTCGGCCGCGAGGTCGAATCCGCGCGCCGCGGCCCCCGCCAGCAGTTCCGGCAGGTCCGTCTCGTCGGCCGTGGTGACCGACAGCCTCGGGCACGCCTCTGCGGTGGCTAGCACCTGCTGGTGGGGCACTCCGTCCACGGCCGGGAAGACCGTGCGCAGGGATTCGTGCCGGTCGACGACGTCGCCCAGCGCCGCCTCCAGGGCCGCCAGGTCCAGTGGCCCCGAGAGCCGCCACGCGAGCGGCATGTTGTAGACCGAGTCGGCGCCCTCCATCTGGCGCAGGAACCACAGCCTCCGCTGAGCGGACGACAGCGGCACCATCCCCCAGCCTTCGGCCGGGGGTGCCCCCACGGGCCTCTCCGCCCGCCCCAGGGCGAGCCGGGCCCGGTCCGCGCCGCCCAGCCCGGCGGCCAGGCCGGCCACCGTCGGGGTCTGGAACAAGGTGCGCAGTGCCAGTTCCACGCCCAGGGTCGTACGGACCCGGGCCACCAACCGGGTGGCCAGCAGGGAGTGCCCGCCGAGGTCGAAGAAGTCGTCGTCGACACCGACCTGAGGCAGGCCCAGCACCTCTGCGAACAGCCCTGCCAGCACGTGTTCCTGAGGAGTGTGCGGGGCCCGGCCGACCCGCGACGCCGCGTACTCCGGCTCGGGCAGGGCGCGCCGGTCGAGCTTGCCGCTGGCGTTCAGCGGCAGCACGTCGAGGGCGACGAACGCGGCCGGCACCATGTAGTCGGGCAGCCGCTCGCGCAGGTGCGCCCGCAGGTCTTCCGGCCGAAGCTCCGCCCCGGTGGCGGGCACCAGGTAGGCGACCAGGCGGGTGTCCCCCGCCCGGTCCTGCCGGACGGTCACGGCGGCCTGCGCGACCTGCGGGTGTTCCGCCAGTGCCGCCTCGATCTCGCCGAGCTCGATCCGGAATCCCCGGAGCTTGACCTGGTCGTCGATGCGGCCGAGGAACTCCAGGTTCCCGTCCGACCCCCACCGCACCAGGTCACCGCTGCGGTACATCCGCGAACCGCCGGGACCGAACGGGTCCGCCACGAACCGTCCCGCGGTCAGGCCCGGCCGGTTCAGGTAGCCGCGCGCCAGCCCCGCACCGGCGATGTACAGCTCACCCGGCACGCCCGCGGGCACCGGCTGCAACGCGGCATCGAGCACGTGCAACCGGACGCCCCCGACCGGCCGGCCGATCACCGGACGCGGGCTCGACTCCAGCGGCGCGATGACCGAGTTCACCGTGCACTCGGACGGCCCGTAGAAGTTCAGGCAGGACACCCCGTCGGCCACCCGCAGCCGCTCCCACAGCTGCTCCGGGACTGCCTCCCCGCCCGCCGCGACCATCGCGGGACGCCACCGAGGATCGTCCAGCAGACCCTGCTTGACCAGCACCTGCAGGTACGAGGGGGTGGCGCCGACATAGTCCAGCCCGCAACGCGCGGCGTACTCGACGAAGGCGTCCGGGTCGGCCCAGGTCGAGTCGTCCAGGACGTGCAGCTCATGGCCCGCAAACAGGCCGAACAGCTGGTCCCAGGATGCGTCGAACGACACCGACGCGGTCAGTCCCACCCGCAGTCGGCCCTTGGGACGCTCCGCGAACAGCAGTGGACGCTGATGAGCGAACAGGTTGAGCAGGCCGCCGTGCGTCGTCACCACGGCCTTGGGCTTTCCGGTGGAACCGGAGGTGTAGATGGCACAGACCGGGTGGCTCCGATCAATGGCCACCGCGGGGTCCGTCGCCGGGCAGCCCGCCACCAGCGCGGCCGTCTCCGGGGCGTCGGCCACCAGCCACCCGGCGGGACCGGTCTTCGGCAGCCGGTCCCGAGTACGGTCGTCGGTCACCACCAGGACCGGTCGGGTGTCGTCGAGCATGTACGCGATCCGCGCGGCCGGGTACTCCGGATCGACCGGAACGTACGCGGCGCCGGTCTTCAACACCGCGAGGATCGTCACCACCAGTTGGGCCGAGCGCGGCAGCGCCACCGCCACCAGCCGCTCCGGCCCCGCACCCCGCGCGACCAGAGCGTGCGCCAGCCGGTTCGCCCGCGCGTCCAACTCCGCGTAGGTCAGCGATGCTTCCGGCCCCACCAGCGCGACGGCGTCCGGAGTCGCACGCACCTGAGCCCGGAAGAGCTCCGGCAGGCTCTCGGTGAATGCCTGGGCCGCCGGGCCGGTACCCAGCGCCGTCAGCTCACCGTGCTCCTCGGCGGTGAGCAGGCCGAACCGGCTGAGCCTCCGCTGCGGGTCGGCGACCACGGCGCGGAGCAGCCGCTCCCACCGCTCGATCATCGTCTCGACGGTGGCCGGGTCGTACAGGTCGCCGGTGTACTCGACGGACCCGTCGATCCCCTCCGGGGAGCCGTCCTGCGCGTGCCGCTCGGACACGGTGAAGATCAGGTCGAGCTTGGCGGTGGTCGACGTCGACGGCATGTCGCCGACGCGCAGCCCGGACGGCGCGAAGTCGGCCCGGGGCGCGTTCTGCAGCACCAGCATGACCTGGAACAGCGGGTGGTGCGCCAGCGACCGGACCGGGTTGAGGGCCTCGACCAGGTACTCGAACGGAAGGTCCTGGTGCGCGTACCCGGCCAGCGCGGTCTCCCGGACCCGGCCCAGCAGTTCGGCGAACGTCGGATCGCCCGAGGTGTCGGTACGGAACACCAGGGTGTTGACGAAGTAGCCGACCAGCTCGTCCTGCGCCTGGTCGGTACGGCCTGCGACCGGGCTGCCGACCGGGATGTCGTCGCCCGCGCCGAGCTTGCTCAGCAGCACTGCAAGACCGGCCTGAAGCACCATGAACAGACTGGTGCCGTGGGCGCGGGCGAGTTCGCGCAGCCCGCGGTGCAGCTCGGCGTCCAGCCCGGCACGCACGGAACCGCCCCGGTGCGAGGCGACCGCCGGGCGGGGCCGGTCGCCGGGCAGCTGGAGCTGCTCGGGCAGACCGGCCAGCTGCCGGGTCCAGTAGGCCGCCTGGCGGGCGAACAGACTGTCCCCGTCGGCCGCGTCGCCGAGCAGCTCGTGCTGCCACAGGGTGTAGTCGGCGTACTGGACCGGCAGCTCCTCCCACTGCGGCTCCTCGCCGCGACAGCGCGCCACGTAGGCGGTGGTCAGACCCTGCGCGAGCGGGCCCAGCGACCAGCCGTCACCCGCGATGTGGTGGAGGACCACCTGGAACACGTGCTCGTCCGCCGCCAGCTCGAACAGCCCGGCACGCAGGGGCACATCGACCGCCAGGTCGAACCGACGGGCCTTCGCTTCCGCCATGCCGTTCGGCAGCTCGGACTCAGTGGTCCGGCTGACGAGCAGCCGCGGGCGGGATGCCTCGACGTCCAGCACCCGCTGGTACGGCACTCCGTCGACCGCCGGGAAGACGGTGCGCAGGCTCTCGTGCCGCTCGACCACATCCGCCACGGCGGACTCCAGGGCCCGCCGGTCCAGATCCCCGGACAGCCGCCAGGCCAGCGAGATGTGGTAGTTCGCGCCGGCGCCCTCCAGCTGGTGCAGGAACCACAGCCGCCGCTGCGCGAACGACAGCGGGATCGCCTCGGGGCGCTCGCGCCGTGCCAGGGCGGCCTGCGCCGGTCCGGCCGCCACCAGGGCGGCGGCCAGGCCGGCCGGGGTCGGCGCCTCGAACAGGGTGCGCAGCGGCATTTCCACGCCGAGCGTCGCGCGGATCCGGGCGGCCAGGCGGGTGGCCAGCAGCGAGTGCCCGCCCAGATCGAAGAAACCGTCCTCGACGCCGGCCGACGCCACGCCCAGGACCTCGGCGAACAGCTCGCAGAGGACCTGCTCCTGCGGGGTGCGCGGCGCGCGGACGGTGGCCGCCGGGGCGAGGTGGGGGGCGGGCAGGGCTCGGTGGTCCAGCTTGCCGTTGGCGGTCAGCGGCAGCGCGTTCAGCACGACGAACGCCGACGGCACCATGTGCTCCGGCAACCGCTCGCGCAGGTACCCACGCAGGTCGGCCGGACTCGGTACGGTACCCCCGGTCTGCACCAGGTACGCGACCAGCCGGGTGTCGTCGGCCCGGTCCTGCCGGGCCAGGACGGCGACCTGGGCGATGCCGGGGTGCGCGGCCAGCGCCGCCTCGATCTCGCCGAGCTCGATCCGGAAACCGCGCACCTTCACCTGCTGGTCGGCCCGGCCGACGTAGTGCAGGCTGTTGTCCGCCGCGCGGCGCACCACGTCGCCACTGCGGTACATTCGCGATCCCGGCGGTCCGAACGGGTCGGCCACGAAGCGCCTGGCGGTCAGGCCGGGCCGGTTCAGGTAGCCGCGCGCCAGTCCGGCGCCCGCGACGTACAGCTCGCCGGGCACGCCTGGGGCCACCGGCCGCAGGTGGGCGTCCAGCACGTACGTCCGCAGGTCCGGAATGGCCACGCCGATCTCGCCGCCGGCGGTTCCGGACCGGTCGAGCGCCGCGTACGTGACGTGCACCGTGGTCTCGGTGATGCCGTACATGTTGACCAGCAGTGGCGCGCCGTCCGGGTGCCGCTCGTACCAGCTCGCCAGCCGGGCGTGCTCCAGCGCCTCACCGCCGAACACCACCGTGCGCAGCGTGAGCGGGCGGCCGGTCTCCGGTGCCTCCGCGTCCGCCTGCATCAGCTGGTAGAACGCGGACGGCGTCTGGTTGAGCACGGTCACCCGCTCGCGGGCGAGGAGCTCCAGGAAGCGGCCGGGCGAGCGGCTGGTCTCGTGGTCCACGACCACCAGACGGCCGCCGTACAGCAGCGGGCCCCACAGCTCCCACACCGAGAAGTCGAAGGCGTAGGAGTGGAAGAGCGTCCAGACGTCCTCGGCGGAGAAGCCGAACAGCTTCTCGGTCGTGCCGAACAGCCGCACCACGTTCCGGTGCGTGACCACCACGCCCTTGGGGTTGCCGGTGGACCCGGATGTGTAGATGACGTAGGCGGGGTGGCCCGGGTCGAGGGAGACCTCCGGGTCGGTGTCCGGCAGGCCGTCCAGGTCGGCGGTGTCCAGCAGCAGCCGGTCCACCGGGTCCGCGCCCGGCAGGTCGCCGGTCCGGCTCGTGGTCACGAGGAGCGAGGGCCGGGCGTCCTGGAGCAGGTAGGCGATCCGGGCGGCCGGGTACTGCGGGTCCACCGGCAGGTAGGCGCCGCCCGCCTTCAGCACGGCGAGCACCGCCACGACCTGCGCCGCCGAGCGCGGCAGGGCCAGCGCCACGCGCTGCTCCGGCCCCACCCCCCGGTCGATCAGGGCATGCGCGAGCCGGTTCGCGCGGGCGTTCAACTCGCCGTACGTCAGGGTGACTTCGCCGTCCATGAGGGCGACGGCGGCCGGGTTCGCCCGTACCCGTCGCTCGAACAGCGCGGTCAGGCTGCTCTCCGACGGCCCCTCGCTCCGGTCGGTACGCGCCGGGAGCAGCGCGCGGAGCTCGTCGGCGGACAGCACGTCCACCTGGCCGATCCGTCGGCCTGGGTCGGCGACGACGGCGCGCAGCAGCCGCAGCCACCGCTCGACGATCCCGGTCACGGTGACTTCGTCGAACAGGTCGGTGCTGTACTCCACCACGCCCGACAGGCCGTCCTCACCGGGCTGTTCGGCCAGGATGAAGGTCAGGTCGCACTTGGCCGTCCCGGTGTGGACCAGGTCGGTCGCCACCCGCAGCCCGGGCAGGTCGAACGTGCCCAGCGGCGCGTTCTGCAGGGCGAGCATGGTCTGGAACAGCGGGTGGTGCGCCAGCGTCCGGGTCGGGTTGAGCGCCTCCACCAGGTGCTCGAAGGGCACGTCCTGGTGCGCGTACGCGGCCAGCGCGTCGGCCCGCACCCTGCCCAGCAGTTCGGTGAACGACGGGTCGCCGGAGAGGTCGGTGCGCAGCACCAGGGTGTTGACGAAGAAGCCGACCAGGTCGTCCACGGCCTCGTCGGTGCGTCCGGCGATCGGCGTGCCCACGGGTACGTCGGTGCCCGCGCCCAGCTTGCCCAGCAGGGCGGCCAGCCCGGCTTGGAGCACCATGAAGAGGCTGGCCCCGCCGTCCCGGGCGAGCACGCGCAGGCCCTGGTGCAGCCCGGCGTCGATCCGCACCGGCAGGTGGGCGCCCCGGTAGGACATCGCCGCCGGCCGGGGCCGGTCGAACGGCAGCTCGACCTGCTCGGGCAGCTCCGCCAACTTCTCCCGCCAGTAGGAGAGTTGGCTGTTCAGCAGACTGTCCGGGTCCGCGCCGTCGCCCAGCAGTTCCCGCTGCCAGAGGGCGTAGTCGGCGTACTGGACCGGCAGCGGCGACCACTCCGGCTTCGCCCCCTCGGCACGGGCCGCGTAGGCGGTCGTCAGATCCCGCAGGAGCGGCCCCGTCGACCAGCCGTCACCGGCGATGTGGTGCACCACCAGCAGCAGCACGTGCTCCTCGGCGCCGAGCCGGAACAGTTCGGCGCGCAGCGGCGGCTCCTCGGAGAGCTCGAAGCCGTGCCGGGCCGCCTCCGCCAGCCGCTCCGGCAGGTCACGCTCGCCCCCTTCGGTCACCCGCAGCCGCGGCCGTGCCGCGCCCGGGTCCAGCACCCGCTGGCAGGGCACGCCGTCGAGCACCGGGAAGACGGTGCGCAGGCTCTCGTGCCGTTCGACCACGTCCGCCAGGGCGGCTTCCAGGGCCCGCTGGTCCAGGTTCCCGGACAGCCGCAGCGCCAGCGGGATGTTGTACGTGGCGCTCGGGCCCTCCATGCGGTGCAGGAACCACAGCCGGCGCTGTGCGAAGGACAGCGGAACCTCCCCCTGGCCTTCGGCCGGGGGTACCCCCACGGGCCGCTCGCACCGCCGCAGGGCCGGCCGCGCCCGGCCCGCGACGTCCACCGCCGCCGCCAGTTCCGCCACCGTCGGCGCGTCGAACAGGTCGCCGAGCCGCAGCTCCACGCCGAGGATCGAGCGGGCCCGGGCGACCAGCCGGGTGGCCAGCAGGGAGTGCCCGCCGAGGTCGAAGAAACTGTCGTCCAGTCCGGGCTCGGACACCCCGAGCACCTCGGCGAACAGCCCGACGAGCAGGTGTTCGGTCGCGGTGCGCGGTGCGCGGCCCGGTGCGGCGGGCTGTTGTTCGGGCGCCGGGAGGGCCCGCCGGTCGAGCTTGCCGTTCGGGGTCAGCGGCAGCGCGTCCAGCAGCACGTACGCGGCCGGCACCAGCTGCCGGGGCAGCCGGTCCCGCAGGTGGTCGCGCAGGGCGGTGTCGGTCACGGTGGCGCCGGGCTCGGGCACCGCGTAGGCGACCAGCCGGGATTCCCCCTCGGTGCGCACCGTCACGGCGGCCCGGGCGACCTGCGGATGCTCGGCGAGGACGGCCTCGATCTCACCAAGCTCGACCCGGAAGCCACGGATCTTGACCTGGTCGTCGGTGCGGCCGAGGAACTCCAGGTTCCCGGCCTCGTCCCAGCGCACCAGGTCCCCGGTGCGGTACATACGCGACCCGCTCGGCCCGAACGGGTCGGCGACGAACCGCCCGGCGGTCAGCCCCGGTCGGCCGAGGTAGCCGCGGGCCAGCCCCGCGCCCGCGATGTACAGCTCACCCGCCGCACCGGTCGGCAGCGGCCGCAGGGCACCGTCGAGCACGTACAGCCGGGCGTTGGTGACGGGCCGGCCGATCACCGGGCGTGCGCTCGAACCCAACTGCGCGACCACCGAGTTGACGGTGCATTCGGACGGCCCGTAGAGGTTGAGGCAGGATGCCCCCTCCGCCGCCCGCAGCCGCTCCCACAGCCGCTCCGGGACGGCCTCGCCGCCCACCGCGACCAGTGCCGGGCGCCACCGCGGGTCACTCAACAGTCCATGGGAGACGAGCACATGGAGATAGGACGGGGTGGCTTCGATGTAGTCCAGTCCGCAACGCGCCGCGTAACCGACGAAGGCGTCGGGGTCGGTCCAGGTCGCGTGCTCCAGGACGTGCAGCTCGTGGCCCCCGAACAGGGCGAGCAACTGGTTCCAGGAGGCGTCGAAGGACACCGAGGTGGTCAGCGCCACCCGCAGCCGCTGCCGCGCCTTCAGCACCGGCGCGAAGTGCACCTGCCGGAGGTCGGCGAGCAGGTCGAGCAGGCCGCCGTGGGTCGGCAGCACGCCCTTGGGCCTGCCGGTGGAACCGGAGGTGTAGATGACGTACGCGGGGTGACCCGGGTCGACGGCCACCATCGGGTCGGCCGCCGGGCAATCCGCCACCAGGGCGGCCGTCTCAGGGGCGTCGAGCACCAGCCGGTCGACAGGACCGCTGTCCGGCAGGCGGTCCCCGCTGCGGGAGTCGGTGATCACCAGCGTCGGCCGCGCGTCGTCGAGCAGGTACGCGATCCGGGCGGCCGGGTACTCGGGGTCGACCGGAACGTACGCCGCGCCGGTCTTCAGCACCGCGAGGATCGCCACCACCAGCTCCGCCGAGCGCGGCAGCGCCACCGCCACCAGCCGCTCCGGCCCCGCACCCCGCGCGATCAGGGCGTGCGCCAGCCGGTTCGCCCGCGCGTCCAGTTCCGCGTAGGTCAGCGAGACGTCGCCGCACACCAGCGCGACCAGCTCCGGAGTCGCCCGGACGTGCTCCCGGAACAGCTCCGGCAGACTCGCGGCCGGGGCCGGCGCCACCGGCCCGGCGCCGAGCACCGCCAGCTCGCGGCGCTCGTCGGCGGTGAGCAGTTCGATCCGCCCCACCGGCTCGTCCGGGTCGCAGTCCGCGACGGCGTCGAACAGGGCGAGCAGCCGCTGCTGGTGCGCGGCGAGGCCGTCGTCGCCGTACGCTTCCGGCGAGCCGTGCAGCCGGAGCAGCGGCGGGTTGCCGTCCCGGTAGTCGAAGACCCAGACGGCGAGGTCGGTGGTCGACCCGGACACGAAGTGGTGCACGGAGGCCGGGTGCCCGGCGAAGCTCGGCCTGGAGTTGAAGGCCATGATGTTGACGATCAGCGGGAACGCCGTCCCGATACTGCCGGGAGCGCCGAGGTCCCGCAGCAGGTCCTCGCTGCGGTAGCGCTCGTGCGCGACGGCCGTCTCGACCTCCCGCGCCGCCTGGGCGACGAGTTCGCGCCACGGCATGTCCGGCCGCACCGTCAGCCGCAGCGGCACCACGTTGGACATCGTGCCCGGCACCGCCGTCAGGTCGCGGTCGGCGCCCCGACGGGCCGTGACGGGCAGGGCGAGCACCACGTCCTGGTTGCCGGTCAGCCGGTGGGCGTAGAGCGCCGTCGCCGCGACCACCAGCCGGGACCACCGGACGCCGGAACGTCCAGCCGCCGCCCGCAGGGCGTCCGGGCGGCGCAGTTCCCGCTCCTCGGCCAGCCGGAGGGCGCGGTGCGGGTCGGTCGCGGAGGCGTCGGTGAGCCGGGTCGGGGCGGGCAGGTCGGCGAAGCGCTCGGTCCAGTAGGCGCGGTCGGCGGCGAAGTCGGTGGAGGCGCGGTAGGCGGCGTCGCTGTCGACCAGGTCCCGCAGCGAGCCGAACGGGCAGGGCGGCACGGCGCCGCCCTCGGCCAGTGCCGAGTACACCTCACCGACCCGCTGTCGGAGCATGGAGCTGCTGATCGCGTCCAGCACCACGTGGTGGTAGTTCAGGTACCAGAGGTACTCCGTCGGCGACGCCTTGATCAGCGCGTGGCCGAACAGCGGGTCACGGGCGAGGTCCAGCGGGCGCAGCAGGTCCCGCTCCATCCATTCCACGGCCGCCGCCCGGGGGTCGGACTCCCCGCTGAGGTCGAGGTGGGCCGGAGCCCAGTCCCAGCTCTCCCGGAGGACCTGGCGCGGGCCCTCACCGTCGTCGACGAAGGTCACGTGAAGGGCGTCGACCTCGCCGACCACCCGGCGCAGCGCGGTCTCGAACAGCTCCCGGTCCACCGGCCCGAGGATCTCCAGGCACTCGCCGACGCGGTAGCCCGGAATCGGCGTCCGGGAGCGCTGCTCGGCAAGCCAGATCTCGCGCTGGGCCGCTGTCAGGGGAAGGGAGGCGCCGTCGAGACGGGGCATGGGGGGATACCTCCGGGAGGGGGACAGACGTGGGGGGAGAGTGGGGGGAGGGCACGCCAGGGAGCACCGGCCGCGGTGACGTCACATGGCAGGCGGCCGGTGGTACGGCTGGTGGGGTCAGGCGACGAGTTCTCCGGCCTGGAGCTGCCAGAGGGACGCGTAGAGTCCGTGCAGGGCGAGGAGTTCGTCGTGGGTGCCCTGCTCGGCCACGACGCCGCCCGTGTCCATGACGTAGATCCGGTCGGCGTGGCGGACCGTGGAGAGCCGGTGGGCGATGATCACCATCGTCCGGTCGGCGGCGAAGACACGGAGCGTGCGCTGGATGGCGGCCTCGGTCTCGTTGTCCACGGCGGAGGTGGCTTCGTCGAGGATCACCACCGGCGCGTCCTTGAGGATCGCGCGCGCCAGCGCGATCCGCTGCCGCTGGCCGCCCGAGAGGGCTGCGCCGCGTTCGCCGATCACCGTGTCGTAGCCGTCCGGCAGCGTCGCGACGAAGGTGTGGACCTCGGCCATCCCGGCCGCCTCGACCACGGCCTCGTCCGAGGCGCCGAAGCTGCCGTAGCGGATGTTGTCGGCGATGGTGCCGTCGAAGAGGAAGGGGTCCTGCGCGACGAACCCGATCGCATGGCGCAGATCCTGCCTCGGCAGGTCGCGGACGTCCCGCCCGTCGAGCAGCACGCTGCCCGACTCCGTTTCCACGAAGCGCATCAGCAGCTTGGCGACGGTCGTCTTGCCGGAGCCGGTGCAACCGACGAGGGCGGTGACCTGCCCGGCGGGAATGGCCAGCGAGAGCCCCTCCAGCACCGGCGGCCGGTCGGGATAGGCGAAGGTCACGTCGTCGAGGACGATCTCGCCGCGCACCTTTTCAACGTCGAGCGCTCCTCCGTCGCCGTCGGCCTCGATGGGGAGGACTTGCAGCCGCCGGACCCGGTCGTAGGCGACGAGCGTGCGCTGGTACTGGTCGACGATGCCGCCGAGCCGGTTCATCCGCAGCAACACCATCTGTGGCAGCCCGATGAGCGGGCTGAACACCTCGAACGGCAGGCTGCCGTCGAGCACCGCCCGGCCGCCGATCAGCAGGGTTCCGGCCATCGAGCTGGTCGTGCAGACCCGGACGATCTCGGCGTGGCGGATCGTGCTCCGGTCGGTCCGCCGACTGCTGTCCTGGACCTCCCCGCTCAGCCGGTCGATGCGCTCGGCCTCGTAATCCTCGGTGCAGAAGCTCTTGACGGTGGCACCGGCCTCCAGCGTGTTCGCCAACTGGCTGTGCAGCCTGGCCCGGTGCTCGCCGGAGACGGCGTAGTCGGCCGCGACTTTGTCCTGGTAGTGGAACGACAGCCAGGCGATGACCGGGATGGGCAGGAACGCGATCCAGGCGATCTGGGGTGCCAGCAACAGGAACAGCGGCACCAGGAGGGCCAGGCTGGTGCCAAGGTGCAGCAGGTCGCCCGCCGAGGTGGCGAAGAAGGTGCCCAGCTGGCGGACGTCGTCGGTGAGCGCGCCGGCGATCCGGGTGGTCCGCTCGCCTTCCAGGTGCCGTAGTTCGAGGTGCTGGACGTGGGCGTACGTCCGGTTGCGCCAGTCGTGCTCGATGTCCTGGCCGAGTTGGCGCCACTGGAGGTTCGAGGCGTACGACAGGATCGCCACGGCGGCACAGGCGGCGGCCGTCAGCCCCGCCAGACCGAAGAGTTGGGCGGACGCGGTGGTCAGGCCGAGGTGGGCCAGTGGCGCTGCCTCACCCTTGATGAGGACCAGTCCGGTCCAGCCGAGGAAGGTACCGAGCGCCATCTCCGAGACCTGGCAGGCGACGGACAGGGCTACGGCCCCGTAGAGACGGCGTCGGTGCGGTCCGACGATCTCCAGCAGGGGATGACGTTCGACGCCTGGCTCGGCCGCTTTCTGGGACGCGTCGACCGTTCCGCACCAGGCTTTCCGGAGGACGGCCGCGGTCAACGCGGCCACCCCGCCCACTGCCACCAACTGCCTGCTCAGCGCCGACCCCTTGATCAGAGCGATCCCGGCCGCGACCCCGCCGCCGACGGCAAGCACCGGTCGCACGACCAGGCCGCGATCCGCCTGCGGGGCCGGTGCGGCGACGGGTCGGGCCGGTGCCGGGCGTCCCGCTCCGGTCGGATCCTCCGCGACCAGGGTGACGGCTCTGCGGACGATCCGGCCGACGTCCGCGGCGCGCAGCCGTGCATCGTGCCGGACGAGCACCCCGCCGGTGACCGGGTTGGCCCGGGCCTCGGTGACCCCGGGAATGCGGCGCAGCGCGGCGGCGAGGAACTCGGCCGTCCGTGGCCGTCCGAGCACCAGCTTGACGTCCCAACGCTGACGGCCCGGAATGACCGAGCGCGGGTTCACGTCCCATTCCGCGGACCGGAATCCGGCTGCGGCACCCAGTAGCGATGACATGCGTACGATCACCTGTTTGCGAAGGTCACGGGTATTCCGTCAACGGGCGCGGCGAATTCGGCGCACGGCGGATCACTGCGACGGAGCGGAAAGTCCGAGAGGGAGGAAGAGGAGCGGCCGAAAGGCCCACGGCCGACCGCCGCGAGGACCCGTCTTCCGAGGTCGTCGGGAAGACACGCCCTGGCGGCGGGCGGGCATCAGGGCGTCACTACGCCTTCGCGGCACCGACGGTCGCGCGGATCTTCGGAGTCCTGGCCTCGTCCTTCTCGGCGTTCGAGGCCGCACCCTCGGTAGGCCCTTGGTCGTCGGAGGCGATCTGCGCCGCCACCATCTCGGCAGCCACCTCGACCGCGAGGTCGTGGATGTTCTCCCCGGCCTCTTGGGCCGCTTTCCTCACCTCCATGACTAGGCCGACGGACGTCGTGACGACACCGCGCATCAGTGGCTTGAGGACACGCTTGGCCAGTGGCGCGACGATGAGACCGATCAGGAACGGCGGAACGACGGGCGGCATGATGCTCCAACTTCTCTACGCAGATGTATGACAGGGGACCCAGGGCACTGCGCACTCCGGAGCACGCACAGCGGGGAAGGCGGAAGCACCCATTTTTCGGAATTCTCGATATCCCGTGCCAGACTCCCTGCCGGGTTGAATTCCTTGTCGATGAGGTGAACCGTCCGCTTGTCGATCACCGTAGCCCAGTCATGACTGTCGAGGCCAAACGGTCTCGGCGGGTTTCACTCATGCGAGTGCCATCCCTGTTCTGGCCGTCACGAATTGCTGTAGGGGAACTCACCGAGCGAAGTGCTTTTCTCATTTACCTATTACCGCTGATCTGCTTCATGGTGACTTCCGAGTTCGCGCGCCACCCTCCGGCGCCGGGCGGGAAATGACAGCGCGACTCCTCCCAGCACCGCTTCGCGGAAGGCCCACGCGTCCCGGACCCGGCACTCACCACGGTCCGGCCGCCGCCGTACGCGCCCGGCCTGAACCCGGTCGAGGCCGCCGTCCGGTCACTCGCGCGCAGAGCAACGACCCACACTGCCTCCGGCACACCCGACGGCCTCGACCGCACACTCCGCCGCGCGTCACGCAGGATCCAGCTCCGGCCCCACCTGTCGGCGGTTGCCTCACCGCCACCGCCCCGCCCCTCGACTCACCTCACCGGGCCCGCCCTGAAAAGCCCGGTGATCGGAGAGGCTTCCCGCACCCTCGCCCTTAAGTCACGTCGCAGGTCCGACCGTTCACGGACGAGTGAACTCCCGGCCGGCCACTGGCGCACCGGCTGCCGCGAACGCCAGCATGATCGGTATGGCCACCACGTACCCCCGAGCTGAGCGGGCCGCCCAGGCCCGGGCGGCCGAAGCCCAGCTCGCCGCCGACGGAATCGACGGGGTGGTGTTCGGCTGGGTCGACAACGCCGGACTGACCCGGGTGAAGTCCGTCCCGCTCGCCCAGCTCGAACACGCCGCCGAGTACGGCGTCGGCGCCGTGCCCTGCTTCGACGTCGCCCTGGTGGACGACTCCTTCACCGCTGCGCCTTCGAGCACCGGCCCGGTGGGCGGCCTGCGGCTCGTCCCGGACCTCGACCGGCTCACCCCGCTCGCTGCCCAGCCCGGCTGGACCTGGGCCCCGGCCGACCGCTGCACCCAGGACGGCACCCCGCATCCCGGCTGCCAGCGCCGATTCGCCCGCCAGGTCACCGAGGCCCTCGAGCGGCGCGGGCTGTCGGTGCGAGCCGGGATCGAGGTGGCCGAGCGCCTCGTCCACCGGGCAGGCCTTCATCGCGCGGCCTGCACCTGAACCTGCTGTGCACCCTGCGCGGCCTGCCCGCCACCTTCGCGCTGACCGGCGTAAAGGCCGACGATCATGCCTGTCTCCCAGCGCGGCCGGCCCTTGTCCGGCCTGCCGCTCACTGACGCGGCACGCCACCGCGTCATCGGTACAGCGCTCGAACTGGGCGGTGGGGAACGCCCGGCACGACCAGGTATCGAACGCGTAGTGCACGAACGTGTTTGCCGGCACTGGCGAGACAGCGGACCTTGAGGAGTCCCCCGATCCCGCTCCCGCAAGGTGCCGCCGGGCAGTTGCAGCGTGCCTTGAGCCACCGCACGGCATACCACCGGACGCTGCGGGCCGGTCGGCCCCTCGACCTGCTCGGCGAACGTCGTCGCCGGACACGGCGGATTGAGTCACCTCAACCGCGCACCACGAGTTCGACCCCCGCCGAGACTCCTTCGACGCGCGCGTCAGCGAGGTGTCGGCCGACCGGGGACGTTCTTCACGTCGGGTGCATGTCCCCGTCGGGTGAGGTTG
The DNA here is from genome assembly GCF_044763015.1 of Streptomyces sp. NPDC096324. Classification (NCBI taxonomy): domain Bacteria; kingdom Bacillati; phylum Actinomycetota; class Actinomycetes; order Kitasatosporales; family Streptomycetaceae; genus Streptomyces; species Streptomyces sp. NPDC096324. The sequence continues at coordinate 777,199 of NZ_JBIWFK010000001.1, read as the reverse complement.
GCGGGGTCGCCCGTGTCCGACGTGATGCCCGTCTCGTTGCGTAGCTGGTTGATCAGTTGGCGCGAGAGGTGGGCCGGATGAGCTGTGATGGGGTACTGCGGCTGCTCCGGGAGCGGGAGGCCGCCTGTCACCGCGAAGCGGAACGCCTCGGGGCCGGGGCCGAACGGATCACAGTCCGGCCGGTGATGTGTCAGCAGGAGTCGGCCCGTATCTCAACGGCGCGCAAAGTCGTCGGCGAACTGCCGCGAATCGAGCCGGTACCGGTATCACCCGCCGGCTCCACCGCCATGGTCCCCGACCCCGCACCACGGTGGACATGATCCCGGCCGGATCGAGGGACACCACCCGCGCCACCATCGAGACCCACACGACGGCCGACCTTCCCTCAGCGTTTCGATGCCTGTCCACGAAAGAGCGTCCTGCGGTGCCTTGGTCCGCAGACGCCTCCGAACGATGTTTCGCCCCGACAGCTGGAAGGTGCCATGAGCGCGCGTCGTCTGTTACCGAACGATGAGTCCCTTGACCTCATCAGACTGGTCCGGAAGCTGGCGGCCGATGAACTCGCGTCGCGAGCGGATGCCGATGAGGCGAACGAGGCATTCCCTCGGGACGTCTTCAGACTCCTCGGACGTGTCGGCCTGCTCGGTCTGCCGTACTCCGAGGCGTACGGCGGCAGCAGCCTGTCCTACGAGGTGTACCTGCAGGTTGTCGAAGAGATCGCGTCCGTGTGGGCTTCGGTCGGCGTAGGTGTCTCCGTGCACGTGCTGTCGTGTTTCGGCCTGGCGACGATGGGCACCGAGGAGCAGAAACAGGAGTGGCTGCCCGCGATGCTCGGTGGCGAGCTGCTGGGTGCCTACTGCCTCTCGGAGCCGCACGCCGGCTCGGACCCGGCCGCGCTGCGGACCCGGGCCCGTCTGGACGGCGATCACTACGTCCTGAACGGTGCGAAAGCCTGGACGACCCACGGCGGCCACGCGGACTACTACAAGGTCATGGCCCGCACCTCGGAGGACCGCACGGGTATCTCGTGCTTCATGATCCCCGCTGGCACCGAGGGCCTCACCGCTGATGTACCCGAACGGAAGATGGGCCTGACCGGGTCCACGACGGCGACCATGGTCCTCCGGGACGTCCGTGTCCCGGTCGAGCGGCGTATCGGTGCCGAGGGCGGCGGCCTGCGTATCGCTCTCGCGAGCCTGGATTCCGGCCGTCTCGGTATCGCGGCCGTCGCGGTCGGTCTCGCCCAGGGCGCTCTCGACCACGCGATCGCCTACGCACGCGATCGGGAGACGTTCGGATCACGCATCATCGACCACCAGGGAGTCGCGTTCCTGCTCGCCGACATGGAGGCCGCGGTCTTTTCAGCACGTGCTGCGACCCTCCATGCCGCTCGCTTGAAGGACGCGGGACTGCCGTTCAGCCGTGAGGCGTCGGTCGCGAAGCTCGTCGCGACCGACAACGCGATGCGTGTCACCACCGATGCGGTACAGGTCCTCGGCGGGGTCGGCTACACGCGCGAGTTCCCGGTCGAACGGTACATGCGTGAGGCCAAGTTGACTCAGATCTTCGAAGGCACGAACCAGATTCAGCGCATGGTCATCGGGCGGTCGCTCGCCAGGTCCAACCATGGTGACCTCACCCTGGCCCCTTGAGGCTCGGCTCTGAAGCTGATCGGAAAATCGATCTCCAGGAGGGCAGGCGGCGGCATCCGATCCGTGTGCGGACCGGATGACGGCGCGACAGGCCGGTCAGGCCGATGCCGGCGTGAGGGCTGCTTGGCGGCCGACTGCCTGGAGCTGGCGGACGAGATCGCGGGTCGTGGGGTCCGGGTAGCGGCGGTGCCGGGCGATGCCGAGTATCGAGCGGGTGACGGCGACCAGGGCGCTGGCCCACCGCCCCCGCGAATGCCGTCGCACACCCATGGACGGGCACCTCCGAGAGGTCAAGGGCATCAAACCCCTCGCCTTGCAGACGAGTCACCCATCCCTCCCCCGGCCGTCGGGTGACCTCCGCACCTGCAGAGGTGGCCCAGCACGGGAAACCCTGCTCGTCGTGAAGACCGGTGCCGCACTGCGCGCGGTGGTGAACAGCCTCGACCTCCACCAGCCCCGGCCCGCGTTGTCAGGCGGAGGCCCACGCAGGTACGTCTGTCATAGGCACTACCGGCGATCGGGCCGGCTCAGTACAAGATCCCGGACCACACACGGGCCAACGGCCCGCACTCCACCTCGACTCCTGCCAACTCCCCTGGTCGGCGAAGTGTGACCTGTGCACCACCGGCAGACGAAGAACCTGCTGACCTCGGCGAAGAGTCAGGCTGCTTCCCACAGTCCGGCGTCGAGGATGCGTGCCGCTTTCGTGATGCTGCCCGGCATGAGGTGCCGGTAGGTGCGGTAAGTCTCCTCGATGGATTTATGGCCCATCCATTCGGCGACGTCGGTGATCGGTATCCCGTTGCCGAGGGCGTTGGAGGCGAAGTAGTGCCGGAAGCCGTACATCCCCATCCCCTCCACCCTCGGCAGCTTGCCGAAGAGCGTGTGGACGCGGCGGCGTTCCATCGGTTCGGTGTAGTAGCCGCTGGGGCCGCGCAGCAGGTAGCCCTCTGGCGTGGTGCCGTGCTTGTCCTTGTAGCGTTCGATCTCTTCGCGGACCGAGCGGGGCAGCGGGACCTCGCGGAACTCCCCCGCCTTGCGGTGCTTGAGCTTCGCCGGCCGGTGCGTGTTGGAGTGGATCTGTTCGTGCACCCGGTAGACGTCGACGGCCACCAGGTTGTTGATGTTCACGGCCCGGGCCTCACCGTTGCGCAGCCCGCACCCCGCCATCATCACGATCTCCAGCGCCAGATCCTCCCCCGCAACGGCCAGGGCCCGCTTCAGGTAGTCCAGGTTCGGGATGACCACCTTCTCGCGGACGTACGCCGGCTCCTGCACGCTCTTCACCGAGTCCTCCGCCATCGCCCCCTTGTCGTAGGCGTCTTTCAGGATCGTCTTCAGGATGCGGAAGATATTGACCTGATGTCCCCGGCCGACCCCGTCGACCTCCGGCTCGTCCAGGAAACGCTCCACCGCCATCGGCGTCACCGTGATCAGCTTCCGTGACCCGATCCGGGGGACGACGTGGACATTGATGGCGCTGTCGACATGCTCACCCGTGGAGTACGCCGTCATCCTCCGCTGCCGCGGCCACCACTGCTTCACATACTCCACAACCGTCAGCTGCCCCAGTTCACGGCGAGCCTCCGCGACGGTCGGTGCCGTGCGTATCTTCTCCGTGTAGATCTGCGTCAGGCGCTCGATCGCATCGTCCTGCGTCGCGAAGCCGCCCTCCTCGCTCTGCCTCCCTGCCCCGTTGCGGAAACGGATCGTATACGGGTGCGGACACCGAGACGACCGGACGCAATCGCAGTCCTTGAAGAACGAACCCATACCACGAGCAAGCTGACGAGCCACGAAGCAAACCCTCCGAACAGGAACCAGGCGTTCACGTTCAGAACTCAGCCGCGGAGGTCACCAGATCAGCACGCCGAACCACCTTCAAGCCCGATGCTGACCATTTGCTGACCTGGACCGCCCCACAAGGCCTCTGACCTGCACAAAAGCCCAGATTCTAGATCTTGGACTTGAACATGGTACGAAGCACGGAGAACTCCCGGGTTTGTCTGCTCCCTGCCTGCGTCACACAGGTCAAGGGCGGTCTCGGCAGACTACAACGCTTCGTATGTCCGGTCAGCTTCCCCAAGCCTTCAAGGTCCGTGCTGACCGATTGCGGTTTTCCTGAGGCACCACAAGGTGGACGGAGTCTCGACCGACGGCGCCGCCCACAGACACTGATGCCCGCACCCGGAGCTTCCGGATGCGGGCATGGTCAAGAGGGGTGGTACCGCTCACGGCCGCCCGTGCCCCACCCCTCGTACCGCGAGCCGTGCGCACACCAGAGCCAGGGGAATCTCCGCGCAGAGGGCGAGGGCGAGGGCGGTGACCGTCTCGGTGCCCGGCGCCGCGGTCATGGTGTCGAACCAGGCGTCCATCAACAGCAGCGCCGAGGTGGCGGCAGCCGCGAGGACATGGCGGGGGTCGCGCCGGGCGCGCAGCAGCCCCGTCCCGGCCAGGCCCGCCGCTAGTGCCGCGTCAAGGCCCACCCAGGCCGCCGTCCAGTGGTGCGCCTGCGCCGTGGCCGGCAGCGTCGCCGCGAGCACGAACATCCACGGACCCAGCGCCGCGCCCGCGACGACGAGAGCGGTCGACAGCGTCGGCCTCGGCATCCGGAACGGGCGGCAGGACGTACGACGGGCGGGCGGCGCGAGGGTGGCCATGGGGCGGGAACTCCTTCCGTACCCGGGTTTCGGGAACGTTCTCCAGCCTGGTCGCCGGGCCTTCGGGAATCAGTAGCGCAGGATTCCGTCCTGTGGTGGTGCCAGCTACACCTCCGGCCCGGTCCTTTCCTTCACAGAGCCGCCCCGACCTGGCCTTTTATCGCCGGTCCGGGTCGCGAAGGCGGTAGCGTACGTCGCACCCCCCCTCACTCTGGAGTGTGCTGTGCGAGCGGTCATCGCCGAGGATTCGGTCCTGCTGAAGATCGGGCTGGTCAAGGTCCTGGAGCTGGCCGGCTTCGAGGTCACCGCCGAAACCGGCGACGCAGAGGCCCTGTTGGCGGCGGTCGACGCGCACCGGCCTCAACTCGCGCTCGTCGACGTCCGTATGCCGCCCGCGTTCACCGACGAGGGCATACGCGCCGCCCTCACGATCCGCGAGCGGTGGCCGGACACCGCGGTGCTCCTGCTGTCCCAGTACGTGGAGGAGCGCTACGCCGCCGATCTGCTGACCAACAACGCGGGCGGTTTCGGCTATCTGCTCAAGCAACGGGTCGCCGATGTCGAGGAGTTCATCGACGCGCTGCGCCGGGTCGCGGCGGGCGGCACGGCCCTCGACCCGCAGGTCGTCGGCCAGTTGCTGACGCGGCGCGGTGGCAGGGACCCGCTGGAGCGGCTGACGCCCCGCGAGCGCGAGGTGCTGTCACTGATGGCGGAGGGCCGTTCCAACGCCGGGATCGCCGAGCGACTGGTGGTCGGGGAGAGCGCCGTCGCCAAGCACATCAACAACATCTTCGCCAAGCTCGACCTCGGACAGGCCGAGGGTGACCACCGCCGGGTCCTGGCGGTCCTGCGCTTCCTGGACGGGGCGTGACATCTCCGCCCGGTCCGTCTCCCTCGACGGGGCCGGACCGGGCGGACGGCGGGAGCCGGGGGCTCGTCAGCTGAGCACGGGGCCACCGCCGGGACGGTGGACCCGGGTGCGGCGGTGGTCCAGGTGGACGAAGGTGCGGTGCAGCCAGCGGTCGCGGCCGTCGTACCGCGGGGTGAACGCCGTACGCCCGTGGATCGCCAGGCGATTGTCCACGAAGGCCATCTCGCCGGAGCGCAGCACCAGTTCGGAGGCGACGTCGAGGAACGCGTCACGCAGTCGCTCCAGAGCGGCCTTGCCCGTGTCGTCGAGCGCGCGGGTCGCGTGGAAGTCCACACGGACGTTGGGGTCCTCGGGGTCGCCCTCGAGGACCGCGTGCACCGGGGTACTGTCACCGCCCCCGAACGAGGGAGGCGGCTCCGTGACGAACACCGGGCGCCGGAGCTCCTCCAGCACCTCGTCGGAGATCAGCCGCACCGCCTCCCGGATCGAGGAGACCAGGGTGCCGGCACGTCCCGAGTGGTCCCCCCGCAGGCACAACAGACCTACGTAGTCCGGCCTGTTGGGATGGAAGGCGTTCTCCACGTGCAGGTCGAGCGGGATGGAGCCGGCGTTGCTCTGCTCCGTCTCCCGGCCGGGCACGGGCACCACGTTCTGCACCAGCGCGCCGTACTTCTCCTCGCGGAAGGCCGCGATCTCCCCCAGGTGCAGGCTGAGCAGTACGGCCACGGCGGCCGGCACCGTGGCCGTACGCTCCACCGAGCCCCTCTCCGTGGGTGTGTCGGGCAGCTCCGCCCCGGACAGCGGCAGGTTTCGCACCGTCATCAGTCCGCCGGGACCCGGGTCGTGGCGGAACCGGCGGATCTCCTCCCGTACCGCGGCCGGAATGCTGCTGGACAGGGTGCGCGCGTGTTCCAGCCAGGCGAGGTCGTCGACCTGCCGGGAGCCGGTGCCGGCCAGCGCCGCCGCCAGCCGTGCGAACGCCTCTCGTTCGGTCTCGCCGAGCGTGATGTCGAGGAACCGCGTCCTGGGAGCCTGGGCCGTCGTAGCCATCGTCGTCGTCCACTTCCTCTCGTGATCCCGGAACGCCACGCTCCCCCGCGCCCCCATATTTGTTCGATACGGGGGGTGATGAGGGCCGAGGGCGCCGAACGAGGGTGCAGCCAGCACCACCACGGACTCGGATGCTGGCGTTGAGGACCCCGGCCCGTGCTCCCGACCAGACTCGTTCGCGTACCCGGACGTCGGGTACGGAAGGAGGCCGCGCGCCGTGTACACCCTGTCGGAGCAAGAGGTTCCGGAGACCGGCCGGTTCCCTCTCCTCGGCACGCCCTGGTCGATCCGTCTCGGCCGTGCTTCACGGGGACGTACGGCCCTGGAGGTCTACGCCGGGGACGCGGTGCTGGACGTGGTCGTCGCGAGCGCGCTGCACCCCACCGTCCTGCACGGCGCCCACACGCAGGCGAGCGACGGCCGTCAGCTCACCCTGGCCTGGGGCGTGCTCGGCGAGGGCGGGGCATCCGGGCCGCCCACCGTGGTGACCTTCACCCGGGGCGTGCTGCGGACGGCGCGCAGCGACGCGCGGGCGACCGTGGTCGGGGAGGCCTTCTGGCTCTGTGTCGCGGAGGGCCGAGGGCGCACCGTGACCGTGACCCGAGCCGACGGAACCGTCGAGCGGCGCCGGGTGGACCGGGGAAATGTCGTGGCCAAAGGTTGACAGCCTGCTGTACGGGCAGGGTCCTGCCAGATCGGAACCACTCGTTCCGGCCATGTTCTCGCACAGGATGTTGATTGCCGGACTGGTTCGGCAGTGGTTGCGGAGAGCAGGGGGAAGAGTGGAATTCCGGATTCTCGGCCCGGTCGAGGTACGGGACGGCCGGCGGCGGATCGCCCTGGCCGGCACGAAGATGCAGACCGTCCTGGCGGCTCTGCTGCTGGCGCGCGGCCGGACGGTGTCCGACGACCGTATGAGCGCGCTGCTGTGGGGATGGGAGCCCCCCACCACCAGGAACGCGCAGATCTGCACCTACGTGTCCAGGCTGCGCAAACAGCTCGGCCCCGACATCGAGCTGGTGAGACGGACCCCCGGCTACCTCATCCGCGTCGGGCGGGCACGCCTGGATCTCACGGAGTTCGAGCGACTGGCCGACCTCGGGCGCGAGGCGCGGGCCGGCGGGCGCTACGCGGAGGCCGCCGGCCTGGCCAGGGCGGCGCTCGACCTGCATCGGGGCTCGCCCCTCGCCGATGTGACCGACTTCCTCGCGGACGCCGAACGGCCACGTCTCGAAGAGGCCTGGGCGACCGTTCTGGAACTGCGGATCGAGGCGGATCTGGAGCTCGGTCGGCACAGCGCGCTCGTGCCCGAACTGACCGGTCTCGTACAGGAGTATCCCGTGCACGAGAGGCTGCGGTCGTATCTGATGATCGCGCTGTACCGCTGTGACCGGCAGGCCGACGCGCTGGCGGTCTACCGCGCCGGCTGCCAGGTCCTCGCGGAGGAACTCGGCATCGACCCGGGGCCCGCGCTGACGCAGGCGCACCAGGCCGTTCTCCAGGGCAGCCTCCGGTACGCCGGCGATCCGCGGCACCTGCAGTTGGCGTCGGCCTGAGGTCCGGCGCGCATGCGCCGCGGGCCCCCTCCCCGGTCCGGGGAGGGGGCCCGCGGCGTTCCGTTCAGCTCTGGCGCGGGGTGGCCAGCAGTCCCACGATGGCGTCGATGGTCGGGTAGTCCCAGGCCAGCGTCGCCGACACGGGGATGCCGAAGGTGTCCTCGATGTCGCCGCAGAGCGTGAGTGCGTACAGCGAGTCCAGTCCGTACTCGACGAGCTTGACGTCCGTGGCGATGTCGGTCACCGGGCATTCGACGAAGTACGCCACCCGCTCCCGCAGCCAGTCGCACAGCTCCTGCGGGTCGGGGGGCGTCAGGCGGTCGTGTTCGGGGACGGTGGAGGTCATGGCTTGGCTCCTTCGGGGCAGGGGACGGATGAAGAGACGGGACGGGACGAGCACGATGCGCCGGCCGGTGTCAGGCAAGTCGGCGGCCGATCAGGTCGAAGCCGGTGTTCCGCTCGCGGCGTTCGGTGAGCTCCTGGAAGACGGCCCGGGTGTCCACCTCCGGTCCCGGCGCGATTCCGAGGCGGACGGTCAGCCGCCGCAGGGCGGCCGCCAGCCACGCCGGGTCGCGCAGGAAGGGATCCGGCCGGTCACGGTTGTGCTGCCAGACACCCAGACAGGCGGCGGCCGCGGCCAGTAGCGCGTACCGCTCCGCCAGTTCGAAGCCCCAGGGATCGGCCAGCGGGGTCGCGCCGCGCGGGGTGAGGGCCAGGCAGTCGTCCCGCAGGGCCCGCAGGGAGTCGGCCAACCGGCCGCACAGCGGGCCCAGTACCGGATCGGAACGCAACCGCTCGGCGGCGTCCGGCAGGACCGCGAGGAGTCCGTCGTCGGCGGCCGCGGTGATCCCCAGACTCCCGAAGTCCAGGTCGTCCAGCGGCGCGTCGATCCGGAACAGTTCGGACGACGCGGGCGGGGTCACGAACCAGCTCCGGCGGGCCGGCCGGGGCAGCTGGGGAATGATCGTCGCCTGGCAGACGGTTCCCCCCGAATGGGCCAGGGAGCCGACCGGCAGGTCGCGCAGATGCTTCTGGAAGATTCCCTGGGCGCCCTCCCGCAGGAAGGAGCGGGCGCCGAGGACGACGGCCAGGCTGTCCATGGCCTCCTGGGTCAGCAGCGGAACGAGGTACTTCACCGCCGGGGCGTACAGGCTCGTCATCCGGGGCAGCACGTGCAGCGCCCGGCACACCGTCGTGGACAGGCAGTCGGCGATGAGCAGATCGACGAACGCCCCGGTCAACGCCTCACGGGCATGCGGGAGTTCGCTCACCGGCCGGCCGTAGAGCCGGCGTTCGGTCGCGAACGCCGTGACCGTACGCAGCTGGGTGTCGAGCGAGCCGAGCGTCGCACCGGACAGGACCGCCTTGGTGACCTGGAAGGCCCGCAGTACGGACTCCAGTGCTCCGCCCTCCTCACCGATCAGCGCGGACTCGGGGAGCGGGCAGCCGTCGAACTCCACGCCGCCGAGGTGGATCGCGCGCAGTCCCGAGGTGGGGAACCGGGGGAGGAATCGCAGCCGCTCGCGCGGCACGGAGCCCATGTCGAGCAGGAACAGCGAGTGGCTGCGGCTTCCGGGCTGCTCGCCGGTGCGGGCGAGGACGGTCACGGCGTGGGCCCGGGTCACGTTGTTGATGACCTCCTTGCGGCCGGAGAGGGACCAGCCCCTCCCCTGCCGGACGGCCTTCACCTTCGAGGCGACCAGATCGTGGCCGGTGGCGAGTTCGGTGTACGCCCCCGCCGTCTGGCCGCCCGCGAGCAGCAGGTCCGCGAGCAGGCCGCGCTGTCCGGAAGATCCCGCGGACCACACCGGGGCGCTCGCGATGAGGTTGATGGCCCCGTGGCCGAGCCCCAGGGATCCGTCCCTGCGGAAGAGCGGTCGGAGCACCCGCGCCAGCTCGTCGGCCTGGCGCAGCCGGCCGCCCAGCGCGCGGGGGACGAACTCGGCGCCGAGTCCGAACGCGTCCAGCAGGGCGCGGCCCGCCGGCAGCAGGTCGCCCCGTTCGTCCGCGGCGAGGAAGGCGTCGTAGCTGAGCGGGTTGTCCGGGTCGAGGGGGTCTCCGAGCAGCTTCTCCAGGGGTTCGGGCAGGTCCGGGTCTGTGTATGACGGAGGCGGGGCGGGCAGGGTGGTCATCGGCGGTCCTCGGGGTGCGGGTAGGGCAGGAGGGAAGGCAGCCGGCCTTCGGCATGCTGCGCGAGGAGCGGCACCGCGAGCCGCTCGAAGACGTCGGCCGAACCGTCACCGGCCGAACCGTCACGGGCCGGACCGTCACCGACCGGACCGTCACCGACCGGACGGTCGGCGGCCGAGCGGCCGTCCGCCGGACGGTCTCCGGTCGGGACGACACCGTCGCCGTCGTGCGGTCCGGGGAGCCCCGGCCCCAGCCGCCGCAGCAGATTCGTCAGACAGGCCTCCAGCCACAGACCGGACTCCCACAGACGCGCCGTGACCGGATCGTCGATGTCGGCGCGGTTGTGCAGCCACAGATGGATCGCGGCCGAGGCCGCGAAGCACAGGGCGTACCGCTCGGCCAGGACGAAGGCGCCGGCCGGGACCTCGATCGCGGTCGGCCTGTGCTCGGCCAGCCGCTCGTGCAGCTCGTCCGCGACGGCCCGTGTCCGCGCGGCCAGCAGGCCGAGCGAAGCGGGCACCTCCCGCCGGTCGGCCAGCTCGCTCAGCGCCTCGCAGGCGGCGGGCAGCGCCTGGACGGGGCTGCATCCGGAGCGGGTGAGCAACTGGAGACGGCCCGGGTCGAAGCCGGGCAGCGGCTCGCGCAGCGCGACGGCCGCGTGCAGGCCCGCGCTGTCCACGCGGCCTCGCCGGTATCCCCGTACGAGTTGGGGGAACTGGTTGATCAAGGAGTGCAGATTCACGACGGTGTTGCCGTCGAAGATGCCGACGATGCGATGGTCGCGCTGCACCTTCTGGAAGCGGCCGTGCCGGTAGGCGTCGCCGACCAGCAGCGAACGCGAGCCCATGACCCGCGTCAGCTTCGAGACGAGCCCCTCCACCAGCGTCGGTACGAAGAACTTCACGGCGGCCGAGGCGACCGCGAGCTCCCCCGTCAGCGTGTGGATACCGCGTCCCGCCACCAGCGACACCGCCTCCGCGAGGAGGAGATCGGCGTAGGACTCGCTGATCAGGCGCCGGGTCTGCGGCAGATCGATCAGCAGGCGGCCGTAGTTGGTGCGCTCGTGGGCGTACGTCAGGCTCATGCCGAGTGCCTGGTCGGCGGCGCCCAGCGACAGCGAACTGCACAGCGTGCGGGTCAGCTGCAGGCTCTTGACGACGGTCTCCACACCGTCGCCCTCCCGCCCGATCAGCGCGGAGTGCGGCACCTCGGTGCCGGTGAAGGCGATACCGCTGATGTCGGCGCCGCGGATTCCGTGGAGTTTCACGGCGGGCAGCGGGCGGAACGTGCCGGGGGGCAGGGCCTGTTTGTCCACGAGGAGCAGGCTGAGGCCACGCGGCCCGCCGTCCTGCGAGGTACGGGCGAGCACACAGACGAGGTGGCCTCGCGTGGCGTTGTTGATCAGCCATTTCTCGCCGGTGAGGCGGTAGCCGCCCGGTGTCCGGTCGGCGGTCACCTCGCTCGCCAGCAGGTCGCTGCCGTGGTCGCGCTCGGTCAGACCCCACGAGACGACCGCCCCGGTGGCGATCCGCTCCCCGAGCCGGGCGGCCTGTTCCCGATCGCCGCCGACCCAGAGGCAGACGGCACCCAGGAAGGTCTTGCCGTGCGCGACGGCGACGGTCATGTCCCGCCGGGCGACGGCCCGCATGAGCTGGATCGCCTCGTCGTATCCCTCCAGGGTGCCGCCGTGGGCCGCCGGCACATAGGCGCGCGGCAGCCCCAGGACATCGAGCTCCCGGCAGATCTCCAGGGGGAAGGTCTCGGCGTCGTCCAGGGCGCCGCTGCGGGCGTACGAGAAGAGTCGGCCGGAATCGCCCGGGTCGCCGAGCCGCTCGTCGAGTCGGAGGGCCGCGGCGTACGACGCCGGGAGCCCGAGGGGCGCCCGGGGTGAGCACGCGCCGGACGCCGTCCCCTCCCCTGCCGCCGCGGGGGCCGCCACCGCCACGCCCGCTTCCGGTGCCGAAGGCTGTGTCGAGGTCATACGGCGGCGCCCTGCGTGCGGTAGCGGCGGACGATCTCCGCGTCGAGGTCCTCGTGCAGGGGCTTGAGCCCACCCGCCATGAAGAGATCGCGCATCAGCGACCGCTGCACCTTGCCGCTGCTTGTCCGGCGTACATGGCCGGGGCGCAGCAGGACGACGTTCGAGACCCGTACGCCGAGCAGTTCACCGAGCTCGCCGCGCACCGCGCGGGTGACGTCGGCGGGATCGACGTCCATGCCGGAGGGCGCCCTGAACTCCTGCAGGACCACGATCTCCTCCCGGGCGGCCGGCACCGCGCACACGCAGGTCTGCAGTCCCTGGAAGGCCTCATGGAGGGCGACGACCTCGCGTTCGATGTCATGGGGGTAGAGGTTGCGGCCCCGGACGATGAGGACGTCCTTGATGCGGCCCGTCACGTACAGCTCGCCGTCGTGCCGGGCCCCGAGGTCACCGGTGCGCACGAAACCGCGCTCGCCGGCCGCGGTCGTCGCGTCGAAGGCGCGGGCGGTCTGTTCGGGGTTGCGCCAGTAGCCCGGGGTGACGCTCCCACCGCGGACCCAGATCTCGCCGACGGAGCCGTCCGGCAGCTCGGCGGCCGATTCCGGGTCGACGATCCGTACGTCGAGGTCGACCACCCGTCCGCTGCTGACCAGTTGGCGGGCGGCCGGGCCCGCCGGGGACGGCGTGAAGAGGTTCTTCTCCAGGTCCGCGACGTCGACCGAGGTGATGACCGGGCCGCTGTCCGAGGGCGTACCGGCGACGAAGAGGGCGGTCTCGGCCATGCCGTAGCAGGGCTTGAGCGCGCGGGGATCGAAGCCGGCGGCCTCGAAGCGGGTGCCGAAGCGTTCCAGGGTCCTGGCGTCGATGGGCTCCGAGCCGTTGAGGGCCCAGCGCAGGCTGGAGAGGTCGAGGCCGGCGAGCTGCTCGTCCGTGATGTGCTTGGCGAGCAGGTCGTAGGCGAAGTTCGGGGCGGTCGTGAAGGTGCTCCGGTGTTCCTGGATCAGCTCGAACCACAGCCGGGGACGACGCAGGAAGTCCATCGGAGAGATCAGGACGACGCCGGCGCCCAGATACAGCGGTGACAGGAGCATGCCTATCAGCCCCATGTCGTGGTAGGGCGGCAGCCAACTGCACGCCCTGGTCTCCCGGTCGGGGCCGAGGGCCGTCTCGATCAGCCACAGATTATGCGCGAGGGCTCCGTGGGTGAGGAGAACTCCCTTGGGGGCGCTGGTCGATCCCGAGGTGTACTGCAGGATGGCCACCTTGTCGCCGTCGTACCGCGGCTCCGGCAGCTCTCCCTCCGTGCCGAACTCGACGGTGTCCGTGGCCACGCAGGGCAGCGCACCGAGACCCGCGTCCTGGAGGAACTCCTGGGCGGCGGCCAGATGCGCGGAGTCGGTCAGGACCATCGTCACGTCCGCGTCCCGCGCCACTCCCGCCATGCGCGCCGCACGCCGTCCGCCACCGCTGGGCGCGGGGGCCGGGACGGCCACCACTCCCGCGTACAGACAGCCGACGAGCACCTTCACGAAGTCCGTGCCAGAGGGGTAGAGCAGCAGGACCCGCTCGTCGTCGGCGCAGTGGCCGCGCAACCACCGGGCGAGCGCACGGGCCTCCTCGCGCAGCCGCCCGAACGTCAGCCGCTCCTCGACGCGTTCGTCCCCCCTCGGTCGTACGAAGACGACGGCGTCCTTGTCCGGCAGTTCGCGTGCGTTGCGTTCGAGGCGCGTCACGATGGTGTCGAGAGGCAGCGCGGGCATGCGGGAACTCCTTAGATCTCGGTGGTCTGGGGCGCGGCGGGTGCGGCCGGCACGACGGGGGTGGCGGCCCACAGCGGTGCTCGCGCGACCGGCGTCGCGGGGGCGGCGGTGGCGATCTCCACGGCGCGGACGTAGTGGTGGGCCAGGCGTTCCACCGTCTCCCGCTCGAACAGCGCCCCGTCGTAGCGGAAGTCGAACGTCAGGGTGTCCGCGCCCTGCACCACGTCGACCCCGAGGTCGAGCTGGCCCTCCTGCTGGGGCAGGGGGTACGGGCGGAGCGTGAGCCCCGCGTACGCGGTCGTGGTGTCGGGACGGCCGGTCTCGAGAACCGGGCGGAGCGAGGGTTCCAGGTGGGCGGTGCTCAGCATGTTGAACGAGATCGCGTACGCCCGGGCCCTTCCGGCCGCCGGAGCGCGGCCCAGGTCCCGGGCCACCAGCGAGAACGGGTAACGGATGGCGTCGACGCCGGTCCTGACCTGCTCCGCGACCGCGACGGCGAGATCGTGGAAGGACGTCGACGGCGCGATCGCGGCCCGGAGGACGATCGTGTTGATGAAATTGCCGACAAGGTGGCGGCTGTTCGAGCTCATCCGGGTGGTGACCGGGCAGCCGATCAGGAAGTCGCGCTGCCGGGTGGAGCGGTACAGCAGGCCCTGGAAGGCACCCAGGAGCAGGGCGAAGGGGGTGACCCCGGCGGCCCGCGCGACCTCGCGGAGCCGGACGGCCGTGGCGGCGGGCACGGCCACCCGGCAGGTCGCTCCGGACAGGGACGGTGTGGCGGGCCGGGGCAGGTCCGTGGGCAGTTCGGCGGCTGCCGAGCCGTGGCAGACCCGCTGCCAGTGCCGTCCCTGTTCGGCGGCGCGGGGCGAGGCCAGCAACGCCCGCTCCTTGGCGACTTCCTCCTCGAAGCCGCCCCGCAGGACGGGCAGCCCGGCATCGGTGCCGGTGACGCGGGACGCGTACAGCCGCAGCAGGTCGCGCAGGAGTACGGCATCGGAGGCCGCGTCGGTGGCGATGTGATGGCCGCCGACGAGCAGGACCGCGTCACCGTCCGTCCTGGTCCACAGCACGATCCTGAATGCGCCGCTCTCGTCCAGGCGGTAGGGCGTGGCGAGTGCGCCGGCGACCCGGCCGCGCAGCTCCTCCTCGCCCACCGCGCCGAGTGCGTGATGTTCGAGCCGCAGTCGGCCCTCCGCCCGGACCCGGCGCACCGGCCGGCCGCCGTCCGTGGTGAAGGTCGAGCGCAGCATCTCGTGCCGTACGGCGAGCAGTTCCACGGCCCGTCCGAGCGCCGCGACGTCCACGGCGCCGCGGATCCCGACCGCGACTCCGGTGAGGTACGCGGTGGCGCCGGGGGCCAGCTGGTGCAGGAACCACTGGGCTTCCTGCCCGTGCGAGAGGCTGCGGGTGTCAGTCACGGCGGCCGCCGAGCGTCGCGACGGCGTTCCGCAGCCGCAGATCGTCGCCGAGACGGCCGGACATGTCGGCGAGCAGTTCCGCCTCGCGGTGTTCCAGATAGAAGTGGCCGCCCGGGAAGGAGCGTTGCTCGAACCGGGACCCGGTCAGCTCGGACCATCCGCGCATGGCGTCGGGGCCGCAGCCGGGGTCCTGGTCCCCCGCGTAGGCGACGAGGGGGCAGCCGACGCGTTCGGGGCGGCGCGCGCCGTACGCGGCGACCAGCTCCATGTCCGCCCGCAGGGTGGGGAGCACCATGCGGAGCAGGTCCGGGTGGTCGAGCGCGCTCGTGGTGGCGCTGCCGAGGCGGCGGAGCTCGTCGAGGAGGGTGGCGTCGTCGCTCGGCAGATCGACGGGCTCACGCAGGTGCGGGGCGCGGAAGGCGGAGGCGAAGAGCCGCAGGGGACGTACTCCCGCGCGCCGTTCCAGCCGCAGGGCGACCTCGTAGGCGACACCGGCTCCCATGCTGTGCCCGAAGAAGGCCAACGGCGTGTCCGTGTACGGCAGCAGCGCCTCGGCCAGCCGGTCGGCCATGACCTCCATGGTGCGCACCAGCGGATCCGCGAGGCGCTGGTGACGTCCGGGGTAGCAGACGGCGAGCACGCCCGTGCGGACCGGCAGCCGGGAGGCCCAGCCTCGGAAGGAATTCGGTGTGCCGCCCGCATGGGGAAAACACACCAGCCGGAGGTCCGGATTCAGGGTCTGGCCACTGTGGTGAAACCAGGCACCGCCGGTGTCGGTCATATTCTTCCTTTACAGCCGTGACAGCCCGCGAAGGCAGGGGACGATCCGCGGAGTGACATTAGGAAGCGTGGCTATATTTGCCCCATACCGGCGGCGGCCCCTCGGCCGCGGAGGTGGGCGCGCACACGCCGACACCCCGCCACCGGGGTGCCGGTGGCGGGGTGTCGGTGGACGGCCTCGTCGTACGAGACGTCTGTGGGGGCGCTCAGTCCCAGCCGTTGTTGCTGTGGTGGTCGACGGCCATCCGCGGCGGCGCCACAGGGGTGGCGACGGAACCGGCGAGCGCCGGCGTCGCCGCGAGGGCGGACGCCGCAAGGACAGTGACCACCCCCAGGCTCGCGAGCGTGACCTTGCGGTGAAGGGAGCGGAAAGGCGAATCGTGCACGGGCATGTGGGGTTCCCATTTCTTGTCGGCGAGTGCGGATGACACCGACGATCAACGACGGTCCGGCACTCTCTTGAAGTGCCGTCCCATGTGTTTATGGAAGACGATTATCGCCCGCGCGGGAGCGTTTTCCCGCGTTTATCGGTGTCATGATCCGGTCATGGCAGCTCGCTGTCTCGGGTTACGCGCCGGAAGGGACGACGACCGTCAGGGTGGCGAGTTCCGAGCCGCCGTGCGCCGTGCGCAGTCGCACACCGAGCTGCCACTCGCCGGCCATCGCGAACAACTGTCCGCGCGCCCGGAACCGCCCGTCGCCCAGCGCCTCGGCGGTCAGGGGCGGCATCGCGTGGCCCATCCTCTCCATCACCGCCTCCACCGACGCCCCGCCCAGGTCTCCCGGATCGCGGCCCCGACCAGTGACCTCGATGTCCGCCGTGGTGGTGGCGGTGGTGAGGCGGTCGAGACGCACGCGTACGTCGTAGTGGTCCGAACCGCCCGTCAGCACGGTCCCCGGCTCCTCCTCCGCGGACCCGGCGATCAACAGGACGCAGAGCGCCACGACCGCGGTCACGACGCCTCCTGTCACGGTCCACAGCCGGCGCCTCGTCATCTCAATTCCCTTCGGCCGCGACATCGATCGTCACGCGGGTGGTGCGGACGGTGAAGTTCCTGCAGTACTGGAGCCAGACCACATAGCGACCGGGTGCGGGAAAGCTGTAGGTGAAGCGGAGCACCGGCCCGAACCGCCCGACCGTCTCGTCGCGCGCGGGGGCACCGGGCACGCTCGACCGCGCCATGGAGTCCAGCTCGTGGATGTGGGCGAAGAAGTCACTGCGCGGATCGCGGACGAACATGTGCCCTGCCATGCCCAGCCAGGGCTGAAGGTCGCGCACCGGCCCCGCGTCGGTGTCCACGCGCAGGTCGAAGGCCGCGGGCTCACCGGCGACCGGTCGGGACGGGTTGACGGTGACCCGGGCCCGCTCCCCGTCGGGCCCGGCGCCCGGACCCGCCGTGCCCGACGCCATGTCCCGTGACGTGTTCTTCGACGTGTCCCCTGACGTGTCCCGTGGCGCACGGAGCGCGGAGCCGCCCACCCGGAAGGCGCCCGACACCTGCTGGCCACCGCTGTCGGCCCGCTCCAACTCCGTCTGGACGAGATAGCGTCCCGGCCGGTCCACCACCAGCCGGATCTCCAGAGTGCCGGGGCCGGTGAGCACGGGGTGGACGTGCCGGAAGAATCGCAGGTCCGCACTGGTCACCACCGTGTGGGCCAGGGCTCCGTGATGGACAGTCAGGTCGTCGACGGGCCGGCCGGTGGAGCCGTCGAGGAGCCGCGTCCGCACCACGAACACCCGCCCCGTCACGGGCGCGGCCGGCTCGGTCGTGATCACGGCGTCGGCGAACGGCCGCCCGTTCGCCGAGAAGCCCTGTGCCGGATCGGCGGCCACGGTCGGCGCCGCCCCGCGGGGAAGCGCGGCCGGGACGAAGGGGGAGAGCGAGGCGGCGGTGGCCGCCACCACCAGGGAGACCGCTGTGGCGGCGGACAGCACGGCACTGAGCACGCGTCGGCGCCGGACGGCCGCGAGGAGTGTGCCGACGATGAGCACTCCGGCGACGGCCAGGGCCGGATAGAGGGTCAGCTCCCAGGCGGCGGCGCGCGGTGTCATCACCCGGAAGGGCAGCACAGCGCGCTCCTCACCGGCCTGAACGGTCAGTTCCCAGCGCCCGGTCCGGTCGACCCGCAGGACCGTGGAGTACGTCCCGGAGCGCCCCTGCTCCAGTCGTGCGGTCGCCTCGTCGCGTGCGGGCGCCGCGGAGGTGTTCCCGTCCAGGGGCCGGGCGCCGATTCTCAGGGCGACGGCCCGTACGGGCTGGTGCGCGATCACGTCCACCCGCAGCGGGCCGGGGACTTCAGGGGCACGGCGCACCACGAACGTGAGCTCGTTCCCCTCGAAGGACTGCGCGAACTCGACGTCGGCCGTGTCACTGATGCCATGGGCGGCGGCGGGCTCCGCCCCCATGAGACCCAGGGTTCCCAGAAGAGCCAGGAGACCCAGGAGGACGACGATCGGCACCGGAAACGGCCTGGTCGGGCTTCTCGAGAGGTTCCACACCCGCGGCATCCTGCGGGACACGCCTATACGGCTTCGATAACGGCGGCCCGTATAGCCCTTGTATAGGGGGCCCTCGCAGGCTGACCGGCGCCGTCGGCTCGATGACTCCGCAGCCAGGCACCGTTACCGTCGAACTCGCGAGGAGTACCAGTGACCCGGCCCCCGCTTCTGCCAGACCTCTTCGCCGGCCGCGCCGCTCAGGAACCGGACGCGGTGGCGGTCCTGGAGGGCCACCAGGAAACGGGATACGCCCGACTCGCCCGTACCGCCGAGCAGTTGAGCCGCAGCCTGACCTCCCGGGGAATCCGCCGGGGCAGCCGCGTCGGACTGGGCCTGCCCGCGGGATCCGGTCTGTTGGCCTCGCTGCTCGCCGTCTGGTCGGCCGGGGCTGCGGTCGTGCTCCGTGACGACGACACCGACCCGCACGGCCCCGACCTCCTGCTGACCCCCGAGGACGTGGCCGCGCCGCCCCGCCTCACCCCGGACGCGGGCATCGGTACCCGGGACCGCGCGGAGTCCGGCATCGCCGGTGACGACCCCGCACTCGTCCTCCAGCACCGCGACGGCGCCCCCGACACCGTGATCAGCCATGCCGCGGCAGCCGCCCACGTGCGCTGGCTCCTCGACGACGGCCCGGGATTCTCCGGCACGGACCGCCTGCTCCTCCCGCCCGCCTCGGCGCTCGCCGGTGCGATCTGGGAGTGCCTCGCCGCGCTGGTGAGCGGCGCGCCCCTGGTCGCCGTCGACCCCACGGCATCGTCCGACACCGCCGCACTGGCACGCGTCGTCGCCGAGCGGCGGATCACGGTACTCGTGCTGCCCGGCACGACGGTACGACGGCTCGTGGAGGAGCCCGGACTGCAGGACTGCACCGCCGTGCGGCTCGTTCTGGCCGAGGGCCCCGGCCTGGACGCGGCGACGGCCTACGAGATGACCCTCGGAGGCGCGGCCACGCTCTGGCACACCTTCGGATCCACCACCCTGGGGACGACGGCCACGGCTCATCTCTACGACCCCGAACGCGACCTCGCCGTACTGCCGTTGGGCCGTCCGCTGCCCGGCCGGCGGGTGACGGTGGTGGACGAGTTCGGCGAGCCGGTCCCGCCCGGTGTGCCGGGCGACCTGCTCGTCGACGGCGTCGCCACCGGCGAACCGGTCCGGCGGCGCAACGACGGCAGCCTGGACCACCTCGGCCGGACCGGTCACGGGACACCCGGACCGGACGGGAACGGGCGGTACGAGGGCGGGGAGGATCCGGCCGCGTACGACGCGCCGGGCGGTCTGCTCCTCGGCTCCGCGCGCCCCGCGCACATCGCCCCGGACACGCCCAGCGAGCGTCTGGTGGCCGCGGTCTGGTCCGAGATCCTGGAGACCGACGGCATCGGCGTCGACGACGACTTCTTCCAGCTCGGCGGGTATTCCCTCCAGATGCCGCTGCTCGCCGAGCGGCTCCTGAACGCCTCCGGCATCCGGCCGGCGCTCAGCGAGCTGTACACCGCGGTGACGGTACGGGGCCAGGCCGCGCTGCTGGACGCCGGCGGCGACCGGACGCCTCCCGTCACCCCGGTGCCCCGCGACGACCGGATGCCCCTGTCCTTCGGGCAGCGCAGGCTGTGGTTCCTCGACCGGATGCACGCGCACAGCCCGGAGTGGGTGGTGCCGATGCTGCTGAGAGTGCCCGAGGAGGTCACCGCCGCGACGGTGCGTCAGGCGCTCGACGCCCTCGCCGTACGCCACGAGTCGCTCCGCACCCGGTACGAGGCCCGGGGCGACGAGCCGGTCCAGGTGATCGAGAAGCCGCGGCCGGTCGAGCTGCGGGTCGTGGACGCTCCGGAGGAGGATCCGGAGCCCGAGGTGCGGCGCGCGTTCGAGACCGGCTTCGACCTCGCCTCCGGAACGCCGTGGCGCGCCCTGCTCGTCAGGCGGCCCGGCGAGGCCCACACCCTGCTGGTCACCGTCCACCACATCGCCTGCGACGGATGGTCCTCCACCGTCCTGGAGCGGGAGTTCCGTACGCTCTGCGCGGATCTGCACGCGGGGCGGACCCCCTCGCTCGCGCCGGCCGCCGTCCAGTACGCGGACTACGCCTCCTGGCAGCGCGCCTGGCACGGAAAGGAGCGGCTCGGCCCCGATCTGGACTTCTGGCGCGCGGAACTGGCGGACCTGACTCCGCTGGAGCTTCCGGCCGACCACGTCCGTCCGCCGGAGCGCGACCCGCGCGGCGGGCTGGTGCGCTTCACCGTTCCCGCACGAGTGGCGGAGCCGGTGGCCGCCCTCGGCCGGTCGCGGCAGGCCACGCCCTTCATGACCTGGCTGACGGCCTTCTCCACACTGCTGGCCCGCTACAGCGGCCAGTGGGACGTGCCCATCGGCGTGCCGGTGGCGGGCCGCACGGCCTCGGGGGTGGAGGACGTGGTCGGCTTCTTCCTCAACTCGCTGGTCCTGCGCTGCCGTCCGGCCGCGGACCGCCCCTTCTCCGAGGCGCTGCGGGACGTGCGGGCCACGGCTCTCGCCGCCTTCGCGCACCAGGAGGTGTCCTTCGAGCACCTCGTCGAGGAGCTGCGACCGGAGCGCGACCTGTCGCGCACCCCGCTCTACCAGGTCGCCTTCAACTTCAACGACGACGAGGTCGGTGGCGGCATGCCGGACCCGGGCGACGGCGACATGCTGCTGCGCGCCCGGCAGGTGGCCAAGACCGATCTGACGCTCTATCTGCGCCGTGAACCCGGCGGCGAGCTGACCGGTGTCCTCGAATACGCCACCGCGCTGTTCGAGGCGGCGACCGTGGAGCGGCTGGCCCGGCACTTCGTCACCCTGCTGGAGTCCGTGGCGGCGCAGCCCCGTCGCCCCGTCGCCGCGCTCGACATCCTTCCCGCCGACGAGCGCGCCGGGCTTCTGACGCGCTGGAACGACACGGCCACCCCCCTCTCCGACGCGTCGGTGCTCGACCTCGTCGAGGAGCGCGCGGCGGCCGACGGCGATGCCGTCGCCGTCGTCGTGGGCGAACAGCGCATGACCTTCCGGGAACTGGACGCCCAGGCCACCCGCGTCGCCCACCGGCTCGTGGCGGCCGGCGCGGGCCCGGGCGGACTCGTCGGGGTCTGTCTGCACCGCGGGCCCGATCTGATCCCCGCCCTGCTCGGGGTGTGGAAGGCCGGCGCGGCCTATCTCCCGCTCGACCCGGCCAACCCCGGCGACCGCCTGGTCCGGCTGCTGCGGGACAGCGGCGCCCGCGTCCTCCTCACCGCCTCCGCCCTGGACGGCCCGACCGCGGCGTTCGACGGGACACGGATCCTCCTCGACCGGGAGCGGGCGGACATCGCCGCCCGCCCGGTCGCGCGCCTGCCACGCCCGACCGACCCGCAGCAGGCCGCGTACGTCATCTACACCTCCGGTTCCACCGGCACCCCCAAGGGGGTCGTGGTCACCCAGCGCGGTCTCGCCAACCACCTGACCTGGGCCGCCCGGGAACTGATCGGCGGCTCCGCCGGCGGCGCCCCCCTGTTCTCCTCGATCGCCTTCGACCTGCCCGCGACCAATGTGTACGCGCCCCTGATCACCGGCCGCCCGGTGCATGTGCTGGCGCACGACGCGGACGCGGCGACACTCGGCCCCGCCCTGGTGGCCGGAGGCCCGTACAGCTTCATCAAGCTCACCCCCGGCCATCTGGAACTGCTCAGCCATCAGCTCACCGGCGAGCAGGCCGCGGGGCTCGCCGAGATCGTCCTGGTGGCGGGCGAGGAATTGCCGGCCCGCACCGCCGACCACTGGCTCGGCCTCCTCGGCCCCGGCCGGCTGATCAACGAGTACGGCCCGACGGAAGCGTCCATCGGCAGCACGGTCCACCCGGTCGACGCCCCGCACTCCGTACCCGTACCGCTCGGTCTGCCCCTGCCGAACACGACCGCCCACGTCCTGGACGGCGCGGGCGAACCGGTGCCCCTCGGCGTCATCGGGGAACTCTTCGTCGGCGGCGCCGGTGTGGCCCGTGGCTACCTCGACCGGCCCCGGCTCACGGCCGAGCGGTTCGTGCCCGACCCCTACGGCACGCCCGGCGCACGGCTGTACCGCACCGGCGACCTGGCCCTGCGGCGCCCGGACGGCAGCATCGTCTTCCGCGGCCGGACGGATCACCAGGTCAAGCTCCGCGGGTACCGCATCGAACCGGGCGAGGTCCAGGCCCGTCTCGCCGCCCTCCCCGGTGTCCGCGACGCCGTCGTGGTGGTCACCGAGAGCTCCACCGGCGAGAAGTCGCTGAGCGGCTATCTGGTGCCCGAGGACGGGCCGGGGGGCGCCACCGACACCCGGCGGCTGCGCGAACTCCTGACGGAGGAACTGCCGGAGTACATGGTGCCCGCGGCCCTGACCGTCATCGACGCCGTGCCGCTGACCGCCAACGGCAAGCTGGACCGGGCCGCGCTGCCGGCCGCCACGACGGCCGCCGCCACCCACACCGCTCCGGAAGGCCCCACCGAGGAGCTGATCGCCGCGCTGTGGGCCGAGCTCCTCGGCCGCGAGCGGATCGGCTCGGACGACAACTTCTTCGAGGTGGGCGGGCATTCGATCCTCGCCATCCGGATGGCGGCCAGGCTCCAGGACACCTTCGACATCGACCTGTCCGTGCGGACGGTCTTCGAACAGCCCACGGTCGGACTGCTCGCCCAGGCGGTCGAGTCCGCCATCAGGGCCGAGATCGATCAGCTGTCCGACGCCGAACTGACCGGCACGTCCACCGCGGCGGAAGGGCCCGCACATGAGTGACCACGCGACCATGACCGACCACACCCCGGCGGTCGACGCACGCACCGCACACCGGATGTTCTGGCACCGGATCGCCGACACGCACGCCCCGCTCGCCCTCCCCGACGTCTGGGGAGACCCGCACCGGCCGGGCGAGCGCTGCCGGGTCAGGGTCCCGTTCGACGATCTGCGGGACGCGCTGCACGCCCTCTCCGAGCGGGCGGGCGTCCGGCTCGCCGACACCCTCTTCGCCGCCCACCTGTCGGTGATGGGGGCGCTGACCTCCGACGCCGCCTTCCACACCGGCCTGTGGGACGACGGTGGGGAGCCCGGCGGGTACGCGAGCGTGCTGCCGGTCCCGCACACCCGGCCCACCGGCGACTGGCTCGCTCTGGTCCGGGCGACCGCCCGGCACGTCGGCGACGCCCACGACCACGCGCCCCGGCCGCCGGGCAGCGTCCCCGACGCCACCGTCCTGTTCGCCCCCGCGGCAGCGGGCGCCGCCGTCGGCGACCATGCCCTCGTCGTCCGGGCCCACGACCGTCACCTCGCCCTGGACTGCCGGACGGACGCTGTCGCACCGGTGTGGGCGGACCTGCTCGCCACGCTGTACCGGTCCGTACTGGGCGCGATGGCCGAGGACCCGCGCGGCGACGCCACCCGGAGCCCGCTGCCCGGCCACGTCCGGCAGGCCGTCCTCGACGCCGGACACGTCCCGGCCACCGACCGGCCCGCCGCGACGGTGGCCGATCTCTTCGCACGGCAGGCCGCCGCCACGCCGGACGCGGTCGCGGTGCTCACCGGCCACGGGTCGACGACCTACCGGGAGCTCGACGCCCGCTCCGCCCGCATCGCCCACCGTCTTCAGGGCCTGGGTGCCGGCCCCGGCGGTGTCGTGGGTGTGCTCCTGCACCGCGGCGAGGATCTCCTCCCGGCGCTGCTCGGCGTGCTGCGGTCGGGAGCGGCCTACGTTCCGCTCGACCCGGCCGTCCCCGGCCGCCGCCTCGCACACATCCTCGGCGAGACCCGGGCGCCCCTGGTGCTCACCCACGCGTCCCTCGCCGCCCGGATACCCGCGAGCCACCCCGGTGCCACCGTGGTCCTCGACGACGAGAACGAGCGGGCCGCCCTCGCCGCACTGCCGGGCACGGCCCCCCGGCAGGCCGCCGAAGGCCGTTCGCCGGCGTACGTCATCTACACCTCCGGTTCCACCGGCACCCCCAAGGGCGTGGTGATCGAACACGACGCCCTGACCAACCTGCTGTGGTCCTTCCGCCAGAGCCTCTCCGGCGGACACGGCACCGCCCGGAACACCGGCCCCGGCACCTGGCTGGCCTCGACCTCGGTCTCCTTCGACATCTCGGCCCTCGAGCTGTACCTACCGCTGATCCACGGCGGCCGGGTGGTCCTCGCCGACGACGACGAGGCCAAGGACCCGACGGCCCTGCTGGCGCTCATCGACACCCGCGGTGTCACCCATGTGCAGTCCACTCCGTCCGGCTGGCGGCTGCTCCTCGCCGCCGGCTTCGACCGCCCGCACCTCACCGGCCTGGCCGGCGGAGAGGAACTCCCCGCCCGGGTCGCCGCGGAGTTGCACGGCCGGCTCGCCGCGCTGGTCAACGTGTACGGTCCCACGGAGACCACGATCTGGTCGGCCGCCTGGCCCGTACCGCACGGCGTCACCCGGGTCGCCCTGGGGCGGCCCGTCGCCAACACCCGCCTGCACGTCCTGGACCGCTCGGCGCGGCCCGTGCCACCCGGGGTGCCGGGCGAGCTGCACATCGGCGGAGACGGCCTGGCGCGCGGCTACTTCGGCCGGCCCGCCCTGACGGCCGAGCGCTTCGTCCCGGACCCGTACGGGCCACCGGGCTCGCGCCTCTACCGCACCGGCGACCTGGCGCGCCGGCTGCCGGACGGCACACTCGAGTTCCTCGGCCGGATCGACACCCAGGTGAAGGTCAGCGGCTATCGCATCGAGCTCGGAGAGATCCAGGCCGCGCTCACCGTCCACCCGCTGGTACGCGACGCCGTCGTGGTGGTGCGCGAGCCGACCCCCGGCAACAAGCGGATCGTCGCGTACGTCGTACCGGCCGGCCGGATCGAGGAAACCCGGCTCCGCCGTCATCTGGCCGCGCTGCTCCCGGCGTACATGATCCCCGCGAGCTTCGTCGCCCTGCGGCAGATCCCGCTGAGCATCAGCGGCAAGGTCGACCGCGGCGCCCTGCCGGCGCCCGGTCCCGAGAGCGGTCCCCAGCAGCACCGGCCGGCATCGCCGGCGACATCCGACAACACCGACCCGGTGAGGGAGTACCAGGCATGAGCGTCGACGACACGCCGAACACGCAGCGGGACACGGCGGCGTTGCGCGAAGAGCTGCTGCGTCGCCGTCTGGCGGGCGCGCGCGGCCACCGCAGGACCGCCGTCGAGCGGGTGGACCGCGGCGGTCCGCTGCCGCTCTCCTTCGGGCAGCAGCAGATGTGGTTCCTCAACCGTCTCGATCCCGACAGCCACGAGTATCTGGTGCCGCTCGTCCTGCGGCTGCGCGGCCCGCTCGACGCGGGCGCGCTGCGCGGCGCGTGGCAGCGGGTGCTGGAGCGGCACGAGATCCTGCGGACGCGCTACGCGCCGACCGAGGGCGACCCGGTGCAGCTGGTGGACCCCGCCGGGGACACCGAGCTGCCCGTCGTGGACGTCACCGGTTCCCTCCCGGAAGCCGGAACCGAACCAGAGACCGATGCCGGAATCGATGCCGGAATCGATGGTGAGACCGGGGCACGGACGGGCGCCGACGACGCAGTGCGCGAGGCCCGCGTCCGGCGTCTGGTGGAGGAGGAGATCGACCGGCCGATCGACGTGGAGCGGCAGTGGCCGGTCCGCGCGAAGCTGTTCCGGCTCGGCGCGCAGGACCACGTCCTGGCGGTGACCTTCCATCACATCGCCTGTGACGCCTGGTCCGTGCAGATCTTCGCCGGCGAACTCAGCGCCCTCTACACCGCCGCCGTGACCGGCACGCCCGCCACCCTTCCCGAACTGCCGCTGCAGTACGCCGACTTCGCGTCCTGGCAGCGCCGCCATCTCACCGGCGACGCCCTGGAGCGTCAACTGGCCTACTGGCGAAACCAGTTGGATGGCATCCAGCCCTTGGAAACCCCGATCGACCGGCCCCGTCCCGCGGTGCGCGACTGGACCGGCGACTCGGTGCCCTTCCGGATCCCCGCCGCGACGGCCGACCGGGCGCGGGCACTGGCCCGCCGGTACGACACCACGCTGTTCAACGTACTCCTCGCGGCCTACCACGCCCTGCTCGCCGGCCACACCGCCGCCCCCGGCAGCCTGCCCGGATCGGGGGCCGACATCCCCGTCGGCATCACGGTCTCGGGGCGCGGCCGTCCCGAGCTGCAGCATCTCTTCGGCTATGGCATCAACACGCTGGTGGCCAGGGCTCGTTGGGAGGGAACCCCGTCCTTCGGACAGGTGCTCACCCAGGTGAGGGACTTGGTCCTGGACGCCTTCGACCATCAGTCGGTGCCCTTCGCCCGGCTGGTCGACGACCTCCAGCCGGACCGTGATCTGGCCCGCACCCCGCTGTTCCAGGTGGACTTCATCCTCCACGCGGACCGGGGCGGCGCCTTCGACATGCCCGGTCTCTCCGTCGAGTCGGTCATGGCCGACCGGGTCGCCAAGTTCGACCTCACCCTGAACGTGGACGACGCGGAGACCGGCGGCCTCGACGCACGGCTCGCCTATCCGACCGCGCTCTTCGAGCGGGCCACCGTCGCGCGGATCGCCGAGCGCTTCATCCGTCTCCTCGACGCGGCGACCGCCCGCCCCGATGCCCCGCTCTCCGGCGCGGACCTCCTCACCGACGACGACCGCGCGCTGCTCGCGCGGCCGTACACCACGGCGGAACTGCCGGACGGCCTCCGCGACCGCCTCGTCGAGGAGGGGCTGATCGGCGCGGAGGCCGCCACCGCCGGAGCCGGCCGGCCGGTACGTGTGGTGGACGCCCACGGCCGCCTGCTCCCCGTCGGGGTGACGGGCGAGCTGTGCGTCGGTGCCGTGGCGGACGCGCGGGCCGCGGCACCGGTCGACGGCACCCTGCCCGACCCCTCCGACCCCTCCGGGGCCCTGCTCCACCGCACCGGACGGCTCGCACGGTGGCTGGCCGACGGCACCCTCGACCTCCTCGGGCTGATCGGGGACCAGGTCTCCGTGCGGGGCCGCCGGGTGGACCTCGGGCAGATCCGCACGGCGCTCACCTCGTTCGCGGGCGTACGCGAGGCACTCGTCGTGGTCCGCGACGGCGGGTCCGAGCCCTCGGGCCTCGCCGCCTACGCCGTCGCGACGGGACCGGACGCCCTGGACACGGCCGGGCTGCGCGCGCACGTCGCGGAGCGGCTGCCGGAGTCTCTCGTCCCGGACTCCTTCACGGTCCTGGACGCGCTGCCGATGACCGCGGACGGGGCCCCCGACCTCGACGCGCTGCCCGAGCCGCGGGCGGCCGCGGACAGGGCGGCCGCGAGCGCCGCGCCCCGTACGCCCGCGGAGGAGCGGCTCGTCGCCCTCTGGCGCGAGGTGCTCGGCGTGGACGCGGTGGGGGTCGACGACAACTTCTTCGCCCTCGGCGGCGACTCCCTGCGCGCGGTCCGGCTGGCCGGCGCCATGCGCGCCGCCGGATTCGACGTCACCATCCGGGGCGTGTTCCAGCACGGCACGATCTCCCGCCTGGCCGCCGCTGTCGAGTGGCAGGAGGACACGGCCACGCGGACCGGACTCGTCCGGGCGGTCGAACCGTTCGCGCTGCTGGAACCGCAGGACCGGGAGCGGATCCCGGAGGGCGTCGTCGACGCCTATCCGCTCTCGCAGATCCAGACCGGCATGCTCGTGGAGACGCTCACTGGGCACGGCCGAGGTGCCTATGTGAACATCAGCAGCTTCCGGGTGCCGGACGACGAGGCGTTCGACCCGGCCGCGCTGCGCTCGGCGCTGGACACGGTCGCGGCGCGACACGACGTGCTGCGGACGTCGGTGGCGCTGGACGGCTACTCCCGGCCGCTCCAACTGGTCCGCGGCCAGGTGGAGATCCCCCTGGACGTGCACGACCTGCGCGGTTTCGACGAGGAGCACCGGCGCGCCGAAGCGACGCGGTTCACGGCTGCGCGACGGGCCGGCTTCGACCTGCGCGCCGCGTCGCTCGTGCGGGTCGACGTCCATCTGGAGTCGGACGACACCTGGCGGCTGACGTTCACCCAGAGCCACGCCGTCAGCGACGGATGGAGCCAGCACACCCTGCTCATGGAGCTGCTCGGCGTGTACCGCGCGGTGCGCGACGGGCGGCCGCTGCCCGCCCACGAGACGCCTTCGGTGCGGTACGCGGACTTCGTCGCCGCCGAACTCGCCTCCCTGGACGGCGACGCCGACCGCGCGTTCTGGCAGCGCGTCACCGACGAGCACGCCCCGTTCGCCCTGCCCGGCGCCTGGGGCGAGGACGGTCCCGCCGAGGGCTATCGCGTCGCCGTGCCGTTCGACGATCTTCGGCACGGGCTGCGGCGGCTCGCCGCCGCGGCCGACGGCTCGCTCAAGAGCGTGCTGCTCGCCGCGCACCTGACGGTGCTCTCCCAGCTGACGCCCGAACGCTCCTTCCACAGCGGCCTGGTGGCCCACGGCCGTCTGGACGCACCCGGCGGCGACCGGGTCCTGGGCATGCACCTCAACACCGTGCCGTTCCCCGTCGTCCGTGCCGCCACCTGGCGTGAGCTGGTGCGCCGCACGTTCGCGCAGGAGACCCGCGTGTGGGGGCACCGCCGCCATCCGCTGCCGGCCATCCAGCGCGCCGCCGACAGCACCGACCGGCTGATCACCGTCCTGTTCGAGTACCAGGACTTCCACCAGGTCGACGACGCGCTCGTCGCCGACCGGGACGGCGCGAACGGGATCGGCGACACCGGCGGGGCGGTCAACGAGTTCGCCCTCAACGTCCTCGCCAACAACGGACACATCCATCTGATCAGTGCCACCGATGTCCTCGGCCGCGCCGACTCCGAGCGGCTGGCGGACATGTACCGGCAGGTGCTGACCGCGATGGCGGCCGACCCCGACGGCGACGCCACCGCCGGCCACCTGCCGGCCGGCGAACGGCACCAGCTCCTCGCCCGATGGCACACGACCCCGGGGCAGTCGCCGGTCCTGCCGGTCCACCACCTCTTCGAGGACCAGGCCGCCGAGACGCCCCGCTCCCCCGCCGTCCGTCACCTCGGCTCCCTGCTCAGCTACGCCGAGCTGGACGAGCGGGCCAACCGCGTCGCCCACCACCTGCGAGCCCTCGGCGCCGGTCCCGACACCCTCGTCGGCCTGCACCTCGCGCGCGGCCCCGAGCTGCTCCCGGCCATGCTCGGCATCTGGAAGAGCGGGGCCGGCTGCCTGCCCCTGGACCCCTCGCTGCAGCGGACCCGCATGGCCACCATGCTGGAGGACGCCGGTCCGCGCCTGGTCGTCACGACCGGCGATCTGCTGCCCGCCCTCTCCGGCCTCCACGACGGCGAGACCGTCGTTCTCGATCGCGCGGCGGACGCCCGGGCGATCGCGGGCCGGCCCGCGACCCGCCCCGAGCCCCTCGGCACGCTCGCGAACCTGGCGTACGTGATGTACACCTCCGGCTCGACCGGCACCCCGAAGGGTGTGCTCGTCCCGCACGCGGGCCTGGCCAACTACCTGTGCTGGAGCGCGGAGGCGTACGCGTCCCGAGGTACCGGCGGCGCGCCCGTCTTCTCCTCGATCTCCTTCGACCTGGGGCTGCCGGACCTGCTCACCCCGCTGATCACCGGTCAGACCACGCATCTGCTGCCGCAGGACCTGAGCACCGCCGATCTCGGCGCCGAACTCGCGGCGGGAGCCCCGTACAGCTTCATCAAGCTCACCCCCGGCCACCTCGATCTGCTCACGCATCAGCTCACGGCGGAGCAGGCCCACGGCCTCGCGGGGCTCGTCATCGCGGCCGGCGACAGCTTCTCGGCGGCCCTCGTCGCCCGCTGGCGCGAACTGGCGGGCGAGGGGGGCACCGCGCTGGCCGCGGAGTACGGACCCACCGAGACCTCCATCGGCAACTCGGGCTCCCCTGTGGCCGACACCGTCACCACCGAGCTGGTGCCGCTCGGCGCGCCCGTCCCGAACACCACCATGTACGTCCTGGACGAGCGCATGCGGCCGGTCCCGGTCGGCGTGCCCGGCGAGGTCTACATCGGTGGGATCGGACTGGCCCGCGGCTACCAGCGACGCCCCGGGCTCACCTCCGAGCGCTTCCTGCCCGACCCGTTCGGTCCGCCCGGCTCGCGTCTGTACCGCACCGGTGACCTCGCCCGCTATCTCGCGGACGGCACCCTGGACTTCCTCGGCCGGATCGACAACCAGGTCAAGATCCGCGGCTACCGCGTCGAACTGGGCGAGGTGCAGCATCACCTCACCGCGCACCCGGACGTCGAGGACGCCGTCCTGCTGCTACGGGAGAACGACAAGGGGGAGAAGAGCCTGGTCGCCTACGTCGTCGGCACCGGTACCCCGGGGCGGGACGCGGCGGACCTGACCGGTCTGCGCGCCCATCTGTCGGAGCGGCTGCCCGAGTACATGGTTCCGGCCGCCTTCATGACCGTCGACCGCATCCCGCTGACCGCGAACGGCAAGGTGGACCGGCGGGCGCTGCCGGCGCCGGACCGCGAGGCGTTCGCCGGCACCGCCCACATCGCTCCGCGTACCCCCGTGGAGGAGCGCATCGCCGCCGTCTGGCGCGAGGTGCTCGGTGTGGACCGGGTCGGTGCCGAGGACGGCTTCTTCGCGCTCGGCGGCGACTCGATGCGCGCCGTGCGCCTGGCGGGTGCTCTGCGCGAGGCAGGTTTCGACCTCACCATCGGCGATGTCTTCGAGCACGGGACCGTGGCCGCGCTCGCCGTCGCGGCGGCCGGCAAGGACGGCACCGATTCGCTGGTACGGGCGGTGGAACCGTTCGCTCAACTGGCACCGGAGGACCGGGAGCGGCTGCCGGAGAGTGTCGTCGACGCCTATCCGCTCTCGCAGATCCAGACCGGCATGCTCGTCGAGATGCTCACCCACCGCGACCGCAACACCTACCACCACGTCAACAACTTCCGTATCAGGGACCGCGAGCCGTTCTCCCTGCCCGCGCTGCGCGAGGCGCTGGCCGTGGTGACGGCGCGTCACGACATCCTGCGGACGTCGATGGCGCTGGAGGGCTACTCCCAGCCGCTTCAACTGGTGCACGCCCACGCCGACATCGCCCTCGCCGTGCACGACCTGCGCGGCCTCGGCGAGGAACGGCAGCGCGCGGCGGCGCTCGCCTTCATCGCCGAGGAGAAGGCGAACCTCTTCGATCTGCGCGTGGCGCCGCTGTTCCGGGTGAGTGTGCACCTGGAGTCGGACGAGGCCTGGCGGCTGACGTTCACCCAGAGCCACGCCATCACGGAGGGATGGAGCTACCACACCCTGCTGATGGAGCTGCTGGCCGCGTACCGCGCGGTGCGCGACGGACAGCCCCTGCCGGCCTACGAGACCCCGTCGGTGCGCTACGCCGACTTCATCGCGGCCGAGACCGAGGCGCTGGCCAGCGATGAGCAGCGGGCCTTCTGGCAGGCGGTCGTGGACACGAGCGTGCCGTTCACCCTGCCGGAGGGCTGGGGACAGGAGGGTCCCAGCGAGCCCTATCACCGGCTCGTCCCCTTCCACGATCTGGAGGAGGGCCTGCGGCGGCTGGCCGCGGCGGCCGGCGGGTCACTCAAGAGCGTGCTGCTCGCCGCGCACCTGACGGTGCTCTCCCGGCTGACGCCCGAACGCTCCTTCCACAGCGGCCTGGTGGCCCACGGCCGTCTGGAGGCGCCCGGCGGCGACCGGGTCCTGGGCATGCACCTCAACACCGTGCCCTTCCCGGCGGTGGGCGGCACCACCTGGCGTGAGCTGGTGCGCCGCACCTTCACACAGGAGACCCGGATCTGGGGGCACCGGCGCTATCCGCTGCCCGCGATCCAGCGCGCCGCCGACAGCACCGACCGGCTGATCACCGTCCTGTTCAGCTACCTCGACTTCCATCAGGTCGACACGGACGCGGTGGACGTCGAGGCGGGATTCGGGGTGGGCGGCAACGAGTTCGCCCTGGACGTGATCGCCGCGCGCGGCCATCTGAGCCTCGGTTCCTTCACCGATGTCATGAGCCGGGACAATGCCGAGCGGCTGGCGGACATGTACCGGCAGGTGCTCACCGCGATGGCCGGGGACCCCGACGGCGACGCCACCATCGCCCTGCTGCCCGCCCAGGAGCGGCACCTGCTGTTCGGCGAGTGGAACGCCACGGACGTGGAGTGGCCCGTCGGCTCCGTCCTGGACCAGTTCGAGGAGACCGTGGCCCGCGTCCCCGAGGCGGTCGCTGTCGTCGCCGGCGAGCGCAGGCTCTCCTTCCGGGAACTCGACGAGCGGGCCAACCGCGTCGCCCACCACCTGCGCTCGCTCGGCGCCGGTCCCGACACGCTCGTGGGTGTCTGCCTGAACCGCGGCCCCGAGCTGGTCGCCGCCCTGCTGGGAGTGTGGAAGGCCGGCGCCGCGTACGTGCCGCTCGACCCCTCCAACCCCGCCGAGCGCCTGGCCCACGTCCTCACCGACAGTCGGGCGGCCGTCCTCGTGACCGACAGCACGTCGGCCCACGCCACCGAGGGCCACCGGGGTCCGCGACTCGACCTCGACGCCGACCGCGCCGTACTGGCGGCGATGCCCGCGACGCCGCCGGCGCGCGTGAGCGATCCCGGACTGCTCGCGTACGTCATCTACACCTCGGGATCCACCGGCACCCCCAAGGGGGTCATGATCACGCAGCGCGGTCTGGCCAATCACCTGCGCTGGGCCGCCCGGGACCTCGCGAACGACGAGGGCGGCGCGCCGCTGTTCTCCTCCGTCGCCTTCGACCTGCCGGCCACCAATCTGTACGTCCCGCTGATCACCGGCCGTTCCGTGCACATCCTTCCGGCCGACCTGGACACCGCCTCGCTCGGCGAGGCGCTGGCGGGCGGGGCCCCGTACGGGTTCGTCAAGCTGACGCCCGGTCATCTCGAAGTCCTCACCCACCAGTTGCCGCCGGGCGAGCTGGCGCGGCTGGCGGGGACCGTGCTCGTCGCCGGGGAGGCCCTGCCGCCCCGGCTGGCCAACCACTGGCTCGGTCTGGTCGGGCCCGGCAGGCTGGTCAACGAGTACGGCCCCACGGAGACCTCCATCGGCGCCACCGCCCACCCGGTCACCGGCACGCAGAACAGCGCCGTTCCGCTCGGCGGTCCGCTGCCCAACACGACCGCGTACGTTCTCGACGCACGGCTGCGCCCGGTCCCGGTCGGCGTGCCCGGCGAGCTCCACATCGGTGGCGAGGGCCTGGCTCGCGGCTATCGCGACCGCCCCGGGCTCACGGCCGAGCGCTTCGTGCCCGACCCGTTCGGTCCGCCCGGCTCGCGGCTCTACCGCACCGGCGACCTCGCCCGCCATCTGCCGGACGGCACCCTGGACTTCCTCGGCCGGATCGACAACCAGGTCAAGATCCGCGGCTACCGCGTCGAACTGGGCGAGGTGCAGCACCGGCTCACCGAGTACCCGGGGGTGAAGGACGCCGCGGTCGTGGTCCACCAGACCGCGGACCGGGGTCCGGAGCTCGCCGCGTACGTGGTGGCCTCCGACGGGCTCGCGCCCGATCGGGACGCGCTGCGCGCGCATCTCGTGGCGACACTGCCCGACTACATGGTCCCGGTCGTGTTCACTCCGGTGGAGAGCATTCCGCTCACGCCCAACGGCAAGCTGGACCGCCGGGCGCTGCCCGCGCCCGATCAGGACAGCCGGCCGTACGTGGCCCCCGCCACCCCCACCGAGCAGGCGATCGCCGCCGTCTGGCGCGAGGTCCTGGGCCTGGAGAGGGTCGGCGCCGACGACAGTTTCTTCGATCTCGGCGGACACTCCATCCTCGCCGTGCGGATGCTCGCCACCGCACGCGAGGCCGGACTGCCGCTCGCCGTATGGATGATCTACCAGGCCGGTACGCTCGCGGAACTCGCCGAGCTCGTGGACGCGGAGCAAGGGCCGGAGGGCGCCGCCGACGGCGTCGGGGCCGGAGCGGGGAGCGACGGCGCCCGGATACCCCGCCTGCCCGCCCAGGCGCGGGCCGGCGGCGGCACCCGTGCCCATCGCTCGGTCCGCCTCACCCTGCGCCGTCCCGACCCCGCGCTCCTGGAGCAGGCGCTGGCCGCCGTGGTCGCCCATCACGAGGCCCTGCGCCTGCGGCTCACGTCCGGCGGCGCCGAAGGCCTCATCGCCCCGGCGGAATCCGCTCGGCTGCTGGAGGTCGCCGACCTGCGCGGGACGGCCGTGGCCGACCGGGCCGACGCCGTCGCGCGGGCGCTCGACGCGGCCCGCGACCGGCTCGACCCCGCGTCGGGGCCGGTCCTCCAGGCCACACTGTGCGATGTCGGCGAGGAACGGCTGCTGGCCTCCGACGTCGCCTCCGAGGTGTGGATCACCGTGCACGAGCTGGCCGCCGACGCGACCTCCCTCGCTCTGGTGGCCGAGGACGTCGAGACCGCCTACCGCATGTGCGCACAGGGCTCCCCGGTGCGGTTGCCGTCCGTGCCCACGCCCCTGCGGCAGTGGGCGGGCAGGACCGCCGAGCTGGCCGCGCGGCCCGAGACCGCGGACCAGGCCCACCCGTGGATCGGCCAGGAACGCGCGGGCGGGCTGCCGGTGGACCACCCGGGCGGTGACAACTCCCATGGCTCGGCCCGGACGGTCACCGCGGTGCTCTCTCCGGAGCGGACCCGCGCCCTGCTCGCCGGGTACGACCCGGAGCAGGCGCTGCTGACGACCCTGGGCAGGGTCGTGACCCGCTGGACCGGACGCGACCGGCTCACCCTCGATCTGCGGACCGACCCGCGCGACGGCTCCGCCGCGGGTACCGATCTCTCGCGGACCGTGGGACCGCTCGCCGACAGCGTCCCGCTCACTCTGTGGCTGCCCCGGACGCGCGAACTGCCCGCCCTGCTGCGCTCCGTCGGCCGGCAGCTCGCCGAGCTGCCCGCGCCGCGCCATGTGTACGGAGTGCTGCGCGACCTCGCGCCCGACCCCGAGCTGGCGGCGGAACTCCGCTCCGCCGAGCGTCCGCGACTGGGCTTCGCGCTGCTCGCCGCGCCCTCCGCGCGGACGAACCCCGGCGCCGAGCGGGACCATCTCCTCGATGTCGCGGCCGTGTTCGACGAGGGACGGCTGTATCTGCGATGGACGTACGGCTCCCGGCTGTACGACGCCGCGACGGTACAGCGGCTGGCCGATGAGCACCTCGTCGAACTGACCGCGCTGACCGCTCTCGCCACGACGCCCTCATCGGCCGACGAGGGGGGCACGGGAGGCACGTCCGATGCCGTCGGCGGTGCCACACGGACGACCCGCGCCACCCACCGGGTCGCGACCCGTTCGGTGCCCGAGGTGATGGCCCGCCACCACATCCCGGGAGCGGCGATCGCCCTGATCGAGGGCGGCGAACTGGCCTCGGTGGAGACCCATGGCCGTCTCGGCGCGGACGGTGCGGAACCGGTCGGCGAGAACACGCTCTTCGCCGCCGCCTCCATCAGCAAGCATGTGACGACCTTCGGACTGCTGCGACTGGCCCAGGAGCGGGGCCTCGACCTCGACGAGGACGTCAACCGCTGCCTCACCTCCTGGCAGTTGCCCGCTCCGGACGCCGGGGCCGCTCAGCCCGTCACGCTGCGGCACCTGGTGGCGAACCTGGCCGGACTCGCCGAACCGCCGCGCCGCGCGGGCTACCGGATCGGCGCGCCGGTTCCCACCGTCCTCGACCTCCTGCACGGACGGCCGCCGGCCGAACCGGTGCCGGTGGGACGGGAGTTCGCTCCCGGCGAGGTCTTCCGGCTCAACAACGCCCACTACTGCGTACTCCAGCAGGCGATGACCGACCTCTCCGGCGAACCGTTCCCGGAGCTGATGGGGCGGCTCGTGCTCGAACCGCTGGGCATGGAGCACAGCGGCTTCGACCCGGCCTTCCCGGAGACCTCGGGTCTCCCGGTGGCACGCGGTCACGACCTGGAGGGGGTGCCTCTGCCCGGCGGCCACGAGGTCTATCCGGAGTCGGCGGCGCGCGGTCTGTGGACGACCGCCGGGGATCTGGCCAGGCTCGTCCTGGGCGTCAGGGACAGCCGGTTGGGCCGGCCGGGCGCGCTGGTCCCGCAGGAGGCGGTGCGGGAGATGCTCACGCCGCAGTCCGACCGTCCGTACGGCTGGGGAACGATCGTCGACCACAGCGGCGTGGACCTCGAATTCGGTCACGGGGGTCAGGCGGTCGGATACCAGGCGATGTTCGGTATGCGCGCCCATGCCGGGTCGGGTGCGGTGGTGCTCACCAACGCCGCCTCCGGAAGGGAGCTGGTCACCCATCTGATGTCGACGGGCTGGTCGGACAAGGGCCGTCTGACCGGCTTCTGGCGGAGCGCGGCGGCGGAGACGGCCGTGCAGCCGCGATGAGCGAGGACATCCGAAGCCCCTCGGACTCCGCGGGTTCCCCGGAGTCCGAGGGCACCGCCCTCGGGACGGCCGGCGCGTCCGGCCGTCCACCGGTCCCGCTGCGCAGGAACGCCGAGTTCATCCGCCTGTGGGCCGGGGCGGGCGTCTCCCAGTTCGGTACCCGGATCGGCATGACCGCCTTCCCGTTGCTGACGCTGTATCACACGGGCTCGGCGGTGGACGCCGGGCTGGTCGGGTTCGCCGCCTCCCTGCCGAACTTCGTCGTCCAACTGCCCGCCGGCGCGCTGGTCGACCGCTGGGACCGGCGCCGGCTGATGCTCTGGTGCGACGTCCTCGGCGCCTTCTCGATCGCGGCCGTGGCCGTCGCCGTGTTCCTGGGGCAGATCTGGCTGCCCCATCTGATGGCGGCCGCGTTCCTCGAGGGCGCCCGCGGCATCGTCGTCGATCTGGGCGAGCGGGCGAGTGTGCGGCAGGTGGTCGCCCCCGGTCAGCTCCCTGCCGCGCTCGCCCAGAACGAGGCACGAGGGCAGGCCATGGGCCTGCTCGGCCAGCCCGGCAGCGGTGGTCTGCTCGCCGTCGCGGGCTGGCTGCCCTTCGCCGCGACGGCGCTGGCGAGTTCGGTGGCCGCGGTGTGCGTCGCGCTGATGCGCAAGGACCGGGGTGTCCCGGCCCGCGCCCGCGCCCAGCCGCTGCACGCCGACATCAAGGAGGGCGTGCTCTGGCTGTGGCGGCATCGGGTCGCCCGCCTGCTGGTCTCGCTCTTCGCCGGCTGCAACTTCGCCTTCCAGATCCTGATGCTCACCGTCATGGTGATCATCCAACAGAGCGGCCGCTCCCCCGTGTTCGTCGCCCTGGTCACCGGGTGCGGCGGTCTCGGCGGTCTCGCCGGGGCGCTGGTCGCGCCCCGGCTGCGGCGGCGCTTCAGTCTGCGGGCCGTCTTTCTCGCCGGCTGTGTGCTGTGGGTCCTGATCACGCCGCTGGTCGCGTGGGTCCGCCACCCCGCGGGACTGGCCGTCCTGCTGACCGCCACCACCTCGATCGTCGGTGTACTGAGCGTCACCGCCTGGGTCTTCCAGGTCCAGCACACCCCCGACGGGCTCCAGGGCCGGGTGAACGGCACGGCACGCTTCCTGGCCTCCGGAGCCAACTCCCTTGGCGCGCTGTGCGGCGGCTACCTGCTGGACAGGGCCGGCGCCGCGCCGACCGGGCTGGTCGTGTGCGGTGTGCTGCTCCTGGTGACGACCGTGGTCGTGTCCGGGCGTCGCACCCTGGCCGAACCCCCGGCCGACCTTTCGTGATTTCCGGCCGAACTTCCCTCTGAGGATAAGCTTTTGTCCATGCAATCCCTCCGCCGACTTGTCCAGTGGCTGCGGCACCCCTTATGGAAGATGTGGCAGACCCTCACTTTCCTGACCGTCGGTGTTCCACTTCAACTCGTGGCCCTTTTCTGCGCGTTGGTTCCCGTCATGAGACCGGCCATGACGCTGGTGCAGCGATATCGCTTTCAGGCCATGCTCGACGTGGAGATCGCCCGCCCCTCGGCCGACGACCCGAGAACAAGCCGACGTCAGACTCAATACCACCTTCTGACCGGGCCCGCGGTGGCGCTGGCGGCATTGATCGGTCTGACGCTGTGGGTCGTGGGGTTCGTGGCCGCCACCGTGTACATCTGGGTGTGGCAACTCCCGCTGGAGTGGCGTCTGGCCCATCACGGCTACTCGGTCACGGCGGCCTATGTCATGGGCGCCGGCCTTGCCGTGCTCGCGCTCGCCACCTGGGTGTGCCACGGCCTGGCCCGGCTGGACGCCTTCGCGGCCACGCGGCTGCTCGGCCCCACCCGGGCCGAGCTCCTGGAGCGGCGGGTGGAGAACCTCACCGAGAGCCGGGCGGGCATGGTGGAGGCCGCCGACGCCGAGCGCCGCCGCATCGAGCGGGACCTGCACGACGGCGCTCAGCAGCGGCTGGTCGCCATGGCCGTGCACCTCGGCCTCGCCAAGGCCACGCTCGGCGAACTCCCGGAGGACGCCCGCAAGGTGATCGAGGACGCGCACCGCGAGGCGAAGGAAGCCATTTCCGAACTGGGCGATCTGGTACGCGGTCTGCATCCGGCCGTGCTGGAGGACCGGGGGCTCGACGCGGCGCTGTCCGGCCTCGCCGAACGCGTTCCGCTGCCCGTGCAGCTCAACGTCGAGCTGGCCGAACGGCCCTCGCCGACCGTCGAGGCGGTCGCCTATTTCGTCGTCTCCGAGGCCCTCACCAATGTGATCAAGCATGCCGGGGCGTCCCGTGTCGAGGTCACGGTCGGCCGGGTCGGCGACACCTTGCTGGTCCTCGTCTCGGACGACGGGTGCGGCGGCGCGGATTCCGCCGGCGGGACCGGGCTCAGCGGCCTCGCCAAGCGGGTCGCGTCCGCCGACGGTACGTTCGCCCTCAGCAGCCCGGCCGGCGGGCCGACCGTGCTGACGGTGACGCTGCCCTGCGGCTCGTGACGGCGAAGAGCCGGCCCGGGGGATCCCTTCGATCCACCCGGGCCGGCTCTTCGCGCGTCGTCCGGCTCAGTCCCACGTCCAGACCGCGGCCGTACGCCTGCCACGACCACGCCACCACAGGGCCAGGCAGATCGGGACGGCGGCGATGGCCGGCAGCAGTCCCACCGCCCAGCTCGCCTCGATGGGCGGTCCCGGCCGCGGTCCCACGGGGACGGACAGGCTGCCCCGCCCCGCGCCGTCGGGGCCCTCGACGGCCAGCTCGAACCGCCAGGTGCCCTCGTCCGGCAGCATCGTGCCGTCCAGACCCCAGCGGTCGTGGGAGCGGGTGTACCGGGGCAGTGCCCGCCCCAGGCCGGCGCCCCGCTTGCCGTAGTCCTGACCCGACGGCCCGATGAGGTGCAGCCGCGCGGTGCGTCCCTTGATCCCCCGGTCGGCCTGGAACGTCATGTCCAGGGAACGGCCGGCGTACAGCGGCCAGTCGGTGAAGGACACCTCGATGTCGTACGGGCCCGCCCTCAGCCGCTCGGAGTGGACCACGGCGGGCGCGCCGGCGTCGGCGGCCGAGGCGGCGGGAGCCGCGAAGACTCCCGCCAGGACCGCGAGAAGGACCGCCGCGAGCGAGCGCCGCGTGTTCCGCGCACGGCCGCCCGGCCGCGCGGTGTGTCCTGGCATGCTCACACCTCCATCGCGGGCCGCAGCCCTGACTCGGGCGCCGGGGCCGGTGCCGCCGGAGCCGGGGACGAGACGCCCGCACCCGGACCCAGCGCGCGCAGGGCGATCGCCGCGGACCAGCCCAGCGGACCGGCGGCCGCGCCCAGGACCGTCGCCGCCACGATCGTGGGCAGCGAGAAGCCGTCGCCCAACTGCGGGGTGTAGAGCAGTACCATCGCCGCCGCGGCGACCGCGCTGACCGCGGGAATCGCGATCCTCGGGGCCACTCCACGGCGCCGCAGGACCACCAGCGCGACTTCCACCAGAACCGCGATCAGCGGCAGCACCATGGGGTAGAGCGACGCCAGGGTGGGCTCGCCCGAGATGTTGTCCCGCAGCGACATGCCCAGGCTCCCGGCGTAGACCCGGGTGATCCAGGGGGCGAAGAACCAGTCGATCGCGTGCAGCGCCCCGAAGATCAGTCCGGTGAGGGTGACCCAGCCGGTGGCACGCGTCACGCCGGCCACCATCAACAGGGCGAACAGCACGACCGCGGTCATCGACACCTCGAAGGGCTGCGCCCAGAAGAGCGCGAACATCATCGAGGTCAGGGAGGTGGCCACGGACAGGGCGACCCCCCAGCGGCTGACTGTCCGGTCCCCGAGCGCGCCGAACGCGAGCGCCGTACCGACGCAGATGGTCAGTCCACCGAAGGAAAGTCCCACATGGGGCGGTGAATTGAGGGTGACGTCGAACCCGTACACGGTGTGCCACCACAGATCGATCATTCCGTAGATCAGCTCGACCGCCGCGCCGACGCCGGCGACGAGGAATCCGATCGGGGCCCGGAAGACACGGAGCACGGTGACCGAGCGGCCGGTGGCGGCCACGCCGTCAGGGTCGGCGCGCCAGACGCCGGTACGCATCAGCACCATCACCACGCCGGTCAGGCCGGCCAGGGCGGGTGCGGCGTAGATGAGCATGTGGGGGGCGGTGAAGAAGGTGTCGGGGCCGACGTCGTCGTGCCACTGCACGTCCCAGACCACGCCGAAACTGGTCGCGAGCAGGGCGGCCGAGAGCAGCCAGCAGCCCACCAGTTCGGCGCGGTCGGGGCGGCCCGATCGCGTGGAGGCGCTCATGCGAGGACGGACTGCTCCATGCTCAGGCGCAGACTCAGCGGCCGCATGTCCGTCCACACCTCCTCGATGCGGGACAGGCACTGCTCGCGCGTGCCCTCGGTACCCTCGGCACGCCAGCCGTCCGGCAGTTCACGCTCCAGCCACCAGATGGAGTACTGCTCCTCGTCGTTGAGGACGACACGGTAGAGGGCGTCGTCGGAGAATTCTTCGGCCATGACATGCTCCTCGGCATTTTCCGGAAAGGGATTCCGGGGAATGCTCGGCCGCTGTCCTATACCGCCTCTATACCAAGGGCTGATGCCGGGAACCGGCGAGTATGGCCGGAATATAGCCGCCCTCCGCAGGATGACCGGGACAGGAGCGCACGATCCGCCACACCGGGAGGTCACGGTCTTCATGGAGCACCGTCAGGGATGGAAACCACTGGAGATCGGACCGGCCGACGCGGGGGTCACCGCGGACGCCGACGGCCTCGTCGCCCATCTGCGTTCGCTCACCGGCCTGGAGCAGCTTCTCGCCAAGGAGAAGGCACTCGTGTTCCGGGGCTTCCAGGTGTCCGAGGGCGCGCTCGACGCCGTCATGGACCGGCTGCTGCCCAAGCGGCTCGCGTACGTGCACGGCAACTCCCCGCGCACGAAGGTCGGCAAGAACGTCTACACCTCGACCGAGTACCCGGCCGAGTACGTGATCTCCATGCACAACGAGATGTCCTACGCCCACCAGTGGCCGGCCCGGCTGCTCTTCTACTGCGCCGTCGCCCCGGCGACCGGTGGCGCCACTCCCGTGGTGGACGGCCGGCTGTGGCTGGACTCCCTCGACGACGACGTCCGCGAGGCCTTCGCGGGCGGTGTCCGGTACACCCAGAACCTGCACGGCGGCCGCGGGCTCGGCAAGAGCTGGCAGGACACCTTCGAGACCGACAGCAAGGACGAGGTCGAGGCGTTCCTGGCCGGTACGCGGGCGAGCTGGCGGTGGCTGCGCGGTGACGCACTCCGGGTGACCCAGGACCGGGCTTCGACCCTGCGGCACCCGCTCACCGGCGAGGAGGTCTGGTTCAACCAGGCCGACCAGTGGCACCCCGCGGGGCTGGGCGACGAGACCGCCGCCGAACTGGCCAAGGTCCTTCCCGCCGACGAACTGCCGCAGTCCGTCAGTTACGCCGACGGCAGGCCGATCCCGGCCGCTCACGTCCACCAGATCCGTGACCGGGGGCTCGCGGCGGCCGTCGACGTCGACTGGCGCCAGGGCGACCTGCTGCTGATCGACAACGTCCTGGTCGGCCACGGCCGCCGGGCGTACTCCGGAGCGCGCCGCGTGCTGGTCGCCATGTCCGACTGACCGCCCCCCCGGTCTCATTCGGGGGTGAGCAGCGGGCACACCCGGTAGGCACGCGCGACCCGGACCAACCAGATGATCTCCGCGCTCAGATCGGCCGCCGACGGTCCGTCGGCGGCCCGCAGCGTGTCGGGCACCGCCGGCCGCAGGCCCAGCCCCTGGGCGTGCAGGGCGGCCTTGAGCTGGGCGGCCGTGACAGCGGCCGTCAGCTCCTCGCCGACGAGCCCGGCGGCTTTGCCCAGCCGGGCGGCCCGCTCGGCGACCTCCGCGTCGAGATGCTCCCGCAGGGCCAGTTGGCCGTCCCGGATCTCGATGGCCCTGCGATACAACCTGAACTCCATGTTCCGTATGGTCAGCAGGGACCAGAGCCGGGAGAACCGTACCTCCTCCAGGGCGATGTCCGGCCTGCTCCGTACCAGCGCCAGCCACAGCGGATGGAGTCGCTGGTACTGCGTATAGCCGCGCGCGGCACGGCGGGCCTTGGTCAGCAGCGGCCCCCAGCCCGGCAGCGTCCATCCCGTCTGGGCGAGCAGCCCCCCGAGGCCACCGCAGAGCCACGCGGCACGCTCCACCCAGGAGGGGTTCTGCGCGACGCACCCGCACACGCCGTTGACGAAGCGGACCGCCCCGTACCCGAGCGAGAGCGCGGATCCCACCGCCGTGACA
Organism: Streptomyces sp. NPDC096324; assembly: GCF_044763015.1. Classification (NCBI taxonomy): domain Bacteria; kingdom Bacillati; phylum Actinomycetota; class Actinomycetes; order Kitasatosporales; family Streptomycetaceae; genus Streptomyces; species Streptomyces sp. NPDC096324. The sequence continues at coordinate 734,261 of NZ_JBIWFK010000001.1, read as the reverse complement.
CGCAGTCCGCGACGCAGCCACAGCCGGTTCACCCGCCGCGCGCAGCGCAGGCACAGGACCGACACCAGCACCTCGCCGATCATGAACACGGCGCTGTACAGCAGCAGATAGCGCCGGTAGTCGGCATCGCCCGCGTAGTGGACGGTGAAGTCCCGGGAATGTTCCCCCGAGGAGCTCAGCCGGACGAAGAGCACGGCCAAGGCGGCCACCACCCCGCAGAGGACGAGGAGATGGCGGAGCGTGTTCCTCCGGGCCCGTGCGGGCGGGAGGAGCATCCGGTCGAACAGGGCCCACTGCGCCACGATCAGGCCCATCACACAGCTCTGGGCCAGCAGCGCCGCGCTGTTGGGGACCCCCGTGAGCCGGTCGACGGCGACCCAGACAGCGGGGGTGGACAGGGTGAAGCTGAGCGCCGAGAAGCCGTGCACGCCGCACAGGGTCCACAGCGCGGGGTCGCGCGGGGCGCGCCGCAGCGGACCGATCTTGTAGAGCAGAGCCGCCACCGCGACCAGGGCACACAACGGGTGCAGCAGAGTCGTCACGTGGGACCGGCCGCCCCGGGGATGTCCGGGTGCTGGGGCAGCAGCGTGCGTTCCAGCCGGTCGACGAGCACGGCGCTCTCGGCCATGGGCGCCCAGACCGGGTCCAGGGGCCGGTGGTTGGCGCCCTGGAGGAGCAGCGTGCCGATCAGCTCGGCCTCCTGCTCCTCGTCGTGCGTGTACGCGGTCCGCCGCCGCAGGCCGGTGACCGTCCGCGGATCGAGACCGGGCAGCAGCAGCCGCGCCATGTCCTCGCTCACGGCCGGCTCCCGCGGCCGTTCCTCGTCGTGGCACAGCAGGTGCCCCAACTCGTGTCCGATGATGTGCTGCTGGTGGACCGGGCTGGTCATCTGCTCGTAGAAGATGTAGTCGGCCTGTGCTGTACGGACCCACACCCCGCAGTGGCCCTCGGCGGGGAAGGGCATCGCCTCCAGATGGATGGCCCGTCCCGTCCGCTGGGTGACGCGTCGGCACACATCGGGGATGCCGTAGGAGGACGGCAGGCCGAGTCCGCGGACAAGAGCCGCGCAGCGTGCCCGCCGCCTGCGCGTCGTCATCCCTCGCACGGCTCGTCCGGATATTCCGAAAGTCCTTCCAACTCCCGCACCCGCCGGATCACTTCGGTGATGGAGTCCAGACTCTTCGCGGACAGCCCGGAGGCACGCAGGGCGATGGCCTGCACCCCGGCGTCCTTGAGCGCGGCCATGAGCCGCAGATCCCCCGCCACCTCGCTCTCCGTGCCGCTGTCGAAGAAGTAGGTCGGCGGAACACCGAAGAACTGGGCGAGCGCCTCGACATGACGCAGCGTCGGATTGTCCCGGTGTCCCTTGCGCAGCAGCCAGATGTAGCTCGCCGAGATGGGCACCCCGGTGAGGGTGATGCTCCGCGCGACCTCTTCCGTGCTGTACGGACGCCGCCCCCCTGGAGTCACCGTGCTGAACAGGTGGTTGAGCTTGTCGGCGAGACGCGGTCCGACCGTCGCGCCAGGTTCGTCCACGGGGACACCTCCAGACTGATGGTCGGATTCTACGTCGGGTGATCGCTCCCGGTGGAAAGATCATCACCTTGCCCCGCGTCGATTTTCTCACTCGTCGCCGGATTGATTCCTTGGGTAGAGTCCACAACTCGTGTAGCAGATGAGGTATCGGGATGACGTTCCTCAGTCGAGACCAGGACTGATGTCGTCCCTGCGGGGGTGACCGTGCGGTGGGTCATGCGGTCGCCATGTGCTTCTGGGGAGGGCGCAGTGTTCGACTTACTTGGGCTGGACGACATCGCACAGGCCGTGTACGAGGAGATGCTCAAGGATCCGGAGGCGAGCACCGACGCCATCGCGTGGAGACTCGACCGGCCGGCCTCCCAGGTACAAAACGCGATGACGGAGCTGAACCGCCTCTCGCTGATCCGGCCGTCCTGGCAGGACCCGGGCGAGTACCGCGCGGTCGAACCCGAGGTCGGGCTCAAGCTCCTGCTGTCCACCCAGGAGGCGGAACTGCATCGCCGGCAGGAGGAGTTCGAGACGGCCCGCGTCAAACTCGAGGGCCTGGCCGCCGAGTACGCCGAACTCAGCCGCTCCCGGCAGGGCACCGACACCGAACGGCTCGACGGAATCGACGCGATACGCCTGCGCATAGAGGCGCTGGCGGCGGGCTGCTCCTCCGAGATCATCGCCTTCGTGCCCGGTGGCGCCCAGTCGCGGGCCAACATGGAGGCGAGCCGGCCGCTGGACGAGTCCGCCCTGGCCCGCGGGGTGCGCATGCGCAGTGTCTACCTGGAGAGCATCGGCAACGACCGGGCCACGATGGAGTACGCGCGCTGGCTCGGCGACTCGGGTGCGCACATCCGCTTCGCCGCGGTACTGCCGCCCCGCATGGTGATCTACGACCGAGAGGTGGCGATCGTCCCCGACGATCCGGACGCCACCCACCGGGGAGCTCTCGTCACCCGGAGCAAGGGCGTCGTCAGCGCGCTGTGCGAGCTCTTCGAGCAGGTCTGGAGCACCGCACGGCCCCTGGACTACGTGCAGTGGCCGGGCGACGACGACGGACTCACCCTTCAGGAACAGGCCGTACTGGACCTGCTGGCGCAGGGGAACGCCGACGACCAGATCTCCCGGCGTCTGGGGATCTCGGTCCGCACCACGCGGCGCATCACCGCCGGTCTGGCGCACCGGCTGGGCGCCAAGAGCAGGTTCCAGACCGGGGCCCTGGCAGCGCTCCGCGGCTGGGTCGATCCCCAGCGGCCCGCCGTATAGACCCGGTATAGGGGGTCGTCCGACGCTTCTCGGCGGCGCCGACGGCCGGTCGTCCACGACCGTCGGCCGCCTCACCACTGTCGACCACCCGAGGTGCGGCATGCTTCCCCACACTCAGCGAACCGAGGCGCGCGGAGCCCAGCTCCTGGGCATCGGTGTCCACCGGCCACGGCGCGTGGTCGGCAACGACGAAGCGGCGGTCAGGACCGGGCGTTCGGCCGACTGGATCCGGCGCCGCACCGGAATCGTCGAGCGCCGCTACGCGGAACACGACGAGACCGTGGCCGACATGGCCGTCGAGGCCTCCCGGAAGGCGCTGGCCGACGCCGGTGTCACCGCCGCCGAGATCGACACGGTCCTGGTCGCCTCGATGTCGGATCTGCGGCAGAGCCCCGCCTCGGCTCCCGAGGTGGCCCACCGCATCGGCAGCCGGGCCGCGGCCTTCGACCTGAACGCCGCGTGCTCGGGCTTCTGTTACGGCCTGGCCCTCGCCGCGTCCATGGTCAGGGACGGTTCGGCCGGCCATGTCCTGCTGATCGGCTCCGAGAAGATGACCGACATCGTGGACCCCCACGACCCGGGCGCGGCGTTCCTCTTCGCGGACGGAGCGGGAGCCGTCGTGATCGGCCCCGGCCGCCCCGAGGAGGACGGGATCGGCCCCGTCGTCTGGGGTTCCGACGGCGGACGCGGCAATCTGATCGCGCACGACGCCTCTTGGACGGAGTACCGCGACACCCCCGGTGCCGCCTGGCCCGCGATGCGGATGGCCGGACCCGAAGTCTTCCGCTGGGCGATCGAGGACATCCCCGAAACGGCCGGGAAGGCCGCCGCGGCGGCCGGGACGACACTGGACCGCCTCGACGCGTTCGTCCCGCACCAGGCCAACCTGCGGATCATCGACACCCTCGCCCAGCGCCTCGACCTCCCGCCGGAGGTCGCCGTCGCCCGCGACGTGGTGCACTCCGGCAACACCTCTTCCGCGTCCATCCCGCTGGCCGTCTCCCGGCTGCGCGAGCTGGGCACGGTCGGCAGCGGCGCCACCGCCCTGCTCGTCGGCTTCGGCGCCGGACTCACCTGGGCGGCACAGGTCGTCCGGCTGCCCTGACGGCCACGGCACGACGCGTACGGGTGCCCACCCACGTACCCGCATACGGACTTGACCCCGGACATCAGACAAGGAGCACACGGTGAGCAGCGCAAGCACGGCCCGAACCGCCCCGCCGGCCTGGGAGTTCACCCCCGGCCGGCCCGCCCTCGCGACGATCGGCGGGCTGACGGCCATGGCCGAGGCGGAGCCATGGCTGATCTCGGTCCGCGCCGAACTGGAGGCGGCCCTGCGCGAATACGGCGCCGTGCTCCTGCGGGGCCTGCCCCTCGCGGGCGTCGACGACTTCGCCGCCGTACGGGACGTCCTCCTCCCGCAGCCCACCCCGTACCGCGAGAAGGCCACGCCACGCAGTGACTTCGGCAACGGCGTGTACTCCTCCACGGATCTGCCGCCCTCCCAGCCGATCCGGATGCACAACGAGAACAGCTACACGCTGACCTTCCCCGGTCTGCTGATGTTCGCCTGCCTGGTCGCGCCGTCCGAGGGCGGCGCCACTCCGGTCGCCGACTGCCGTGAGGTCCTGCGCCTCCTCCCCGACTCCCTGGTCGAGCGGATGCGCACCACCGGCTGGCTGCTGCGGCGCAGCTACTCCGACAACATCTCCACGCACTGGACGACCGCGTTCGCCACCGAGGACCGGAGCGAGGTCGAGCGGTACTGCGCGGAGAACCTCGTCTCCCACCAGTGGCAGGGAGACGGCAATCTGCGCACCAGCCAGTTGCGCCCCGGGATCGTCCGGCATCCCGCCACGGGCGAAGAGGTGTGGTTCAACCATCTCGCGTTCTGGAACGAGTGGTCCCTGGACGAGGAGCTCCGGGAGGCGCTCATCGACGAGTTCGGGTGGGAGGGCCTGCCGTTCAACACCTCCTTCGGTGACGGCGAACCGCTCACGAAGGACGAACTGGACCTGATTCAGGACGCGTACGACCGGGCCACGGTCCGCGCGCCCTGGCAGGTCGGCGATCTGCTCCTGGTCGACAACGTCCTGACCGCCCACGGCCGTGACCCCTTCCGAGGCGACCGCCGGATCGTGGTGGCCATGGGGAACCCCGTGGAGATCACCGACTGCGACCCGGGTGTCCACCCCGCCCCCTAGGCACTGTCCGCATTTCAGGCCCCTGCCGTGTTCTCGTCCGACCCGTCCTTTCTCCCCGTTCTCGAAGGAGTCCGTTCCATGGCCGATCCCCTCCGGCAGCCGGCCGACCTGCTGAGCCGCTTCCACCAGGCGGTCCGCGACGACCCTGACCGGACCGCCGTTCGGGCGGCGGACGGCGAACTGAGCTTCGCCGAACTCGAACGGGCCTCCGGGTGGCTGGCCGAGACTCTCCGCTCCCGGGGCGTCGGCCGGGGCTACCGGGTCGGTGTGAGCCTGCCGCGCGGCAGAGGACTCGTCGTGGCGCTGCTCGCGGTGTGGCGTACGGGCGCCGCCTACGTACCGCTCGATCCCGCCTACCCGCGGGACCGGCTGGCGTTCATGGCCGAGGACGCGGGCATCCGGCGGCTCCTGGCGGCGGGCGACTCCGCGGCCGGCCCGTCGTTCCTGCCCGCCGGCGCGGAGGTGGTCCCCGTGGACGTACGGACGGACCACCCGTCCTCCGCTCGCACGGACCCGGAGGTGCCCGCCCTCGCCCCCGCCTACGTCATCTACACCTCGGGCTCGACCGGCACTCCGAAGGGCGTGGAGGCGACGCGGGGCGGTGTGGCCTCGCTCGTCTCGGCGCTCGAGGCGGCCGGCATGTACGACGCCGGGCCACGGGTCGTCGCCTGGAACGCGAGCGCGTCCTTCGACGCGTCGGTCCAGCAGTGGGTGCGTGTGTGCCGGGGCGACACGGTCGTGGTCCTGGACGACGACCACCGCAAGGAACCCGAGCGGCTCTCCGACCTGCTCGACCGGTACGGCGTCACCGATCTCGATCTGACCCCGTCGCACTGGGAGCTGCTCCGCGCCCGGCTCCTGCCCCCGCGTGCGGACGGCCGCGTGCTGCGGCTCTTCATGGGCGGGGAGCCCGTTCCCGGGCACGTATGGGCCGAACTCGCCGCGGCCGGTGCCCGGGGAGAGCTCGAGGCGCTCAATCTCTACGGGCCGACCGAATGCACCGTCGACGCCACCGCCGCCTGGATCACGGGCGCGCGGCCGCACATCGGCCGTCCGCTCGCCGGAGGCGGCCAGGTGCGCATCGTGGACGAAGAGCTGCGGCCGGTGCCGCCGGGCACCGCCGGCGAGGTGTGCATCGGCGGTCCGCGGCTGGCCCACGGCTATGTGAACCGGCCCGCGCTCACCGCGGACCGTTTCGTGCCCGACGCCCTCGGCGGTCCCGGTGCCCGGATGTACCGAACCGGTGACCGGGCGAGGCTGACGGCCGACGGCGATCTGGAGTTCCTCGGGCGCGTCGACCGTCAGGTCAAGGTGCGTGGCTTCCGGATCGAACCGGGCGAGATCGAGCAGGTGCTGTCCGCGCACCCGGGCGTCGCCACGACCGCCGTACTGGTACGGAACGGCGGCACCGCCGGCGATCAACTGGTGGCCTACTGCGTACCGGTGGAGCCGGTGGACGGGCCCGCCGCCACCGCCCTCACCGAGCGGCTGCGCGAGCACGCGGTCGAGGCCCTGCCCGCCTTCATGGTGCCCTCCCTCTACGTGCTCCTGGACGAACTGCCGCTGACCCCGAACGGCAAGCTCGACACGGCCGCCCTGCCCGGAGCCCGGGAGGCGAGCGCCTCCGCGACGGCGGGCAGCGCACCGCAGGGCGCGTTCGAGAAGCTCATCGCGGACGTCTGGTCCGAGGTGCTGGGCCGGGAGGAGGTCGGCGCGGACGACGACTTCTTCGCCCTCGGCGGCCACTCGCTCATGGCGCTGCGCGTGGTCGCACGCCTCAAGAAGCACCTCGGCCTGGTCGTCTCGATCAAGGAGGTCTACCGCTATCCCGGGCTGCGGGACCTCGCCCGGCACGTCGAGGCCACGAGCCGGCCGGCGACCGCCCTTGCCTGACCCGATTACCCCGAGATCGCAGAAGAGGACAGAGATGCAGCTGCTCGAAACGGCACTGGTCCGCCCCCGGCAGGTGCCGGACGCCCGGCGGACACTGGTCTGCCTCGGGTTCTGTGGCGGAGGCGCGGGCGTCTACCTGCGCTGGGCGGACACGATGCCGCCCGGCGCGGAGCTCGCCGCCGTCTGCTATCCCGGCCGGGAGGGACGGTTCCTGGAGGACTTCGCCGCGGACTGGGACGCCCTGGCCGAGGACGCCCTCGCGGTCGTCACCGCCGTGGAAGGACCCTATGTGCTGTTCGGACACAGCATGGGGGGCTGGATGGCCTTCGACGTGGCCTCCCGCATCGAGGAGCGGGGCGGGCGTGTCCCCGAGGCCCTCGTGGTCTCCGCGGCGAACGCTCCCAGTTTCGGGCTGACGGTCCGGGACATGTTTCCCGCGCAACAGGAAACCGACGAGCAACTCATGGACTGGATGCGTGCGTTCGGCCTCCTGCCGGAGCACGTACTCGGGGATCCGGACCTGGCGGAGATGGCCCTGGAGCTCATGCGCGCCGACATCCGGGTCCGCGACACCTTCTACCACCGCGAGGGCGCGAAGGTGAGCACGCCCCTGCAGATCCTCTCCGGCGCCGACGACGACATCATCGACCCCCACGTGGCCGACCACTGGCGCAAGCTGTCGACCGGCGACTTCCGCCACGACGTGCTCCCGGGCGGCCACTTCTACACGCCGGACATCTGGAGCGGCCTGCCCTCCCGGATCACCGCCCTGCACCAGGACTGAGCAACACGGTGACACAGGCGTGCCCGCCCGTCCTTCGCCAGGACGGGCGGGCCGCCGTGTACGTTTCCCCGGACTCAGCCGAGTCGGGTCGGAACGGGGCGGTCACGGCCGAGTCGCCAGGGGCTGGTGAACTCGCCCCCGGTGCCGTCCGCGTGGGCGGGAGACCGTCCCCCTGTGGCCGAACGGGTCGTGCCCCGTACACCCGAGAAAGGTTCCCTCCATGGTCCGCCCCTACGACGAACACCATGGTGAGGCGCTCTTCGCGCAACTGCGGCTTCCGGTGACCGAACGGATCTGCCCGGTGTGCCGCCATGTCGGCCTGCGCGACTACCACCACGAGAAGTACGGCCGGACCGAACCGTCATGGATCAACTACCTGTGGTGCGGCAATTGCCACGCCTACTCGTCGTCCTTCACCGGCACCGGCCGCAAGACGGTCGAGAGCGACCCGCTCCTCGACGCGTACGGTGACCGGATCGCCGAGATCTTCCGCGACCCGGAACGCCTGCTCGGGATCCTCGACGGCTACTGGAAGACCGGCGGTCTCCCCCAGGTGATCTCCCGGCGCCCTCGCGGACGCTGAAGGCGCGGCGTTGCGGGCGGTTCCGGAGCGTTCCGGCGTCCGGAGCGCGGCCGGACTCCATGAGCGGCATGTGGCCGGCGTGCTGGACGGTGGAGGGTCGTCATCCACGTCCTCGGCGTCGACACCCATGCGCTGCCGCAAGAGGCGACCACATGGATCGGACCGGTTCTGGGCTGAGCCCCCATGTCAGGGGTCGTGCGCCCGGCAGGTGTGCGACGAGCCCCGCACGCACAAGGTCCTCGACGCTGACAGTCGGCCCGTCCAGGCAGCTTCGGGACGGCGACCGTCCGGGAAGATGCGGTCATGTCCGACCAGTGGAGTGACCTGACGGTCTTTCGGCTCTTCGAGGACGAGGACGAGCACCCGGACACGGGGCCGGGCCGCGCATCGTCGTCGGCTGCGGAGCCGGGGCCGACGCCGGGTGGTGAAGACCTGCAGCCGGGGCACGTTGCCTGCCGGCACTGCCGCGCCACGTACGACTCGGGCAACCCGGACGAGAACAAGCTGCACACCGAGTCCGTGAACTGCGGGCAGTCGTGCCGGTGCGTCGGACATCCACGTTGCTACACGTGCCGCGGCTCGTTCTGCTGCTGCGCCGAGCACTGATTCAGGCGTCGCCGAGAGGCTCGGACGTGTCGGCGGATGTGCTGCCGGACGGCGCGGAATGGGCGGCGGAGCGGGTCGGCTCACGCGATGTGCCGGCTCCGCGCGGAAGGCGGCCGCGCGTCACCGCCACCGTCAGCCCTCCGGCCAGCAGTCCCCAGAACGCGGAACCCACGCCGAGCAGCGTCACCCCGGACGCCGTCGCCAGGAACGTGACGACCGCCGCCTCCCGCCAGGTGTCGTCCGAGACGGCGGAGGCCAGGGAGTTCCCGATGGTGTTGAGCAGGCCGAGTCCGGCGATGCCGAGAATGAGGGCGGTCGGCAGTGCCGTCAGCAGCGAGCTCACCGTTCCGCCGAGGATGCCCACGCACAGGTAGAAGATTCCCGCCCAGACTCCGGCCAAGTAGCGCCGATCAGGGTCCTCGTGCGCCTCACGCCCCGTACAGATGGCAGCCGTGATGGCGGCGAGGTTCAGACCGAAGCAACCGAACGGCGCGAGCAGCAGATTGGTGAGGCCGGTCCAGGTGATCAGAGGTGAGACCGGCACCCGGTCGTACCCGTCGCCGCGCAAGACCGCGACGCCCGGCAGATTCTGCGACGCCATCGTGACGACGAACAGGGGCAACGCGACGCTGACGATCACTTGCCACGAGAACGCGGGGGCCGTGAACACGGGTTCGGCGAAGGCGAAGCGGATCCTCCCGGGTCGCAGCGAGCCCTGTACGGCCGCGGCCGCGACGCCCACCGCGAGCGCCAGGATGATCGCGAAGCGGGGCAGCAGCCGCCGCCCGAGCAGATAGACCGCGAAGATGGAGAACACGACGACGAAATGACCGTCCATACCGGCGAAGAGTCCGGTGCCGAACTGTACGAGCACCCCGCCGAGCAGGCCCGCCGCGAGCGGTACGGGGATCCTTCCCATCACTCGCTCGAACAAGCCGGTCAGGCCGCTGACCACGATCAGCGCGGCGGACACGAGGAAGGCGCCGACGGCTTGAGCCATCGTCACCCCGTCGAGGCCGGACACCAGCAACGCCGCTCCAGGGGTGGACCACGCGGTGACCACGGGAGCCCGGTACCGCAGGGACAGACCGATACACGTGACGCCCATACCGACCCCGAGGGCCAGCATCCATGAGCTGAGCTCTCCTGGCCCCGCCCCGGCCGATTTCGCGGCGGCGAAGACGATCGCGGCGGAACTGGTGACTCCCACCAACACCGCGATCAGGCCGGCCGACACGGCGGCGGCCGACGCGCCCCTGGGCGACTTCTGGTGATCGATCTCGTTCACCGGACAGATTCTCGTCAGTTCCTCGCACGTCGGACAACCCATATCCCACTGTCCGAGACCGCGCCGGGGGAGACGATCCGCCGTGTCGTCGGAGTGTCACGGCGAGCCGGGACCAGGTGCGGTGTGCCACCGCCCACGTCGCTCGGGCGACACGGCGAACCGCCGCGCGGGTGATGAAGTCCTCGCCCGAGGAGCCGGAAGCCTCCACGCCCGGCACGCACCCGTCCCGGTCAATTCAAGATCGACACATGGAATTTTCCCGTGCCCGCCGCCCGAAGGGAAAGCGCGCCCCGATTCGGACATGCCGCACCAGAGAAAGTTCCTCATTCACCTATTGGCGTTTCGATGATGTGTGAGGGGAGTGAACGAGGCGCCACCATCGAGGAATTGCTCCGATTCCCGGCATCGCTTCCGGCGTTCACAATTGACCGAATCAATGCGCCCGCGCACCGCCCCACTGGTTCAACATTGACCAGCCAGTAACAACAGGGCTACCTTTCAACGCGTTTCGAGCAGGCTCAATAGACCGATGTTCCCGGGTTTCCGCAGGTCCCGCTGGAATCCGACGTGCCGCCATCGTTGTCGTACCGCATCCCCCACCATGCAGTCTCAGCTTGATTCGGAGAATCATGACGTCTGCTGTGCGTTCCGAGGACATGATCATCGGCATCACCCCGTTCGGCGAACCCGACGCCCGGCTCGCGGCGGCGGTGTGCCGGGCCGGCGGGCTCGGCGTTCTCGACCTGGGCGACGGGGACCGAAGATCCCGTGACGCGCTGGAACGCCTGCACCGCCTGGCACCGGGCCCGTTCGGGGTGCGGATCGGCGCCCGCTGCCGACTGGACCCCGCCGACCTCGCGCCGGGCATCGGTGACGCCGGCGGGCCGGACACGGTGGTCCTCGCGGTCGACGCGCCGTGGCAGACCGGTGATCTGACCGCCGACCACCGTGTACTGGTGGAGGTCACGGACCTCGACGAGGCGCGGGCCGCGGTGCTCGCCGGGGCGTACGGGCTGATCGCCCGCGGCAGCGAATGCGGCGGCCGGGTCGGGGAGTTGAGCACCTTCGTCCTGCTCCAGCGACTGCTCGCCGCGCCCGACGTGCCGCTCCCGGTCTGGGCCTGTGGCGGGATCGGCCCCCGCACGGCCGCCGCCGCGATGGCCGGCGGGGCGGCCGGGGTGGTGCTGGACAGCCAGCTCGCGCTGCTGGCCGAGTCCTCCCTGCCGGAGGCGGCCGCGGCACAACTGCGGTCCCTGGACGGTTCGGAGACGACCGTGCTGGCCGGTCACCGGGTGCTGCTGCGGCGGGGCCCGGACGCACCACGCGTCGAGAGGGACGACCCGGAGACGGTGGCGGCGGCACTGGGCGCGCAGGATCCTCGTACCCAGTTGCTGCCGGTGGGTCAGGACGGCTTCCTCGCCGCTCGGTTCGCGCGGCGCTGGGGAGATGTGCGCCGGACGGTGCGCGCTCTGACGGACGCGGTGCGCGACGTCGTACGCGACGACACGGCCGCCGGAGCACTGGGCACGGGCTCCCCGATGAGCCGGGCGCTCGGCACCCGGCTGCCCGTCGCGCAGGGACCGATGACCCGGGTCAGCGACCGCGCCGAGTTCGCGGCGGCGGTCGCCGAGGACGGCGCGCTGCCCTTTCTCGCGCTGGCACTTGCGGACGGCGCACGCACCCGGGCGATGCTGACCGAGACCCGGGCCGCCGTGGCCGGGCGGCCCTGGGGAGTCGGCGTGCTCGGCTTCGCGCCGGAGGAGGTGCGTGCCGCCCAGTTGGAGGCGGTACGGGAGCTGCGGCCGACGCACGCCGTCATCGCGGGTGGGCGGCCTTCCCAGGCGCGGGCGCTGGAGCGGGACGGGATCCGTACCTTCCTGCACGTGCCCTCGCCGGGGCTGCTGCGGCAGTTCCTGGAAGCCGGGGCCCGCCGCTTCGTGTTCGAGGGTTCCGAGTGCGGCGGGCACGTCGGTCCGCGTGGCAGTTTCCCGCTCTGGGAGGCCCAACTCGCCGTTCTGGAGGACTTCCTGGACGACGCGACCGCCAATTGCGGCGGCAACAAGAGGGGCGGTAAGGGCGGCGGCGAGGACGCGGGCGACGGGAACGGCGGGAACACGGCTCAGGCGCTGGAGGTGTTCTTCGCGGGCGGTGTCCACGACGAGCGCTCGGCGGCGATGGTCGCCGCGCTCGCGGCCCCGCTGACCTCGCGCGGGGCCGCCGTCGGGGTCCTCATGGGCACCGCGTACCTCTTCACCGAGGAGGTCGTCACGCGCGGCGCGATCCAGCCGCTCTTCCAGCGCCAGGTGCGGGCCGCCGAGCGGACCACGCTCCTGGAGACCGCGCCCGGCCACGCCACCCGCTGCCTGCCGAGCTCCTTCACCGAGGGGTACCGCCAGCACGAGGGCCGACTGCGGTCCGCGGGCGTGACCGACCGGCGGGTCTGGGAGGAGCTGGAGCGGCTCAACATCGGGCGCCTGCGCCTCGCGAGCAAGGGCGTGGAACGGAACGGCGACGGGTCGCTCAGGCCGGTCGACGAGGCACGCCAGCTCACCGACGGCATGTTCATGGCCGGGGAGGTGGCCGTACTGCGCTCGGCCACCACCACCGTCGCGGCGCTCCACGAGTCGGTGACCTCCGGGGCCGCCGGCTTCCTCGCGCGGCGGGCGGCGGAGCTGCGCGACCGGCTGGGCGAGCGGCCGGGCGCGTCCGAGACCCGGGAGCCGGTGGTGCCCGCTCCGTTGGACATCGCCATCGTCGGGATGGCCTGTATGTTCCCGCAGGCGCCCGACCTCCCCTCCTTCTGGGCGAACGTCGTCGGCGGCCGGGACGCGGTCGGTGAGGTCCCGCCCGAGCGGTGGGACCCGGCCGTGCACTACGGCCGGGGCGACGATGCGGCCACCGCGCCCGCCAACGGCGCATCACACACCGGCAGCGCCTCCTACGGCGGGACCGCCCCTTCCAGAAGTGCCGTCCCCTCCAGCGGTGCCGTCCCCTCCAAGTGGGGCGGCTTCCTGCCCCGTATCCCCTTCGACCCGCTGCGCTACGGCATCCCGCCGACGTCGCTCGGCAGCATCGAGCCGGTCCAGTTGCTGTCCTTGGAGGCCGCCCGGCGCGCTCTGGAGGACGCCGGATACGGCGACGGGGGACGGGAGTTCGACCGTTCCCGTACCTCGGTGGTGTTCGGCGCGGAGGCGGGCAGCGACCTGTCCAACGCGGCCACGCTGCGCGCCGTGCTCCCGTCGTACCACGGGCGCGTTCCCGAGGGCCTCGACGGCCAGTTGCCCCGGCTGACCGAGGACTCCTTCCCCGGCATGCTCGCCAATGTGATCTCCGGCCGGATCGCCAACCGGCTGGACCTCGGCGGCGCCAACTTCACCGTCGACGCCGCCTGCGCCTCCTCCCTGGCCGCAGTGGACGTCGCGTGCAAGGAACTCACCGGCGGCACCAGCGATGTGGTGCTGTGCGGCGGCGCCGACCTGCACAACGGCATCAACGACTACGTCCTGTTCTCCTCGGTGCACGCGCTCTCCCCCACCGGGCGCTCCCGCTCCTTCGACGGCTCGGCGGACGGCATCGCGCTCGGCGAGGGCGTCGCCTGCGTCGTCCTGAAGCGGCTCGCGGACGCCGAGCGGGACGGCGACCGGATCTACGGCGTGATCAAGGGCCTCGGCAGCTCCAGCGACGGCCGCTCGCTGGGCCTGACCGCGCCCCGCCCCGAGGGGCAGCGCTCGGCGCTGGAGCGGGCCTACCGCAACGCGGGAATCTCACCGGCGGACGTCGGGCTCGTCGAGGCGCACGGAACCGGGACCGTGGTCGGCGACCGCACCGAACTGACCGTCCTGGGCGAGGTGTTCGGCAGGGCCGGAGCCAAGCCGGGGAGCTGTGCGCTCGGTTCGGTCAAATCGCAGATAGGGCACACCAAGTGTGCCGCCGGGCTGGCCGGGCTGATCAAGACGACCCTGGCGCTGTACACCGGCGTCCGGCCGCCCACCTTGCACCTGGAGCACCCCAACGCCGCCTGGGACGAGGAGAGCAGCCCGTTCGCCTTCCACACCCGGGCCCGGCCCTGGGCGGCTCCGGCTCGGCAACGGTTCGCCGGTGTCAGTGCGTTCGGCTTCGGCGGCACCAACTTCCATGTGGTGCTCGGCGCGTACGCGGACGGCGCGGCACCGGCGCAGGCGCTGGACGAATGGCCCGCCGAACTGTTCGTGTTCCGGGGCCGGGACGCGGCGGCGGCACACCGGGCCGTCGAGGAACTGCTCGGGGCCGCCGAGGCCGACGGCCGGCCGTGGCGGCTGCGCGACCTGGCGCTCAGCGCCGCCCGACGGGCCGACGTCTGTCCGGATCCGGCGCGGGTGGCGGTCGTGGCCGCGGACGTGGACGAACTGACCGTGCGGCTGCGGCGGGCGCTCGCCGGGGAGCACGATCCCGCGCACGGCGTCCATCTGATGCCGCGAGGCGATGGGCGGACGTCACCCGCCGCGGGACCCGACCAGGGCCCGGCCGCGGGTGACGGATCTGGACAGGACCCGGCCGAGGGCGCGAGACCCGGCCAGGTCCCGGCCAAGGGCGCGGTCCCCGACCAGAACCCGGCCGAGGGCAAGGTCGCCTTCCTCTTCCCCGGTCAGGGCAGCCAGCGCCCCGGAATGCTCAGCGACCTGTTCGTCGCCTTCCCCGAACTGCGCCACTACCTCGAACTCGGCGCCGACCACGCCGCCCGGCTGTACCCGCCCGCCGCCTTCGACGACAGCGCTCGCGACCGGCAGCGGGCGGCGCTCACCGACACCCGGGCCGCCCAGCCCGCGCTCGGCATCGCCGGACTCGCCGTCCACGCCCTGCTCACCACGGCCGGGGTGCGGCCCGACATGGCCGCCGGGCACAGCTACGGCGAACTGGTCGCCCTGAGCGCGGCGGGCGCCCTGAGCCCCGAGACGCTGCTCGCGCTCAGCTCCGAACGGGCGGCGGCCATCCTCGCGGCCGCCGGGGCGGACCGCGGAGCGGACCCGGGGACCATGGCCGCGGTCCCGGCCGGCGCCGCGGAGGTCTCGCGCGCACTTCGGGCTGTCGAGGCCCCGGCCGCCGTGGTCGTCGCCAACCGCAACGCGCCCCGCCAGACGGTGATATCGGGCTCGGCCGACGACGTCACGGAGGCCGTGCGTCTGCTGCGCGAGGCCGGGTACGACGCCCGCCGCATCCCCGTGGCCTGCGCCTTCCACAGCCCTCTGGTAGCCGGTGCGGGCGCCCGGTTCGCCGAGGCGCTCGCGGCCCGTCCGGTGCGCGCGCCGGAGTTCCCGGTGTGGGCGAACCGCACCGCGACGCCGTACGCCGCCGACCCGGACGCGGTACGGGCCGAACTCGCCGCGCAGATCGGCGCCCCGGTCGGATTCGTCGAGCAGATCGAGGCGATGTACGAGGCGGGCGCGCGGATCTTCGTCGAGGCCGGGCCCGGATCCGTGCTGACCGGGCTGGTCGGACAGATCCTCGGCGACCGGCCGCACCGGACGGTCGCCTGTGAGCCGCGCCCGGACAGCGGCCTGCGCGGCTGGCTGGACGCCCTGGCCCGACTGGCCGTCGCCGGGCTGCCGGTGCGCACCGGCTGGCTGCTACGGGGCCGCGGCGCCGTCGACGCGGTGCGCACGCCGGTGCCGAAGCGGCCCGGCTGGACGGTCGACGGACAGTTGGTGCGCACCGCCGCCGGAGACCTCCTTCCCGGTGCGCTCGCACCGGCCCGACGAGTCGTGGAGACGACCGTGCCGACGAACCCCGCGCACGAGGTCCCGTCCGACCGGGACGGCCGCCCCGGCGTGCACGCCGGTAACGCCAGCAACGGCGGCAACGTCAGCAACGTCAGCAACGTCAGCAACGTCAGCAACGGCGTGCACTACCAGGACCGCCAGGACGCCCAGGACGCGCTGATCTCCGAATTCCTGCGCACCAGCCGCGAGATGGTCGCCGCTCAGCGTGACGTGCTGATGACCTACCTCGGAGCGGTGGCCGGGGAGCGGACGGCCGCGCCACCCGCGCCCGTCGCCCCGCCCGCACCGCGGGACACGACGGCCGCCGCGCCCCAGGCGGAGCCGCCGATGTCACCACCACCCCGGACCACGGAGTCGTCGGCCGACCAGGCACCCGCACCCGCCACCGGGTCGGCACCGGTTCAGGACGTCGACGTCCAACAGGTGGTCCTGGAGATCATCAGCGAGCGAACCGGCTATCCCCTCGACATGATCGAGCCCGATCTCGACCTGGAGGCCGACCTCAGCATCGACTCCATCAAGCGGGCCGAGATAGCCGGCGAACTGGCCCGGCGACTCGGCGCCGGGGACGGCGCGGACCTCGCCGTTCTCGACGACGCCGAGTTGGAGGATCTGGCGAAGGCACGGACGGCCGGCGCGGTGACCGACTGGCTGACCGCCCGGCTCTCCGGCCCCGCGGAACCGGCCACGCTTCCCGCCGAGCAGGCCGAGACGCTCCCGGCGGCCGACACGGCCGAGGCCGTCGCGGCTACCGAGTCGGCTGAGGCGTTCGAGACCCCGGAGGCGTCCGGGACGGTCGAGGCCGTGCGAGCGGCGAACGGCGACACGGTGAACAGCCACGCAATGGCCGGCGACGCGGCGAACGGCAACGCGGTGAACAGCTACGCAATGGCCGGCGAGGCGGTGCGCGGCGAGGCGCCCAAGCGGTACCTGCCGCGGTCGGTGCCCCTCGATCAGGAGGGTGACACCGCGGATCCGGCGGCCGTACTGTCCGGCACACGGTGGGCCGTCCTCGGCAACGCCCCCGAGATCGGCGCCCGGCTCACCTCGTACGGCGCCGACGTCGTCGTACGCGACCGGGACCATCTGCTCACCCAGGACGACGGCCGGGTGGACGGGGTCCTCTACCTCGTCACGGGTGGCGCGCCGGTGCTGCCGGACGCGTTCCCCGTCCTGAAGGCCGCCCTCGCCCTGGGACCGCGCCAGTTGCTGGCCCTGCGGGCCGTGGGCAGGGACACGTCGAACACGGCGGCCGCGGGGCTGCGCGGCTTCTTCCGCACCGTGGCGCGCGAGTACCCGTCGACGGTCGCGCGGACGGTGGAGGTGGTGACCACGTCGGCCGCAACGGACACGCTGACCGTCGCGGACACGCTGACCGTCGCGGACACGCTGTCCGTCGCGGACGGCCTGCTGCTCGCGGACGCGCTGGTCGACGAGCTGTGCGCGTCCGACCTCGCCCCGGTCGTCCTGCGCCGGCCGGAGGGCCGGTTCGGCCTGGAGCTCGTCGAGTCACCCCTGGGGATCCTCGGCGGCACCGGCGCGGGCCCGGCCGGTGCCGGTGCGGCCGAAGCCGCCGCGCTCGGCCTGGACCGGGACGCGGTGGTCCTGCTGGCCGGCGGGGCACGCGGCATCACCGCGCAGTGCGCCGCGGCCATCGCCGCCGCCGGCCGGTGCCGGCTCGAACTGCTCGGCAGGACACCCGCGCCGGACGGCCCGGAGGACCCGGACACGGCCTCCGCCCGTACCCCGGCCGCACTGCGCGCGGCGCTCGCCGCCCGCGGCGGGGCGGGACCGGCGGCGATCAACCAGGCCGCCGAACTCCTGCTCGCCCAGCGGGAGATCACCACGACGCTGACGGAGCTCAGGGCGCTCGGGAGCGAAGTCCGCTACCGCTGCGTCGACTTCCGGGAGCCGGAGGCGGTGCTCCAGGCGGTGAAGGACATCCACGCCGAGCACGGCCGCCTCGACGGTGTCGTCTACGCGGCCGGGGTGATCGAGGACCGGATCATCGCCGAGAAGACCCCCGAGTCATTCCAGCGGGTCTACGGGACGAAGGCGACCGGCGCGGGCACCCTGCTCACCGCTCTGGAGGAACTGCCCGACGGGCCGGCGTTCAGCGTGCTGTTCGGCAGCATCTCCGGCGTCCTCGGCAACCGGGGCCAGGCCGACTACGCGGCCGCCAACGACGCGCTCCAGACGCTGGGTTCGGCCTGGGCCGCCCGCACCGGGCACCGGACACTGACCGTGCACTGGGGGCCCTGGGCGCCCGCCGCCCGGCACGCCGGCATGGTCGGACCGGAGCTGGCCCGCGCCTACGGCCGCCGGGGCATCGGCCTGATCGATCCCGAGGAAGGCACCGCGGCCCTGCTGCGCGAACTCGCCTGGGGCGACCCGTCGACCACCGCCGTCGTCTACACCGCCTCGGGCTGGTGACGGGTCCGGTGACGGACCCCGCGGCGGGTCCGGTGACGCACCGGGCGGAGGCTTCCGGGACGGGCCGGGAACAGGACCGGACGGCGGGTGCGGCTGGAGGGCCGGGGTCGCGGCGGCAGGTTCCGGTCGCCATCGTCGGCATGGCGGTGCTGATGCCGGGGGCCCGGGATCTGGAGGCGTACTGGATCAACCTGCGGGACGGCGTGGACGCGATCGGCGAGGTGCCGCACGGGCGTTGGGACGCCGGGTACTACCGCCCCGGCACCGCGTCCGAACCGGCCGTCGCCGACCAGGTGTACTGCCGCAGGGGCGGGTTCGTGGACACACTGGCCGAGGTGGAGGTGACCCGCTTCGGGATCATGCCGAACTCGGTGGCCGGCACCGAGCCCGACCAGCTCATCGCACTGCACGTGGCCGCCGCGGCCCTCGCGGACGCGGGCGGCCCGGACCGGCTTCCCGACCGGCGGCGCGTAGGTGTCGTTCTCGGCCGGGGCGGCTATCTCACCCCGGGCCTGGTCCGGCTCGACCAGAGGGTGCGCACGGCCGGACAACTGGTCCGCACACTGGGCGAGTTGTTACCGGAGCTGACGAGCAGTCAACTCGACCGCGTACGAACGGCGTTCACCGACCGGCTCGGCCCGGACAGTCCCGAGTCGGCGATCGGTCTGGTGCCCAACCTGGCCGCCTCCCGGGTGGCCAACCGGCTCGACCTGCGCGGCCCCGCCTACACCGTGGACGCGGCCTGCGCCTCGTCGCTGGTCGCGGTCGACCAGGCGGTGGGCGAACTCTCCTCGGAGCGCTGCGATGTGATGCTCGCCGGAGGCGTCCACCACTGCCACGACATCACCCTGTGGAGCGTCTTCTCCCAACTGCGCGCCCTCTCCCCCAGCGAGCGCATCCGCCCCTTCCACCGGAACGCCGACGGCCTCCTCGTCGGCGAGGGCACCGGAGTCGTCGTACTGAAGCGACTGGCCGACGCCCGGCGCGACGGCGACCGGATCTACGCGGTGATCCGGGGCACCGGGGTGGCGAGCGACGGCCGGGCCGCCGGCCTGGTCAGCCCCGATCCCGGCGGTCAGGCGAGTGCCGTGCGACAGGCATGGTTCGCCGCCGGACTCGACCCGGCGGCGCCCGGCTCGGTCGGCCTGCTGGAGGCACACGGCACCGCGACCCCCGCCGGCGACGCGGCCGAACTGGCCACGCTCGGCGCGGTGTTCGGGCTGGCCGGACGATCAGGCGGAGACCGCGCGGTGATCGGCTCCGTGAAGTCGATGATCGGGCACACCATGCCCGCCGCCGGGGTGGCCGGACTGGTCAAGGCCGCTCTCGCGATTCACCACGCGACGCTGCTGCCGACCCTGCACTGCGACGACCCGCATCCGGCGCTGGCCGCGACGCGCTTCCGTACGCTGGAGAAGGCCGTCCCCTGGGAGGTCTCGCCCGGCAACCCGGTGCGCCGGGCCGCCGTGAACGCCTTCGGTTTCGGCGGGATCAACGCGCACGTGGTGCTGGAGGAGGCACCGGCGCCCGTCACGACGGCGCCCGCTTCGACGGCCGGGCGCCCGGCCGTGCGGGTCGCCGAGCCCGAGCGGGTCCTGCTGCTCGCCGCGGACGGTCCGGAACCGCTCGCCGCCCTGCTGGACAGAGACGACGCGGCGGTACGCGCCGCCGGACTCGACCCCGCGCTTCCCCATCCGGCCGTGGGCCGGGCCCGGCTCGGCATCGTCGACCCGACCGCGAAACGGCTGGCCCTGGCCCGCCGGGCGGTCGGCCGGGGCCGCGCCTGGCACGGCCGGGGCGACCTCTGGTTCCGGCCCGGCCCTCTGCTCGGTCCCGGGCACGGCAAGCTCGTCTTCGTCTTCCCCGGTCTGGAGAGCGAGTTCTCCGCGCGCGTCGACGACGTGGCCGCGCACTTCGGCCTGCCCGGGGCGGCGCCCGCGGGCGACCCCGTCGGCGACGTGGGCCGGCACGGCCTCGGCGTGGTGGCCGTCGGACGCCTTCTCGACGCGGCACTGCGTCGCCTGGGTGTCGCGCCGGACGCGGTCGCCGGGCACAGCATCGGCGAGTGGACCGCGATGACGGTGGCCGGGCTGTACTCCGAGGACGAGGTCGACGCCTTCATGGCGGGCTTCGATCCGGACACGGTGACGGTGCCGGGTCTCGCGTTCGGTGCCGTCGGCGCGCCCGCGGAGCGCGTACTGGCCGCCCTGGAACAGGAGTTCAGAGGCGCCGACCTGGTGCTCTCCCACGACAACGCGCCGGGCCAGTCGATGGTGTGCGGGCCGGACGGCGCGGTCGAGGACTTCATCCGGTCGTTCCGGGCCCGCGGTGTGCTCGGCCAGGTGCTGCCGTTCCGGTCCGGCTTCCACACGCCCATGCTGGAGCCCTACCTCGGGCCGATCAGACAGGCGGCGCGACGGTTCCGGCTGCATCCGGCGACCGTCCCCGTGTGGTCGGGGACGACCGCGGCGCCGTTCCCCGAACAGGAGTCGGAGGTACGGGACTTGTTCGTCCGGCACCTGCTGGAACCCGTGCGCTTCCGGCAGTTGACCGAGGCCCTGTACGCGGCGGGGCACCGGACCTTCGTCCAGGTGGGCCCCGGGCAACTCGGGTCGCTCGTGGGCGACACCCTCGGCGACCGCGACCATCTGACCGTGGCCGCCAACTCCCCCCACCGCAGCGGCCTCGCCCAGTTGCGCCGGGTCGCGGTCGCGCTGTGGACGGCGGGGGCGGCCGTCGCCCCCGCCCTGCCCACCGGGCCCCGTACGGGCACCACATCAGGCGCCGGATCCGGATCGGCCGACGGCAACGCCGGAGCCGGAGGGGCGTCCGGAGCCGGAGCGGGGTCCGGAGCCGCCGACGGCGGCACGCTGTCGGCGCGGCCCCCCGTGCGGCTCAATCTGGACGGCGCTCTGATCTCACTCGACGGCCCGGAACTGGCGGCCCTGCGCGCCGAGTTGGGCGCGGCCGCCGCCCCCGCTCCGGGCACCGCCACCCAGTACGCACCGGGTGTACTGCGCGGGCTCACCGACCGGTTCCCCGGCGCCGCCGAACTGGACGCCCTGCTGCGGGAAACCGCGGACGCGGCGGCAGCGCTCATCACCGCGCGGCCGGCCCGCCGACCGGCCGCCACGCCCTCACCCCCCGACCCCACCCCGGCCCCCTCCCCCGTCCCCACCTCTGTCCGCACCCCCGTCCCCCTGCCGGCTTCCAGACCCGTCGCCGAAACGCGGGCGGCGGTCGGCGACGCGGCGACGGGCCCCCTCGTACGAACCTCGGTCGTCCGTGTCTCCCCCGAGACCATGCCGTACTTGCTGGACCACTGCTTCTTCCCCCAGCGGGCCGGCTGGCCGGACGTGGCCGACCGCTGGCCGGTCGTCCCGGCGACCACGATCGTGCACCACCTGATGGACGCGGCCCGGCGGGCGGCACCGGGCAAGGTGCCGGTCGCGGTGCACGGCGCCCGGTTCGAGGAGTGGCTGACGGCCACCCCCGCCGTCGACGTACAGGTCACGGCGGAGCCCGTGGCACCGGACCGGCTGGCCGTGTCCTTCGGGCCCCGGGCCCGTGCCACCGTCGAGCTCGCCACCGACTACCCGGCCCCGCCGCCCGCCCGCTGGCGGACCGACCCCGCGAGCGAGCGCGCGCCTCTCCACACCGCGGCCCAACTGTACGGCGAGCGCTGGATGTTCCACGGCCCGGCGTTCCAGGGAGTCACCGAACTCACCGCGCTCGGCGAGCGGCACATCCGCGGGATCATCACCGCCCCGACGGCGCCCGGCGCCCTGCTGGACAACGTCGGCCAGATCCTCGGCTACTGGATCATGGCGACCCGCTCCGAGCGGACGGTCGTGTTCCCGGTCGGGATGCGGGAGATGCGCTTCCACGGCCCGCAGCCCGCCCCGGGGGCGCAGGTGGCGTGTCTGGTGCGGATCACCTCGCTCACCGACACCGTGCTGGAGGCCGACGTGCAGCTCTCGGTGGCGGGCGTGGTGTGGGCGGAGTTGCGCGGTTGGCAGGACCGCCGGTTCGACAACGATCCGCACACCCGGCCGGTGGAGCGCTTCCCCGATCGCAACACCCTCTCCGAGGCCTGTCCGGGCGGCTGGTCACTGGTGCACGAACGGTGGCCGGATCTGGCGTCGCGCGACCTGATCATGCGCAACTCGCTGGGCGGGCAGGAGCGTTCGGAGTACGCCGGGCACGCGCCGCGCGGCCGACGGCAGTGGTTGCTGGGCCGGATCGCGGTCAAGGACGCCGTACGGCAATGGCTGTGGGACCAGGGCGAGGGCCCCGTGTTCCCCGCGGAGCTGCGGGTGAGCAACGACGGCATGGGCCGCCCGTACGTCACCGGGGTGCACGGCCGGGAACTGCCCCCGCTGGACGTCTCCCTCGCCCACCGCGCCGAGGCCGGGGTGGCGATCGTACGGCCGCACACGCCCGGTCCCGGTCCCGGCATCGACATCGAGGAGGTCACCGCCCGCGACCCGCAGGCGATGGCGACGGTGCTCGGCGCGGACGAACTGCGACTGCTGCGCACGCTGTGCGCCACCGCCACCGCCACCGCCACCGCCACCGCCACCGCCACCGCCGACAGCGGCAACGGCAACGGCAACGGCAACGGCAACGGCAACGAGGCACTGTGGTTCACCCGGTTCTGGGCCGCCAAGGAGGCCGTCGCCAAGGCGGAGGGCACCGGATTCGGCGGCCGGCCGCGCGACTTCGCCGTACTGGAGGCGGCACCGGCCGGGGACGAGCTGATCGTTTCGGGACGCCTGGAACGCGCCTACGCGGTGCGGTGCGCGCCCGCCGCGAACCCGCCGGGACTGACCGAACGAGCCTATGTCGTGGCCTGGACCACGGGACCGATCGGACCGACGGGACACCCCCACGAGGAGGAACACGCCCCATGAAAGCCACCCCCCACACCGCGGACGCCACCCCCCACCCCACGGACGCCACCCCCCGCCCTCCCGACGCGGCCCAGGTCCTCGCCGACATCGCCGGACTGCTCACCCGGCTCCTTGAGGACGAGTACGGCCTCGACGACGTCGAGATCGGCATGGCGACCACGTTCAACCGCGATCTGGAGCTGGAGAGCATCGACCTGGTGACGCTGTCGGGACTCCTTGAAGAACGGTACGGCGGGCGGGTCAACTTCGCCGAGTTCCTGGCCGGGATGGAGTTCGACGAGATCATCGGGCTCACCGTGGGGCAGCTCGTCGCCTACGTCGTGACCAGCCTGAAGGCGGCGGAGGCGAGCTGACTCATGGCGATGGTCGACACCGGTGGACTCCGGTTGCACGTACAGCGGCTCGGCCCCCGGGACGGCCGGGCGGCCACCGCGACCGCGGTACTGGTCCACGGTCTACTCACCGACAGTCTGGCCAGCTACTACTTCACCGTGGCGCCCGCCTTCGCGGCGGCCGGCCTCGACGTCGTCATGTACGACCTGCGGGGGCACGGCCGCAGTGAACGACCGCCCGACGGCTACACCCTGGACCACAACATCGACGACCTCCGGGCGCTGCTCGACCGGCTGGCGGTGACCGGCCCTGTGCACCTGGTCGGCAATTCCTACGGCGGCACGATCGCCTTCGGCTTCGCGGCCCGTCACCCGGAGCGTGTGGCCAGCGTGTCCCTGATCGAGTCCGAACCGCCCACCGCAGCCTGGGCGTCGAAGCTCGGCGGCATCCTCGACCGGGTGATGGCCCAACTGGCGCACAACGAGCTCGACGCCCTCGCCTGGATCACGGCGAACCGTGGCCACAACACGGCGCGGCTGGCCCGAGGCGCGGCCCGGCTCGCCCGGGACACCACCCTCGGACAGGACATCCCGGCCAGCGGCATCCTGACGGATGACCAGATAGCCGCGATGCGCCGCCCCGTGCTCGGCCTGTACGGGGGTGACTCCGACCTCGCCGAACTCGCGCCCTGGCTGCGGTCGTTGGTGCCGGACTGCCGGACGGTGGTGATCCCGGGGCACGAGCACTCGGTCCTGGTGGAGGCGGCCGGGACCGTGGGCGGTCACATCCTGGCGCTGATCCAGGGGACTTCGGCGGCCCGGAGCGTGGGGGCCGAGGCCAGGTGAGCGGATTCCTGTTCGTGGTACCGCCGTTGGTCGGGCACATCAACCCGGCCGTCGGGGTCGCCGACCTGCTGTTCGCGCGCGGGCACCGGGTGGCGTGGGCCTGCGCCGACGCCGCTCTCGTGGGACGCCTCGCGGGTGACCGGGCCCCGGTGTTCCCGTGCGCCGGCCCGGTACCGGGGGTGGGCGAGGCACGGCGGCCGCCCGACCTGCGGGGGCCGGAGGCGCTGAAGTTCCTGTGGGAGTGGTATCTGCTGCCGCTGGCCGAGGCCATGGCGCCGGGGGTACGGGCGGCGGTCGAGACGTTCCGTCCGGACGTGGTCGTCGCCGACCAGCAGGCGTTCGCGGGCGGGCTGATCGCCGAGCGTGCGGGGCTGCCGTGGGCCACCTCGGCGACCACCTCGGCCGAGTTCGCCGACCCACTGGCCGGGCTGCCGAGGGTCACGGAGTGGCTGGCGGAGCGCCTGGCGGGCCTGCGCCGGTCGATCGGGGATCCGGCGGGCGACTCCGATCCGCGGTTCTCGCCTCATCTGGTGCTGGCGTTCAGCACGGTGGAGCTGGCCGGTCCGTCGGCCGCCGCGCGGGGCGGTCCGATCCGCTGGGTCGGCCCGTCGATCACGGCCAGACCGGCCGCGGCCGGCTTCCCCTGGGACTGGCTCGACCCCGGCCGGGCCACGGTGCTGGTGACCCTCGGCACCGCGAACGCGGACGCCGGCGGGCGCTTCCTCGCCGTGTGCCGAGAGGCCCTGCGCGCACGGGCCGACCGGGTGCAGGGGGTCGTCGTCGACCCGGGGAACACGCTGAGCGCGGACGCCGCCTCGGCACGGGGCGCCATCCCGTCTCCGGGCGGCACCAGGACTCCGTACGGCGCTCACCCCTCGTCCGGCCACGACAAGGACCTGCTGGTCCTGCCGTCCGTACCCCAACTCGCCCTCCTCGAAAGGGTCGACGCCGTGGTCTGCCATGCCGGTCACAACACCGTGTGCGAGGCGCTGTGGCACGGGGTTCCGCTCGTGGTGGCGCCCATCCGCGACGACCAGCCGGTGGTGGCCGGGCAGGTGGTGGACGCGGGGGCGGGCGTCCGGGTCAGGTTCGGCCGGGTGACCGCCGCCCGGCTGGGCGCCGCGCTCGACGTCGTCCTGCACGAACCCGGGCACCGCGCCGCCGCCGAACGGATCGGTACGACGTTCCGCGCCGCCGGCGGTGCCCCCGCGGCGGCGGACAGCCTCGAACAACTCGCCCGGGAGTACCGATGAGTGAGCAGACGAACCAACCGACCGGACAAGCCCCCGAACAGCCGGCCAGGCAGGACGCCGGCGAACCGGCCCGCGAGCCCAGCCGCGCCGAGCGAATAGCCGGGCTGCGCCCCGGTTACCTGGCCGATCTGGCCGAGGGCACGGGACGCTTCTTCGAGCCGCCGCGCACCACCTGCCCCTGGTGCGGCTCCGGTCGGCTGACCACCCGTCTGCGCACCACCGACCTGCTCCAGCACAAGCCGGGCCGGTTCGTCCTCGACCGGTGCGACGCCTGCGGGCACGTCTTCCAGAACCCGCGGCTGAGCGAGGCCGGGCTGGAGTTCTACTACCGCGACTTCTACGACGGGCTCGGCGAGAAGAGACTCGGCGACACCTTCGGCGGCCGCACCAGGATGTACCGCGACCGCGCCGAGTCGATGCTGCCGTACGACTCCGTCCCGAAGAACTGGCTCGACGTCGGCACCGGGCACGGCCACTTCTGCGCGACCGCCCGCGAGGTGCTGCCCGGCACGGCGTTCGACGGTCTCGACTTCACGGACGGCGTCGAACTCGCCGCCCGCGAGGGCCGGGTGGAGCACGGCTACCGCGGCGCCTTCCCCGACCTGGCGCCGGAACTCGCCGCCCGCTACGACGTGGTGAGCATGTTCCACTACCTGGAGCACAGCACCGACCCCGACCGTGAACTGAGGGCGGCGTGGCAGGCGGTGCGGCCCGGCGGCCATCTGCTCATCGAGGTCCCGGACCCCGAGAGCCGCTACGCCCGGCTGCTGGGCCGCTGGTGGCTGCCCTGGCTCCAGCCTCAGCACCTGCACTTCGTGCCTGTCTCCAATCTGCGCCACCGCCTGGCGGAGCTGGGGTTCACGGTGGTGGCGCAGCAGCACGCCGAGCCGCACGACCCGGTGGACCTGCTCGCCGCCGTCTGGCTGGCTCTGGACCACACCGCTCCGCGCGAGGACGCGCCCTGGCTGCCGAGGCCGCCGGGCGCGCTGCGCCGGGCCGTTCGTACGGCCCTGTTCCTCGCGGGGATCCCGGCCCTGGTCCTGGGCACGCTGCTGGACCGGTTCGTGGTCCGCCCGCTCGCGCACCGGCTCGGCATGTCCAACGCCTACCGCCTGGTGGCCCGCCGGGACTGACCGCGTACGCACCCCGGAGCCGCGGTGGGACCACCGGGAGCAAGCGAACACTTTCGGCCAAGCAGGTCCCGGCGGCGACCAGAGGGGCGGCGGCCCATGATCAACAGGGAGGCCTCGGGAATGTCCGGCTTTGCGTGCAAGTAGCCGTTGAATATTGGATGATTTTGGGTGCGATTGACCGTTCCCTTGATCATTTTCGGTCAGTTCACGTTGTTACTGGCGAGGAACATAAATTCGAGATGTGCCAGTATTCGAGCCAACGGGGACAGCGCTGGGAGACCGGATATCCGGTACCGGCAGGGCGGCATGCTGACCACATGCCGCAGTGCCCCCGTGCCAGTAGGGGGAGTCTGGTGCGTTCGATGTTCGAAGCACCGGCATCGGCGGCACCGTTCCGTGCCGCCAGTATTCCTTCCTTCTTCAACGGCCCGGCATGCGCCGGGCATCGAGAAAGCCTGCTCGGAATCCGACAGGCACAAGGAGAGAAGATGAAGAAGCTGTTCGTCGCGGCCGGCATCACCATGGGTGGCGTCGCGGCCGCACTCAGCGTGCAGGGGACCGCGCAGGCCGCCGCACCGCAGGTGGATTCCGCTCCGGCGGTCGTCCGGCCGGACGTCGAGAGGGCGCCCGCGGGCTTCGGCAGCCTTCTGGGCAAGGTCGTGGGCAAGGCCGCGGTGCACGGTCGTGCGGCGTGCCCGCACGTGGCGAAGGCGGCCGGTCAGGTGGCCAACGACTTCTTCGGGACTCACGTGGCGCCCGCCAAGGGTGTCGACGGCGTCGAGGCGGTCGACACGGTCTTCGACAAGTGACCGAGCATGTCGTACTCAGGAGGGCGGTCCTCATTGCCGGGGCCGCCCTCCTGGGCGCCTACCTGTCCGTCGCCGCGCTGACCCAGACGCCCCTGAATCCCGTCAAGCTGCGCTACTACGACGAGATGAACGCGGTGACGGAACCCTATCTGTCACAGAACTGGATGCTTTTCGCCCCGGATCCCCTGTCGGACGACCGCGGCATCGTCGCCCGTGCCAGGTGCGCGAACGGCGAGGCCACCCACTTCTACGACGTCTCCCGCCCTTACGTGACCCGAGTCCAGCATGACCGGTTCTTCCCGTCTCGCATCAACCGGCTGGTCAGCGGGACCATCACACAGATGGACAGCCCCGATCCGGTTCTGGCCCGGCTCAGGAACAAGGAAGCGGAGAAGAAGAAGCGACCGGTTCCTCTGCTTCCCTACGAGAAGACGTCGCGAGACCAGGCGGAGATCTTCCTGGCGCGCTACTCGCTGTCCCAGTTGCGGAACGTGTGCGACGGGTCTCCCTCCGCCGTGCAGGTACGCATGTACGTGCACGAACTCCCTTCGTGGTCGCGGCGAAAGGATCCGTCCGCCAACGGCACGACCAGCTTCGAGGATCTGAAATGGCGGAACGCGGAGGACGTCACATGAGGAAGGTCGTCTCCACCATCGACAGGTGGAGTTCGGTACCGATCGGTGCCGTCGGCGTCTCCGGAACCCGTGCCCTCCTCGGGTTCGTCGGCCTGATGTTCTACGTCAGCCAGTACGCCGACCGGGACTACCTCTTCGGCCCCGACGCCGTTCTCCCCTGGCGCGAATTCGTTGAACAGGTCCACGGCAACGGCTCTTTCAGCCTCTATACGTGGAGTTCCTCGGAAGCGTGGTTCCAACTGGTCTTCCACCTGGGCCTGATCACCGCTCTGATGGTCACCCTGGGCATAGGCGGCAGGGCCGGACTCGCCCTGCACTGGGTTTTCCTGTGGTCTCTCTACGAACGTCAGCCGGTCCTGCTCGACGGTGGCGACAACCTCGCCTACCTGGTGCTCCCGATGCTCCTGGCCACCCGCTGCTACGACCGCTTCTCCTTCTCCTCCGGTCGCACGGAAAGACTCGGCCGTCGCCTGCCGACGCAGGTGCGATCGTTGGCGACGCCTCTGCACAATCTCGGTGTCGTGGCGATCGCGGCGCAGATGTGCCTGGTGTACGTCGTCAGTGGTCTGTACAAGGTCCAGGGACAGATGTGGCAGGACGGAACCGCCCTGTTCTATGTGCTCCGGGTTCCGGAGTTCACGTTCCCCGGAGTCTCGAACCTCGTCTATCACAACGATTTCATGGTGGTGGCCGGGACGTACACGACCGTCATGTTCCTCGTCTACTTCCCTCTCGGAGTGCTGGTCCCCGCACTCCGGCCCTGGGCCGCCGCCATGTCGATCGGCTTCCACGTCGCCATCGGTCTGCTCATGGGCCTGACGGGATTCGCTCTGACGATGATCGCCTGCGACCTCGTCTTCCTCAACAGGGAACTCGGCTGGGCCGTTTCCACCACGTCGAAGCTGGCCGCCCGGCTGGGCCGGCGAGCCGGGAAGGAGAAGGCGGCGGGCGAAACCGCTGCCGAAGTCACGCTCGCGGAGGAGCCGGTGTAGCGTTCCCGGCGCCTTCGGCCGGAAAGCCGCAGTTCGACGCCGGGCGCCGTGCGAGCTCGCGGATGCGGCATTCCACCAAAGTGACATGGACACAGGAGAGACAGACAGGCGATGGAAGCGAACCCGGCCCTCCCGTCCCACAACGACGGCACCACGGTGGGACTGTTCTGGGTCTCGGCCGACGGCGTGTACGTCGGCACCCCGGCCACGGCACCGGCTCCGTGCGTGGTGCTGGAGGCCTCTGGGCCCCGCGTCACCGGTCCGCACGCACATGACTGGGCGTGGTCCGGCCTAGCGGGTGTGGAGGTCACCGAAGTCCCCGTCCGCTCCACCGTACGACGCTGGACGACCCACGCCGTGACCTTCGCCGCCGCGGCCCTGGACGCCTGGGTGCCGAGCAGTCCCACCGAGATGACCGTGTCCATCACCGCACCCGAGGGCACGGTCCTGACGCCTGTCCACTCCAGCGCCGCCGTCGCCTACTCCGCGCTCGAGGTCGATCTCTCCCGCCGGCTGATCGGCCGCTTCATACGGGGCACCGCCACTCCCGCCGTCATGACCGAGTGGTGGATACGGACTCGGCCGACCAGAATTCTCCGGTCGCGTGAACGGGAGGCTCTGCTCAGGGACTGGCTCGCGTCGGACTGAACGGGCACCTCGCACGTCCACTCGCAGAGCGGCGGCAGCGCGCCCGTCCCCTCGCAGACCGGCGGCAGCGCGCCGGCCCGAACACACCACGGGAGACCATCATGATCCGAGTTCCCACCTGCGTACTCAGCAGCTTTCAGGCACCCCAGATCTCTCACGGCCACGACGCCGACCTGTTCGTGCAGATCGGTTCGCTGACCAAGCCGCTCACCGCGACCATTCTGACCGCCCTGGCCGACGACCAAGTCCTGAGCCTCGACGACCCGCTGGAGCTGTTCCTGCCGGCGCCCAGCGGCACGGGAATCACCCTGCGCCACCTTGCCGAGCACACCTCGGGCCTTCCCCGCATGCCTCCCGGCATCGACGGCCGCGATCCCTACGTGGCTTTCGACACGGACGCGCTGGACTCGGTCGTACGGAACCTCGACACCCTGGTCACCGCCCCCGCGGGGACGGTCGAGGAGTACTCCAACCTCGGTTACGCGCTCCTGGGCGCGGCCCTGGTCGCGGCCACGCGCACCCCGTACGAGGAAATGCTGCACCGCCATCTCCTCGACCCGCTCGGCATCGTCGATGTCGCCGACGATCCGCCGTCCGGCAGGCGGCTGTGCAGCACAGGGCTGTTCGGCCGGCCTCGCAGGCCCTGGACCATGGACGGCGCGATCCTTCCCGCCGGGGGACTGTGGGCCACTCCCCGGGCCGCCGCCCGCCTCCTCACCGACCTGCTGGTCGACCGCAAGCTGGGTGAACCGGCACCGGCCTGGCAGAAGGCGGGAAGCCTTCTGTGGCACAACGGCGCGACAGGCGGCGCGTCCGTCTTCGCGGCAGCCTCACCGCAGGGCTGGATTCTCGTTCACCGCCTCTCGGGCCGAAGCGCCGTGACGGACAAGATGGCCCTGGACACGCTCCGACGGTTCATCGGGCCCGGGGCCTGACGCCGGGGCGGACGGACGAGGAGCCGCCGCGACGGGACGTGCCTCCTGAGCCGTCGGGCCCGGGTGGCGGACGGGTCAGTCGTCCTTGCGGTCCAGGACGCGTCGGGCGGCCTCCGCCTCCGCCGCGGGCGGCGACAACTCGTCGAGCGTGTCGAGTTCGGCGTCCGTCTCCAACTCGCTCTCCCAGGCCGCGGCCAGGCGCTCCTGTTCTTCGCGTGGTTCGGAGTCGACAGTCCGCCGATCCTCCGGGGTCAGAGCCGCCAGAAACCTGGCCACCGAGTCCTTGGGCATGCCGTACTCCTCGTCGCCGGACAGCGTGTCGATTCCCGCCCAGCATGGCCAATCGGCCTCGGGTCGGCCGTCTGACACGGCTTCAGCACACCCGGATGGCCGCTGCCCGGTCAGGCGAATCCCGTCGGACGACCACGGACCGGACCACGGACGGCCCACCCGGTCCGAGTGGTTCACCACATGATCGCGCGGCGAAGTGAGACCCGTCATCCAGGGCCCGAGGAAGCCAACTGGTCTGCTGTGCAGCTCTTCTGGGAGAGCTGCACAGGTGGCAGACCATCAAAGTAGGAACCAGTCAAGGGAGTTCGTCCGGGCGGCCGAGGGGCGGTTCGGGGAAGCCTGTAGCGTGATTGGGAGTTCATCTGTCCGGCGCATTCCGGGCGGCGACCGTGGACGACCGGGCGAGAGAGACGGAACGGGAATGTTCAGCAAGAAGGAAGTGCATCTGATCGCGCTCAGCGATCTCGGCGACGCGCGGGACGCGGTGAGCCGGGCACTGTCGGACGCTCCCGCCGACGAGGCTCCCGGGCTGCGGCGCGCTGCGCGGATCCTGGACGAACTGGCGGAGCGGGGCGGGGAGCCGCGGGTGCGGTGGGCCCGGGGAATCCTGGAGCGCGACGGCGTGGACCCCGTCACCCACGAGGTGGCCGCCGTACGGGCCCTGCGCCAGGAACTGCCGGGCCTGAGCCTGCTGGCCGCCACCCAGCTGGCCCGAGAGGCGAAACTCTCCCAGCAGGCATGACGCCCGCCGGTCGCAGGTGACGCGCACTCAGGGTCCGCGTCGATCGACTCACTCAGGCGCGTGAGAGCCCCGCCGAGGTCCACTCCCGGCGGGGCTCTCCCATGCTTCGACATGCCGGAACGGAAACTCCGCCGCCGCGGCACTGGGCGCCGCACGGGCCGCCGCGCGCCGGACGAGGTGTGCCGACAGGCCCCGCACCTGGCTCGCGCTCACCCTGACCGGACGTGAGACGCTCGCCGGGCATCTGGCCGCGCTGGAGGCGCCGGCGGCGGCCGCCCGCCGGGCCGGAGCCGAGACGGCGGAGGCCGGTGGTGCCGACGGGGAACCGGCATAGGGCAGGCCCAGGCGCCGAACTCGGCCTCGTCCCGCCGGGGCCGGGCGCGAGATCGCCCGAACGCGGCGGCGTGCGCTACGGGCGACGGTGCGGGTGATCGGTATCGTCGCGGCGGACGGCACCTGTCGGCACACCTCGTCCGGCGCGCGGCGGCCCGAGCGGAGGAGGACGCCATGACCGATCCCCGGAACGGGGGGGGATTCCCTGCGGACGAGGAGGCGGGCCTGTCCGTCGCGTACGGCGACCACGGGCGGGCGGCCGACCAGGTTGCAGCCGGAAGCCATGGACAGGTGGTACGCGCCGGCCACGGGGACGGCGAGCAGGTCGCCGGGGCGTACGTCGGCGGGGAGGTCCGCCTCGGCGAGGATGTCGCCGGCCTCGCAGTGCCGGCCCACCACGGTCACCCGGGCCGGGTCCGCGATGCTGCGCCGACCGATCAGACGGGGGCGTAGCGGACGCCGTACAGAGCGGGGCGCGGGTTGTCGCTCATGCCCCCGTCGACGGCCACGAACACGTGCTCGCCGGTGTGTTTGACGGACAGGACGCGGTAGACGGCGATGCCCGCCGGTCCGGCGATGGCCCGCCCCGGTTCGATGATCAGGCGGGGGACGGGGAGCCCGGCCGTGGCACAGGCGTCGGCGAGTTCGGCGCGTATCTTGCGGGCCAGCCCGCGGTGAGGTCCAGGGCCGGCTCGCCGGGGCGGTAGGCGATGCCGTGGCCGCCGCCGAGGTCGAGTTCGGGCACGACCAGGCCGTGCTGTTCGTGGAGCCGGATCATGAGGCCGACCAGGCGTCGTACGGCGATCCGGTACGGCGTGACACTGGTGATCTGTGAGCCCAAGTGGCAGTGCAGGCCGGTGAGTTCGAGCTACGGCTGGTCGAGTGTCCGGGCGATGGCGTGCGCCGCGTAGCCGTCGGCGATGGACAGGCCGAACTTCTGGTCGACGGTGCCGGTGCGGATCTTCTCGTGGCCGCCCGCGCGGATGCCGGGCACCACGCGGACCATCACCTTCTGGTGGCCGTCCGGACCGACCGCGGCGGCCGGCCGGGCGATCTCGGAGGGGCTGTCGATGACGATGCGGCCGACACCCAGCCGCAGCGCGAGGTCCAGGTCGTGGGGGGACTTGGCGTTGCCGTGCAGCACGATCCGCTCGGGCGGGAAGCCGGTGGTGACGGCGAGTTCGAGCTCACCGGCGGAGCAGACGTCGAGGCCGAAGCCCTCCTCGTCCATCCAGTGGGCCATCGCGCGGCACAGGAACGCCTTGGCCGCGTAAAGGACTTCCGCCTCGGGGAAGGCGTCCCGGTAGGTGCGGCAGCGGTCGCGGACCTCGGCCTCGTCCAGGACGTAGACGGGGGCGCCGAAGCGGTCGGCGATCTCGGCGAGCGGCACGCCACCCACGGCGAGGTCGCCGTGCGGGACTTCGGTGGTGGAGGCGGGCCACACCGACAGGCCGACCTCGACGGCGGTGGCGGTGGCGGGGCCCGCCGCGACGGTGCCGGTGGCGACGGTGCCGGTGGCGGCAATGGCGGCGGTCGCGGCAATGACGGCGGTCGCGGTAGTGGTGCCGGTTGTTGTAGCGGCGGTCGCAGCGCTGGCGGCGCCGTCGATCGCGGCGGCGGGTTCGTGAACCGTGGTCATCGTGGCTCCTCTCAGGCGATCCGCAGCGCGGACATCTCGTGCGTGACCGGCCCGGCGGGTGGGACGGGGGCCGTCGGCCCGACCGGGAGGGGCGGCGTGACGCGTCCGGGCGCCGGGGCGGTGAACCGCGGGTGGACCGTGACGGTGGTGACGCCGAGCGGCGCGGTCAGCGCGCGCAGCGCGGGCTCGGCGAGCCGGATCCACGCCTGGCCCGAGCCGAGGGTGGCGGTCAGCCGGTGCTCGGAGGTGAAGCCGACGGCCGTTCGCCGGCCGAGGGGGGTGCGGAAGAGCCGGGCCGCGCACCCGGAGGGACCCGGCCGGACGGGTACGTACAGGGGTCCGGCCGGGAACCGATCGGCGGGCTCGGGGTCTTCGCCGTGGAGGAGTTCTGTCATGGGGTGCCTCCCGAAGGGCAGGGAGTGAGGGATCGGAGCTGTGGGACCCCGGACGCGGAGAGGCGGGCCGGGGTTCGCTGCCGACGTCATGCCCGGACCTCCCGGTGGCCGGACCGGTCCTGACGGGACGTTGACGAGGAGCTGGACGACATTGACGGGCCGCTGACACCGCTGGTCGGAGGGTGCCCGGCGGGCCGTCAGAGGGGCGCCAAGAACGGGCGCGCGGGCTGCCGGGAGCACGGACGCGGAGGTGAGATGGAGGCGGTCCCCCAAGGAATCGCCGGCCGGGAACGCTCGGCCGGCACGTGCGGAAGGTGAACGCGATGTCCGAGTCCCCTGAGCCCCCAGCCGCTCGCGTCGTCGTCGGAGTGGGCGACTCACCGGGGTGCCTCACCGTTCTGGGCCGGGCCGCCGACAAGGCCCGGCTCCGCGGCGCGGAACTCTGGCCGGTGGTCGCCTGGGAGCCTCCGGAGGGTGATCTCACCGCCCGCAGGTTCCCGGCCACGAGGGTCCTGGTCCCCGAGTGGGAGCGGCTCGCCGGGGAGAGGCTCACGGAAGCGCTGCGGGACGCGTTCGGCAACGCCGGCACCGGGCTGCCCGGGCGGGCCCTCGTCGTCCGGGGCGCCCCGGACCGGCGCTGGTGCGCGTCGCCGACCGGGACGGCGACCTCCTCGTCGTCGGCGCCGGCGGCCGGGGCCTGCTGCGCCGCGCGCTGTGGCCGTCGGTCGGCCGCCACTGCCTCGCCCACGCCGTCTGTCCCGTTCTCGCGGTCCCGCCCTCCCCTCTGGAGGCGGCGCTGACGGCCGCCCACCGCCGCAACACCCTGCGGCTGCGCCTGGACACCGGTGACCTGGAGCGGGAGAGCACGAACCCGAGGTAGATCCACGGACCGGCCCCGAGGTGGATCCACGGGCCGCCGCCGATACCGCCCCCGTCGGAGCCGCCGGCCACGCAACCGCGACTCCGCCGGGGGCGGCGTCCACGCCACTGGGACGCGTCCGCGGAGTCTCACCCGCCCGCCGGGCGGCCGACCTCATGACGACGGGAGCCGGCGGCCCGGGACGACTCCCGTGCCGCCGGCTCCCTTCGGGGCCGCGTAAGACCGTCACCGCTTCGCCGCGAGGTCCTTCAGCGCGATGTTGAGCTCCAGGACGTTCACCCGGGGCTCGCCCATGAAACCGAGGGTGCGTCCCTGTGTGTGGTCCTCGACGAGCTTCTCGACCTGGGCCACGGGCAGGCCGTTCTTCTCGGCGATCCGGTGGACCTGGAGTTCGGCGTAGGCCGGGGAGATGTCCGGGTCCAGGCCGGAGCCGGAGGAGGTGACCGCGTCGGCGGGCACGTCCGAGGGCTTCACCGTGTAGCCCGGGACCGAGTTGTCCTTGACGACGGCGGCCTTGGCGGCGAGCACCTGGGCGCAGAGCGTGCCGTCCTCGGGCTTGGCGGGGCAGGTCCCGTCGACCGCGCCGCTGTCGCCGGCCAGGTTGGTGGCGCCCGAGAGGATCAGCGTGTAGCGCGTGTTCATGCTGTTGGAGCCGAGCCCGTTGGCGGGGCGGCCCTGGAACCACTTGAGGTCGGGGTCCGGGGTCTCCTGGCCCTTCGTCAGCGGAAGGTTGTAGGCCTGGCCGATGAGGGAGGAGCCGACGACCTTGCCGTCGGCCTTGATCTCGGAGCCGTTCGCCTGGCTGGAGAAGAGGCCCTGGGCGACACCGGTGACGACCAGCGGGTAGATGACACCGGTCACCAGGGTCAGTACGAGCAGGGCCCGCAGACCCGCCCCCAGCAACCGGGCGGTGTTCACAAAGGAGTTGTTCATGTCCTTCACCTGATCCCGGGGATGAGCGAGACGATCATGTCGATGATCTTGATGCCGATGAACGGGGCGACCAGACCGCCGAGTCCGTAGATTCCGAGATTGCGGCGGAGCAGCTTGTCGGCGCTGACGGGCCGGTAGCGGACGCCCTTCAGGGACAGCGGGACCAGCGCGATGATGACCAGCGCGTTGAAGACGACCGCGGAGAGGATCGCGGAGTCGGGCGAGGACAGGTGCATGATGTTGAGCTTGTCCAGGCCCGGGTAGACGGCCGCGAACAGCGCCGGGATGATCGCGAAGTACTTCGCGACGTCGTTGGCGATGGAGAACGTCGTCAACGCGCCCCGGGTGATCAGCAGTTGCTTGCCGATCTCGACGATCTCGATCAGCTTGGTGGGGTTGGAGTCCAGGTCCACCATGTTCCCGGCCTCCTTGGCGGCCGAGGTTCCGGTGTTCATGGCCACGCCCACGTCGGCCTGGGCGAGCGCGGGGGCGTCGTTGGTGCCGTCGCCGGTCATCGCGACGAGCTTGCCGCCGGCCTGCTCCCGCTTGATGAGCGCCATCTTGTCCTCGGGGGTCGCCTCCGCGAGGTAGTCGTCGACGCCCGCCTCCTCGGCGATCGCCTTGGCGGTCAGCGGGTTGTCGCCCGTGATCATGACGGTCTTGATGCCCATGCGGCGCAGTTCCTCGAACCGCTCCCGCATGCCGTCCTTGACGACGTCCTTGAGGTGGATGACACCGAGGACCCGTGCGCCGTGCACGTCCTCGACGGCCACGAGCAGCGGGGTGCCGCCCGCCTCGGCGATCCGGTCCGCCAGGGTGCCGGCGTCCGCGGAGACCGTGCCGCCCTGCTCCCCGACCCAGGCGATGACCGAACCGGCCGCGCCCTTGCGGATCTTGCGTCCGTCGACGTCGACGCCGGACATGCGGGTCTGGGCGGTGAAGGCGATCCACTCGGCTCCGGCGAGTTCGCCCTGGTGGCGCTCGCGCAGTCCGTACCTCTCCTTCGCCAGGACGACGATCGAGCGGCCCTCGGGGGTCTCGTCGGCCAGGGAGGAGAGCTGGGCGGCGTCGGCGACCTCGGCCTCGGTCGTCCCCGTCACCGGGACGAACTCGGCGGCCTGCCGGTTGCCCAGGGTGATGGTGCCGGTCTTGTCCAGCAGCAGCGTCGAGACGTCACCGGCGGCCTCGACCGCGCGTCCGGACATGGCGAGCACGTTGCGCTGCACCAGCCGGTCCATGCCGGCGATGCCGATCGCGGAGAGCAGGGCGCCGATGGTGGTCGGGATCAGGCAGACCAGCAGGGCCACCAGCACGACCATCGTCAGGTCGGTGCCCGCGTAGTGCGCGAGCGGCGGCAGCGTGGCGCAGGCCAGCAGGAAGACGATCGTCAGCGAGGCCAGCAGGATGTTCAGCGCGATCTCGTTGGGCGTCTTCTGCCGGGCCGCGCCCTCGACCAGGGCGATCATCCGGTCGATGAAGGTCTCGCCGGGCTTCGTCGTGATCTTGACGACGATCCGGTCGGAGAGGACCTTCGTGCCGCCGGTGACGGCCGACCGGTCGCCGCCGGACTCCCGGATGACCGGGGCCGACTCGCCGGTGATGGCCGACTCGTCGACGGACGCGACACCTTCGACGACGTCACCGTCGCCGGGGATGATGTCACCGGCCTCGCAGACGACCAGGTCACCGATCGTCAGCGCGGTGCCCGGCACCTGTTCCTCGGAACCGGACCCGTCCTTCAGCAGCCGCCGGGCGACGGTGTCGGTCTTGGCCTTGCGCAGGGTGTCGGCCTGCGCCTTGCCGCGTCCCTCGGCCACCGCCTCCGCGAGGTTGGCGAAGAGGACGGTGAGCCACAGCCAGGCACTGATCGTCCAGCCGAACCAGTCGCCCGGGTCCTTGAAGGAGAAGACGGTGGTGAGCACCGAGCCGGCCCACACCACGAACATCACGGGCGACTTGACCATCACCCGCGGGTCGAGCTTGCGGAACGCCTCCGGGACGGACCTGATGAGCTGCCCGGGGTCGAAGAGACCGGCTCCGACCCGCCCGTCCGTGGGCTTGTGCGCGGTGGGGACGTCGCTGTGCGGCGCCCTGGTGGGTGTGGCTGTGGACATCGAGTCCTCTGCCTTCTCTGTACGGGTGGTCATCACGCGAGTCCTTCGGCGAGCGGGCCGAGGGCCAGGGCCGGGAAGTACGTGAGACCGGTGATGATGAGGACCGCGCCCACGAGCAGACCGGTGAACAGCGGCTTCTCGGTCCGCAGGGTGCCCGCGGTCACGGGGACGGGCTTCTGTCCGGCGAGCGAACCGGCCAGGGCCAGCACGAACACCATGGGCAGGAAGCGGCCGAGCAGCATCGCGAGCGCGGTCGTGGTGTTGTACCAGTCGGTGTTCGCGTTCAGGCCGGCGAACGCCGAGCCGTTGTTGTTGGCCGCCGAGGTGAAGGCGTAGAGGACTTCGGAGAACCCGTGCGCACCGGAGTTGAGCATCGAGTGCGGCGGCGTCGGCAGCGCCATCGAGGCCGCGGTGAAGACCAGCACCAGCGCCGGGGTGATGAGGATGTAGCAGGCGGCGAGCTTCATCTCCCGGCCGCCGATCTTCTTGCCCAGGTACTCGGGGGTTCGGCCCACCATCAGACCGGCGATGAACACCGCGATGATCGCCATGATCAGCATGCCGTAGAGGCCGGATCCGGTGCCGCCGGGGGCGATCTCGCCGAGCTGCATGCCCAGCATGGTGATACCGCCGCCGAGTCCGGTGAACGAGGAGTGGAAGGAGTCCACCGCGCCCGTCGAGGTCAGCGTCGTCGCCACGGCGAAGATCGACGAGGCGCCGACGCCGAAGCGGGTCTCCTTCCCCTCCGTCGCCCCGCCCGCGAGGTCGAAGGCCGCGCCGTGGTGGTGGAACTCGGTCGCCATCATCAGTGCGGTGAACCCGATCCAGATGGTGGCCATCGTGGCGAGGATCGCGTACCCCTGCTTCACCGAGCCGACCATCAGACCGAAGGTGCGGGTCAGCGAGAACGGGATCACCAG
This sequence comes from Streptomyces sp. NPDC096324, assembly GCF_044763015.1. Lineage (NCBI taxonomy): Bacteria > Bacillati > Actinomycetota > Actinomycetes > Kitasatosporales > Streptomycetaceae > Streptomyces > Streptomyces sp. NPDC096324. The sequence continues at coordinate 695,178 of NZ_JBIWFK010000001.1, read as the reverse complement.
GATCAGGAAGATCTCGAAGAGGTTCGAGAACGGGGTCGGGTTCTCGAAGGGGTGGGCGGAGTTGGCGTTGAAGTAGCCGCCGCCGTTGGTGCCGAGCTCCTTGATGGCCTCCTGCGAGGCGACCGCACCGCCGTTCCACTGCTGCGAGCCACCCATGCTGTGCCCGTTGAAGAACTGCCCGACCTCGTGGATGCCGGCGAAGTTCTGGATCGCCCCGCACACCACCAGGATCACCGCTGCGACCGCGGCGATCGGCACCAGGATGCGCAGCGTGCCGCGCACCAGGTCCGCCCAGAAGTTGCCCAGCTCACCGGTGCGCGAGCGAGCGAAGCCCCGCACCAGCGCGACCGCGACCGCCATGCCGACCGCCGCGGAGACGAAGTTCTGCACGGCCAGACCTGCGGTCTGCACGACGTGACCCATGGTCTGCTCGCCGTAGTACGACTGCCAGTTCGTGTTCGTCACGAACGAGACGGCCGTGTTGAACGACTGCGCCGGGTTGACCGAGTCGAAGTGCAGCGAGCCCGGCAGCACACCCTGGAGCCGCTGGAGCAGATAGAGGAACAGGACGCTGACCGCGGAGAACGCGAGGACCGCGCGGAGATACGCCGGCCACGTCATCTCGGCGTCCGGGTTGGCGCCGATGCCCTTGTAGACCCACTTCTCCACCCGCAGGTGCTTCTCGGAGGAGTAGACCCGGGCTATGTACGTGCCGAAGGGGATGTAAACGAGTGCCAGCACGCCTATGAGGGCGAGCAACTGGAGGACGCCGGCGAGGACGGGGCTCATGCCGTCCGCTGCGACAGAAGCAGATGTCACAGTCAGAACCTCTCCGGGAAGACAAGGGCGAGGACCAGATAGCCCAGCAGGGCGACGGCCGCGATCAGGCCGACGACGTTCTCGGCGGTCACAGCTTCGTCACCCCCTTGGCGACGAGGGCCACCAGCGCGAACAACGCGATCGTGGTGACGACGAAGGCCAGATCGGCCATCGCGAACTCCTAGGGGAGGTTCGTATTGCATCGGACGATTAGAGGAAACCGCCGCTCAGGCCGGATGCGGCCGCCGTTGACGGCTCCCATACGGCGGCGCTCCCCGCCTTGACGGGACCCTTACGCCGACCCCCGATCCGTCCCGCCGATCGGGCCGCCGTCGCGGCAGGTCGACCGCCTCACGGCACCAGCGGGAGTGCGGCCGGAAACGGTGGGCCGCGCCCTCCACGCCGCCCGGCGTCGGCACCCGCGTAGGGAATCCGTCAGTATCCGCACCCCGGACGTCAGAAGTCCGTCAGCGAGGGGCCACGGCCCCTACGGCCCGCCTAGCGTCGGCCTCGTGGAGCGAAGGGGAGCGGCCGGCTCGGCCGGTGACCGGAATTGGCGGGCCGGCGCACGGCTCGCGGTGACGTGCGCGCTGCTGTTCTGCGCCATGGCCCTGCTCGTCGACTGGGACGCGGGGAGCCTCACCTCCCCGCGCGCCCTGCTGTGGCTCACGGTGTCGGCGGTGGTGGGCTTCGTCCTGCTGCCGCCCCGGGTGAGCGCCGGGCCCGGCCGGCTGGTGGTCCGCACGCCGTGGCGCCGGCACGTCGTCCACACGGACGCGCTGACGACCGTACGGCAGTTCGCCGGCGTCTCCTCCCACCTGGTGCTGCGGGACGTCCACGGCCACCGCGCGGAACTCGACCCCCGCGTTCTCATCGCGAACCCGTTGATCTGGCACGAACTCGACACCGGCGTGCGCCGCTCGATGGAGCGCGGCACCCTGCGCCAGGGCGCCGCGCTCCTCGACCGGCTGGGGCACCGGATCGACGACGAGACCGTGCGGGAGGTACTGCGGGCCTCGGGGCTCCCGCGCTGAGGGACCGGGCGACCGGGAACGTCGGTCCGGGGCCGCGTCGCGGCCTCACGCGGCCGGGTCAGGAGGCTCACGCGGCGGTGCCGCGGGCTCACGCCGCCGTGTCGTCGGCCTCCATGGTCATGCGGGCCACGTGGAGCGCCAGATAGGAGACCTCGTCCTCGCTCAGTTGGCGTCCCAGACGCAGCTCGACGATCGTCGCGAGCTGCTGCGCGGTGCGGGTCGCCTCCGGGTAGTACTGGCGGATGCCCTTCCCGATCGTGGACTCGTGGCCCTTGAGCTGGCGGCGCTGCTGGATCCGTACGAAGAGATAGCGCACGTGCGTGATGAACCGCGCCACGTTCATGGATTCGTGGGAGACGTCCAGCCCGTACCGCTCCCTGATGACGGCGAGCATCTGCTGGATGACCCCGGTCATCGTGTAGGTGAAGGACAGATCGCCCGAGACGAAGCCCGCGTTGACCAGGTGCAGGGCGAGCGGGGTCGCCTCGGAGGCCTCCAGTCGCGGGGTCACGTGCTCGTTGATGGCCTGGAGCAGGAGCTGTGCCTGGGCGTACTCCGTGGCGTACAGGGTCTGCACCTCGGCGCGCAGCGGGTACTCGATGACGATGCCCCGCGCGGCCCGGTCCAGCGCTCCGGCGACGTGGTCGGCGACCGCGATGGCGAGGGTGGGGCGGGTGGACTCGCGCCCCTCGATACCGGCGTCGCCGAGGGCGGTCACGACGGCCTCGAAGATCTCCTCGCTGATGAGGGCCATGGCCTCGGCCAGCCGGTCGGGGTCCGCGTCGGGGCCGGAGCCCGCCGTGGGGTCGCGGCCGTCGGCCGGGACGAAGACACGCTCGATGAGCGTGGGGTCGACGGGCTTGCCCTGGTGGGAGCTGAAGCCGATGCCGCGCCCGGTCAGGATGACCGGCTGGTCCTTCTCGTCGCTCGCGAGGACCACGTTGTTGTTCAGGACACGCACAGCCTTCACCGCCGGCCCTCCTTTCCGTCCGATCTCCATCGTCTCCCGAACACCGACGCGGCGCGTGCACGCTCCCTCTCGGGAGGCGTGCACGCGCCGGCTCGGTTGCGTCAAGGGCGGCTGATCACCGTCGCACGGTCACCACGGGGGTGCCGGCGGTGACGTCCTGCCCGGTGTGCGGCTCGACCGAGGTCATGTCCGCGGTGTTGAGGACGGTCATCAGGGTGACGGCCGGGTGTCCCGCGGCGCGTACGGCGGCGAGGTCGACCTCGGCGAGGAGGTCGCCGGCGGAGACCTTCTGCCCGGCCGCGACGCGCACGTCGAAGCCCTTGCCCTGCATCTTCACCGTGTCGATGCCGACGTGGATGAGGACCTCGACGCCGTTCGCGGTGCGGATGCCGAAGGCGTGGCCGGTGTCGGCGACGGTGATCAGCTCACCGTCGACCGGGGCGACGACGCGGCCGTCGGCCGGCTCGATGCCCACGCCCTCGCCGAGCGCTCGGGAGGCGAAGACCGGGTCCTCGACCTCGCCGAGGCCGACCACACGACCGGCGACGGGCGCCGTGAGTTCGAGGCCCTTCCCAGCGACGGGAGCCTCGTCGGCGACGGGAGTCCCGGCCGCGGTGGCGGCCTTCGCGACGGAACCGGCGGAGGCAGCGGCGGCGGCACCGACGGCGACGAGCTCGCGGTCGTCGGCCGCCACGGTCTGGGCCGGGACGACGGCCTTGTCGCCCGGGGCCGCCTCGGCCGCGTCGCGCTCGGCGTTGACCTGGGCGCGCTCCTCCTTGGTGCGGTAGTCCGCGAAGTACACGAGCGCCATCGAGGTGAAGAAGGCCGCCGAGATCGCGATGATGTACTTGATCATCGGGTCGAAGACCGGGATGGTCAGCAGCGAGGTGAAGGCGAAGGCCTTGGTGTTCACGCCACCCAGGACACCGATGATCACACCGCCGACGAGGCAACCGACGAGCATGCGCGGGTAGATCCGCTTGAAGCGCAGGTGGATGCCGTACAGCGAGGGCTCGGAGATACCGCCGAGCAGACCCGCGGCCAGGGCGCCCGTGGCGGTCTGGCGCATGTCCTTCTCACGGTGACGGACCGAGAGCAGCAGGACACCGGCGGTCGCGCCGAAGCAGGCGAAGTTCCACGTGCCCATGGGGCCCTGGATGAAGTCGTACCCGAGGGTGTTGATGTTCACGAGCATGAGCGCGTTCAGCGGCCAGTGCAGACCGAGCGGCACCAGGAACGGGTACAGCATCGGGATGACGATCGCGAAGACGATCGGGGCGTTGCCGTTCAGCCAGGAGAGGCCCGTGCCGAGGCCGTTGCCGGCCCAGACGCCCATCGGACCGATGAGGAACGCGGTCAGCGGGATCATGATCAGCATGCTGAAGAACGGTACGAAGACCATCTGCACGTTCTCGGGGAAGATCCGCTTCAGGCCCTTGTAGACCAGGGCGAGCAGGGCGACCATCAGCAGTGGCACGAACACCTGGCCGCCGTAGTCGTTGAGCTGCATCGGCAGCCCGAAGACGTGCGCCACGGACTCCGAGGTGCCCAGCGTCGTGTTGGTGGTGGTCGTGACACCGGGGGTCTTGGACCCGATCATGCCCGTGAAGTTCGGGGTCATCACCGCGGCCATCACCGTGGCGCCGACCCAGGGGTCGATCTTCAGCTTCTTGGCCGCGTTGTAGGCGACCATGATCGGCAGGAAGTACAGCACCGAGCGCCACATCGAGTCGACGAAGACCCAGGTGGCGGACTTGTCCGCGGACCGGAAGTCGACCAGGCCGAAGGCGTCGAGCATGGAGGCGATCGCGATGATCAGGGAGGCGCCGAGCAGCACGCCGAGGAGCGGACGGAACGAGTCCGAGAGGTACTCGAAGAAGTTGTCGAGCCACGCGAAGCGGCCACGGCCCTTGGCGCGGATCTCGGCCTTCACCTCGGCGTCGGACGGCGGGCGGGGCGTGGCGCCGCCGGTCATCGACGGCAGGTTCATGAGGTCCGAGTAGACCCCGGCGACGGCTCCGCCGATCACGATCTGGAAGCGGTCGCCGGACTGGGGCACCGTGCCCATGACGCCGTCGAGGGCGTCGAGGGCGGCCTGGTCGACCTTCTCACCGTCGCGGAGCTGGAAGCGCAGGCGCGTGGCGCAGTGCGTGAGGCTCTCGATGTTCTCGGAGCCGCCGACGCCACTGAGGATCTTCTCCGCCAGCGCACCGGGTGTGGGTGTGTTCATGACGCGTCCTTGCATCCCTGATTCTTGCGATCCTGCTTCGGTCCGCGATCTCTGACGCACGGACCGAGGCAACAAAAAAGGCCCGGGGAGCGCACGGGGCGCCACCCAGGCCTTGCCTCCCTCAAACCGGACGCCATGGCGTCTTCGTAGGGAGTAACAATCCTGCGATCGAGATCGATCGGAAATGACTATAGCAGCGCGTGGGCGGGCTCCGACGGCGTTCGTGACCATCACCACGCGACCACGCGACGGGCACTCGGCACCGGGCGCCACGGGGCGGCGCCGGACACCACGGGGCACCAGCCGGCCGCGCCGGACGGCACCGCGCGGCGCCGGAGCATTCTGCCACCTTCCGGCTCGATGCCCGGACGGGGGACCTGTCGATTGAAACCGTTCAATGTTCGGGCACGCGAACCGGCCGATTCGACTGATGACACGGATAAGCATGGCCGATTTCCGGAAAATACCGCCGCACTTGTTGACCGCCACCTCCCCCGCCCCTACCTTCACCGCCGTGAAACGATTCATAACTCCTAGGTGAGGGGCCCCAGTTGATCAGCAGGAGGAACATCCTGGCGGGCGCGGCCGGCGCGGCGGGTGTCGTCGCGGCGACGGCCGCCGGAGCGGGACCGGCCTCGGCCGCGCCCTCGTCGGCGGGGCCGCGCGCCCGGCGCGCGGCCCCGCGCGTCACCGCTCCGACCGTCGAGTACGTCGAGCACCCGCTGGGGCTCGACGCACCACACCCCCGGCTGAGCTGGCCGATGGTCTCGGACGCACCGGGGACGCGGCAGAGCGCGTACCGGATCCGCGTCGCCACCAGCGCGTCCGGTCTGTCCCGGCCCGACGTGTGGGACAGCGGGAAGGTGACGTCCGACCAGTCCGTCCTCGTCCCGTACGCCGGTCCCCGGCTCGCCCCGCGCACACGCTACTTCTGGTCCGTGCGGGTCTGGGACACCGACGGCGCGGCCTCCGGCTGGAGCGCGCCGTCCTGGTGGGAGACCGGTCTCCTGGACACGCCGTGGTCGGCGGAGTGGGTCTCGGCTCCTCCCGCCCTCACGGACGCGCCCTCCCTCGAGGGCAGCGCCTGGATCTGGTTCCCCGAGGGTGATCCGGCGAGCAGCGCCCCGGCGGCCACGCGGTGGTTCCGGCGGGTCGTCGACGTTCCCGACGGTGTCACCGCCGCGAAGATCGCCTTCAGCGCCGACAACGTTTTCTCGCTCTCGGTCAACGGCGGCGAAGTGGCCCGTACCGACCTGGCGACCGAGCACGAGGACTGGCGCCGTCCGGCCGTCGTCGACGTCCTCGGACGGCTGCGCCCCGGACGGAACGTCCTCGCGGTGGAGGCGGCCAACGCGACGGTGGGGCCCGCCGGCCTGGTCGGTGTCCTCACCCTGACCACCGCCTCCGGCGAGCGGCGGATCGTCACCGACGCGTCCTGGCGGACCACGGACACGAAGCCCGCCGACGGCTGGCGCGGGGACGGCTTCGACGACGGCGGCTGGCCGGCCGCCAAGGTGGCCGCCGCATGGGGCGCGGGCCCCTGGGGCAGAGTCGTTCCGGCGTCGTTCGCCGCGAACCAGCTCCGCCACGCGTTCACCCTGCCCGGCAGGAGAGTGGCCCGCGCGCGCCTGTACGCGACGGCCCTCGGCCTGTACGAGGCCCACCTCAACGGGCACCGGGTGGGCCGCGACCAGCTCGCCCCCGGCTGGACGGACTACCGCGAGCGCGTCCAGTACCAGACCTACGACGTCACCTCCCTCCTGCGGCCCGGGGCCAACGCCATCGGCGTCTGGGTGGCGCCCGGCTGGTACGCGGGAAGCGTCGGCATGTTCGGACCCCACCAGTACGGTGAACGCCCGGCGCTGCTGGCGCAGTTGGAGGTGGAGTACGCCGACGGGACGAGAGAGAGCATCGTGTCGGGCACCGACTGGCGGGCCGCGGCCGGACCCATCGTCGCGGCCGACCTGCTGAACGGTGAGACCTACGACGCGCGCGCGGAGACGGACGGCTGGACCTCCCCCGGCTTCGACGACCGGACCTGGCTCGCCGTCCGCGCCGCCGGGGACGCGGCGCCCGGCCGGATCGTCGCGCAGCTCGACGGCCCGGTGCGCGTGGCCGCCGAACGGCCCGCCGAGAAGGTGACCGAACCGGCCTCGGGCGTCCACGTCTTCGACCTGGGCCAGAACATGGTCGGCTCGGTCCGGCTGCGCGTCTCGGGCGAGGCCGGAACGACCGTGCGGCTGCGTCACGCCGAGGTCCTCAACCCGGACGGCACCCTCTACACCGCGAATCTCCGCTCGGCGGCGGCGACCGACACGTACATCCTCAAGGGGGGCGGCGAGGAGACGTACGAGCCGCGCTTCACCTTCCACGGGTTCCGCTACGTCGAGGTCACCGGGTTCCCCGGGACTCCCTCGGCGGGGGCCGTGACGGGCCGCGTCATGCATACGTCGGCGCCCTTCACCCTGGAGTTCGAGACCGACGTTCCCCTGCTCAACCAGCTTCACAGCAACATCACTTGGGGCCAGCGGGGCAACTTCCTCTCCGTCCCCACGGACACGCCCGCGCGTGACGAGCGGCTCGGCTGGACCGGTGACATCAACGTCTTCGCCCCCACGGCCGCCTACACCATGGAGTCGGCGCGCTTCCTGGCCAAGTGGCTCGTGGACCTGCGCGACGGCCAGACCGCCGAGGGCGCGTTCACGGACGTGGCGCCCATGGTCGGGACGGTCGGCAACGGGGTCGCGGGCTGGGGCGACGCGGGCGTCACCGTCCCCTGGTCGCTGTACCAGGCCTACGGGGACCGGCAGGTCCTGGCCGACGCCTGGCCGTCCGTCCGGGCCTGGCTGGGCTACCTGGAGCGCCACAGCCAGGGCCTGCTGCGGCCCGCGGACGGCTACGGCGACTGGCTGAACGTCTCGGACGAGACGCCGAAGGACGTCATCGCCACCGCGTACTTCGCGCACAGCGCCGACCTCGCGGCCCGGATGGCCACCGCGCTCGGCGAGGATCCCGCGCCCTGGGCCGGCCTGTTCGACCGCGTCCGGGAGGCGTTCCGGAACGCCTACGTCGGCGCCGGCGGGACCGTGCGGGGCGACACGCAGACGGCGTACGTGCTCGCCCTGTCGATGAACCTCGTTCCGGACGCCCTGCGCACGGCGGCGGCCGGACGGCTCGTCGACCTGATCCGCGCGAGGGACTGGCATCTGTCGACGGGCTTCCTCGGCACACCCCGGCTGCTCCCGGTCCTCACGGACACCGGGCACACCGACGTCGCCTACCGGCTGCTCCTTCAGCGTTCCTTCCCGAGCTGGGGCTACCAGATCGACAAGGGCTCGACCACGATGTGGGAACGCTGGGACTCCGTCCGGCCCGACGGCAGCTTCCAGACCCCGGACATGAACTCCTTCAACCACTACGCCTACGGCTCGGTGGGCGAGTGGATGTACGCGACGGTCGCCGGCATCTCGCCGGGCGGGCCCGGCTACGGGGAGATCGTCGTCCGTCCCCGGCCGGGCGGCGGCGTCACCTCCGCGCGGGCCACGTTCACGTCCCTCTACGGCCCGGTCTCCACCCGGTGGCGACAGCGCTCCGACGGCTTCGACCTCACCTGCGCCGTGCCCGCCAACACCACGGCCGAGGTGTGGATCCCGGCGGCCGGCCCGGACGCGGTCACGCACACCGGCGCCGCCCTCCTGCGTACGGAGGACGGCTGCGCGGTGTACCGCGTCGGCTCCGGCAGCCACCGGTTCACCACCTGACCGGGAGCCGCAGGAACAGCTGAAGCGGCAGAGGGGCCGAACGGACCGGGCCGGGCGAGGTGGTCACGGTGGACGCGACGCCGCTACGGCGTCGCGTCCACCGTGACCGGGAGCTGCTCCTCGTGCCGCTGCCGGCCGGTCCTGAACTGCGTGCGGTACAGCTCCGCGTAGCGCCCGTCCGCCGCGAGCAGATCCTCGTGGGTGCCCCGCTCGACGATCTCGCCCGCCTCGACGACCAGGATCAGGTCGGCCGCCCGTACCGTCGACAGCCGGTGCGCGATCACCAGGGCGGTGCGGCCCTCCAGCGCCTCGGTGAGCGCCTCCTGGACGGCCGCCTCCGACGTGTTGTCGAGATGGGCGGTGGCCTCGTCCAGGATGACGACGCGCTGACGGGCCAGCAGCAGCCGGGCGATGGTCATGCGCTGGCGCTCGCCGCCGGAGAGCCGGTAGCCGCGCTCGCCAACCACGGTGTCGAGCCCGTCGGGCAGGGACCGTACGAGCTCGTCGAGACGGGCCCGGCGCAGCACGTCCCACAGCTCGTCCTCGGTCGCGTCCGGCCGGGCGAGGAGCAGGTTCTCGCGGACCGAGTCGTGGAAGAGGTGCCCGTCCTGGGTCACCATGCCGAGGGTCGCGCGCATCGACGCGGCGCTGAGCTCGCGGACGTCGACGCCTCCGATGCGCACGGCGCCCGCGTCGGTGTCGTACAGCCGCGGCAGGAGTTGCGCGATGGTCGACTTGCCGGCACCGGAGGAGCCGACGAGCGCGACGGTCTGGCCGGGCTCGGCGCGGAAGGAGATGCCGTGCAGGACCTCGTCGCCGCCTCGGGTGTCGAGGGCGGCGACCTCCTCCAGGGAGGCGAGGGAGACCTTGTCGGCGGACGGGTAGGCGAAGCGGACGTCGTCGAACTCGACGGAGGCGGGATCGTCCGGGAGCGTGCGGGCGTCCGGCTTCTCCTCGATGAGCGGCTTCAGGTCGAGCACCTCGAAGACGCGCTCGAAGCTGACCAGGGCGCTCATGACCTCGACGCGCGCCCCGGCCAGTGAGGTGAGCGGCGCGTACAGCCGGGTGAGCAGCAGCGCCAGTGAGACCACCGCGCCCGGCTCCAGGGTGCCCCGCAGGGCGAACCAGCCGCCGAGCCCGTAGACGAGGGCGAGCGCCAGGGCCGAGACCAGGGTGAGGGCGGTGATGAAGGCGGACTGCGCCATCGCCGTACGGACACCGATGTCCCGCACCCGCCGGGCGCGCGCCGCGAACTCGGCGGACTCCTCCCCGGGCCGCCCGAAGAGCTTGACGAGGGTCGCGCCGGGCGCGGAGAAGCGTTCGGTCATGCGGGTGCCCATGGAGGCGTTGAGGTCCGCGGCCTCCCGCTGGAGCCTGGCCATGCGGCTGCCCATCCGCCGGGCGGGGAGCACGAACACCGGCAGCAGGACCAGCGCGAGCAGGGTGATCTGCCAGGACAGGGTGAGCATCACGACCAGCGTGAGCAACAGGGTCACGACGTTGCCGACGACGCCGGACAGGGTGTTGCTGAACGCGCGCTGGGCGCCGATCACGTCGTTGTTGAGTCGACTGACGAGCGCTCCCGTACGTGTACGTGTGAAGAACGCGACCGGCATGCGCTGCACATGATCGAAGACAGCCGTGCGCAGATCGAGGATGAGCCCCTCGCCGAGCGTCGACGAGAGCCAGCGGCCCAGGATCCCGAAGGCCGCCTCGGCGAACGCGATGACGGCGATGAGCACGGAAAGACGCACGACGGTGCTCTCGTCCCCGTGGGCCACGATGGTGTCCACGACGTGCCCCGCGAGCACCGGCGTCGCGACGGCCAGCAGCGCCGTCACCACACTGAGGAGGACGAACTGCGCGATACGACGGCGGTGCGGGCGGGCGAAGGCGGCGATGCGGCGCAGTGTCGCGCGGTCGAAGGGACGACGCTCCTGTTGGGCGTTCATGACACTGTGCAACTGTGTCCAGGCTGTGGTCTCCATGCTCATGGGAGAGACAGTAGGACCTCAAGCTTTGTTGAGGTCAACGGATCGGGGCGGGAGCACTCACGCGGGTGGGCCTCCCCCGGCGCCCGGGGCGCGGCGCGGGCCGCGCGTCCCACGGCTTGCCCCGCGTGTCAGCCTCCGTCCCCGCGCCCGCAACCTCGCGTTGGTGCGGCGTGGAAAACCTCTCGAGATGTGACAGCCGTACGACTTCCCCGGGCGCTGCCCCGGCTCCCCCGCCTCCTCACCCTGCGGCCCGCCGTCCGGCCGGTCCTGTGCCTGATCCCGCTCGCACTGGTCCTCGTGGTCGCCGTACGCCACCGGTCCGTGCTCGCCGAGGGCTTCGGTCATCTGAGGTCGGCCGAGTGGCCCTGGCTCGTCGCCGCGGCCGCCGCGACCTGTCTGACCTGGGTGGCCGCGGCCGTGACCCGTCAGGGCGCGGTCATGGAACGGCTGCCGGCCCGGCGCCTGCTGGCCACGCAGTTCGCCGCGGGCGCCGCGAACCACCTGCTGCCTACGGGGCTCGGTGCCGGGGCGGTCAATCTGCGGTTCATGACGGTGTGCGGGGTGCCGCTGGCCCGCTCCTCGGCCGCGCTCGCGCTGTATCTGCTGGCCGAGGCGGTCGCCCGGCTGACCCTGCTCGTCGGCCTGCTGATCGCGTTCCCCGACGCATTGCGGGTCGACGGCCTGATACCCGACGGCGCGACCGGGCCGCTGCTCCTCGGCGTCGGCGTGGCCCTGTGCGTCGCGCTGGCCGTGCTCGTTCTCGTGCGAAGGCTGCGCACGGCCGTCCTCTCCTTCCTGCGCACCGCCTTCGGTGAGGCCCGCTCGGTGCACGCTCGCCCGTCCCGCGCCTTCGCCCTGTGGGGCGGCTCGCTCGCCTTCCCGCTGCTCCAGGCCGCCGGACTGGCCTCGGTGGGACGCGCGCTGGGCCTCCCGGTGTCGCCCACGCACATGATGATCGCCTACCTGGCGGCGACGATCGCGGTCGCGATGGTGCCGACGCCCGGCGGGCTCGGCTCGGTGGAGGCCGCGCTGATCGTGGCCCTGGTCGCGGCGGGCGGCCCGGTGGGCGTGGCGACGGCGGTGGTGCTGGGGTACCGGATCATCACGGTGTGGGTGCCGCTGCTGCCGGGTGCGCTCACCCTCGGCGCGCTGGTCCGCTGGAAGGTGATCTGACCCGGTCCTGCGGCCCGGTCCGGAGCGGGTCCGGAGCGAGGGGGCAGGAGCGCGTCCGTCCCGGGGTCGTGCGGTGCGCCGCATGCTGTGATACCGAGGAGTAACCACGGCGTGCGGTGTGGCGCGCCGGCCGCCGAAGGGACAGCGCGATGCCGGTCCGCAGCGAACGTCAGGGTCACGTCACCACGATCGTCCTCTCCCGGCCCGCGGCCCGGAACGCGGTGGACCGGCCGACCGCCGCCGAACTCACGGACGCCTTCCGGAAGTTCGAGGCGGACGAGACGGCGCGCGTCGCCGTGCTCTGGGGCGAGGGCGGCACCTTCTGCGCGGGCGCGGACCTCAAGGCCATCGGCACCGAGCGGGGGAACGAGGTCGCCGAGGAGGGTGACGGGCCGATGGGGCCCACCCGGCTGCGACTGACCAAGCCGGTGATCGCGGCGGTCGCGGGGCACGCCGTGGCGGGCGGTCTGGAGCTGGCGCTCTGGTGCGATCTGCGGGTCGCCGAGGAGGACGCCGTCTTCGGGGTGTTCTGCCGCCGCTGGGGCGTGCCGCTGATCGACGGGGGCACGGTGCGGCTGCCCCGGCTCATCGGCACGAGCCGGGCGATGGATCTGATCCTCACCGGCCGTCCCGTCGGCGCCCGGGAGGCGTACGAGATGGGGCTCGCCAATCGTGTCGTCCCGGCCGGCCGGGCCCGCGCCGAGGCCGAGCGGCTGGCCGCCGAGATCGCCGGCTTCCCGCAGGCCTGTCTGCGCAGCGACCGGGCCTCGGTCCTCGATCAGGAGGGCCTGGTCGAGAAGGAGGCCATGCGGACCGAACTCCGGTACGGCATGGGTGTGCTGGAGGAGAGCATGGAGGGCGCGGCGCGCTTCGCCTCCGGCGCGGGACGCCACGGCGCCTTCGGCGAGGGGTGACACCGGCGGGCGGGTGTGCGGCGGCGGTCGCGGTTCCGCCGTTCCGCGGTTCCGGTCCGGTGGGTGGGTCGGGGCCGTGCCGGTGCATCAGCCCGTCGCCGTTGGACGGAGACGTGGCCGTCGGTGGCGACGGGCATCGATGTACCGGCACGGCCCCTCGCGCTGGATTCCGGCTGCGGGTGTGTGGTGGTCGGGTTCCGGCTGCGGGTGTGCGGTGGCCGGATCGGGGTGTCAAGGGCTGTTCTCTGTAGGGCTGGTGACGGAGAGGCAGGGGGATGCGGCAGGATGAGCCGTCTCCCCGGACGACGGCTCACGCCCGTCCGGGCATGATCGCGTTCCCGGATTCGAGCAGGTGGCAAGTGACGACACAGCACATTCGGCCCGTGGGCCCTCATCCCGGTACGGGTCCCGGTCCCGCTCTCCGAGGAGGTCACCGATGAAACGCTCCGTCACCCTGGACGACCTGATGATCGCCGGAATAGCCGTGGCGGCCGGGCTGCTGGCGGCGTTCCTGCTGCGGATGCTGCTGCGCTGGCTGGGCAAGCACGCCGAGCGCACCCGCTGGAGCGGCGACGACGTCATGGTGGACGCGCTGCGTACCGTCGTGCCCTGGTCGGCGGTGGCCGGAGGCATCGCCGCGGCGGCCGCGGTGCTTCCGCTGACCGCGCCGGTCGGCCGCACCGTCAACCGGTCGCTGACCGTCCTGCTGATCCTGGTCACGACGGTCACCGCGGCCCGGCTGATCACCGGTCTGGTCCGGTCGGTGACGCAGTCCCGCTCGGGCGTCGCCGGTTCGGCCACCATCTTCGTCAACATCACCCGGGTCGTGGTCCTGGCGATCGGCTTCCTGATCGTCCTGCAGACCCTGGGCATCTCGATCGCGCCCCTGCTGACAGCCCTGGGCGTCGGCGGTCTGGCCGTCGCGCTCGCGCTCCAGGACACACTCGCCAACCTCTTCGCGGGCGTGCACATCCTCGCCTCGAAGACGATCCAGCCCGGCGACTACATCCGCCTCAGCAGCGGGGAGGAGGGCTACGTCGTCGACATCAACTGGCGCAACACCACGGTCCGTCAGCTCTCCAACAACCTGGTCATCATCCCCAACGCCCAGCTCTCGGGCACCAACATGACCAACTTCACCCGGCCCGAGCAGAAGATGACGCTCCTGGTGCAGGTCGGTGTCGGGTACGACAGCGACCTCGACCACGTCGAGCGGATCACGAACGAGGTCGTCGCCGAGGTGATGAACGGGATCGACGGTGCCGTCCCGGAGCACGAACCCGCCGTGCGTTTCCACACGTTCGGCGACTCGCGCATCGGTCTCACCGTGATCCTGGGTGTGGGCGAGTTCAGCGACCAGTACCGGATCAAGCACGAGTTCATCAAGGCCCTGCACAAGCGCTACCGGGACGAGGGCATCCGGATTCCGTCGCCCGCCCGGACGGTCGCGCTCCAGCCCGGCGGGGCGGGCTTCCTGGAGACCGCCATCCCGCATCAGCGCGAGGCCGCGCACCGGCCCTGACATCAGCGTGGGGTCGCGCGGGACACGGCGGAACGGGGACGGGTCACCACGACGCACCCGCACCCGGCGACGTACGGAAGGGGCCGGGCGGATCACTCCGCCCGGCCCCCTTCTTCACGCCCGCCCGGTCAGAACGTGACGGTCAGAGCGTGGCGGTCGAGTCCGGGTAGTGGCCGGGCGCGCGGTTGCGCGGCGCGACCAGGCTCGACACGACCGGGGTGACCGTCCAGTCCGGGTGGTTCGGCATGCGCGGGGTCCTCGTCCCGTACAGCCAGTCGTTCAGGAAGCCGGACTGGTCCGCGCCGGAGATCTCGGTGGCGACCGCGATGTAGTCGGCGGTGGTCGCCGCGCGGTTGCGGTACCGCTCCAGGAAGGTGCGCTCGATGCGGTTGAAGACGTCCTCGCCGACCAGCTCGCGCAGCGCGTACAGGACGAGGACTCCGCCCAGGTAGCGCTGGTTGTCGAAGAGGTTGACGGCGTTCGGCGCGGCGACGGGGCCGGAGGACTGACGCCACTGGTCGCCCCGGGCGTACGTGTCCTTCATCCGGGCTTCCATGGTGGTCAGGCCGAGGGAGTCGGCCCAGCCGCGCTCGTAGCGGTAGAGCAGCCCGTAGAAGTCCGCGTGGCCCTCGTTCAGCCACAGGTCGGCCCAGTTGGCGGGGCTGACGCTGTTGCCGAAGTACGAGTGGACCAGCTCGTGCATCATGTGCGAGCCGATCTTGCTCTCCGCCTGGAGCAGGAAGTTCGGCTTGTAGAGCGTCAGGGTCTGGGTCTCCAGGCCCGTGAAGTCGAACGCGTTCGCGGCGTCGTTGTTGCAGGGCAGCAGCCCGTACGTCTCGAACGGGTAGGCGCCGAGGCGCTGTTCCAGCCAGTCGACGAGGCCGGGGGTGAGCGCGAGCGCCGGCTCCAGCGCGGCGGCCCGCGCGGTCGGGACGACGTCCCGCAGGCCCAGCCCGTGCGGGCCCTGCCGCTCCTTGACGACGTAGTCGCCGACGGTGATCTGCACCAGTTCGGTGGCTATCGGGTCGGCCGAGCAGTACGTGTACGCGGTCCGGTCGCCGTCGAGCTGCTCCGTGCGGGTCAGCGAGCCGTTCGCGACACCGCGCAGGGTGTTCGGCACGGTGATGCGGAAGCTGAAGTCCGCCTTGTCCGTCGGGTGGTCGTTGCACGGGAAGACGGTGTGCGCGGCGTTGGGCTGGGGGCAGATGGCGAAACCGTCGGGGGTGGGTACCCAGGCGGTGTACGCCAGCGTCCTGGCCGGGTCGGCGCCGTACTCGACGCAGACCGCGACGGCGCAGGACTTCGGCAGACTGCGCGCCGGAGTGACCCGCAGCTTCTCGCCCGCCTGCTCGAAGGTCGCGGCCACACCGCCGACCTTCACCGTCCGCACGTCCAGGCCGAGCGCGTCGAGCGAGAAGCGCGAGAGGTCCTGGGTCGCCTTGATCCTCAGGGTCGCTTTGGCGTCGACCAGGCGGGTCGTGGCGTCGTACGCGAAGTCGAGGTGGTACGCCTCGACGCGGTAGCCGTCGTTGCCGAGGGCCGGGAAGACGGAGTCGCCGAGGGTCTCCGCACCCGGGGTGCCCTGGTCCGGCCTTAAGGCCAGGGGCCGCGCCGAGGCGGTGGGGGCGACGGCGAGCGCGGCCGCCGTTCCGAGCAGCGCGGCCGCGGGGGCCGTCACTCTGGTGCGATATCTCATGGTTCGCTTTCGTTCGGGCGACAGAGGGCAGGGAGTTCCGCCGCAAGATCAGTTGCGCGGTCACTTGGATGTACGGCTGAGCGGGCCGTCCGGTTGCCTCCGAGCGATGGACCCGGTTTTCACTCCGGCTGGCGCGTTCACTTCCGCGGCCGGAGGGGTGCCCGAGGTGTCCGATCAGGGCGATTCGCTCGGGCGGCCCGGCTTCGGCCCGTACGGCCGTTTCCCGCCCCTCCGCGTCCGACGCGGGACGGACCCCTGTCGAGTCGGGGGCTCCCAGGAGATATCTTGATGTCGAGCAATGTTGCAGACGTGGAGCGGAGCACCCGGTGACTGACTCGACCATCATCTACACGCACACTGACGAGGCCCCGGCCCTGGCGACGTATTCGTTCCTGCCGGTGGTCCAGGCGTACGCCTCTCAGGCGGGTGTCACTGTGGAGACCCGTGACATCTCGCTGGCCGGGCGCATCATCGCCCTCTTCCCGGAGTTCCTCCAGGAGGACCAGCGCATCGCGGACGCCCTGTCCGAGCTCGGTGAGCTGGCCAAGACGCCCGGCGCGAACATCATCAAGCTGCCGAACATCTCGGCGTCGATCCCGCAGCTCAAGGCCGCGGTCGCCGAGCTTCAGGCGCAGGGCTACGCGCTTCCGGACTACCCGGACGACCCGAAGTCGGACGAGGAGCGCGACATCCGCGCCCGTTACGACAAGGTCAAGGGCAGCGCCGTGAACCCGGTCCTGCGCGAGGGCAACTCCGACCGCCGCGCCCCCGCGTCGGTCAAGAACTACGCCAAGACCCACCCGCACCGCATGGGCGCGTGGTCGTCCGAGTCGAAGACGAACGTCGCCACCATGGGCGTCGACGACTTCCGCTCCACCGAGAAGTCCGCGGTGATCTCCGAGGCCGGCACGCTGCGCATCGAGCTGGTCGGCGACGACGGCTCCACCACCGTGCTGCGCGAGTCGGTACCCGTGCAGGCCGGCGAGGTCGTGGACGCGTCCGTCCTGCACGTCGCGCCGCTGCGTGAGTTCCTCACCGAGCAGATCGCCCGTGCCAAGGCCGAGGACGTCCTGTTCTCGGTGCACCTCAAGGCCACGATGATGAAGGTCTCCGACCCCATCGTCTTCGGTCACGTCGTGCGCGCCTTCTTCCCGAAGACCTTCGCGGCGCACGGCGAGACGCTCGCCGCCGCCGGTCTGACCCCGAACGACGGTCTCGGCGGCATCTTCAAGGGCCTGGAGGCCCTCCCCGAGGGTGCCGAGATCAAGGCGTCCTTCGACGCCGAGCTCGCCGAGGGCCCGGCCCTCGCGATGGTCGACTCCGACAAGGGCATCACCAACCTGCACGTGCCGTCCGACGTCATCGTCGACGCCTCGATGCCGGCCATGATCCGCACCTCCGGCCACATGTGGGGCCCGGACGGCCAGGAGGCCGACACCCTCGCGGTCCTGCCGGACTCCTCCTACTCCGGCGTCTACCAGGCCGTGATCGAGGACTGCCGCGCCAACGGCGCCTACGACCCGTCGACCATGGGCTCCGTCCCGAACGTCGGCCTCATGGCGCAGAAGGCCGAGGAGTACGGCAGCCACGACAAGACCTTCGAGATCCCGGTCACCGGCACGGTCCGCCTGGTCGACGCGGCCGGCGACGCGGTGCTGGAGCAGACGGTCTCGGCCGGCGACATCTTCCGCGCCTGCCAGACCAAGGACGCGCCGATCAAGGACTGGGTCAAGCTCGCCGTCACCCGCGCCCGCGCCTCCGGCGACCCGGCCGTGTTCTGGCTGGACGAGACCCGCGCCCACGACGCCAACCTGATCGCCAAGGTCGACGAGTACCTCCAGGAGCACGACACCGAGGGCCTGGACATCCGTGTCCTCGCCCCCGTCGAGGCCACCAAGTTCTCGGTCGAGCGCATCCGCCGCGGCGAGAACACCATCTCGGTGACCGGCAACGTGCTGCGTGACTACCTGACCGACCTGTTCCCGATCCTGGAGCTGGGCACCAGCGCCAAGATGCTGTCGGTCGTCCCGCTGATGGCGGGCGGCGGTCTGTTCGAGACGGGCGCCGGCGGCTCCGCGCCGAAGCACGTCCAGCAGCTCGTCAAGGAGGACTACCTGCGCTGGGACTCGCTGGGCGAGTTCTTCGCGCTGGTGCCGTCGCTCGAGCAGTTCGCGAAGACCACCGGCAACGCGCGCGCCCAGGTGCTCGCCGACACCCTCGACCGCGCGACGGCGACCTTCCTCAACGAGGACAAGTCCCCGACCCGTCGCGTCGGCGGCATCGACAACCGCGGCAGCCACTTCTACCTGTCCCTGTTCTGGGCGCAGGAGCTGGCGCGCCAGACCGACGACGCGGACCTCGCCAAGGCGTTCGCGCCGCTCGCCGAGACGCTGACCGCGCAGGAGCGGACCATCGTCGACGAGCTGAACGCGGTCCAGGGCAACCCGGCCGACATCGGCGGCTACTACCAGCCCGACCCCGCGAAGGCCGCGAAGATCATGCGCCCGTCCGCCACCTGGAACGAGACGCTGGCGACCTTCGCCTGATCCTCCGCACCACCGCACCACCTCGCGGGCGACAGTCCCGCGCACGCCGCCCCGGCCGGATCCTCCGGCCGGGGCGGCGCCTTTGTGAGGTCTCCCGGCGCGTCACGGTGACGGCTGCGGCCCACCTGGGCGATCAGCGGTGGCGGGCCGCAACACCCGTTCATAGCTTCGGCCTATGACCAGACAACAGATGGCCTACCTCGCGTGCACGGCTGTGGTCGTGGCATCGGGAGTGGGCGCGGCCCTGCCCGCCGACCACCCGTCCGTGCACCTGGTACGCCAGGGTGAATCCATCCAGAAGGCCGTGAACTCGGCCCGGGCGGGCGACACCGTCGTCGTCGCCCCCGGCACCTACCACGAGAGCGTCACCATCACCGCGCGGGACGTGACCCTGCGGGGCGCGAGCGCCAGGTCCACCGTCATCGTGCCGAACACCGCCGCCACCGACGCCTGCGCCAAGGCGGGCAACGGCATCTGTGTGACCGGGACCGACAGCAAGCGCGTCCGCGGCGTCACCGTCGCGTCACTGACCATCAGGGGCTTCGCGAAGCAGGGTCTGTGGGCGACCGGGACCGACGGGCTGACGGTGCGCCGGGTCACCTCCGAGAAGAACGGCCAGTGGGGCATCGCCGAGGAGCGGTCCGTGCGGACCAGGTTCGTCCGCAACATCGCGAAGGACAACGGCGACGCCGGTCTCTTCGTCTCCAACACGGTCACCACCGAGGAGGGAGCCCGCGACACCAAGGGAACGGTGGTCGCCCACAACCTGATGAGCGGCAACCGGATCGGCATCACGGTCCGGCGGGTGCGGAACCTGACCGTCGCCCGCAACGAGGCCACCGGCAACTGCACCGCGGTGTTCGTCGTGGGCGACGAGAACAAGCCGCGCGTCGGCGACCTGAGTGTCACCGGGAACTACATCCACGCCAACAACAAGTCCTGCCCCAAGACCCCCCGGCTGCCCGCCCTCCAGGGCTCCGGCATCGTCCTCACCGGCGCGGAGGACACCCGCGTGACGCACAACCGCGTCGAGGACAACGTGGGCACCTCCCCCCTGTCGGGCGGCATCGTCCTGTTCAAGAGCTTCGTGGGCGCGCTCAGCGAGCGCAACGAGGTGCGCGACAACGTGGTCCTGCGCAACGGCCCCTCCGACCTCGCCAACCGCGACACCACTGGTAAGGGCAACACGTTCCGGAGCAACACCTGCAAGGTCTCCGAACCCTCCGGCATGTGCTGAGTACGGCACGAGACCAGAAACGAGGCATTGAATGACCACTGTCGATCAGAGTCCCCCGCCGTCCATGCAGTTGCGGGAACTCGTCTTCGGGGCGGCCCGTGCCGCCGCCGTACGCGCCGCGGCCCGGCTGGGCGTGGCGGACGCCCTCGACGACACGCCCCTGAGCGCCGAGGACCTGGCCGCCGCGGTGAAGACCCAGCCGGGGACCCTGCGCCGGCTGCTGCGCGCCCTCTCCTGCCAGGGCGTCTTCACGGAGCGCCCCGACGGCACGTTCGCGCACACCGAGATGTCCCGGCTCCTGCGCGAGGACGACCCGAACAGTCTGCGGTACATCGCCCTGTGGTGCACCGAGCCGTGGACGTGGAACGTCTGGCCGCAGCTCGACGAGGCGGTCCGCACCGGCCGCAACGTCTTCGAGGACGTGTACGACAAGGAGTTCTTCCAGTACCTCAACGAGGACGCCCCGGAATCCGCGTACGTCTTCAACCGGGCCATGACGACGTCCAGTTCGCAGTCCGCCCAGGACGTGGCGAAGCTCCTGGACCTGCGCGGCGTGAAGTCGGTCGCCGACATCGGCGGCGGCCAGGGTCACGTCGTGGCCAGCCTGCTGGAGAAGCACCCCGGCGTGCACGGCACCCTGCTCGACCTGCCGGGCGTGGTGGAGAACGCCGACCCCCGTCTGCGCGACGGCGGGGCACTGGCCGACCGGGTGCGGATCGTGGCCGGGGACTGCCGTGAGGACATCCCCGTCCAGGCGGATGTGTACATCATCAAGAACATCCTGGAATGGGACGACGAGAGCACCCGCAGGGCGCTCGCGAACGTCCGCGCGGCCGCCCGGCCCGGCGCCCGGGTCGTCGTCATCGAGAACCTCGTGGACGACACCCCGTCGATGCGGTTCACGACGGCCATGGACCTGCTGCTGCTCCTGAACGTCGGCGGTGCGAAGCACACCCGGCAGAGCATGGTCGACCGCCTCACGGCCGCGGGCCTGATCATCGGCGAGATCCGCCCGGTGAACCCCTATCTGCACGCCTTCGAGTGCACCGTCCCCGGCTGATCCGGCCGGACCTCCGAGAATCCGGAAAACCCGAGGCCGCCGGTTCCGCTCGATCGCGGAGCCGGCGGCCTCGGGTTGTTTCCCGTGCCCGCTCAGGAGGCGGGGTCGCGCTCCCAGGTGTAGAAGCGGTGCGCCATGGCGTCCTTCGGGCTGCGCCAGGTCTGCGGGTCGTACGCGCTGACGTACGCCGACAGTTCCTCGCTGACGCTGCGGAACTCGGGGTGTCCGGCGATCTTCGCGATGGCGGGGCCCGGGTCCCGATCGGATTCGATGAGGTGCAGATACACGTCACCGAACTGGAAGAGGCTGCGCCGGTTGACCCCGATGAGGTGCGGGAGTTCACCCCGGTCGGAGGCGGCGAACACGTCGGAGATCGCCGGCGCCGAGCCGGGCGCCATGCGGGCGACGATCAGGGCGTGGTGCATCGGGTGTCCTTCCTGTTCCGGTTCGGTCGGTCAGCGGGGTACGGCGGCCGGGCTGCGGCGCTCGCGGGCGACCTGCTCGATCCGCTCCCGGATGAGGGCCATCTGCGTGACGGAGTTGCGGTTGATGTTGTCCGTCATCCAGTCGTCGTCGACCGGGGCGTCGGGCTTCATCGCGAAGTCCTGCACCCAGCGCATGTGGGTGCCGGCCGGCGTCTCCTCGTACTCCCAGCGGATGTCCATGTGCGCGAACGGTCCCGTCTCGACGCGGCGCGCCCGCACGGTCCGCCCGGCGCGGTCCACGGTGCGCTCCGAGACCCAACTCCACACCTTGCCGTTGTCGTCCGGGTGCATGGTGAGGCGGAACCTCGTCGTGTCGCCTTCCCGGGCGAGGACTTCGAGGGAGGCGTACTCGCTGAAGAGCCGCGGCCAGTTCTCGATGTCGTTCGTGATGTCCCAGACGAGGTCGAGCGGGGCGTCGATGACGACGCTGTTGTCGGTGTGTCCTGCCACTTCAGGCTCCAGCCTTGAGGTTGTCGTTGACGAGGTCGAGGAACTCCCGCGGGGTCTTGCAGCGCTCGGCGTCGGGGGGCAGGGGCCGGCTGTACCGGTTCTCCAGTTCGCCGACGATGCCGAGCAGACCGAGCGAGTCGAGTCCGAGGGTGCCGAACTGCGCGTCGAGGGACTGCGCGAGTTCGTGGGGGTCGACGGTGATCCCGGCCGCCTTCTTCATGAGCGCGGCCAGTTCGTCGACGGTCACTTCGGTGGTGATCATGCGGTGGTTCTCCTCACGTGCGGCCCGGGTTACCGGGCGGGGTGACCGCCGTGTCGCACGACCAGGGCCGCGTTGGACCCCATGAGTCCCCTGCTGAGGACCAGGGCCGTGCGCAGTTCGGCGGGTCGGGCGTTCGACGTCACCAGGTCGAGGTCGTGGCAGATGTCGAACACGTTGGGGGTGGGAGGGATCTGGCCGTGCTCCATCGCGAGGACGGCGGCCGCGGTGTCCAGCAGGGGTGCCCCGCAGTAGGCCCGTCCGATGCCCGTCTTGGGCGCCGTGACGGGGACCCGGGTGCCGTGCGCCCCCAGGGCGTCGGCGATGGCCAGGGCTTCGGCGCGGTCGGCGGCCGGGACGCCCAGGGCGTCGGCGAAGACGACGTCGATCTCCTCCGGGGCGCAGCGCGCCTCGGCGAGGGCGCCCCGGATGGCGTGGGCGAGCCCGTCGCGGGACCTCTCCCACTGCGAGGCCCCGGTGAACGTGGCCGCGTGTCCGGACACGAGGGCCCGGACCTCCGCTCCCCGCTCGCGGGCACGCCGTTCGTCCTCCACGACGAGCATGGCGCCGCCTTCCGCGGGCACGAAACCGCAGGCTCCCTCGGTGAAGGGGCGGTAGGCGCGCGCGGGGTCCTCGACGGTGCTGAGTTCGGGGTAGCCGAGCTGGCAGACCATCGAGTACGGGGCGAGCGGCGCCTCGGCGGCGCCGACGAGCATCGCGCCGGTGCCGCGCCGTACGCCGCGGGCGGCGTGCGCGACGGCGTCCAGTCCCCCGGCCTCGTCGCTCGCGACGACTCCACAGGGCCCCTTGAAGCCGCCGCGGATGGAGATCTGGCCGGTGCTGGCGGCGTAGAACCAGGCGATGGACTGGTACGGGCCGACGAACTTGGAGCCCTGGCCCCACAGTTTCTGCAGTTCGCGCTGGCCGAACTCGCCGCCGCCGGATCCGGCGGCGGTGACCACGCCGACGTCGTACGGGTCCTCGGGGCCGGCCGCTCCGAGGCCCGCGTCGTCGAGGGCGAGGACGGTCGCGGCCATCGCGAAGTGGCTGAAGCGGTCGGTCTGGACGAGGAAGCGTTCCTCGATGAGGTCCGCGGCGTCGAAGGCCCGGACCTCTCCCGCGACGCGCAGCGGCAGGTGTCCGCAGCCCTCGCGGGTGATGCCGTCCAGGACGGTGAGGCCCTCCCTGACGGACTTCCAGTAGGCGTCGGTACGCAGTCCGTTGGGGGCGATGACACCGATACCGGTGATGGCCGCGTTCCGGGGGCGCTGCGTGCTCATCGTGTCCTCCCAGCCGGCCCGGTCAGGAGCACCGCGGACTGGAATCCGCCGAAGCCGCTGCCGACGGAGAGCACATTCCTGAGCTTCCGCTGGCGGGCGGTGCGCGGCACGTAGTCCAGGTCGCACTCGGGGTCGGGGGTTTCGTAGTTCGCCGTGGGCGGCACCACCTGGTGCTTCAGGGCGAGGACGCAGGCGACGACCTCGATCGCGCCGATCGCGCCCAGCGAGTGGCCCACCATGGATTTGATGGAGCTCATCGGTGTCCGGTGGGCGTGTTCGCCCAGGGACCGTTTGACCGCGGCGGTCTCGTGCCGGTCGTTCTGCCGGGTGCCGGAGCCGTGCGCGTTGACGTAGTCGATGCGCGTGGGGTCGAGGCGGGCCTGGTCGAGCGTGCTGTCGATGGCCCGGGACATCTCCAGGCCCTCGCTGGTGAGACCGGTCATGTGGTAGGCGTTGCCGTAGGTGGCGTAGCCGCCGATCTCGCAGTAGATGTGCGCGCCGCGGGCCCGTGCGTGCTCGTACTCCTCCAGGACGAGTACGGCCGCGCCCTCGCCCATGACGAAGCCGTTGCGGTTGGCGTCGAAGGGCCGTGAGGCGTGTTCGGCGTCGTCGTTGTCGGGCGACGTGGCCTTGATGGCGTCGAAGCAGGCCATCGTGATCGGGGATATCGGCGAGTCGGACGCCCCGGCTATACAGACGTCGGCCCTGCCCTCCTCGATGGTGTGGAAGGCGTATCCGACGGCGTCGAGACCGGAGGTGCATCCCGTGGAGACGGTCTGGACGGGTCCCTGCGCCCCGAAGCGTTCGGCGACGACCGAGGCGAGCGTGCTGGGCGCGAACGCGAGGTGCAGTTTGGGGTCGGCCGCGCGATGGTCCACGTCCCACCGCCGGCCCGACTCGCTGACCTGGACGTAGTCGTGTTCCAGACGGGTGGTGCCACCGACGGCGCTGCCCAGGGAGACTCCGACGCGCCAGGGGTCCTCCCGGTCCGTGTCGAGGCCGGAGTCCTGGACTGCCTCTCCGGCGGCGACGACGGCGAACTGGATGTACCGGTCGACGTGTTCGATCAGCTCGGGTTCCAGGCCGTGCGCGAGCGGGTCGAAGTCGCATTCGGCGGCTATGCGCGAGCGCAGGCCCACCGGATCGAAGAGCGTGATCCCCCGGGTCGCCGTGCGGCCGCCTTCGAGGAGGTCCCAGAACGCCTTCGTCCCGGTGCCTCCCGGAGCGACCACACCGATGCCGGTGACGGCCACCCGGCGGGTCACTTTATGGCCCCGCTTCGTTCGGACGGCTGTCCGTGGTGGCCGGGCGCGGCTCCGCCGGACAGGAACGCGGGGGCGGGTTCGGAGGCGTGGGCGGCCTCCTCCGTGTCGACGTGGCCCATGCTCGGATGCGGGGCGAGCGGGCCCAGGTGGAAGACCATGCGGGCCTCCTCGGCGCCGACGTTGCGGAACCGGTGCCGCACGCCGATCGGGATCAGCAGACCCTGCTCGGGCCGGAGCGCGAGCGCCTCGCCGTCCAGGTCCACTTCGAGGGCGCCGCCAACCACGTACACGAACTCCTCGGAGTACGGGTGGTAGTGCTCGCCGATGCGCTCGCCGGGCTGGATGATGGCGAGGCCCATGAAGCCGCTGGTGGACCCGACCGTGGCGGGCGTGAGCATGGCCCGGATGTCTCCCCCGCGTCTGCGGTTCGGTTCCGTCTCGCTCAGGTTCACGATCTGTGGATGCTGTTTGGTCATGCTTGGTACCTCCGGATGTGGCAGGACGTCGGACGGGACGTCCGTGGACGCGGGCGGCGGGGAGCGGTCCGTCAGGAACCCGCCGAGCTCCGGTCGGTGATGGGCAGCATGTCGGCGTGCGACAGGAGGCGGTTGATGTTGCGTTCCGTCTCCAGGGAGCCTTCGACGCCGATCGCGGGGCCGTCGAGGAGGCGCTCCAGCTCGGCGGCCTTCTTGGCGCCCTTGAGGCCGAGGGAGGCGACGGGGTCGCGGTCGAGGTCGCCGGTGATGTCGATGAGCCGCACCACGATGTCGTCGCGCTGGAAGACGGTGCTGCTGTACACCGGGCTGTTCCTGTCGTCGGCCGCTGCCTCGTCCTGGTGGGCGAGCAGCCGGGCCAGTTCCATGCCGCGGCCCTTGCGGGCCGGGTAGAACAGCGCGTGCCGGGTCACCTTCGCGGGTTCCTCGCGACCGGAGACCACGTGGTGCACGGCGGGGAGCGCCGCGCGGGTGAAGAAGACCCGGGCCGAGTCGGGGTCGCTCAGGTCCCGGTCCTGCTCCAGGTAGGGGTTGATGGCCTCCTCGACCGCCCGCACCTCGGGCTGGCGCGACACGTGGCGCAGGGCCGCGAGGAGGTCGCCCTCGACCTCCACGGCCCGTACGACGCGGTTGCCGTGCATGAAGAGGGAGGTGCGGCGCAGCCGGGTGGTGTCGTCGACCTGGGCCTGGGGGGACTCGTACCCGGCGAGGATCTCGGCGACCTTCGACTCGGATCCGGGCTTGACGGTGAAGGTGAGGGCGTGGCGCGCGACCCCGCTGCCCTCGCGGGCCTCGACCTGGAGGGCCGCCCTGGCCGACTCGGGGGTGAGCGGTTCGGCGGGGCTGGTCTCGCGCAGGATGCTGTAGCGCATCGACCGGGTGTCCCGGACGCAGCTGTGCATGGGCCGGACGGTCTCGACGTGCTCCTCGCTGTTCACCCAGGCGAGGAACGGCGGGGCACTCTCCCACTCGCTGGTGATGAGCCACTGCGAGGGGTTCTCGATCGACTGGCAGAGCTGGTCGCTGAGGTGTCCTGGAACCGAGGCGACCTGGTTGCGCATGAGTTCGTACGCGTCGAGGAACTGCTGCTGAGCGCCTTCGTACAGGTCGAGCAGCAGGATCACCCGAAGCTTCGAGCCGTCGAAGGCCGACTGAGCGATACGTCCCGAGTTGGACATTGCGGCACACCTCTCCTTTTCGTCACGGAAGTCAGGAACGACCGCGGTATCCGAAACGCCGGGGCCGCCATGAACTGATCGTTGCCGCGTGCCCGGGACTCCGCGAGCCCCGCGGGTCAGGCGAGTGAACCGCGCGCCATCCGGGTGCCCCTGCCGCGCGAACGGGCCCGCACCGGGCATGGAACCTGCATCCCCATCCCTGACTCGCGTCGCAGGCGACGCTGGAGGCAATCGATGAACCGATTCGAAGGGGCCGGCGAGAACGGTCTCCGCACGCCCGTCCTCATCGTCGGCGGCTCTCTGGTGGGCCTCTCGACGTCACTGTTCCTGGGGCGCCTCGGGGTGCCGCACATCCTGGTCGAGCGGCACGCGGGCACGTCCCGGCACCCGAGGGGGCGCGGCAACAACGTGCGCACCATGGAGATCTTCCGGGTCGCCGGGGTTCAGCGGCGCATCGAGGAGGCGGCCTCGGTCCTCGCGGACAACCACGGCATCCTGCAGACGCCGACCCTGGTGGGCGACGCCGGGGAGTGGCTGTTCAAGGAGATCGACCCCGGCGGCGGCCTGGCGCGATTCAGCCCCGGCGCGTGGTGCCTGTGCAGCCAGAACGACCTCGAACCGGTGCTGCTGGCCAGTGCCCGGGAGCTGGGCGGCGACCTGCGGTACTCGACGGAGCTGATGTCGTACGAGCAGGACTCCGAAGGGGTGACGGCGAAGGTCAAGAGCCGGGAGACCGGCGAGCACACGACGATCCGCGCGGACTATCTCGTCGCGGCGGACGGTCCCCGCAGCCCCGTCCGCGACACGCTCCGCATCGGCCGGACCGGGCCGGGCGACCTGTTCCACAACGTGAGCCTCACGTTCACCTCGCGCGGGCTCGCGGAGGTGGTCGGCGACCGCCGGTTCATCGTCTGCTATCTGACCGACCCGGCGGCCGACGGTGCTCTTCTGCCGGTCGACAACAAGGAGCACTGGGTCTTCCACGCCCCCTGGCACCCCGAACACGGGGAAACCCTGGAGGAGTTCACCGACGAGCGCTGCGTGGAGCACATCCGGCGGGCCGTCGGTGTGCCGGATCTCGACGTGGAGATCACCGGCCGGGCGGCCTGGCACGCCGCCGAGCGGGTCGCCGAACGGTACGCGCAGGGACGGGTGTTCCTGGCCGGCGACTCGGCCCACGAGATGTCCCCGACGGGGGCGTTCGGCTCCAACACCGGTATCCAGGACGCCCACAACCTCGCCTGGAAGCTGTCCGCCGTGCTGGCCGGCTGGGCGGGGCCGGGACTGCTGAAGTCGTACGACGCCGAGCGGCGGCCGGTCGCGGAGGCGACGAGCGCGCGCGCCTCGTCGCGTTCGGTGGAGCACAGCCACCCCGGGTACACCCCGGAGCCCGCGGCGGCCGGGCGCGGCGGCCCCGGCGGGAAGAAGGGCGGCATCCTGAACGTGGCGCTCGCCTACCGCTACCCGCGGGGCGCGGTCCTCGGCGCCGATCAGTC
Organism: Streptomyces sp. NPDC096324; assembly: GCF_044763015.1. Taxonomy (NCBI): domain Bacteria; kingdom Bacillati; phylum Actinomycetota; class Actinomycetes; order Kitasatosporales; family Streptomycetaceae; genus Streptomyces; species Streptomyces sp. NPDC096324. The sequence continues at coordinate 667,315 of NZ_JBIWFK010000001.1, read as the reverse complement.
CGCTCCGGTCGTGCCCGACGGCGTACGGCTGACGGGCGAGCCGGGAAGCCGGGCACCGCACATGTGGCTGACCCGCGCCGGCGCCCGGATCTCGACCCTCGATCTGTACGAGCGTTCCATGGTGCTGCTGAGCTCGGCGGACGGCGCCGGCGCGTGGCACGCGGCGGCGAAGGACACGGCCCGGCAGTTGTCCGTCCCGCTCGACTCGTACCGGGTCGGCGGCGGCCCCGAGGCGGACCTCGTCCCCGCGGGCGACACGGACTGGGCGCAGGTGCACGGCGTGGGCGAGGACGGCGCGGTGCTGGTCCGCCCCGACGGTTTCGTCGCCTGGCGCTCCGAGGGCCCGTCCAAGGACCCCCGGACGACGCTGCGCAAGGCCCTGGTCGCGCTGCTGGACCAGGCCTGACCTCTCCGGGCGGTCGCGGCCTTCCGGCGTCGGCCGGGCGCGCGCCCGGGGCTCACGGAGAACGACCGGAGGCCGTATCGGAATTCCGATACGGCCTCCGGCCTGCGACTTCGGAGCGAAAGCTCCCGTCGGGACGACAGGATTTGAACCTGCGACCCCTTGACCCCCAGTCAAGTGCGCTACCAAGCTGCGCCACGTCCCGATGCGTCTCGCACGTGGGTGAACCCGTGCGTTCGCGTATCCGAACCCTACCGTACGTCGGTGGATGACCGCGTACGCATTGTCATCGTCGCAGCGCAGGCGGGGTCGCCGTGCGCGGCCGGGGCGCCGTACGAGACAGGAGGGGTCGCCGTCATGCCGGATCGGACAGGTCGGCCGCGGCCGCCCGGAGTGCGTCGGCCAGCCGGGCGGCAGGCTCCGGCAGGGGGTGCGGAAGGCGGGCGAGGACCAGGCGGCGCCGCTCATCGGGGCCGCCCCGCACGGACAGGATCCGTACGCCGGGTGGTGCCGCGGGGGCCAGCGAGGCGGGAACGGTGGTCAGACCGCAGCCCGCGGCCACCAGATGCAGCTTGGCCAGCCAGTCACGGGCGGTGTGGGCGATCACGGGACGCTCGTCCAGTCCCGGCCAGACGCCCATCAGTCGCTCGTCGCCGACGGACGAACCGGCGATCCAGTGCTGTCCCCGCAGGTCGGCGATGTCGACGGAGTCGGCGGCGGCGAGCGGATGGGCGGCCGGCACCGCGAGCCGCAGACTGCGTTCGCCGAGCGTCCATACGGTCAGCGCCGGGGACTCGTTGTCCAGGGGCCGGAAGGGCGGCGCCGAGGCGAGCAGGGCCAGGTCAAGGGTGCCGGCCCGCAGCGCACGGACCAGCGCGGGGGTACTGCCCTCCCGGGTGGTCACGTTGATCGCCGGGTGGCTGCGGCGCAGTGCGGCGACGGCTCGGGGCAGCAGGACGGCGCCCGCGCTCGCGAACCAGCCGAGACGGACGGTCCCGGCCTCGGCGGGCAGCCCGGCGAGTTCCCGTGCCGTCGCGTCGATCTGGTCGAGAACGGTCACCGCCCGGCGCAGTACGACGTGTCCGGCCGCGGTCAGCCGCACGCCGTCCCTGCGCCGCTCCAACAGCGCTGCCCGCGCGGCCCGTTCGAGCGAGGCGATCTGCCGGGACACGGCGGACTGGGTGTAGCCGAGCGCGCCGGCCGCCGCGGTGAGCGTGCCCCGTTCGGCCACCTCACGGAAGACACGCAGGGCGACCAGCGAGACGTCGGTGAAGTCCATGACGGTTACGCATACCAGACCTGAGAAGGTTTCGTTGGACGCATACCCGAGGTGTTCCTAGCGTGGTGGGCATGACCAACGCACGCATCGCACTCGTCACCGGAGCCAACCAGGGGCTCGGCTTCGCGCTCGTCGAAGGGCTCGCCGCCCGGATGGACCGCGAGGACCTGGTCCTGCTCACCGGGCGTGACACCCACCGGGTCGCCGACGCCGTCGGACGCGTCGACGCGTCCGCGGCCACCGTGAGCCGGGTCGAGGGTCGCGTCCTCGACGTCACCGACGCGCGGGCCGTTCGCGAACTGGCGGCCGAACTCGGCGCGCGGCACGGCGGCGTGGACATCGTGGTGTCCAACGCGAGCGCCATGCTGACGCCGGACCGGTCGCAGTCCGAGCAGGCGGACGCCTTCATCGATGTCGCCAACGGGGGCGCGCACGCGATGCTGCGCTCCTTCGGCCCCGTACTGCGCCCCGGTGGGCGGCTGATCGTCGTGGCCAGTTCGCTCGGCACGCTGGGTCATCTCGACGCCCGGCTGCACGCGCTGTTCGACGGCTCCTCGCTCGACGAGGTGGAGGCGGCGGTCGAGTCCTGGCGGGCCGCCGTCCATGCGGGCACCGAGCGGGAACTCGGCTGGCCCCAGTGGATCAACGTACCGTCCAAGGTGGCGCAGGTCGCCGCCGTGCGGGCGGTCGCGGCCGAGCGCCGAGACGCCGACCTGGCCCGCGGCACCCTGGTCGCGGCCGTCTGCCCGGGGCTCGTGGACACCCCGCTGTCCCGCCCGTGGTTCTCCGACTTCAGCCAGGCGCAGACCCCCGCGCGGGCAGCGGTCGCAATCCTCGATCTGCTGCTGCGGGAGAAGGCCGATCCGGCGCTGTACGGCGAACTGGTGCGGTTCGGGGAGGTGCTTCCGTGGCACACGGGCCGGCCGCCACGGCACCAGGAACACCTTCTCAACTCGTAGGAGTCGTGGGGGGAACCGACCGGTGGCGGGTGTCGCCGGGCGGCCGCACCCCACCCACCACCGGACCTCCGGTCAGGCGTTGGGGTCGAACGCGATGCCGGCGGGCTTGGCCTTCGACAGGTGGGAGTTGAAGTTGCCGTCCTTGAGGCCGAACACGGCGCTGCCGAAGTTGTAGGCGCTCAGCTTGTCGCGCAGCCCGGCGGGGTAGCCGTTCCAGCCGACCAGGGTCGGGAACTGCCAGGTGTGGTAGTGGTTCTCCGGCGGCTCGTCGTTGGTGTTGGCGGGACGGAAGCAGTGGGTGCCGATGCCGTCCTTGTGGTAGACGACCTTGGGGTGCGTTCCGTCCCAGCGGATCTGGTCCCGGGTGTAGATGTTGAAGTTGCCGTGGGCCGACGTGGAGACGTACTTGGCCTCGTTGTCCTGGACCCACACGACGACGTGCTCCCAGTCGTTGCGGTGTCCGCCGAGGCCGCTGCCGACGACGGCCTGGTCCTTCTCCATGTAGAGGCCGTAGATGATGGCGCACCAGCCGTTGTTGCACTTCTCGCGGGAGTACCCGTTGGTGTTGTCCAGGTCCCAGGAGTCGCGGCAGTGGCCGTTCAGGGCCCCGGAGGGGTTGAGACCGGGGTTGACGGTCCCGTCGGGGCCGATGGCGGGGGTCGGGTAGCAGCCGTCGGTGTCGTAGTCGAAGGCCGGCTGGTACGTCGACTCCAGCGCGTCCGCGTTCCCGGGCAAGGCCGTCGGCGGGTCGGCGAGGGCGCTGCCCGGGAAGGCGACGACCAGCGCGACGGCGCTGCCGAGGACGAGCGAGACCTTGCGGATCCGCGAGCTTCTTGTCACTGCTTCCTCCAGATCGACCGCGGCGTGGGGGCGGGGCAGGCCAGGGCGGCCCTCTTGGCATGCCCAGGTCAGCCTTCCGGGCGTGCGCGGAAAACACCAGAGGCAGCGGATATCGGAGCGGTGAAGGATTGCCCAACTGGGGGCGTGAGAAAGCCTGTTGGGATGAACCGGTCTTCGACCGAGGGTCACCTCCCGTGCCCGCCGACCAAGTGGGCGGGAGGGCATGGGAGATGACCGCCCCGTTGCCGACGGGCACAAGAGGCGCCGGAACTACACGTGACCGTCGGCGAGCTTCCACTCACGGTTCAACACGCCCAGCGGAATGACACGTTGGAACACGGGCGTGCCGAAGATCGACAGGTGCGTCCGCAGGGTGCCGGCCAGGTCGACACCGCCGTAGAGCGACCAGGCGCCCGTGGCGGCGGCATCCGTCCTCACCGTGGATCCCGTCGTGGTCGTGGCGCCGGCCGAGCCCGCGGCCTCGCCCCGCAGGTACGGGGCCAGGTCGGCGGTGACACCGACGGCGCCGTACAGGCCGACACTGGCCTCCGCGCCGAGGGCCGCCTTCACCCGTCCCGCCGCGCTGACGGAGGTGCGCACCGGACTGCTCGTCATGTGCGACTCGTCGACCGGCGTCCACCCCCGGGCAGGGCCGAAGGCACCTCCGGCCTTGAAGTCACCCTTGAGGTGCTGTTCCACGTCGAGCGTGACGACTCCGTCGGCGCCGATCTGGAAGTAGCAGGTCAGATCGAGGTTCACCACGACGGGAATCGGGCCGACCTGGAGGACGGGGTCGGCGTGCAGCTTCGCGAACGGCACCCGCCGGGGCTGCGCGGAGGCGGCGGCACGGCCCTTCACCGCCCACTGCGCGTCCCAGTCGCCGGAGACACCGAGGTAGGCGGTGCCCGGCCCGGAGTCGGCCGCGTCACCGCCGTAGGAGAAGTCGACATCCGGCGCGACCTGAACGAACCCGGACAGGGACGCCGACGTCGGCGCCCCGGGCGCCGTGGCCACCTTCGCGCCGACGTCGATCCGCAGGCTGCCGAGCGGAACCTTCGCCCCCTCGGGGCCGACGTGGACGTCTCCGGCCTTCGCCCAGGAGACCCGCACGTCCGGCAGCAGTTTCTCGATGTCGAAGGACGCCGGGTCGACGGGGACCGAGCCCTTGGCGTCGTCGTCACCGAGCAGCGCGTCCAGGGTCGTCGGCTCGGTCTGCACCTCGGTACCGTCGCCGCTCTCGCCGATCACGTCGGTCACCCTGGCCAGGAGGCCGTCCGGGGCGCCGGGCGCGGGGGCGCTGGCGACGACGTCACCCACGGCCATGCCGTGCGGCTCGGCCGAGTTCCCGGCGGACGGGGACGGGGACGACGAATGCGCCCCCCTTCCGTCTGAACCGCCGCTGCCTGTACGGGATATGACGGCCCTTCGGGTCCTGCTGTCGTACGACGCCACCTTGAGGGCGGCCCGGTGCGCCCGGCCGCCCGACGCACCGGGACGGGCGACGGCGGTCGAGGTGGCCGCCGCCTCGGGGGCCGCGGCGACGGCGAGCGGCCGCCCGGCGTCCTGGGTGGCGGAGGCCGAGGCCACTGCGGGACGTGCGCGGTCGGCACGGGAGGGCTGCTCCGCGGGACTCGCGGAGCAGCCTGAGGCGAGGAGGAGGGCGGATACGGCGAGCGCGGGCACGGCGGCCCGCGAGGCCCGCTTGCGGATACGCAAGTTCAGTCCTTGAGGGGGGTGGGGGGCGACTCGGGATTACCGACGGGTAACCAGAGGTGAGGGTGTCATGAACCCGTGAAGCCCCGCCTCACGTTTCGGCGCCCGCCGAGGTGATGTACGCCACGCCCCCCGGAACGCCCCGAAGAGTCGTGGAAGGCTCAACCAACTTGACCTTCAACGGACATGACACGGCATCAGCAGATGCCGAAGAGGGTGGCGGACCGACGGGCCCGACCCCGCCGCCCGTCCCCCCGCGTCACCGGAATCACCCCCCTGCCGCGGCTTTGGACCTAGCTCCGCGGCTCCCAGCCCTCGTACGCGGCCGTCAGCAGCCCGAGTACGCCGTTCGCCGTCACCTCACGGGGGTTGGGGTAGGACTCGGCGGCGACCATCGTGGCCGCGCGCGCCAAGTCGGCTTCCCTCAAGCCGAGTTCGGCCAGAGTACGGGGAGCGCCCAGGCCTCCCGCGAGGTCCCGGAGGGCGCGGGGGACGTCGTCGGCGCCCAGGGCCCGTGCCAGGACGGCGACCGCCCGCGGTGCGGCGGACGCGTTGTACGCGAGGGCGTACGGGAGGACCACGGTGTGGGTCTCGGCGTGCGGCAGGCCGAAGGTGCCGCCGAGGACATGGCAGAGCTTGTGGTGCAGGCCCATGGTCGTCGCGCCGAGGCAGGACCCGCAGAGCCAGGCGCCGTACAGGGCCCGGGCGCGGGCCTGGGGATCGGCGGGGTCCGCGGCCACGCCGGGAAGGGCGCCGGCCATCGCCCGTACGCCCTCCTCCGCCATCAGGGAGACGAGCGGGGAGGCGTCGGGGGCGTACAGCGCCTCGGCCGCGTGCGCGAGGGCGTTGACACCGCTGGTCACCGAGAGCGGGACCGGGAGGCCGAGGGTGAGGTCGGGGTCGTAGACGACGCAGCGCGGCTGTACGGAGGAGTCGCGTCCGGTGCGTTTGACCCCCTGTTGGGTCAGGCCCCACACGGACGTCATCTCGGAGCCCGAGTAGGTGGAGGGCACGGCGATCAGCGGCAGGCCGGTCCGCAGCGCGATCGCCTTGCCGAGGCCGATCGCGGATCCGCCGCCGACGGCGACACACCCGTCGGCGGCCATGTCCTGTGCCACTTCGACGGCCCGGTCGGCGACCTCCGCGGGGACGTGCATCCGGGCCCCGGCGTGGACTCCCGCGCAACTGTCGCCGAGCGCGTCCGCCACCGCCCGCGCGGCGTCCACACCCCGGCCGCCGCACACCACGAGGACCCTGTGCAGCCCGAGGCGGGCGGCCTCCCCCGGTGTCGCGGTCACGGAGGCGCCGGGCCGGAAGACGACCCGGGCGGGCCGGGTCTCGTAGGTGAAGTCGAGCGGGGCGCTCGGCGGCGTGGTCATTCCGGCTCCAGTACGAGGTCGAAGCGGGCGTGTCGGAAGGGGTTCGCGACACCGAACTCCCGGGCCGCCGACGGATCGTCGGTCTCGGCGAAGTCCTGTACGAGACTCCGCTTCACGGCGAAGACGGCGTCGGCGTCCAGATAGGGGCTGCCCGCCACGAAGATGTGCGTGGTGACGGGGGCGTGGCCCTCGGCCGAGGCGATGAAGTGGATGTGGGCGGGGCGCCAGGGGTGGCGGCCGGTGGCCCCGAGCAGGGCGCCGACCGGACCGTCGGTGGGGATCGGGTAGGGGCTCGGTACACAGGTGCGGAACCGGAAGCGGCCCTCGGCGTCGGCGGTGAACAGCCCGCGGCCGTTGCCGGGCGGCTGGACGTCCGGCCGCTGGACGTCGTAGAAACCCCGCTCGTCCGCCTGCCACACGTCGAGGACGGCGCCCGGCAGCGGACCGCCGTCGCGGGAGAGCACCCGGCCGCTGACGACGCACGGCTCGCCGGTGCCCACCAGGTCGATGGTCGCGCCGAGTTCCCGTACGGGGGACCGCGTCAGGTGGAACGGTCCGAGGACGGTCGACTCCGTCGCGCCCGGGCCGTCGTGGCCGTTCAGGGAGTCCACCAGCATGGACACGCCGAGGACGTCCGACAGGAGGATGAACTCCTGCCGGGTGTCCGTGCACATCTGCCCGGTCGCCGTGAGGAAGGCCGTGGCGCGCTCCCACTCCGCGGTCGTCGGCCGGGTCTCGCGGACGAAGGCGTGCAGGTGGCGGGTGAGCGCGCCGAGCAGTTCACGCAGCCTCGGATCGGCCGTGCCCGCGAAGCTGTCGACGACGGCGTCGGTGATCTCCGTGGTGAATTCTCTGGCCATGCCGCTCCCGAGGTCCAGCCGGTCGTCCTGCCGGGCGTGCCCAGGCTACGAGACCGGCCGGTGGCCCGAAACACCGTCACCGACGCCGAAGAACACACAATGACCCTTTCCGTGGGGCATCGTTGACCTGGAACATCACGCCCGCACCGGACGCACGGAAAGTATGATCAAGCAATGTCTGACTTGACCGAAACCACGCCCGGCTGGCTGTCCCGCGACGAACTGGAATCGGCCCGCGCCCGCATGCCGATCCTGTACGTCGAAGCCGTACCGGTGCGCGTCGACGACAACGGCGAAGTCACCCACATCGGGCTCCTGCTCGGCATCGGTCCGGACGGAACGGTCACCCGCTCCCTCGTCTCCGGCCGGGTGCTGCACCACGAGCGGGTCCGGGACGCGCTGCTGCGCCACCTGGAGAAGGACCTCGGCCCGGTGGCCCTCCCCCGGATCCCGGCCTCCCTCCAGCCCTTCACCGTCGCGGAGTACTTCCCGACGCTCGGGGTCACGCCGTTCCACGACCCGCGCCAGCACGCCGTGTCCCTGGCGTACATCGTCCCGGTCACCGGCGACTGCCGCCCGCGGCAGGATGCCCTGGACCTGGTCTGGTTCAGCCCGGAGGAGGCCGCGTCCCCCGTGGTCACGGACGACATGCCGGGCGGTCACGGCGTGCTGCTGCGGCAGGCCCTGGCCTACGTCGGACGTATCGCCTGACGCGGGGGGCCCGCGGCCTCGACGCGGCCCGCGTCGGTGGCCCGCGGGCGCAGGACCATGAGCGGGCCCTCCGGGGCCGCCACCATGGCGAAGGGGAAGCGGTCGAGCTCGACGCAGAGCGCGACGTCGTCGGGATGGACGCCCTGCCGCACCCCGGTCGCCAGCTCGGTGGCGGCACGGGACGCGGCGGCCCGGCGGAGGAACCCGGCCGCGTCGGTCCCGGCCCCGGCGGCCCGCCCGGCGATGTACTGGGCGCACGCGAGATCCTCCTCGGCGCGGCCGTCCTCGCCGGTGACCACGAAGGTGACGTCGGCGCACCGGCGGTCCCGCAGGAGCTGGGCCGTCGCCTCGGCCACCACGAAGCCGGCGCACAGGACGAGCGAGGCGTCCTTGACCGCGAGGGCGCCGACCGTCCCCGCCGTGGTCTTCTGCACGACGGTGCGACCACCGAGGTCGGCGGACCGCAGCAGGCCCGGCGAATTGACGAGGTCGAACCCCGGGGCGGGCGGACCGTCCTTGAGCGCCACCCAGTCCGGGTGGCGGGCCTTGAGCGCCAGGGCCTCGTCCAGGGACTCCGCGAGAACGATCTTCTCCGCGCCCCGGCCGAAGGCCCAGGCGGCCACCGTGAAGGCACGCATGACGTCGACCACGACCGCCACGGACGGGGTGTCGGTGAGCTCGGCGATGCCGAGGAATCGGGCGTCCATCGCGTCATCATGGCGCCGGCCCGGGTCCCAGGCCACGGAATAAGGCGGCGCACGCCCGTCCCCGGACAACGGAAAAGGCCGCTCCCGCCTCGGCGGAAACGGCCTGCGACCTGCGTTCAAGCAAGTCGGGACGACAGGATTTGAACCTGCGACCCCTTGACCCCCAGTCAAGTGCGCTACCAAGCTGCGCCACGTCCCGGTGCCTTCACCCGCGGAGACCCGCGTGATCGTGCGAACAGAACTTTACCCCACGCCGGGGGCTGCTCCGCAGGGGGACGGGGCGCGCGACAATCGGCGTATGACCGGGACATCTGAGACGCGGCGGGCCGGCGGACGCGATCGGGACGCCGAGGGGCGGGCCCGCAACGCCCGGCCCCGGGACGGACTGGGGCGGCCACTGCCGTACGGCGCCGCCGGAGTGGAGCGGGCGCCGGAGGGCGTCGTGCGCCGTCCCGAGGAGACGGTCGCCGAGGCGCAGGCGCTGCTGGACGCGGGCCGGCCGTTCCACGCGCACGAGGTCTTCGAGGACGCCTGGAAGTCCGGTCCCGAGGACGAGCGCGGGCTCTGGCGGGGGCTGGCCCAGCTCGCCGTGGGGCTCACCCACGCGGCCCGGGGGAACGTGACGGGCGGCGCGCGGCTGCTGCGGCGCGGGGCCGGAGCGGTCGAGGAGTGGACGGCGGCGACCGGACGGCCGCGGCCCCACGACCTGGACCTCGCGGAGATCGCCCGCTGGGCCCGGGAGTTGGCGGCCGTCGTGGAGCGCGACGGCGGCCGGACCGATGCGGCGCAGGCGTCGCCACGGCTGCGGGGGCGGACCGCCTGACGGGAGCGCGGGTATGGGTGGGGCTGCCGGGGACCGGCCATCTGACCAGGGCGCGGGCATCGGCGTCGTTGCGCCTGCGGGCCGTCCGACCGGGGCGCGGACATCGCCGGGGCCGCGGGGAAGGGCCACCTGACCGGGCCGCCTGACCAGGGTGCGGGCCGGCGCACATGCTCGGGGTGCGGCCGGTGCGTCCCCTGTCGGTGGCGTGCGGCAGACTCTCGGTGTGCGAAAGATTCATGTCATCGGCATCGGAGCGGGCGACCCCGATCAGCTCACGCTGCAGGCGGTCAAGGCGCTGAGGAGCACCGACGTGTTCTTCATCCTGGACAAGGGCGAGGTGAAGTCGGACCTCGTCCGACTGCGCCGCGACATCCTGGACGCGCACATACCCGAGGGGGTGTACCGCCTGGTCGAGGCCCGCGACCCGGACCGGGACCGCACGGCGGGCGGCTCCGCGTACTCACCGGCCGTCGGGGACTGGCGCAGCGCCCGCGCGGCCATCTACGAACGGCTGATCGCCGAGGAGCTGGGCGAGGACGAGACCGGCGCGTTCCTGGTGTGGGGCGACCCCGCTCTGTACGACAGCACGCTCGGCATCCTGGAGGAGATCCTGGACCGGGGCGCGGTGGCGTTCTCGTACGACGTGGTGCCCGGGATCAGCAGTGTCTCGGCGCTCGTCGCCCGGCACCGCACGGGGCTGAACCGGGTGGCCCGGCCCGTGCAGATCACCACCGGGCGGCGCCTCGCGGAGGGCTTTCCCGAGGGCGTGGACGACGTGGTCGTGATGCTCGACGCCCATCAGACGTTCCGGCGGTACACGGACGAGGACATCGACATCTACTGGGGCGCCTACATCGGCACGCCGGACGAGATCCTCGCCTCGGGTCCGATCGCCGAGGCGGCCCCCCGTATCGAGCGCCTGCGCGCCGAGGCCCGGGAACGCAAGGGATGGATCATGGACACCTATCTGCTGCGCAGGAATCCCGGCGAGTAGAGCGTCCGGCCGCCCGTACACCGGGCGGGTCGCCCCGCATGCACGGGGAGCCCACCGGTGTGAGGGTGGCGATTGTGACGATCACGGAGGACACCGCGCCGGCCCCGGCGGGGGTGCCCGGGCCACCGGTGCTGGACAACCGCCGCCGCAACATCGTCTTCGCGACGATCGTGCTGGGCATGCTGCTCGCCGCGCTCGACCAGACGATCGTGGGCACCGCGCTGCCGACGATCGTGTCGGACCTCGGCGGGGCCGCGCACATGTCGTGGGTCGTGACCGCCTATCTGCTCGCCGAGACCGTGGCGACCGTGCTCGTCGGCAAGTTCGGCGACCTGTTCGGCCGCAAGCTGGTCTTCCAGGCGTCGGCGGTCATCTTCATCACGGGTTCCTTCCTGTGCGGGCTCGCCACCAACATGACGCTGCTGATCGCCTGGCGGGCGGTGCAGGGGGTCGGCGCGGGCGGTCTGATGGTGACCTCCATGGCGCTGATCGCGGACGTCATCCCGCTGCGCGAACGGGGCAAGTACCAGGGCGCGATCGGTGCCGTCTTCGGTGTGGCCACGGTCATCGGGCCGCTGCTCGGCGGCCTGTTCACGGACCATCTGTCGTGGCGGTGGGCGTTCTACATCAACGTGCCCCTCGCGATCGTCGTGGTGATCGCGGCGGCCCGGACCATCCCCGTCGTCAAGTCGGTGACCCGGCCGGTCATCGACTACCTGGGCATCGCGCTGGTCGCGGTCGGGGCCAGCGCGCTGATCCTGGCGACGAGTTGGGGCGGCAACGAGTACGCCTGGGGCTCGCCCACCATCATCGGCCTGTTCGTCGGCGGTCTGATCGCGCTCGCGCTGTTCTGCCGGGTCGAGACCCGCGCGGCCGAACCGATGCTGCCGATGCGGCTGTTCGGCAACCCGGTCTTCACGGTCTGCTCGATCCTCAGCTTCATCGTGGGCTTCGCGATGCTCGGCGCGCTGACCTACCTCCCGACGTATCTGCAGTACGTCGACGGGGAGTCGGCCACGGTCTCGGGTGTGCGCACGCTGCCGATGGTCCTCGGGCTGCTCATCGCGTCCGTCTTCAGCGGCAACGTGGTGAGCAAGACCGGGCAGTACCGCCTCTTCCCCATCGTCGGCTCCCTCGTGATGGCGGTCGGCCTCTATCTGATGTCGCGGATGGGGCCGGACACCGGGGCATGGCTGGAGTCCCTGTACATGTTCGTGCTCGGCACCGGGATCGGGCTGTGCATGCAGGTGCTGACGATCGCCGTGCAGAACACCGTCGAGTACACCGACCTCGGCACCGCGACGTCCGGGGTCACCTTCTTCCGTACGCTGGGCAGTTCGTTCGGCACGGCCGTCTTCGGCACGATCTACACCAACGCGCTCAAGCCCAACCTGGCGGACGGGGTCAGGGCGGCCGCCGAGACGGGCGCGGCCGGGCCGGCCGTCATCGCCAAGGCGGCGCAGAGCCCCGAGGGGCTCCACAAGCTGCCGCCGCGGGCCGCCGCGCCCATCGTCGACGCGTACGCCGACACCCTCCACACGGTGTTCCTGTGGACGGTCCCGGTCGCGCTCCTCGGCTTCGTCGTGGCGCTCTTCCTCAAGCAGGTGGAGCTGCGCGACAGCGCTCGCATGGGGTCGACGGACATGGGCGAGGGATTCGCGTCACCGTCCACCGCGGACTCCCAGCGGCTGCTGGAGTTCTCCGTCGCGAAGATCATCGGCACCACGGAGATGGACACCGCGCGCCGGATCGTCTCCGAGTCCGACACTCGGCTGGACGTGGCGGGCGCCTGGGCCGTGATGCAGGTGGAGCTGTTCACCCGCATGGTCGGCCACGCCAACCTCGCGCTGGTCGCCGCCCGGCGCCACATGCCTCCCGAGGTGCTCGTCCCGGTCTTCCAGCGCATGGTCGACGAGGGCTATCTGACCCGGCACGGCACGCTGTTCTCGCACACCGCGGCGGGCGAGCGCGAGGCGCGGGTGATCAGCGAGGCCTGGGGCCGTTGGCTCGCCGGGCGCGTGGAGCAGGACATCGGCCGCCCCTCCGGCGCGGAACTGCGCGCCGCCGTCGACACCATCGCCAAGCGTCTGCTGGTCGAGGACCTGACGCAGGGTCTGCCGGGCCGGCCCCCGGAACTGTCCTCGGCCACATCCGCCTGACCGCACCGGGCTCGGCCGCGCCGGGTCAGGGGAGCAGGAGCTGCACTCCGCCCACCACCGTCGCCACGATCACCAGCCGTTCGAAGAGAAGCTGGTTGATGCGCTTCACCGCCCACTTCCCGAGGAACGCCCCCGGCACGACGAACACGGCCAGGGCCGCGTCCAGCAGCAGCGAGCGGCCGTTGATCAGGCCGAGGCCCGCGCTGAAGGGCAGCTTGGAGACGTTGACGATCAGGAAGAAGAAGGCGGACGTGCCGAGGAAGCCGAGCTTGCGGAAGCCCGCCGAGAGGAGATACATCGACATGACCGGGCCGCCCGCGTTCGCGACCATGGTGGTGAAGCCGCCGAGGACACCGTAGGACCGTGCCTTGGCCCGGCCCGCGCGGGTCACGACCGCGTCGGGTTCCTCGTCCTGGGCGCCGGTCCGGCGGCGCCACAGCGTGATCCCGGTCATCAGCAGCAGGGTCGCGCCGATCGAGGCCCGCACGACCCCGTCGTCGGCCCACACCAGGAACAGCGTGCCGAGGACGACGCCGGCGGCGACCGCCGGGAACAGCCGCCACAGCGTGGGCCAGTGGGCGTGGCGCCGGTAGGTGGCGACGGCGAGTACGTCGCCGACGATCAGGAGGGGCAGCAGGACACCGGTCGAGGCGCGAGCCGGCAGTACGGCGGCGAAGACCGCCAGACTGACCGTGTTGGCGCCGCTGACGGCGGTCTTGGAGAAGCCGACGAGAAGAGCCGCGGCGGCGAGAGCGGCGAACTCCCCCGGGGATATGTGCCAGAGCGTCATCGTGTTCATGCGGGGGTCGATGCTATGCCCACGCTTCCCGCCCGGGCGAGGAGGGCCCCTCCGGGAGCGTTCCAGGTCAACGACGCACCGGGGTCGACCGGTGCGCCGGGTTTCCTCGAACGCCGGAAGGGATGCTTCGCCGGGCCCCGGTATCAGTGGCGTTCCACCAGGACCGCGCTGCCCTGGCCCACGCCGACGCACATCGTGGCCAGGCCGCGCTCGGCGCCGGTGCGGCGCATGCGGTGCAGCAGGGTGGTGAGGATGCGGGCGCCCGACGCGCCGAGCGGGTGACCGAGCGCGATGGCGCCGCCGGTCGGGTTGACGAGGTCGGGGTCGATGCCGAGGCGGTCCACGCAGGCGAGGGCCTGGGCGGCGAACGCCTCGTTGAACTCGGCCTCCTGGACGTCGGCGACGGTCCAGCCGACGCGTCCGAGCGCCTTACGGGTCGCGGGCACCGGTCCGATGCCCATGACGTCGGGATCGACGCCGGCCGAGGCCCCGGCGACATAGCGTCCGAGCGACTCCAGCCCCAGATCGTTGAGGGCCTCCTCGCTGACGAGCAGCACCCCGGCGGCGCCGTCGTTCATCGGCGAGGCGTTCCCCGCGGTGACCGTGCCGTCGGCGCGGAACACCGGCTTGAGGCGGGCCAGTTTGTCGAGCGAGGTGTCCTCGCGCACGCACTCGTCGCTGTCGACGATCACCCCGTCGGGACGCTCGACGGGAAGCACTTCGGCGTCGAAGTACCCGTTCTTCCGGGCGTCCGCCGCACGCTGGTGGCTGCGCAGCGCGAACGCGTCCTGCCGCTCGCGCGAGACGCCGTACCGCACGGCGACCTCCTCCGCGGTCTCCCCCATCGACAGCACGCCGTGCAGGTCCTTCATCGCCGGGTTGACCAGCCGCCAGCCGAGCCGGGTGTCGACGGTCTCGATGCGGTGCGGCAGCGCCTCGTCCGGGCGGGGCAGCACGAAGGGGGCCCGGCTCATCGACTCGGAGCCTCCGGCGAGCACGATGTCGGCCTCGCCCGAGGCGATGGCGCGGGCGGCCGTCGTGATGGCTTCGAGCCCGGAGGCGCAGAGCCGGTTGACGGTGGCGCCGGGCACGCTGTCCGGCAGTCCGGCGAGCAGCGCGGCCATGCGGGCGACATTGCGGTTGTCCTCGCCGGCCTGGTTGGCGGCACCCCAGTAGACGTCGTCGACGCGGGCCGGATCCAGGGTGGGCACCTCGGCGACCAGAGCGCGGATGACGCCCGCGGCGAGATCGTCGGGCCGCACGGAGGACAGGGCACCGCGCAGCTTGCCGATGGGCGTGCGGCGGGCGGCCGCGAAGTGGACGGGACGCACGACAGGACTCCTGGGGGACACCGGCGAACGGGCACCGGACATTGACGGACACACACCTTAATTAGCACTGCTAGTTTCGGACTATAGCCCCGCGCCGGACCCTTGGGAAGATGCCTCCCTCGGCCGGTATCCGCCCCTCCGCCCCGAACACCCGACCCCGTGCGGGATCGTCCCGCGGTCGGGGCGGCCGGGCGGTGGCCGAGGATCGACGGCCACCGCCCGGCCGCCCCCCGCGTGAATGGCAGACTGCTCGCGCGCCCCCGTCGAACCCAGGCCGCCGGGGCAACAGGGCCGACGGAACGGGGAGTTGTCGTATGACGGGGACGGAGTCCGGCGCGCGCGGGATCGACACCACCAGGCCGCATCCGGCCCGGGTGTACGACTGGTATCTGGGCGGCAAGGACAACTACCCGGTCGACGAACGGCTCGGGCAGCAGATCACGGCGCGTGATCCCGGAGCCAAACGGGCCGCGCGCAGCAACCGCTGGTTCATGCAGCGGGCCACCCGGCACCTCGTCCGTACGGCGGGAATCCGCCAGTTCCTGGACATCGGCACCGGCATCCCCACCGAGCCCAACCTCCACCAGATCGCGCAGAGCACCGCTCCGGACGCACGGGTCGTCTACGTGGACAACGACCCGATCGTCCTCGCCCACGCCGAGGCCCTGCTGCGCGGCACCGACGAGGGCGTCACGGAGTACGTCCACGCGGACGTGCGCGAGCCGCGGAAGATCCTCGACGAGGCCGCGCGCGTGCTCGACCTCGACCGTCCCGTGGCCCTGTCGCTGATCGCGCTGATGCACTTCGTCGCCGACGACAGCGGCGCGTACGAACTGGTCGGGACCCTGGTCGACGCGCTGGCGCCGGGCAGCTTCCTGTCGCTGTCCGCGATGACCGCCGACTTCGAGCCCGAGGAGGTCCGGAAGGGCATCGCGGCGTACGCGCGCGGCGGTGTCACCCTGGTGGGCCGCTCGCACGCCGAGGTGAGCCGCTTCTTCGAGGGGCTGGACCTGGTCGAGCCCGGCGTCGTCTCGGTGAAGGACTGGCGTCCCGAGCTCGCGGAGGGCGAGACCCCGATCGGCGACGAGCCGGTGTCCCTGTACGGCGGGGTCGGTCTCAAGCGCTAGACGTTGAAGCGCCGGGACTTGAAACGCTGGTCCTTCCGACCCTGAAAACCGTCGCCGCGATCCGTACAGGTGCCCGACCGCGGGCACGGACGGTCGGGCATCATGTTTTCGACGGGTGGTAAGTGAGGGGATCTCGAATGGACCAGAGCGCACACCTTCCGGAGGAGCCACAGGCCCCGCAGTTCCGGCTGGACGCCCTGCTGGAGGACCTCCAGGAGCAGGTGGAGCGTGTGCGCGGCACCCAGAACCGGGTGCACACCCTTCTCGAGGCGGTCCTCGCGATCGGCAGCGATCTGGACCTCGGCGTGGTCCTGCGCCAGATCGTGGAGTCCGCGGTGCAGCTCGTCGACTGCCGCTACGGCGCGCTCGGCGTCCTCGGCGACGAGGGCGGCATCAAGCAGTTCATCACCGTGGGCATCGACGACGAGACCATCGCCCGCATCGGTCACTACCCCCGGGGGGAGGGCATCCTCGGCCTGCTCATCCGCGAGCCGCACGCACTGCGGCTCCCCGTGCTGAGCGACCACCCGGACTCCGCTGGCTTCCCGCCCGGCCACCCCCCGATGACCACGTTCCTCGGCACCCCCGTGCAGGTCCGCGACAAGATCTTTGGCAATCTGTACCTCACGGAGAAGCACGGCGGGGCCGAGTTCGACGCCGAGGACGAGGCCGTCCTGCGCACGCTCGGCGCGGCGGCCGGTGTGGCCATCGACAACGCCCGGCTGTACGACGACGCCCGGCGCCGCGAGCGCTGGCTGGCCGCGAGCAGCGAGCTGACCCGCACCCTGCTGTCCGGCGCCGACCCGGTCGACGTCCTGCACGCGTTCACGGCGACCGTCCGGGAGCTGTCCGACGCGGATCTGGTCACGCTGGCGCTGCCGCTGACCGGGACCACGGACCTCGTCATCGAGTCCGCCGAGGGACGCGACGCCGACCAGGTACGGGGGCTGACCCTGCCCGACGGGACGAGCCTCGCGGCCAAGGTGTACGCCTCCGGCGAGCGCATCGTCAGCACCTCCCTCAGCCAGGACCCGCGCACCGGCACGGGCAGCGCGTCGGTCCTCGACCTCGGCCCGGCGTTCGTGATCCCGCTCGGCACCCAGGAGCGGGTGCGGGGCGTCCTCCAGGTCGCGAACCGCCAGGGCGGCACCGCGTTCCCCGATGCCACGATCGACATGATCGAGGGGTTCGCCGGCCACGCCGCGCTGGCCCTGGAGATCGCCGAGCACCGCCGCGACGCGGAACAGCTCCTCGTCCTCAACGACCGTGACCGCATCGCGCGCGACCTGCACGACCTGGCCATCCAGCGGCTCTTCGCGGGCGGGCTCAGCCTCCAGTCGGTGCTCAACCGCCTCGCCGACCGGCCCGACGTGGCCGAACGCGTCCAGCGGGTGGTGGACGATCTCGACGACACGATCAAGGTCGTACGTTCCACGATCTACGCCCTGCGGGAGAGCGACCGCTCCGACGCCACCGCCGGTCTGCGCACCCGGCTCGTCACCGAGGTCGGCCGCGCGGCCGAGACGCTGGGCTTCGCCCCCTCCCTGCGCATGAGCGGCCTGCTGGACACCGACGTGTCCGACGAGCAGCGGGAACACGTGGTCGCGGTCCTGCGCGAGGCCCTGTCCAACACCGCCCGGCACGCCGACGCCACCGCCGTGGAGGTCACCGCCGAGGCCACCTCCATCGTGCTGCGGCTGCGCGTGGCGGACAACGGCCGCGGCATCGGCCCCGACGTCACCCGCCGCAGCGGTCTCGGCAACATCGGCACCCGCGCCGAACACCTCGGCGGCACCTTGGTCCTGACGGCCGACGAGCCGAGCGGCACCGTCGTGGAGTGGACGGTGCCGCTGCACCCGGACGACGAACCCGCCTGATCTCCGTCGTCCCGGGGCCGCTCCTCCTCAGCAACGGTCGGCCGTGTCGGGACTGTCGTCGATGAAGCCGCCGGACTGGTGGTGCCACAGCTTCGCGTAGGCGCCCTCCGAGGCGAGCAGTTCCTGATGCGTGCCCTGTTCGACGATCTTTCCGCGGTCGAGGACGACGAGCCGGTCCATGGTGGCGACCGTGCTCAGCCGGTGTGCCACCACGAGCGCCGTACGCCGCTCCATGAGCCGCCACAGCGCCGACTGAACGAGGATCTCGCTCTCGGAGTCCAGCGCGCTGGTCGCCTCGTCGAGCAGCAGGATCGGCGCGTCGCGCAGGATCGCGCGGGCGAGGGCGACCCGCTGCCGCTGGCCGCCGGAGAGCTTGATGCCACGCTCTCCGACCATGGTCGCGAAACCGTCGGGCAGCGCGTCGGCGAACTCCGTGACGTGTGCCGCCTCGGCCGCGCGGCGGATCTCCTCCTCGGTGGCGTCCGGACGGGCGAACGCGATGTTGTCCCGCAGCGAGCGATGGAACATCGCCGGGTCCTGCGGTACGTACGCGATCAGGCCGCGCAGATCGGCCTGCCGCAGCTTGCTGATGTCCTGGCCTCCGATCAGGATGCGGCCGCCCTCGATGTCGGTCATCCGCAGCAGCAGCCGGGTGAGCGTGGTCTTGCCGCCGCCCGACCGGCCGACCAGACCGATCTTCGCTCCGCTCGGTACGGCCAGTTCGAGCCCGGTGAAGAGCGGCTCGGCCCCGCCGTGGGTGAAGGTCACCTGTTCGAAGCGGACATCGGCGTCACCGGCCCGCAGCGGCTCGGGGGCGGCCGGGTCGAGCACGGTCGGCGGTGACAGCAGCAGCTCGGTGAACTGGGCGGCCTCCGTCATCGAGCTTTCCAGACGCCGGTAGATCTGGTTGAACTCGAACATGATCCGCGTCGCGTTGGCGTAGTACGTGAAGGCGACCACCACCGCCTCCACGCCGTGCGCGCCCCCGCCGAGCGTGATCGCGAGCAGCAGGCCGAGCGCGTTGGTCAGGACGGACATCGGCGCGACGAACGTGTCGATGCGCAGGTTGCCGTAGTCCCACGACTGGAGGGTGAGCCGCCGCGACACCGCGACCCGGGAGCGGTGCTCCGCCGCCTCGCGCTCCTCCGCGGCGAAGGCCTGCACGGTGTCCATGTTCATCAGGCTGTCGGCGACATGGCCCGAGACGCGGGCGATCGCCTCCTCGCGCTCGTCGACGAGGGCCTGACGGCGGCGGATGAGCGGCACCACGCACACCGCGGTCACGGCGATCATCGCCAGGAGTCCGACGACGAGCAGCGGTTCGTACTGCCACAGCACCACCGACCCGAAGACCAGCGGCACGAGGCTGCCCACGACCTGGAACGTCATCGTGTCGACGAACTCCTCGTAGCGGGAGGCGAAGCTCAGCACCCGCTTGGTCAGCGAGCCGGCGAAGTTGTCGTGGAAGAACGCGGCGTCCTTGGCGAACAGCTCGTCCATGCCGATCACGTACAGCCGCTCGATGCCGAGGGCGTCCAGGCGGTTCAGGCAGTGCAGGCCGAGACGCCAGAACGCCTCCGCGAGGAGCAGGACACCGCCGAAGGCGAGGACGTACGGCAGGGCGTCACCGGCGGAGACACCGCTGCCGTCGGCCGCGATACGGCCGACGAGCTTCGCGACGACGAGCGGCGCGACGTAGCTGATGCCGATGTTGCCCAGCGCGGGCAGCAGCATGCCCGGCACGGCCAGCCGGCGGAGCCTGCGCAGCTCCCTTCCGTAGTAGCGAAGTGCGAGGAGGACCGAGCCCTTGCCCGGTAAGGCCTTGCGCGATTCAGGAGATGCCATCACAGCCCTGTGTCGTCGTACGGCTGCCCGCCGCGTCGTCCGGGGTTCGCGTCACCTCGGCTCCCCAAGGCGTCGATGTCCGGACATAGGAAGGCAAGAGGTTCCATGGTCCCGTGGCGGCGGCCACGCGGTCCAAGCGTTTTTCTCGGCCATCGGCGGCCTCGCTCCGGTGGAGACGGCGTGGCTCCGGTGGAGACGGCCGTGCTCAGTGCCGTGCTCCGGTGGCAGGAGATCGCCGACGGGGGTTGGATCGGTCCGACGGATCGTTGCCGACTCATCGAGGTGTTCCGTCGTGGCAGATGGATACGGTTCGACAGCCGACCCGGCGGGCGAGGAGCTGGGTGAAGCGCTCCTGGACGCGCTGTTCTCCCGCTCTCCGGCCGGCCTGCACATCTACGACCGGCACCTGCGACTCGTGCGGGTGAACACCGCCGCGCGGATGATGGGCGACTTCCCGATCGACCGCATGGTCGGGCACCCCCTGTCCGAGATACTCCAGGCCTTCGACATCCCCGACCGCGGTGTCATCGAACAGACCGCCCGGCGGGTGCTGGAGTCCGGCGGTCCCGTGTTCGACCTGATCGTCCGGCTCCGCACCGGAGGCGAGCCCGCCGTCGAGGCGGTCGCCTCGGCCACCGTTCTCCGGCTCCAGCGCGCCGACGGAACCGTGCTCGGGGTCGCCGCCGCGCTGACCGACGTCACCGCCCGCGTACGGGCCGAGGCGGGTCTGCGTCTGCTGAACGAGGCGGCCACCCGGGTCGGCACCACTCTGGACGTGTTCCGCACCGCCGATGAGTTCGGCGACCTCGCCGTCCCCCGGCTGGCCGACACCGTGACCATCGACGTCTACGACACCGTCGTACGCGGCCACGCGCCCACTCCGGAGTCCCGGGACCAGGGAGCGGCCCTGCGACGCGCGGGATTCCGCTCCGCGGCCGGTCCCGAACACCAGGGCGTGCCCAAGATCGGCGAGATCACCACCTATCCGCCCGCCACGCCCCACCGAGCCGCCCTGGACACCCTGGCGCCGAGGCTGATCAACGGGCTGCACCCGGACGCCACCTGGCTCGACCCCGACCGGCGGCGCGACGTCCGGATCCTGACCGCCGGGGTGCACTCGATGCTGCTCGTCCCCATCCGGGCCCGGGGCCTGGTGCTCGGACTCGCCTGCTTCTACCGGTGGCGCAATCCGACCCCGTTCGACGCCAAGGACCTGGCCCTGGCGGAGCAGCTCACCACCCACGCCGCCCTCTGCCTCGACAACGCCCGCCAGTACGGACGCGAACGCTCCACGGCCCGCATCCTCACCGGCCGCCTCACTCATCCGGCGACGCCCGGAGCCGCCGCGGTCGACGTCGCCCACACCTACCTGCCCGCGGGGACGGGCGGCGCGTGGTTCGACGTCATCCCCCTGTCCGGCGCCAGGATCGCGCTCGTCGCCGGGGACACCGCCGCGGAGGCGGACGCCGCCGACCCCGCGGCCATGGGCGAACTGCGGGCCGCGATCGAGGCGCTGTCCGACCTCGACCTGCCTCCGGACGAGATCCTGGAACGCCTGCACGACCTCGCCAGCCGCCCCCAGCCGGTCCCGCCCGGCACACCCGGCCTCCCCGCGCCCGACACCTCCCCGGCGAGCTGCCTCTACGTCGTCTACGACCCGGTCACCCGTCTCTGCACGACGGCGAGCGCGGGACACCCCGCACCCGTCCTGGTACACCCGGGCGGGGACGTCGAGGCCCTCGACGTCGACACCGGTCCCCCGCTGGGCCAGGGCATCGCCCAGTACCGGTCGACCGAACGCGCTCTGCCCGCGGGCAGCACCCTGCTGCTCTACAACACCGCCCTCCTGGCCGATTCCCCGGTCACGGAGCGGTCGCTGCCGAGGCGGATCGGCGAGGCCGCACCCGGCTCCTCCCTTCAGGCGCTGTGCGA
This sequence comes from Streptomyces sp. NPDC096324, assembly GCF_044763015.1. Lineage (NCBI taxonomy): Bacteria > Bacillati > Actinomycetota > Actinomycetes > Kitasatosporales > Streptomycetaceae > Streptomyces > Streptomyces sp. NPDC096324. The sequence goes on along the minus strand of NZ_JBIWFK010000001.1, from coordinate 645,577 downwards.
CTCCCTCGCCCTGGACCTGGTTCCCGACCGGCTCGACCACGACGCCTTCCTGCTCCTGGCCCGCACCCGCACCCTCGGCCCCGACCGGACCAACGCCTGGACCTTCCCCAACAACCCCGCGATCGTCTCCATGGCACGCAAGGCCGCGACCACCCAACTGGCCCACTGGGACGTCGGCGCCGACCTCGTCGACAACACCGCGCTCATCGTCAGCGAGCTGGTGACCAACGCCGTCCGGTACGCCAAGGGCCCGATCCGGCTGCGGCTGATCCTCGGCGACACCCTCACCTGTGAAGTGGCCGACGACAGCAGTACCGCCCCGCACCTGCGCCGGGCCCTGGACACGGACGAGCACGGGCGCGGGCTCTTCATCACCGCACAGCTCACCCGCCGCTGGGGCGTCCGGGGCGTCAGCCGGGGCAAGGCGATCTGGGCCGAACAGGACCTCGTCCCGTCCACTGCTCCGTCGATGCCGGCGAGACCCGCACCGGTCGGAGCGGGGACACCGTGAGACGCGCGGGTCCGAGGCAGGCCCGAAAGACGTCGAAGGCCGCCCTCTCGTCGAGCGAGAGGACGGCCTTCGACCTGCGACTACGGAGAAGACTCCAGTCGGGACGACAGGATTTGAACCTGCGACCCCTTGACCCCCAGTCAAGTGCGCTACCAAGCTGCGCCACGTCCCGATGCCCGTCTGACCTGGGGTTTCCCCTGGCTGGACGCGCACCGAAACAATACCGCACTCACGCCGGTGGTCGCGCACCCGTTTCGCGCGGACCGGAGGGCCCGGCGGCGTGTTCGAGCGGTACCGGGGTGCTGTCCGGCGACCGGGACACGGGGCCGTCGACCCGTACGAGATCCCGGATCGCGGGCACCGAGAGCAGGGCCACGCAGACGACGAGGGACATGACGCCGGCCACGAGCAGGACGTTGTCGGCGCCGAGGGCCGCGGCGGCGGGCCCCGCGAGTGCCTGGCCGACGGGCATCATCGCCAGGGAGCCCGCGACGTCGTAGGCGTGGATGCGGTTGAGGACGTCGGGGGCGACCTGCGTCTGCACACTCGTCGCCCACATCACGCCCCAGAACGAGATGCCCGCTCCGGCGATCACGGCGCATCCGGAGACGGCCGCCACACCGAACCCCGCCCCCACGGACGCGGGGAAGCAGGCGAAGGCCAGGAGGGCGGAGGAACCGGCGCGCAGCATGCGGCGCGGACGCAGGCGCAGGGCGACGAGCCCGCCGACGACCGTGCCCGCGCCGAGGGCGGAGTTGATCAGGCCGTAGGCGCGCGGACCGTGCGCCCGCACCATCTCGGTCGCCACCAGGGGGACGGTCGGGCCCCAGACGGAGATCATGTAGACGCACCAGATGACGATGACGCCCCACAGCCACGTACGGGACCGGAACTCCCGCCAGCCTTCGGCGAGATCGGCCGTGAAGCCGGCGCTGTGGGGGCGGCTTCCGGGGGCGGCCGGGGGCAGGCGGAGCAGGAGCAGGCACAGGGCGCTCAGCGCGTAGGTGCCGGCGTGGGCCACGAAGACCCCTCCGGCGGAGGCGAACGCGACCAGCAGCCCCGCGAGGGCGGGGCCGGCGAGCTGGGCGGCGGACTCGGCGATCCGGATGGCGCCGTTGGCTCCCTGGATGTCGGCGGCCAGGCGCGGCACGGTGCTGGCGACGCCGGGCTGGAAGACGGCGCCGGCCACGCCGTTGACCGCGCCGATCACGCAGACCTGCCAGAGGACCACGTGGCCGGCGAAGAAGAGGGCGGCGGCGGTCGACTGGGCCACGAGCCGTACGAGGTCGGCGCCGATCATCAGTCTGCGGGTGCTGAACCGGTCGGCGATCACTCCGCCGAACACGACCAGGGCGGCGAAGGGCGCGGCGGAGGCGGCCATGGCGAGGCCGACGGCGCCGACTCCGTACCCGTAGCGCAGCAGTCCCGCGGCGAGCGCCACCGGCAGCATGGTCTCCCCGAGCCGGGCGAGGGCCCGCGCGACGAAGAACAGGGCGAAGTCCCGTGACCAGACCGACCGGCTCCGCCGTTCGTCGAGCGGACCGCCGCCGGCCCGGCCCGGGCCCGGTCCCTCGCACGGCACCCCGTCCTGCGGCTCCTGGCCCGATGACGTCATGGTCATCCCGTTCGCGCCCCTCCCCCTGCCCCTGGGCGGCTCCCCCACGAAGCCGCCCGCCGCGTTCCCGCGTCCGGATCGTGTCCGTCCCCGGATCGCTCCCGATGCGGATCATGCCACGGGGTGCAGGTGGCTCAGGGGCCGTTTCAGTCGGCGGACGGCAGGCCCAACTCGGGGTGGGCGTCGACCAGTCGGGGCGGGGCCGCCTGACGCCAGGAGTCGGCGAGGATGGCGCGGAGTTCGTCGTCGTCCTCCAGGGCCGCGAGCCGGGCACGGACCCAGGCGAAGCCGGCCTCGTGGTCGGCGATCCAGAACTTCCCCGGCTCGGCCAGGACCAGTTCGTCGCGCTCCTCCTTCGGACAGCGCACGGCGATGGAGGTCTCCGCCTCGGGCAGCGTGGCGAACATCTTTCCCGCGACCCGGAAGGTGGGCATGCTCCAGGCGATCTTCTCCGTCGTGTCCGGCAGGGAAAGGGCGATACGGCGAACGTCTTCTGCATCCGGCATGAGACGCACCGTAGCCAATGCCACTGACATCGACGCGGCGAAGGACGCGGGGAAGCACGACGTCAGGTGCCGTCGGTGTGCGCTCCGGGCCGCTTGTAGAAGATCGTCGTCGGGCGCAGTTCGCCCGAAGGTGCCGCCGCGTAGTCCGGTATCGCCCCGATCCGGGTCCAGCCCGCCGACAGGTACAGCGACTCGGCGGGGCTGCCGGTCTCGGTGTCCAGATGGAGGAGGGTGATGCCGGCGGCGGCCGCCGCCGTCTCCGCGGTGGCGAGGAGCGTACGGCCCAAACCCTGGCCGCGGCCGTCGCGGTGGACCATCAGCTTGACGAGTTCGGCGCGGTGGCGGCTGTTGGGCTTGTCCGGGAAGGCGAGGGCGACGGTGCCGAGCAGCCGGCCCCCGGCGCGGGCCACCCAGACCGCGTGGTGGCCTGCCGAGACCGCGTCCGCGCGCTCGCGCCACCAGGCGACGGCCGCCGCGTGGCCGAGCGGGGCGAGGAATCCGATCGAGGCGCCGCCCTCCACGGTGTCGGTGAGCAGACTCGCCAACTCATCGGCTCCGGAGCGGAGTTCGGCCGAGGTCGGGCGCGTGACGGCGATCACGGCAGCACCACCGCCAGCGCGTACCGCACGTCCGCGGGGCCGGGACAGTGGAAACGCGTCGGCCCCCACACCCGCAACCGGAGGCAGTCACCGGCGTCGAGACGGTGCTCGACGTCCCGCACGGTCACGTCGAGCCGTCCGTCGAGGACCCAGACGTGCTGTTCGAGGCCGGGCACGGGAGGCCTGTCGTACGCGATGTCCGCGCCGGCCGTGAGCCGTCCCTCGACCAGCTCGCCGCGCAGTCCGGCGTGCGGCGGCGACACCGATCGCCGGACGAATCCGGAGGCCCGGTCCGTCCAGATCGTCTGGTCGGCGGCGCGGACCAGGAGCGCGGATTCCCGTTCGACCTCGCTGAGCAGGTGCGACATCGTCCGCCCGTACACATGGCAGAGACGGTTGAGGAGAGAAGCCGTGGGACTGATCTCGGCCCGCTCCGCACGGGAGAGGGTCGATCTGCTGATCCCGCTGCGCTCCGCCAACTCGCCCAGGGTCCAGCCGCGTTCGGCCCTCAGCTCGGCCAGACGCGCCCCGAGCCGGACGTCGACCTCACCATCGTCCTCGATTCCCATATTCGGGATGTTATCCCAGATTCGGGAAGCAGAGGAAGGCGGGCGATGGAGCACGGGCATCGGCGGACCCGACGGGCCGCTCGACGGGATCGACGGGATCGACGGGATCAGTCGTCCGTGGCCGCGCGCGTCAGGGCCTCCAGGACGGGCCGGATCAACGGATGGTCCTCGGCGCCCCGGCGCACGGCGGCGAAGACGCGGCGGGTGGGGGCGACACCGTCCACGGGGCGCACGACCACCCCCGTGAGGTCCATGCCCCGCAGCGCCGAGCGCGGCACCAGGGCGACGCCCGCGTCGGCGGAGGCGAGGGCGACGACCGCGCGGAAGTCGTCCGAGGAGTGTTCGAGGCGCGGCTGGAATCCGGCGTTCTCGCAGGCCAGGACGACCACGTCATGGCAGGGGTTGCCCGGGTAGGGGCCGATCCAGGGGTCCTTGGCCAGCTCGGCGAGCGGCACTTCCGCCGAGTCGGCCAGGCGGTGGGTCACCGGCACGACCGCGTCGAAGGGCTCGGCGTACAGCGGGACGTGGGTCAGGCGCGGGTCGTCCGCGTCCGGGGCGCCGCGGTACTCGACGGCCACCGCGATGTCGACCTGCCGGTCGAGCACCATCGGCAGGCTGGCGTCACCCTCGGCGTCCTGGACGCGGACGAGGATGCCGGGCGAGGTGACGGCGAGGCGGGCCAGGGCGGGGGCCACGACCAGGCCGATGCCGGTGGCGAAGGAGGCCACGGTGACCGTACCGGCGGAGCCCGCGCTGTACGCGGCCAACTCGGCCTCCGCCCGCTCCAGTTGAGCCAGGACGGCGTTGGTGTGGCCGAGCAGGATCTCGCCGGCGGGTGTGAGCCGTACGCCCTTGGCGCCGCGCTCGACGAGCCGGTGGCCCGTCTCCTGCTCCAGGGCGGTGAGCTGCTGCGAGACCGCCGAGGGCGTGAGATACAGCGCGGCGGCTGCCGCCGTCACCGTGCGGTGGTCGGCCACCGCACGGAGGATGTGGAGCCGCCGCGCTTCGATCATGCGACCGATTCTCTCAGGTCACACGTCATTTCCGGCCATCGGACCGGTGTGCGCCCCCGGCGCGGGGGCGCGTCCGCCGTCAGGCGTCGAGCTCGGCCCGCGCCGCCACGAAGGCGTCCACGGCCCGGTTCACGTCCTCGGTGGAGTGCCCCGCGGAGAGCTGCACCCGGATACGGGCCTTGCCCTGCGGGACGACCGGGTACGAGAAGCCGATCACGTACACGCCGCGCTCCAGGAGCAGCTCCGCCATCCGGCCGGCGACGGACGCGTCCCCGATCATGACGGGGGCGATCGCGTGGTCGCCGGGGAGGATGTCGAAGCCCTCCGCGGTCATCCGGGAGCGGAACAGCGCGGTGTTCTCCGCGAGCCGGACGCGCAGGTCGTCGGCGGACTCCAGCAGGTCGAGGACCTTCAGGGAGGCCGCGGCGATCACCGGGGCGAGCGTGTTCGAGAAGAGGTACGGGCGGGACCGCTGGCGCAGCAGGGCGACGATCTCGGCGCGGGCCGCGACGTAGCCGCCGGAGGCGCCGCCGAGGGCCTTGCCCAGGGTGCCGGTGATGATGTCGACGCGGTCCATGACCCCGTGCAGCTCGGGGGTGCCCCGGCCGCCGGGGCCGACGAAGCCGACCGCGTGCGAGTCGTCGACCATGACCATCGCGTCGTAGCGGTCGGCGAGGTCGCAGATCTCCTGGAGCGGGGCGACGTAGCCGTCCATCGAGAAGACGCCGTCGGTGACGATCAGCCTCCGGCGCGCGCCGGAGGCCTCCTTGAGCTGGGCCTCCAGGTCGGCCATGTCGCGGTTGGCGTACCGGAAGCGGCGCGCCTTGGACAGCCGGATGCCGTCGATGATCGAGGCGTGGTTGAGGGCGTCGGAGATGACCGCGTCCTCGGCGCCGAGGAGGGTCTCGAAGACACCGCCGTTGGCGTCGAAGCAGGAGGAGTAGAGGATCGTGTCCTCCTGGCCGAGGAACGCGGACAGCCGCGCCTCCAGCTCCTTGTGCACCTCCTGCGTACCGCAGATGAAGCGCACGGAGGCCATGCCGTAGCCCCAGCGGTCGAGCGCCGCGTGGGCGGCGGCGACGACGTCGGGGTGGTCGGCGAGACCGAGGTAGTTGTTCGCGCAGAAGTTGAGGACCTCACCGGGGCGGCCGCCCGCGGTGACGTTCACGGTCGCGGACTGCGGGCTGCCGATGACCCGCTCGGGCTTGTGCAGCCCGGCGGCGCGGATCTCGTCGAGGGTGGTGCGCAGGTCGTCACGGACGGAGTCGAACATCATCAGTTCCTTAGAGTCCTCAGAGAGTCCAGTCGAGAATGACCTTGCCGCCGCGGCCGCCTGCCGCGTCGTCGAACGCCGCCTCGTAGTCCCGGAATCCGTACCGGCCGGTGATCACGGGCGTGAGGTCGAGGCCGCTCTCCAGGAGGACGGACATCGCGTACCAGGTCTCGAACATCTCGCGGCCGTAGATGCCCTTGATCGTGATCATGGAGGTGACGATCCGGGCCCAGTCGACCGGGAACTCCGCGGACGGCAGACCCAGCATGGCGATCCGTCCGCCGTGGGTCATGTTGGCGATCATGTCGCGCATCGCCTCGGGTCGGCCGGACATCTCCAGGCCGATGTCGAAGCCCTCGCGCAGGCCGAGGGTGCGCTGTCCGTCGGCGATGGTCGAGCCCGCGACGTTGAGGGCGAGGCTGACGCCGATCTTGCGGGCCAGCTCCAGGCGCTCCTCGCTGACGTCGGTGATGACGACGTTGCGGGCGCCCGCGTGGCGGGCCACGGCGGCGGCCATCAGGCCGATCGGTCCGGCGCCGGTGATCAGGACGTCCTCGCCGACCAGCGGGAAGGACAGCGCGGTGTGCACGGCGTTGCCGAAGGGGTCGAAGATCGCGGCGACGTCGAGGTCGACCGGGACGCGGTGCACCCACACGTTGGTGGCGGGCAGCACGACGTACTCGGCGAAGGCGCCGTCACGGCCGACGCCGAGGCCGACGGTGGCACGGCACAGGTGGCGGCGTCCGGCGAGACAGTTGCGGCACTTGCCGCAGACCAGGTGGCCTTCGCCGCTGACGCGGTCGCCGATGTTGATGTCGCTGACGTCGCGGCCGGTCTCGACGACCTCGCCGACGAACTCGTGGCCGAGCACGAGCGGCGTCGTGATGGTCTGCTGCGCCCAGCCGTCCCAGTTGCGGATGTGCAGGTCGGTGCCGCAGATCCCGGTCCTGAGGACCTTGATCAGTACCTCACCGGGGCCGGCCTGCGGCTCCGGGACGTCCGTGAGCCAGAGTCCGGGCTCCGCCTTCTCCTTGACCAGCGCCTTCACTCGTACGGCTCCTGTGCGTGAGGTCCCGGGACAGGGCACGCCGAGGCGGCCCGCACCGGGGAGAGGGGTGTATTCACCCAGGAATCTGCCGTACGACGGTGCCCTGGGTCCATCGAGGATTTCTTAAGCGCGGCCCCAGCTTTCCTTCACGCCCGCGTGCTCCCGGCCCGTCCGGGGCCGGTCGCCGGGCCGCCGGGGCGGCGCGGGGGCGAGGAGGCGAAGTGGGGGACGGTGGTGTCAGGCACGGCTACGTGGACATGCGGCACCCCCGTTCCACGGGGGTGCGTCACGGACATCGGGGATGAGTCCCGGCATACGTCACAGGATGGGTCCCGGGCGGCCGACAGGGCCGGACCCGCGCCCCGGCGCGTCGTCAGATCCCGTGAACCTCTTCCCGTCGTTCGAGCTGCCCCGTCAGCTCGGCCGCCATGGCCTTGATGGTCTCCAGGCCCGTCCTTCCCCAGGGGCGCGGCTCGACGTCCACGACGCAGATCGTGCCGAGGGCGATGCCGCTGCGGTCGAGCAGCGGGGCACCGAGGTAGGAGCGGACGCCGAACTCGTCGACGACCGGATTTCCGGCGAAGCGCGGATAGTCGCAGACGTCCTCCAGGACGAGTGCCTTGCGGCGCACGACGACATGAGGGCAGAAGCCGTGGTCCCGGGCCATGTAGCGGCCCAGTTCGAGCTCGCTGCCGTCCAGGGCGACCGGGAGCCTGCCGGCCCGGGCCCCGCCGTCCGGGGTGTGCAGACCCGCGAAGAACTGCTGCCGCTCGTCGATGAAGTTGACCATCGAGTACGGCGCGGCGGCGACCTGCGCGAGGCGGTCCGCGAAGGCGTCGAGGGCGGGCTCGGAGCGCTCCCCGAGGCCCAGCCGGCGCAGCCTCCGCACCCGGGCGGGGGCGTCCTTGTCCTGCGGCGTCAGCAGCAGGCGACCGCCCGGTCCCGGCGAGTCGTACCTCATGTACGGGCTCCATGGCTCGGAAGGCGGGCGGGGGCGTGGGCGAGGAGGTGCCGGACCAGGGTGAGCAGGGTCTGCACGCCCGAGCTGGAGATGCGGGCGTCGCAGCACACGACGGGGATCCCGGGGTCGAGGTCGATGGCCGCGCGCACCTCGGCCGGGTCGTAGCGGTACGAACCGTCGAACTCGTTGACCGCCACGATGAACGCGAGACCGCGCTGCTCGAAGAAGTCGACGGCGGCGAAGCAGTCCTCCAGGCGCCGGGTGTCGGCGAGGACGACCGCGCCGAGCGCGCCGTCGGAGAGCTCGTCCCACATGAACCAGAACCGCTCCTGTCCGGGTGTGCCGAACAGATAGAGCACATGGTCCTGATCCAGGGTTATGCGGCCGAAGTCCATGGCGACGGTCGTCTCGACCTTGTTCTCGATCCCGTCGAGCCGGTCGGTCGAGGCGCTGACCGTGGTCAGCAGTTCCTCCGTACTGAGCGGCGCGATCTCGCTCACCGCGCCGACGAACGTCGTCTTGCCGACCCCGAACCCTCCCGCCACCAGGATCTTGAGCGCGGTGGGGAAGGGGTCAGAGCTGTCGTCGTAATCCATCGAGCACTGCCTCCAGAAGGGACCGGTCAGTGGGGTTGTGGTGGAACTGAGGGGGCTTGGTGGTCAGCGCCCCGCAGTCGACGAGGTCCGACAGCAGCACTTTGGTGACCGCCGCCGGCAGCTTCAGATGGGCGGCGACCTCCGCGACCGAGACGGGCGCCCGGCAGCGTTCGAGCGCCTGGCCGTGCTCGGGGCCGAGGTAGCCGAGGGGGGTGGCTCCGGTGGCCATGACCTGGGAGAGGAGGTCGAGCGCGGTGCTCGGCCGGGTCCGGCCGTCGCTGACGGTGTAGGGGCGCACGAGGCGTCCCGCCGCGTCATCGAGCCAGGGCCCGTCGCCGGCCGCGGCCGCGTTCAAGACCTCATCGCCGACGGTTCGACGGCATGCTGCCGGGGCGCGGTGACCAGATAGGGGCGGACGCTCTTGACCAGCATCGCCATCTCGTAGCCGAGGACGGCCGCGTCGGCCTCCCGGCCCGCGAGCACGGCGAGACAGGTTCCGGAGCCCGCCGTGGAGACGAACAGCAGGGTCGAGTCGAGTTCGACCACGACCTGGCGCACCTCGCCGCCGTCCCCGAACCGTACGCCCGCGCTGCGTCCGAGGGCGTAGAGGCCACAGGCGAGGGCCGCCATGTGGTCGGCGCTGTCCGGGTCGAGTCCGTGGACCGACTTCACGAGCCCGTCGCTGGAGAGCAGGACGGCGCTCGTGGTGTGGGGTACGCGCTGGACAAGGCCGCTCATCAGCCAGTCGAGGTCGGACACGTGGCCGGTGGGCGCATCGCTCGCCATGGGGGATCGACTCCTTGAGGTACGAAGGTCTGCGGGAGCGGTGGGGGTGGGTGCGGGGGTGGTCATCCGGCCGGTGCGCTCCCGTCGTGCCGGGTGGTGGTGGGGTCGTGGCCGGACGCGCGATCGTGGGCTCCTCGCGGTGCCGGTGCGTACGTCGCGCGCGCCACGCCCCGGCGGGCCGGCGGTGTGCCGTCCGCCAGGGGTACGTCGAGGGGGTCGCGGCCGTCGGCGGGGGTGCCCGTGGGCAGGTCCCCTCGGGCCCGGGCGGCGCTGTCGTCGACCGGGGCCTCCGAGCGCGTCCGGTCGGGGAAGGAGGCCGGTGCGGCCGGCCCGGCCGCGGCGGAGGGGACCCGGGACCGCTCCGGCCCCGGCGGGTCCCCCGGCTCCACGTGGGCGGCCTCCGCGAGCCCGATCCCGCGTTGGAAGGCCGCCATGAGTCCCGGGTCGTGCCCGACGTGATGCTCGGTGTCCGGACGGGGCGCCTGTCCTTCGCGCAGTTGCGGTACGAGGTGCTCCTGGGCGCGCCGTTTGGGGAGGCCGGGCTTGCCCATGGTGCCCCGGACGACACCGGCGCGCGGGGTGGGCGGCAGGGCCGCGTTCCCGGCCGCGGTGAGGCGGTCCTCGGGGCGGATGCCGGGCAGTGCCTCCGCGGGGTTGGGCCGTTCGGCGCGGGCGCCGCGCACCGGGAGCGCTCTGGCCCCGCGCGCCCCGGACGGCGCGTCCGTGCCCCGCTCCGGTGTCCGTTCCCGTCGTACGGGCTCGGCCACGGCTTCCCGCGCGAGTTCGCGCGGCGACTGCCGAGGCACCACGGGCGCCGCCGGGCGGCGGCCGGGAAGTGCCGGGAGCTGCGCGGACGGCGTGTGGGCGGGCCCGGGTCCGAGGGCCGGACGGTGCCCGCCGTTCGTCACGTCCGGCGGCGCCTGGGTCAGGGCCGCGTCCTCGACGGCTTCCGGCGCCGAGCCCAGCAGGTCCTGCGGGACCACGAGGACGGCCTGGACACCGCCGTAGATGTTGCTCTGGAGCCGTACGTGGATGCCGTGCCGGCGGGCGAGCTGCGAGACGACGAACAGGCCGATGCGCCCGTCCTGGAGCAGGCCGGCGACATTGACCTGGTCGGGGTCGGCGAGCAGGGCGTTCATCCGGTCCTGCTCGGCGGCCTGCATGCCGAGGCCGCGGTCCTCCACCTCGATGGCCAGGCCCGAGGTGACGAGGTCGACCCGCAGCAGCACCTGGGTGTGCGGGGCGGAGAACACGGTGGCGTTCTCGACGAGTTCGGCGAGCAGGTGGATGACGTCGGCGACGGCGTGGCCGCGCAGGGTGCCCTCGATCGGGGGCACGAGCCTGACCCGCGAGTACTGCTCGACCTCGGCGATCGCGGAGCGCAGCACCTCGGTCATGGAGACGGGATTGCTCCACTGACGGCGTGAGACGGCGCCGCCGAGCACGGCCAGGTTCTCGGCGTGGCGCCGGATGCGCGTGGCCAGGTGGTCGACGTGGAAGAGGCCTTTGAGGAGGTCCGGGTCCTCGATCTCGTTCTCCAGCTCGTCGAGGATGGAGATCTCGCGGTGCACGAGGGACTGGAGGCGCCGGGCCAGATTGACGAAGACCTCGACCTTCTGGTCGCTGCCGGTCCTGCTGGAGAGCTGCGCGGCCTGCACGACGGCCGCGACGGCGCCGTCGTGGGCGCGCGAGAGGTCGGCGGCGAGCAGCTCGAAGTCGTCGGCGTCCGCGGGCGGGCGGCGGCGCTTCTTGCGCGCGGGCGGGTCCTCGCCGCGGCGCAGCCCCTCCACGACGGCGCGCAGGTCGGTCTCGGTGCGGGCGCTCGTGCGGCGCAGGGCTCCTATGCGTTCCCGTACGGAGGTGGCGGCGCGGTCGGCGGCCACGGCGGCGATCAGGATGCCGGCCAGGGCCACGCCCACCGCTCCGGCGAGGACGGCCCACAGGACGGGGCCGGGCCGGGCGCCGGTGGAGCGGACGGTGAACAGGACGGCGGCGCACGCGCTGAGGGCCACGGCGGTCGGCGGCAGGACCGCGAGGCGCAGGAGCTGGTGCCGCAGGTGCGTCTCGGGCGGCGCGAGGGTGGCGCGGGCGGCCGGCCGGCCATGCCGCCCGCCCTCGCGGCGGTCTGCGCGTGCGGCCGGTGCGCGGAGGTGAGACATCGGCGTCCTCGTACTGGATGCGTCGGGGGCGTGGAGCTCCCGCGGTTCCGCGACTCGGGCGTGTGCCGTCGCGGTGCCGGTCGAGAGAGCCGAAAAAAACGGCCCTGCGTCGCCCGTCGGCAACTGACAGTAGTCGCCAACGCATCAGGTGTGGTGGGCTGTTGACAAACTCCCTCAGGTAGCGTCCCGCTCTGGTATGAGGCCTCGTACGGCTGACCGATAACCCCGTCGGACACGCGTTCGCGCCGGGCCCTGGATCCGATCAGAGCTGGTCGGAAGCGGTCGCAAGCAAACAGCGAGGGCCGGGGAGCGTCGCGCTCCCCGGCCCTCGCCTCCGATCGGTGGATCAGCCCGCGGGCACCGTTTCGGGCTCCCCGGTGCCTTCCGTCGAGTCGTCGGCGATGTCACCCGGCGTATCGATCACGGCCTCCTCGACGGCCGGCCAGCCGCCCTTCGGCGCACGCGCCACACCGCGCCACCACGGCTCGGAGGGGACGGTCTCGGCGGTGGGCTCGAAGGGCTCTCCGGGGCGGGGCAGCGCTACGCGCGCTCCGACCGCGCGGGCGGCGGCCAGCGTGCCCTCGCCCGGGTCGGCCCAGGCGTGGGTGGAGAGGTTGAACGTCCCCCAGTGGATCGGCAGCATCACTCCGGAGGGCACCCCGCCCTGGAGGTCCAGGTGGGAGCGCATCCCCTCCTGGGGCGTCATGTGGATGTCGGGCCAGAAGTCGCTGTACGCGCCGATCTGGATCATCGTGGCGTCGAACGGGCCGTGGGTGGCGCCGATGTCCTTGAAGCCCTGGAAGTAGCCGGTGTCGCCGCTGTGGTAGATCCGGTGCTCGTCGCCCTCGGCGACCCAGGAGGCCCACAGGGTGTGCTGGGTGTTGCGCAGGCCGCGCCCGCAGAAGTGGCGCGCCGGTGTCGCCGTCAGGGTGATCCCGCCGACCTTGGTCGACTCGTGCCAGTCCAGCTCGCGGATCCGCTCGGCCGCGATGCCCCAGTGCTCCAGGTGGGCCCCGACGCCCAGCGGTACGGCGAACACCGTGTCCGTGCCGCCCAGGGCCTTGATCGTGGGCATGTCGAGGTGGTCGTAGTGGTCGTGCGAGATCACCACGACGTCGACCGGGCCGAGCGCGGCGAGCGGCAGCGGAACCGGGTGCAGCCGCTTGGGGCCGGCGAAGGCGAAGGGGGAACAGCGCTCGCCCCAGACCGGGTCGAACAGCACGCGGTGGCCGTCGATCTCGGCGAGGACGCTGGAGTGCCCCATCCAGGTGAGCCGCAGTCCGGTCGCGGCGGGCCTGGCCAGGTCGGCGAGTGTCGTCGCGTGGACGGGCACGGTCCCGGCCGGGGAACGGTGGGCGCGCTCCTCGCTGCGGAAGTAGACCTTCGCGAACTCCACCATCGAGCCGTCGGGGCGGGTACGGGCGGTCTCCGGGTTCTGGAACACTCCGTCCGCGAAGTTCGGCGAGTTGCGGATGCGCCGCATGCGCGCACCAGCCGGATCCGCGCCGAAGGCGGCGGGCCGCAGCGCGCGGAGCCCGGAGCTCAGGGTACGGAAACCGGTCACGGATACCTCCAGATGGAGTCGGTCAGACTTTCATTATGGTCGTCGCCTCTGACAGCGCCGGGTCACCCGGTCACAACGCGATGTCCGTGACCCTCGTTCCGTAGGTGCCAACCCCGCCGCACCCCCGCTTCTTCCGCTCCGGGGAGGCGTTCTGGGCGCCGCCGTGCCCACGGCGACGCCGGTCCGGCGCGTTGACACGACCCCGCACGCCTTCCGATACTGACTCGTGATTCAGTAGAGACCGCGCGCGTCCCGGTGGCCCGGGAGCGGCGCCAAGGCCCGTCCACGTCTGGAGACACCGTGTCCGACCTCCCCGCCGAACCGGCCAGGGCCGAGGGCGCCTCGTACGCCGCCGGGCGTTCCGCCGCCGTCGCCATCGCCGTCGCCGTGGCCGTGGCCGTGGCGGGGAGCGTGTGATGGGCGAGACGCTCACCGGCGGCGAGGCCCTCGTCCGCGCCCTGTCCGGACACGGCGTGACCCGCGCCTTCGGCATTCCCGGCACGCACAACCTGGAGATCTACCGCCACCTGTCCGCGTACGGCGTCCGGCACGTTCTGACGCGCCACGAACAGGGCGCCGGATACGCCGCCGACGGCTACGCGCGCGTGACCGGGCGTCCCGGTGTCGTGATCACCACGACCGGACCCGCCCTGCTGAACGCGGCGGCCGCCGTCGGCCAGGCCTACTCCGACAGCGTGCCGCTGCTCGTCGTCTCCCCCGGGATGCCCCTGCGCCACCCCCGGCTCGCGACCGGCCTGCTGCACGAGACGCGCAGTCAGACGGAGGCCCTGCGGGGCGTGGCCGCGTTCAGCCACCGCGTGTCCTCGGTCGCCGAGATCGACGCGGCGGTGGCACGCGCCTTCACCCTGTTCCGCACCGGCCGGCCGCGCCCCGCGCACATCGAGATCCCCCTCGATCTGCTGGAGGCCGCCGAAGAGACGGCTCCCGCGCGCATCGCCCCTCCCGTCCTTCCCCTCGCTCCGGCGCCGCTCGCCGTGGAGCGGGCCGCCGAGGCGCTGCGCGAGGCACGTCGTCCGGCGCTCGTGCTCGGCGGCGGAGCACGCGGCGCGGCCGCCCCGGGCCTGGCCCTCGCCGAGAGGCTCGGCGCTCCCGTCGTCACCACGGCCAACGGCAAGGGCATCGTCGCGGAGACCCATCCGCTGGCCGTCGGCGTGTCGCTGCACAGCCCCGCGGTCCGGGACTGGCTGGCGGAGCGCGACGCCGTACTCGCCGTGGGCACCGAACTCGCCGAGTCCGATTTCTGGTCCGCGCCGCCCGCCCTGAACGGCACGCTGATCCGCGTGGACATCGACCCGGACCAGATGTACGCGGGTCCGGCCGCGGACGTCGCGGTCGTGGGCGACGCGCTGCCGTCCCTGACGGCGCTGCTCGCCGCTCTCCGGGAACCGGACGGTACGAGCCGGCACGCCCGCGTGCCGGGCGCCGTCGAGGGACGGCGTGGCGAACGCCCGCACGCACGCGTGCCCGACGAGGACCCCGTCCGGCGGGCGGCGGCACTGCGGGCCGCGCGGAACGCCGAGACCGCCGGGCGCGACGCGCGCTGGATCCCCTACCTGCGGGCGATCCGTTCCGTCCTCCCCGAGGACGCCGTGATCACCTCGGACAGCGCCCAGTGCTGCTACTACGGAGCGCTCCCCCACCTCACGCTCGGCCCCGTGGGCCGCTATCTTCACCCGACCGGCTACGGCACCCTCGGCTACGCTCTGCCCGCGGCGATCGGAGCCAAGGCGGCGTGCCCCGGCCGCGAGGTCGTGGCACTCAGCGGGGACGGCGGCCTCCAGTTCACCGTGCAGGAACTGGCGACCGCGGTACAGCTCCGCCTCCCGCTGCCCGTCGTGGTCTTCGACAACGGCGGCTACGGGGAGATCCGTGACGAGATGGCCGCCCGGGGCGACACGCCCACGGCCGTCGACCTCGCCCCGGTCGACCTGCCCGCCCTGGCCCGCGCCTACGGAGGACAGGGCACGCACGCGTACAGCCCGGAGGAGCTGGGCGCCGCGCTCGCCGAGGCGCTGCGCACCCCCGGCCCCACCCTGATCGCCGTCCCCGAGGAGACCCGATGACCGCCGCCCCCCTGATGACGCTCACCTGGACGGATCATGTCACCGGCCGTCCGGGGTTCCTCGTCGTCGACCGTCTCGTGCGGGGCGTCTCCAGCGGCGGTCTGCGGATGCGGCCCGGCTGCACGCTGGAGGAGGTCACCGGGCTCGCCCGCGGCATGACCATGAAAGAGGCGCTGCACTACAACCCCGAGGGCCGGTACATCCCGCTGGGCGGGGCCAAGGGCGGGATCGACTGCGATCCCCAGGACCCGGCGGCGTACGGACTGCTGGTGCGCTATCTGCGCGCCATGCGGCCCTACATCGAGAGCTTCTGGACCACCGGCGAGGATCTCGGGCTCAGCCAGGACCTGGTCGACCGGGCCGCCGCGGAGGCGGGCCTCGTCTCGTCGATCCAGGCCGTGTACCCGCTGCTCGACGACGAGGCGGCGGCCCGGCGGCGGCTCGCGGACGCCTTCTCGGTCGAGGTGGACGGCATCGGCCTCGACGAACTGGTCGGCGGCTGCGGGGTCGCCGAGTCGGCGCTCGCCGCGCTGGACCGGGCCGGTACCCCGTACGCGGGAACGCGCGTCGCCGTGCAGGGACTCGGCACCATGGGCGGGGCCACCGCGCGCTTCCTCGCACGGGCGGGACTCAAGGTCGTGGCCGTCGCCGACATCAAGGGAACCATCGCGAACCCGGACGGCCTCGACATCGAGGCACTGCTCGCGGCACGGGACGCGTACGGGACGGTCGACCGCGCGGTGCTGCGCCCGGACGACCGCGAACTCCCCGGTGACGCCTGGCTGTCCGCCGATGCCGAGGTACTGGTGCCCGCCGCGGTCTCGTACGCGATCGACACGGCGAACCAGCGGGAGATCACGGCCCGTTGGATCGTCGAGGCCGCCAACATGCCCGTCCTCGCGGACGCGGAGGAACTGCTCGCCGCGCGCGGGATCACCGTCCTGCCGGACGTCGTGGTCAACTCCGGTACGAACGCGTGGTGGTGGTGGACCCTGTTCGGCGACATCGGCGCCGACGCGGACGAGGCGTTCGCCCACACCCGGCGCTCCATGCGCGCCCTGATCGACCGGACGCTCGCGCGCGCGGAGGCCGACGGCACGACCCCGCGGGCCGCCGCCCACGCCATCGTCACCGACCGGCTCCCGGTCATCGCGGAGCGGTTCGGCTGGTACCGCTGAGGACCCGGTCACGACGAGCGGCGCGCTCGCGTGACCCGTGCCTGTGAGGATCGTGACGCGTATCCACGAGGAGGGCCGTGTCAAGGCCGACCACGGGATCGCCGACCGGCGGCGGGCGGGGCCGGCCGGAGTCCGCGGAAGCCGCTCCGGGACGCCGCCGCTCCCGCGGGGCCTCCGGCGAAAGGGCTGTGTAGGGTTGCCGCGTGGCGAGAGTCCGGTTGAGTGTGGCGGAGCGGCGTGAGGAGTTGCTGCGGGCCGCCGTCGAACAGATCGAGGCGCGGGGCGTCGCGGCGGTACGGATCGCCGACGTGGCCTCGACCCTCGGCGTGAGCAACGCGCTGGTGCTCTACCACTTCTCGACGAAGGAGAAGCTGGTCGCCGCCGCGTTCACCCACGCCGCCGAGGACGACCTCGCCCATCTGCGCAAGCTGCTCGGCCGCCGCACGACGGCGCTGCGCCGCCTTCGTGCCGCCGTGCGCTGGTACGCCCCGACCGGGCAGGCCAAGGGCTGGCGCCTGTGGATCGAGGGCTGGGCGGTCGCTCTGCGGGAGCCCGCGCTGTGTGAGGTCACCCGTGACCTCGACCGGCAGTGGAAGGCCGCCATGACCGAGGTGATCGCGGAGGGTGTGGCCGCCGGCGAGTTCCGTTGCCCGGACCCCACGAGCGCGGTCCTCAGACTCACGGCGCTGCTGGACGGCTTGGCGGTCCAGATGACCGCGTACTCCGGAGCGGTGTCGCGGGCACGCACCCAGGAATGGGCCGACGAGGCCCTCGCCCGCGAACTGGGCCTGGAACGCGCCGCGTTGATGGCAGCGGTGCGCTGACGCTCACGCGGGGGCGGGACAGAGGCGGAACGCAATGAACCGACCCGGATCACGCGCTCCGGCCCTGGCCCCCGACCCGGCCACGGGTCACGGCCCACCCCGGCCCAGCCTCGACCCCGGCCGGATCCCGCCCGAGCGCGCGCGGCGCCCCTGAACACCATGGGCTGACCCGACCGCGGCGACGGCACGCGGTCCCGTCCGGGCTCGCCGACCTAGTCGGTCCCGTCCGGCCGAGCCGGGCCGCCGCCAAAGAGCGTGACGCCCACCGAACCGGGACCGTCGGCAGGGCCGGTGGCGCTCAGGCCACCGATTCGATGCGCAGCTTGATGTCGTCCGGGGACAGGGCTCCCTTGGCCGAGACGTGATCGCCCGAGGACTCCCCGCGCAGTCGCCGTCCGATCCACGGGACCAGGTACTCGCGCGCCCACTGGATGTTGTCGCGGCGCACCTCCAGCGTGCCGCGCGGCGGGAGGGGCGGCCAGGGCTGGTCCGGGTCGGCCGGGACCTCGAGGCCGAGCACCTGTCCGGCCCGGAGCGCCACCCGGGTGTGCCCCTCGGGCGAGAGGTGCAGCCGGTCGCCGTCCCAGGCCCGCCGGTCCTGGACCGTCTTCAGGGACCAGAGGTCGAGCACGGGACAGCCGTAGCGGTCCGCTATGGCCCGCACATGTCCGTTGTAGGTGGCGATCTTGCCGCGCAGATGCTTGAGCACGGGAACGTCACGGGTGTCGAAGCCGGTCGTCACCATGACGGTGCCGACGGCGGAGGTGAGGTCGGCGATCGCGCGCTCGAAGCGCTCCGCGACCTCGTCGGGGTCGGTGCCGGGGCGGATGATGTCGTTGCCGCCGGCGCAGAACGAGACCAGGTCCGGGCCGAGTTCCTTCGCCCTCTGGAGCTGGGACTCGACGATCTGGTCGAGCAGTTTGCCGCGCACGGCGAGATTGGTGTAGTCGAAATCGCCCTCGGGCCTGCGGTCCGCGAGAAGTACCGCGAACCGGTCGGCCCAGCCGACGAAGGCTCCGTCGGGCCCAGGGTCGCCGACGCCCTCGGTGAAGCTGTCCCCCACCGCCACGTACGACCCGATCACTGATCTCTTGTCACTCTTCGAATCGTCTGCCACATCAAGCATGATTCACCTTTTGATGTGAGCTACGCGACCGTAGGGAAGGGTTGACGGACGGTGAGATAAGCCACTCGCCAAGCATTGGTCAACTCTGGAATAGGGCCCGCGCCAAGGATGTTGACGCAGCGATCGACCCGAGGCCGCGCCACGGGAACACCGAAGGCCGGACCCAGGGGATCATGGGGTCCGGCCTTCGGAGATCTTCCTGCCGTCAGGAGCAGGAGGAGCAGGGGCGTCAGCCCACGGCGACACCGTGCGAGCGCAGGTACGCGACCGGGTCGATGTCGGAGCCGTAGTCCGGCGTGGTGCGGATCTCGAAGTGCAGGTGCGGTCCGGTCACGTTGCCGGTCGCACCGGAGAGGCCTATCTGCTGCCCCTCGGTCACGGTCTGCCCCGCCGAGACGGACAGCGACGACATGTGGGCGTACTGGGAGTACTTGCCGTCGGCGTGCTGGATGACGACCTGGTTGCCGTAGGCGCCGCCCCAGCCCGCGGAGACGACGGTGCCCGCCGCGATGGACTTGAGCGTGGTGCCGGTCGGGACCACGAAGTCGACGCCCGTGTGGTAGCCGCTGGACCACATGCTGCCCGCCACCTTGTAACCGGTGCCGACGCTGCTGCTGTCGACCGGCAGGGTGTAGCCGGAGGAGCTGTTGGTGGAGGCGGAGTCGGACGCGGCCGTGTCGGACGCGGCCGGAGTCGCCTGGGCGGGCTTCGCCGAGGTGGTCGCCTTGGCGGACGACTGCGTCGCCGCGTGGGCGGCGGAGGCGGCCTTCTTGCCGAGCGACAGCTTCAGACCGGGGTGGATCAGCGACGGGTCGCTGCCGATCGCGGAGCGGTTGTCCGCGTAGATCTTCTTCCAGCCGCCGCCGACGTTCTGCTCGTCGGCGATCTTCGAGAGGTAGTCACCGCGCTTCACCGCGTACGTCTTGAACGTGCCGGTCTTGGCGGACTTCTCGGCGGGGGCGGCGGTCGCGGCCTTCTCTACGTGGTGCGCGACGGCGGTGGCCGGCGTCGCGGCCTGGGCGCCCGTGGCTCCCATCAGCGGCAGCGCGAGTGCGGCGCCACCGGTTCCGGCCACGGCGATCGAGCGGGTGAAACGGAGGGACTTGGGACGGCGGTGCTTACCCTTCGCGGGCATGACGAATTCCTCTCCGGCGCCTGCGGGGTGAGCTGTCGGGTGCGGGCTGGAGATGCCCGGCCGCTTCTGCGCGGCTGTACCCCTAGCCTGTTCCGGAGACCGGACCAGGCACGGAACCTGTGGGTCCCCCGCTCCTGCCGTGTACGGGTGAGTGTGCGGATTCCGGGCGGCGGCAGGATTGGGCGTCCGTCCGGATTGAGGCAGAACGTAAGCGAGATGAGAGCGCGTCGACAACTATGGGCGGTTTCTGTGCGCTCGCCTTTCTTGATCCATGCGGAAATCACCGTCACCCTCCGTGGAGTGACGATCTTCCGGACCTCTCAACCCGCCCGTAGCTTCTGGTGGGTTGGGAAATGAGGACGGCAACGCATCGTCACGAATATGACGCTCCTCACGCGACTCGCCCCAGGGTCCCCTATTCCAGGGCCAGTTGTAACGAAGGCGCCTATTCGGACAGAAGGGTCAGATGCGACGCGGGCGGATATCCGGCACATCCGAAATCTCCGCGCGAGACGGCACACAAAAGACACACCCTCAATGCGGCATTTCGTCTCAATTGACCCGCAAGCCCCGCGCGACGGGAAGGGCACCACCGACCCGGGGGTCGACCCCGAGCACCCATCGAACGACTATTCGATTCAATGGGGCTGTAGAGGGTCGCTTCCAGGGGTTTCCGTGCGCGAGAAGGCCGCCTGTGGACAACTCATTGCCCGAGGAACCCATGTCGTATCGTCGACAGCGCAAGCCGGTACAACTGCCGACGAGCGGCGCCGAGTCCAGCCCGGCGACGCCGGCGGCCGAATGGGAGGAGCCCCCGTGACGCAGCAGGTCCCGTCGACCGAGCCCGAGCTCGGCGGAGTGCGGAACTTCCGCGACGTGGGCGGGCTGCCCACCGCGGACGGCCGGAGAGTGCGCCACGGGCAGCTGTTCCGCAGCGGCCACCTCGCGCACGCCACGGAGGAGGACGCCGCGTTCCTCACCTCCCTGGGGCTCCACACGATCTTCGACTTCCGCAACGCCGCGGACCAGAAGCTGGAGGGCCCGGACGTCGAGCTGCCGGGTGTGCGGAACGTGAACCTCCCGCTGAGCGACCCGGCCGACGGCAGCGAGTTCTGGAAGATGGTCCGCGACGGAGACATCGACCAGCTTCGCGGGCTCCTCGGCGACGGCAAGGCCGCGAACCGGATGATCAACTCGTACCGCACGATCATCAGCGAGCGCACGGCCGAGCACGCCCAGGTGCTGCACTCCCTGGCCGACGACAGCGTGCCCGCGCTGATGCACTGCGCGGCGGGCAAGGACCGCGCCGGGCTGTCCATCGCGGTCACCCTGCTCGCCCTCGGCGTCGAGCGCGAGGCGATCGTGACCGACTACCTGGAGTCGAACGCCGCGCACCGCCGTTACAAGGTCCACCGCAACGGCTCCTCGGCCGGTGCCTACTCCCCCGAGGTCATGGAACTGCTCAGCCCGCTGTTCGACGCGCGCGCCGAGTACCTGACAGCCGCCTTCGACACGATCGAGGAGAAGTGGGGCAGCGTCGAGGTCTACCTGGAGCAGGGGCTGGGGCTCACGCCGGAGCTCCGGGAGCGCCTGCGCGCGCGGCTCCTGGACTGACCCGGAGCCACGCTCACCGGCCGGGCCTACTGGTTCTGCGCGCCCAGCGTGAAGAGCAGGTAGATGAAGGCCGCGAACAGGTGGCCGACGGCGACGTAGATGATCAGCCGCACCCACAGGGCGCGCGGGAACCTGTCCTCCATGGACCGGCGGCGGGGTTCTGTGGGTTCGGTCATGACGTCTCTCCCGGGGTGGGGTGGCCCGTCGCCGGGCCGAGGCACAGCGCGGCGACGGGGCTCTGCAGCAGGGTGTGTACGAAGAGGAGATCGGCTCCGTCGCGCTCGGCGGCGGCGATGCGGTGCGGGGTCAGCGAGTCGAAGTGGGCGCTGTCTCCCGGCGCGAGGACGTGCGCGGTGTCCCCGAGGCGCAGACTGAGCCGCCCCTCGAGGACGTACAGCCACTCCTCGCCCGGGTGGACGCGCACGATGTCACCCTGGGAACCGTAGGGGACGTGCACGCGCAGGGCCTGCATGCCGCGGCCCGCGGAGCCCGCCTGCCAGTAGGTCCAGCCGCCCGCCGGGGCCGGTTCCATGTCGGCGGCCCGTACGACCGCGTCACGGTCGGGGACCGCCTCGCCGAGCAGTTCGGAGACCGTCGTACCGTAGACACGGGCCAGCGTGAGCAGCATCGGCAGCGAGGGCTGGCGTTGTCCGGTCTCCAGCCGGGACAGATGGGCCGGCGAGAGTGCGGCGGCTCGGGCGGCGGCCTCCAGCGTGAGGGAGGCCGCGCGACGCAGGGCGCGGAGCCGGGGCGCCACGGCGTGCAGCTCGGCGGACGGCTCTTCGGCCGCCCCTGGATCGGCAGGGCTCATGGAACCATTGAGCCAAACAATTGCCCCTGGGGCAATTTTCTTGCCCCAGAGGCAAAGAACCTCAGCGGTTCGCCACCGCCTGCTTCACCAGTGTCTTCCCGAAGTCCCACATCAGCCCGCCGCCGTTGTGCGCGTCCTCCATCACCGCGGTGAAGGCCTCCACGAACCGGTCGACGTCGCGCTCGTCGATGACCAGCGGCGGGATCAGTTTGATCACCTCCAGGTGGTCGCCGGAGACCTGGGTGAGGATGCGGTGCCGCTGGAGCAGCGGCACGACGACCATCTGCGCGAACAGCCCCTTGCGCGCGGCCTGGAGCATGGTCCAGCGGCTGCGCAGCTTGAGCGACGCGGGCCGCCCGAACTCGATGCCGATCATCAGTCCCCGCCCGCGCACCTCGCTGAGCAGTTCGTAGCGGTCGACCAGGGCCGCCAGCCGGGACTTCAGCAGCTCTCCGGTGACACGCGCGTTCGCGACGATCTGCTCGTTCTCCATCACGGAGAGCACCGCGAGACCCGCCGCCATGGCCTGCGCGTTGGAGCCGAAGCTCGCGGAGTGCACGAGGACCCGGTCCATGGAGGAGTAGACCTTCTTGAAGATCCAGTCCTTGCCGAGGGTCGCGCCCACCGGCACATAGCCGCCGGAGAGCGCCTTGGCGACACACACCAGGTCCGGTTCGACGCCCTCCTCGTGCTGGTAGGCGTAGAAGTCCCCGGTCCGGCCGAGGCCGGTCTGCACCTCGTCCGCGATGAGCAGCGCCTTGTGCCGGTGCAGCAGTTCCTGGGCGGCGCGCAGATATCCCGGCGGGGACTCGTGGACGCCCTTGCCCTGGATCGGCTCGACGATGAGCGCGGCGACGTCGCCCTTCTTCAGCTCCCTGGCCAGGGCGTCGAGATCGCCGAGCGGGACGGCGGTGTCGGGCAGCAGGGGCGCGAAACCGTCGCGGAAGCCGTCCTCGCCGTTCACCGACAGGGAACCGGTGGTCAGCCCGTGGAAGGCGTGGGCGCAGTACAGGATCCTCGGCCTGCCGGTGGCGTACCGGGCGAACTTCAGCGCGGTCTCGACGGCCTCCGTGCCGCTGTTGCCGAAGAACACCCGGTCCAGGTGCGGGCTGTGGGTGAGCAGCCGCTCCGCGAGCAGGCCCGGCAGCGGCTGGCAGTCGAAGCGGGTGAGGTCGGCGAGCGAGGCGTCGAGGACGTCGTGGAGCGCCTGCCGGACGACGGGGTGATGGCGGCCGAGGCCCATCACCCCGAAGCCGGCGAGCATGTCGAGGTAGTCGTCGCCCTCGGCGTCCCAGAAGTGCGCGCCCTCGGCCCGTTCGTAGACCTTGTCGAAGCCGATGGTGTGCAGCATGCGCGGGAGCTGGTGGTTCAGGTACTTCGTGTGCAGTTCGTAGCGCTCGGCTCCGCGCTCGGCGAGGAGTGCGCCGAGGTCGAACTCCCCCTTCTGGGCAGGGTCGGTCATTCCTGTTTCTCCTTGGGCGACTCTTTCTCGGCCGGCCGGTCGGCGGCCTCCGTCAGCTCGTACGCGGCCTTGGCCCGCTCGTCCCTGATGGCCAGCCCGGCGCTGATCCGTCCGGCGATCTCCACGGGCGTGAGCCCGATGTCGGCCAGTACCTCGGACCGTTTGGCGTGCGCGAGGAACTGCTCGGGGATGCCGAACCGCCGTACGGGTACGTCGACTTCGGCGTCCCCGAGGGCCAGCGCGACGGCGGCGCCGACGCCCGAGGCCCGGCTGTTGTCCTCGACGACCGCGACGAGCCGGTGGGCGGCGGCGAGGCGGGGCAGCTCCGGGTCGACGGGCTTGACCCAGCGCGGGTCGACGACGGTGCAGCCGATGCCGCGGGACTCCAGCAGGTCGGCGGTCTGGAGGCAGACCGGGGCCATGACGCCGACCGCGACGAGCAGGACCTCGGGGCGCTCGCCCCGGTGCAGGACGTCGAGCCCGCCCACCCGGTCCACGGCGGGGATGTCCGGACCGACGGACTCCTTCGGGAAGCGGATCAGGGTCGGCGCGTCGTCCACCGCCACCGCCTCCCTGAGCTGGGCCTTGAGCTGGTCGGCGTCGCGCGGCGCGGCGATCCTGAGACCGGGGACGACCTGGAGGATCGACATGTCCCACATGCCGTTGTGCGAGGCGCCGTCGACGCCGGTGATCCCCGCCCGGTCGAGGACGAAGGTCACACCGCAGCGGTGCAGCGCGACGTCCATGAGGAGCTGGTCGAAGGCCCGGTTGAGGAAGGTGGCGTACACGGCGACGACGGGATGCAGGCCGCCGGTCGCGAGTCCGGCCGCGGACACCGTGGCGTGCTGCTCGGCGATGCCGACGTCCCACACCCGGTCGGGGAATCTCTCGGCGAACTTCCCGAGCCCGACCGGATGCAGCATGGCCGCCGTGATGGCCACGACGTCCGCGCGCTCCTCGCCGATCCGGACGATCTCGTCGCCGAACACGGAGGTCCAGGAGGGGCCGTTGGACGGTGCGAGGGGTTCGCAGGTGAGGGGGTTCATCACCCCGACGGTGTGGAAGTGGTCCTCCTCGTGCGCGAGCGCGGGTTCGTAGCCGCGCCCCTTCTCCGTCAGACAGTGGATGAGCACGGGCCCGTGGAAGCGTTTGGCGCGGCGCAGCGCGGACTCCACGGCTCCCACGTCGTGACCGTCGATGGGGCCGACGTACTTGAGCCCGAGGTCCTCGAACATGCCCTGCGGTGCGAAGGCGTCCTTGAAGCCCTTCTTCGCGCCGTGCAGCGATTCGTAGATGGTGTTGCCGACGAGGGGGGTGCGCAGCAGGACCTGCTTGCCCCAGGCGAGGACCTGCTCGTAGCTGTCGGTGGTGCGCAGGGTCGCGAGGTGGTTCGCGAGGCCGCCGATGGTGGGCGCGTACGAGCGTTCGTTGTCGTTGACGACGATGATCAGGGGTCGGTCCTTGGCCGCGGCGATGTTGTTCAGCGCCTCCCACGCCATGCCGCCGGTCAGCGCGCCGTCGCCGATGACCGCGACGACGTGACCCTTCTCGCCCTGCACCTGGCGGGCCTTGGCGAGCCCGTCCGCCCAGCCGAGCGCCGTGGAGGCGTGGCTGTTCTCGATGACGTCGTGCTCGGACTCCTCGCGGGAGGGATAGCCGGAGAGGCCGCCCTTGCCGCGCAGCTTGGAGAAGTCCTGACGCCCTGTCAGCAATTTGTGTACGTAGCTCTGATGGCCGGTGTCCCACAGGATGCGGTCGAAGGGCGACTCGAAGACCCGGTGGAGGGCGATGGACAGCTCCACCACTCCCAGATTGGGTCCGAGGTGACCGCCGGTCCTGGCGACCGCGTGCACCAGGAACTCCCTCACCTCTTCGGCCAGTTCACCGATTTCCGCCTCGGACAGCGCCTTCAGGTCGCGTGGTCCCCGGATGTTCTCCAGAATCGTCACGTCGGGCCCCCTCTCGGTCCGTGCTGATCAGCTCACGGTGACGGCCGGTGCCCCGGACGCGACGCCGTCGTTCTCCATCTGCTCGGCGATCTTCATCGCCTCGTCGATGAGGGTCTCGACGATCTTCGACTCGGGGACGGTCTTGATGACCTCGCCCCGGACGAAGATCTGCCCCTTGCCGTTGCCGGAGGCGACCCCCAGATCCGCCTCCCGCGCCTCGCCGGGGCCGTTGACGACACAGCCCATGACGGCGACGCGGAGCGGGACCTCCATGCCCTCCAGGCCGGCGGTGACCTCGTCGGCGAGCTTGTACACGTCGACCTGGGCGCGCCCGCAGGACGGACAGGAGACGATCTCCAGGCGCCGCTGCCGCAGTCCGAGCGACTCCAGGATCTGGATGCCGACCTTGCACTCCTCGGCGGGTGGCGCGCTCAGCGAGACCCGGATGGTGTCGCCGATGCCCTCGGAGAGCAGCGCCCCGAACGCCACGGCCGACTTGATGGTGCCCTGGAACGCCGGCCCCGCCTCGGTCACGCCGAGGTGCAGCGGGTAGTCGCAGGCGGCGGCGAGCTGCCGGTAGGCGTTGACCATGACGACCGGGTCGTTGTGCTTGACCGAGATCTTGATGTCACGGAAGCCGTGCTCCTCGAAGAGCGACGCCTCCCACAGCGCCGACTCCACGAGCGCCTCGGGCGTCGCCCTGCCGTACTTCAGGAGCAGCCGCTTGTCGAGGGAGCCCGCGTTGACACCGATGCGGATCGGGATCCCGGCGTCGCTCGCGGCCCGCGCGATCTCCTTCACCTTGTCGTCGAACTGCTTGATGTTGCCGGGGTTGACGCGGACGGCCGCGCAGCCGGCGTCGATCGCGGCGAACACGTACTTCGGCTGGAAGTGGATGTCCGCGATCACCGGGATCTGCGACTTCCTGGCGATGGTCGCGAGCGCGTCCGCGTCGTCCTGCGTGGGGCAGGCGACCCGGACGATCTGGCAGCCGGAGGCGGTCAGTTCCGCGATCTGCTGAAGTGTGGCGCCGACGTCCGAGGTCCGGGTCGTGGTCATCGACTGGACGGACACGGGCGCCCCGCCACCGACCGCCACCGGTCCGACCTGGATGCGCCGCGACACACGGCGCTCCGCGATCGGCCGGACCGGTACCTCGGGGAGGCCCAGGGAAACGGCGGTCATGAGGTCACCCGCGGCTTTCCGTGAAGGTCTCGCGGGCGGCCCGGATGGATTCCTTGAGGGAGCCCATGGTGGCGAGGACGGCGGTCGGCTCGTAGCCGCAGTGGGCCATGCAGTTGGCGCACCTCTCGTCCCTGCCGCGGCCGTAGGAGTCCCAGTCGGTCTCCTCCAGGAGCTGCTTGTACGTCTGCACGTAGCCGTCGCTCATCAGGTAGCAGGGCCGCTGCCAGCCGAAGAGGGAGTAGCTGGGGATCGCCCACGCGGTGCACGGGAAGTCGACCTTGCCCTCCAGGAAGTCCAGGAAGAGCGGACTCTGGTTCAGCCTCCAGCGGCGCCGGTTGCCACCCGCGAAGGCCTTCTTGAACAGCTCCCGGGTCTGCTGGACACCGAGGAAGTGCTCCTGGTCGGGCGCCTTCTCGTAGGCGTAGGCGGGCGAGAGCATCATCTCGTCGACCTTGAGGTCGTCGTTGAGGTAGTTCAGCACCTCGATGACGGTCTGCGGGGTGTCGGTGTTGAAGAAGGTCGAGTTCGTCGTGACGCGGAAGCCGCGGCGCTTGGCCTCCTTGATCGCCTCGACGGCCTCGTCGAAGACGCCTTCCTTGGCGACGGACTCGTCGTGCCGCTCCCGCAGCCCGTCGATGTGGACGGCCCAGGCGAAGTACGGCGAGGGCTTGAACTTGTCCATCTTCTTGCGCATCAGCATCGCGTTGGTGCAGAGGAAGACGAACTTCTTCTTCGCCACCAACTGCCGCACGATCTCGTCGATCTGAGGGTGCATCAGCGGCTCGCCGCCGGCGATGGACACCATCGGCGCACCGGATTCGAGGACCGCGCCCACCGCCTGGGCGACCGGCATGCGCTGCTTGAGCACACCGGCGGGGTGCTGGATCTTGCCGCAGCCCTCGCACGCGAGGTTGCACGCGAAGAGCGGCTCCAGTTCGACGAGCAGGGCGAACTTGTCCCGCTTCCGGAGCTTCTGTTCAAACAGGTACGCAGCGACCTTCATGGACTGCCGAAGCGGCATGGCCATACGGCTCACCTCCGAGGGAGCGACAAAGAACGGTGCCATTCGAAAAAAGCGGGAAGCACGGCACGAAGAACGCGGAAGGCTGATATTCCACCGCGAAACGTGCCGATTCGGACGAGTTCATGTTCTGGAGCATCCACGACCACCCGGACGGCCGCAACGGGACGGATCCCCGAGCGGACCGCGCCGAGCAGCGTCGCCGCCGACTCCATGTCGACGGCGATGGCGCCGGTGGCGAGCAGATCGGCCCGCTCGTGGCCCCGGACCACATGATCGGAGCCGGTGAGCGGCCCGGTGTGGACGGTGCGGCCCGGCACGGCGCGGGCGAGTTCCTTGACCAGCAGATCCGTGCCCACGCACGGCGTGGCGCCGCCCGGGTCACGGGTCTCCTCGGCGACGACCAGGTCACCGGGGTGCATGCCCGGGGCGAGCCCCGCGCAGAAGCCGGTCGCGAGCACGGCCGCTCCGGACAGCGCCGGGTCGGCCAGCACCCGGGTGACCGACCGGTCGGCGGCCCTGGGGCCCATGCCGGTGCGCAGCACGGTGACCGGCCCGCCGGCGCCGCTCCGGTCTCCGCTGCGCAGGGCGAGGTGCTCGATGCCGAGCGCGCAGGCGATCAGAAGCGGGGCCGGGGCGGACGTCATGACCATCAGCCCCCCTCGGCCGCGGAGAAGGGCTCTCCGTGGACATAGCGGCCCAGCGCGGTGAGGGGGAAGACATGGCGGTAGAGGTGGTAGTTGATCGAGAAGTCCCACGGGAAGCCGGTCCCCGTGAAATACGGCTCGTCCCAGGTGCCGTCGGGAAGCTGTGTCCCGGCGAGCCAGACCACCCCGCGCTCGGTGGCCTTCGACTCGTCCTCCCCCGCGGCGAGCAGGGCGAGCAGGGCCCAGCCGGTCTGCGAGGCGGTCGAGGCCCCGCGTCCGCCCCACCCGGCGTTGTCGTCGTAGGAGCGCAGGTCCTCGCCCCAGCCGCCGTCGTCGTTCTGCACGGACTCCAGCCAGGCCACCGCCCGGCGGATCGCCGGGTGCGAGCCGGGCAGTCCCGCCGCCACGAGCGCCGGGACCACCGACCCTGTTCCGTAGATGTAGTTGACCCCCCAGCGCCCGAACCAGGAGCCGTTCGGCTCCTGATGGGACAGCAGCCACTCGATACCCCGGCGGGTGCGCGGGTCGTGGGTGAGCCCTTCGACGGCCAGCATCTCCACGACGTGTGCCGTCACGTCAGCGGAGGGCGGGTCGATCACCTCCCCGAAGTCGCAGAACGGCAGCCGGTTGGGGAAGGCGCTGGTGTTGTCGACGTCGAACGCGCCCCAGCCGCCGTCCTTGGACTGCATGCCGAGATTCCAGCGGACCCCGCGTCCGATGGCGTTCTCGACGCGGTCCGGGTCGTGATGCCGGACGCGACGCAGCGCGAGGACGACCTCCGCGGTGTCGTCGATGTCGGGGTAGTTGTCGTTGTGGAACTCGAACGCCCAGCCACCCGGCGGCAGTTGGGGCCGCTTCACCGACCAGTCGCCGGGCCGGACGATCTCCTCGCCGAGCATCCAGTCCACGGCCTTGACGAGTTGCGGGTGATCGGCGGGCACTCCCGCGTCGGCCAGCGCGATGGTGGCGAGGCACGTGTCCCACACCGGCGACTGACAGGCCTCGATCATCCGGGCGCCGTCGTCGCGCCACACGGCGAAACGGTCTAGCGAGGCCAGGCCCTCGCGCATCACCGGGTGTTCGAGGTCGTAGCCGAGCAGATGCAGCGCGATGACCGAGTAGACCGCGGGCGGCTGGATGCCTCCCCAGCAGCCGTCGTTCTCCTGGCGCTCGATGATCCAGCGGCCGGCCGTGTTCATCGCCGCCCTGCGCAGCGCGCGCGGCGCGACCTTGCGGTACTGGTGCAGGGCCCTGTCCAGGCGCTGGAAGACGCCGTCCCAACTGGTCACCGGAGCAAGGGGCCTGACCGGGTTGGGGCGGTCCGCGTCGGCGTGCAGCTCGTCGAGCGGGAACGGCGCGGGCCGCACCGGACGCGTCGCCGAGACGATGGTGAGCGGCACGATGGTCTGCCGCGCCCAGCACCCGAAGTCGTAGATGTTCAGGGGCATCCACTTGGGGAAGTAGATGAGCTCCGGCGGGAGTTCGGGGAGGTCGTCCCACTTCCACCAGCCGAACAGGGCGAGCCAGATCCGGGTGAAGACACGGGCCGCGGCGATGCCGCCGCGCTCGCGGATCCACGCGGCGGCCCGCGCCATGTGCGGGGCCTGGGGGTCGTCCCCGGCCAGCCGCAGCGCGACGTACGCCTCGATGGTGGTGGAGATCTCGCCCGGGCCTCCGTAGAACGAGGCCCAGGTGCCGTCCTCGCGCTGCTCGCCGCGGATGAACAGCGCCGCGCCGCGGGTGGTCGGCTCGTCGCGGATGCCCAGGAACTGGCGGAGCAGGAGATCCTCGGCGTCCATGGTGACGTTCGTCTCGAGGTCGCCCTTCCACCAGCCCTGGGCGTCCTGCCGGGCGAGCAGGAAGTCCGTGGCGCGCTCCATGGCGCGCGTGGCGGCGTCTCGGGTCTCGACTGTCCCGGCCGCCTCGGGAGTCGTCTCGCGTACGGTCTCGTTGGCCGAGGCAGCGCGGGGAGGAAGTGCCCCGGTGCTTCCGTCGGTCGTCGCTGTCATGGCTTCCCCTTCGTGCAGTGGTGTGTCTCTGCTGTGGGTCCGCCGTCGGCCGGTGCGTTCGTTCGGATGGATATCCCTCCGCTCGAACGAGGTTCGAAGCTTGGGGAAGGCACCGGCCGGCGACTACGCGAGGTTTATTCGACCGATAACGATCATCTCTTCCGCACGACGACGAAGTCGGCCAGCGCCACGAGCTGGGCGCGGACCTGCTCGGGCATCGGTACGGCGTCCAGCGCCTCGATGGCGATCGCGTGCTGGCGGCGCGCCTCGTCGGCGGTCCACTCGCGGCCGCCCGCCTGCTCGATGAGCGCGGCGCGCGCGGCGAACTCCTCCTCGGAGAAGTTCTCGAAGTCGCTCGCCTTGGCGTCCTCGGCGAGCAGCTCGCCGAGCCGCTCGGAGGCGGGTCCGCCCGCGGCGAGCGCGGCCACGACCGGCAGGGACTTCTTGCGCTGGCGCAGATCGCTCCAGGTCTGCTTTCCGGTGGCCTCCGGGTCGCCCCAGATGCCGAGGAGGTCGTCGACGGCCTGGAAGGCCAGGCCGAGGTGGTAGCCGTAGCGCTCCAGCGTGTCGGCGGTGAGGTCGTCGGCGCCGCCGAGGACCGCGCCGATGGAACAGGCGCAGGCGAGCAGGGCGCCGGTCTTGTTGCCCTCCATCTCCAGGCACTCCTCGACGCTGACGCGGTCGCGGTGCTCGTAGGAGATGTCCTGGGCCTGACCGTCGATCAGGGCCCGGGTGGCGGTGGTCAGGCGGCGGGTGGCCCGGCCGGCCTCGACGGTGCCGAGCTCCAGCAGGACCTCGTTGGCCAGCGCGAACAGGGCGTCGCCGACCAGGATCGCCTGGGCGGGGCCGTGCACCTTCCAGACGGTGTCGCGGTGGCGGCGCTGTTCGTCGCCGTCCATCAGGTCGTCGTGCAGCAGCGAGAAGTTGTGCACCAGCTCGACGGCGACCGCGCCGGGGACACCCACCTCGGGGGGCGCGCCGGCGGCCTGCGCGGAGAGCACGGCGAGCGCGGGGCGCACCGCCTTGCCGCCGTCGCCGTCCGCGGGGTTGCCCTCCGCGTCGATCCAGCCGAAGTGGTAGGCGGCGACGGTGTCCATGGGCGGCGCGAGACGGTCGACGGCCGCCTTGAGCACCGGTGTGGCCAGGGTCCGGCCGCGCTCCAGGAGCGCGGTCACGTCCACCGCGTCGGCAGCCGCTTCGGCCGGGGGCACAGTGGGCACAATCTCTCCTCTTGTTACGGAACCGGGGGTGCGGGGACCTGCCATGCTCCGGTCGAGCGTCATGCCGCCTCCTCGAAGAGTCCGAGGAGGTGGTCGCGGGGCCGGCCCAGGGCGTCCAGCGCGGCGTCCGCCGCACCGACTCCACTGCGAACCGCACTCTCCATGGTCGCGGGCCACCCAGTGGCGGTCCACGCTCCGGCCAGGTACAGGCCGGGGGCCTTGGTCCGGGGGCCGGGCCGCAGCCGCCCGACGCCCGGAGTGGGGGCGAACGTCGCGGTGCGCTCCCGGGTCACGAAGAAGTCCTTGATCCCGGCGCCGCGCGCACCGGGCAGCAGCCGCTCCAGCTCCGGCAGATATCGCTCCCGGAGCACGGCGACGGGCTCGTCGATCTCGTCCTGCGCGGCCGACTGCGACAGCGCGAGGTACTGCCCCTCCCGGAGCCCCGAGGCCTCGGTGCGGTCGAAGACCCATTGCACCGGGGAGCCGAGGGCCGCGAAGAACGGCGCGGTGAGGACCTTGCGGTCGTAGACGACGTGGACGTTGAGGATCGGCGCGGTGCCGATGTCCAGAAGCCGCTCGGGGGCGTCGAGCGCCCCCTCGGGCAGCAGGTCGTGGGCCTCGCGCTGGGGTACGGCGAGCACGACGGCGTCGGCCTCGATGCGCTCGCCGGGAACCTGAACGCCCCAACGACCGTTCTCGTAAGGGGAGACGGAGGTGACGCGTGTACGCATCTCGGTACGTACGCCCGCGGAGTCGAGCGCCTTGCGGGCCAGGGTGTCATGCAGTTCGCCCAGCGGGACGCGAGCCCAGCCGATGTCGGCCGCGCCCGGGTCGGACAGCAGACCCGTCTTGAACACCATCGCGGCGAGCCCGAGCGAGGAGTCCTGGGCCACCGCGTTGAGGGTGGCGACCCCCACGAGGTCCCACAGTGCTTCGACGGCACGTCGCGACTGACCGTGCCCGGCGAGCCAGTCGCCGAAGTTCTGCTCGTCGAGTGCCGGATCGGTGAGGTCCAGGCTCTTGAGCGCGAGCGCGGCACGGCCGACTTTGGCGCGTTCGGCGAGCGAGAGGTGCTGATAGGTGGCGAGGCTGCGCGCCAGGTGCAGCGGTACGGGCAGCGCGGTGCGGCCGATCCTGCCGAGCCGTCGTCCCGGAGGTGCCTCCAGGTCGAGAACGGGCACGTCGAGACGATCCTGCACAGGTGCCAGCGCGGTCGCGTCGACGCGGTCGAGGAACCAGCGGTAGGCGGTGCAGCAGCGCAGGAAGACGTGCTGTCCGTTGTCCACGGTGAGCTCGCCGCGCTGGAAGGAGAAAGCGAGACCGCCGAGGCGCGGCCGGCCCTCCAGCAGCGTCACCCGGAGCCCGGCGTCGGCCAGCGCGAGCGCGGCGGTGACACCGGCGAGCCCGCCGCCGATCACCACGGCAGTGGCCCGGCCGGAGTCGTCCGTGGACTCGACCTCGCTCATCGCGCACCCTCCCCCGCGGCCGGACCGTGGTCGTCGAACGCTCCACGGCACGCCGTCGCAGTCAGGGACGCCATCCGGCTCCGGAGGGTTGCCCGCCGCTTTTCACCGGCCGCGTCATCCCGGGTGTGTCCGCCTCGACCCCTGGTGTCCATCAGACGCGCCTCCGGACCGTGCGGCGGGAGACGTGCCGGGCGTCGAGGCCGGAGAGACCGCGCACGGCGACGTACGCCTTCTCGCGTCCCGGCAGGGAGACCCGGCCGCGCAGCACGGCCTCCGGCTCGCGCTCGATGCGGTCGAGGAGCCGCCGGTAGATGCCCGCCATGGCCGCGACACAGGCGCCGCTGCGCCGGTCCAGCATGGGCAGCAGCCGGTAGCCCTCCGCGAACAGGGCACGTGCCCGCCGCACCTCGAAGTGCACGAGGCCCGCGAAGTCGGACCCCTCCGGCGGGGTCGGCCCGTCGAACCCGGCCGAGCAGCCGAACTTGGCCAGGTCGTCGGCGGGCAGATAGGTGCGCCCGCCCTCGGCGTCCTCACGGACGTCCCGAAGGATGTTGGTGAGCTGGAGCGCGAGCCCGAGCGTGTCGGCGTACTCCGGCGCGCGCTCGGCGCCACGCGCCCCCGGTTCGGTGCCGAAGACCCCGAGCGAGAGCCGCCCGATCGCCCCGGCCACGCAGCGGCAGTAGACCTTCAGGTCGTCCCAGGTCTCGTACGTCTCACCGCTGACGTCCATCAGCACGCCGTCGATGAGCTCGTCCAGGCCCCCCAGGGGTACCGGGAAGTACGCCGCGCTGTGGCTGAGGGCGACGGCGACCGGGTCGGTGTCGTCCTCCTCGACGGCGCCCGCGCGCACGCGGGCGAGCAGCGCCCGGGTCTCCTCCAGGCGCGTCGCCTTCACGTCCGGCGCCAGTGTGCCGTCGCCGATGTCGTCGACGCGCCGTGAGAACGCGTAGAGCGCCGACATCGCACGGCGCTTGGACGTCGGCAGAAGCCTGATGCCGTACGCGAAATTACGGGCCTGCTGACCGGTCACCGCCTCGCAGTAGCTGTACGCGGCGAGTACCGGTGCGGACACGTGCTGTTCCGACTCCACGGTCCGGATCACCCCTCTCCTCGCAGAGTCACTCCCACCTCGCGCAGCAACTGGAGCTTGCCGGGCTTGGGCGGGCCGGGAAGTACGTCGTATTCGGCGGCGGCGATCGCACGGACCGCCGCCTTCCCCCCCGCGACGAACCCCGCGAGCAGCAGTTTCAGCCTGCCGTGGACGCTACCCACGAGGGGGGTGCCTTCATTCAGGAGGTTCAAGGCGCGTTCTGCTTCGTATGCAACCAGTGCTCGCACCGATGCGCCTGCTGTGGGGGCGGCGAGATCGGATTCGACGACGTGAAAGCGCTTCATGTCCTCGGCGGGCAGGTAGACGCGGTCGCGGCCGAGGTCCTCGGCCACGTCCTGGAGGTGCTCGACGATCTGGAGCCCCGTGCACACCGCGTCGGAGCGGCGGACGCGCTCGGGCGTGGAGGTTCCGGTGACGGAGAGGACCAGACGGCCGACGGGGTTCGCGGAGAGTTCACAGTAGGCGAGCAGGTCGTCGTAGGTCTCGTAGCGCTTGACGAGCTGGTCCTGGCGGTTGGCGGCGATCAGGCCGAGAAAGGGCTCGGGGGTCAGACCCGCGCGGCGGACCGTGGGCTGCAGTCCGCGCATCAGGGGGTGGCGCGGGGTCGAGTCGAACACGCGGTGAAGATCGGCTTCCAGCGCGTCGAGCAGGACCATGGGGTCGTCTGCGTCCGCGGCCGGCACGCCGAGGAGGCGGGCGTCGGCGCCGCCGGGGGCGAGATCGCCGTCGCCGATGTCGTCCACGAGACGGGCGAAGCCGTAGACGGCCATGAGGTCGTCGCGCCAGGCCCTGGGCAGGAAGAACGGGGCCACGGGGAAGTTCTCGTCCGCGGCTTTGTCGAGGGTGCCGCGCTCCGGATCGCCGGTGCGGGCCGTCCCGGCTTGGGTCACCGCTCGCCGCCCGGCGCGAGGACGGCACACGCATCGCGGAGCTGGAGAGTCACCGTAGCCATTGCCGTCACATCTCCCGTTCTACACTGCCGACCCAACACTGCCCATTTCGGACACGCCGCCCGAAGATCCGCTCGGCGTGACGGTTCCGGGTGTCGCGTATTATCGCCCTACTTGACGCGATTCAGCACCGGTACAGCTTACGTTGTACAACGCGGCACACTCCGCCGGGGTGTCCTGCACATCACAACAACACACCGATTGGCGTCAAGATTCCCCATGCCGACGGGAGTTGGCGTTTCCCTTGCAGACGCAGGGCCCCGCCGGAGAGTTCCGGCGGGGCCCTGGGCGAATCGGGCTACTTGCCCGTGAACTTCTCGTACTCCTTGAGCACGTCCTCGGTCGCCCCGTCCATGCGCAGCTCGCCCCGCTCCAGCCACAGCACGCGGTCGCAGGTGTCGCGGATCGACTTGTTGTTGTGGCTGACCAGGAACACCGTGCCCGCGCTCTTGCGCAGCTCGCGGATGCGGGCCTCGGAACGCTTCTGGAAGGAGCGGTCACCGGTCGCGAGGGCCTCGTCGATCATCAGGACGTCGTGGTCCTTGGCCGCCGCGATGGAGAAGCGCAGCCGCGCCGCCATGCCGGAGGAATACGTCCGCATCGGCAGGGTGATGAAGTCGCCCTTCTCGTTGATCCCGGAGAAGTCGACGATCTCCTCATAGCGCTCCTTGACCTCCTCGCGGGACATTCCCATGGCGAGACCGCCGAGGATGACGTTCCGCTCACCGGTCAGGTCGTTCATGAGGGCCGCGTTCACGCCGAGCAGCGAGGGCTGGCCGTCGGTGTAGACCTTGCCCTTCTCGGCGGGCAGCAGTCCGGCGATGGCCCGCAGGAGGGTGGACTTGCCGGAGCCGTTCGAGCCGATCAGGCCGATGGCCTCGCCGCGGTAGGCGGTGAAGGAGACACCCTTGACGGCGTGCACCTTGCGCACACCGCGTTCCTCGCCGCGCTTGAGAATGCGGCTGAGGGCGGCGGTGGCGCTGCCCTTGCCGGTCTTGGCGCCGTTCACGCGGTAGACGATGTGCAGCTCGTCCGCGATGACGGTCGGAATGTGCGACATCTTGTCGAGCTCAGCCACGGCCGTACCTCTCTTCAGCCTTCCAGAAGTAGACGAAACCGCCGACGGCCGTGACCACGGCCCAGAAGACGGCGATGGCCCACACGTGCGGGGGCAGGTTGGAGGAGCCGTAGCCGTCGATGAGCGCGAAGCGCATCAGGTCCATGTAGACGGCGGCCGGGTTCGCCTGGAGCACCCGGGCGATCCACTCGGGGCGGCCGGCGAGCATGGTGCTGATGGAGAACATGACACCGGAGGCGTACATCCAGGTGCGCAGGATGAACGGCATGAGCTGGGCGAGGTCGGGCGTCTTGGAGCCCATCCTCGCCACGATCAGCGCGAGGCCGGTGTTGAAGAGGAACTGGAGGAACAGCACCGGGACGATCAGCAGCCAGGACGGGCCCGGGTAGCTGCCGAACCCGATCACCACGATGAACAGCACGATCATCGAGAAGAGCAGTTGCTGGAGCTGCTGGAGGGCGAACGAGATCGGCAGCGAGGCGCGCGGGAAGTGCAGCGCGCGCACCAGTCCCAGGTTGCCCGAGATCGCCCGGACACCCGCCATGAGCGAGCTCTGGGTGAAGGTGAAGACGAAGACGCCCGTCACCAGGAACGGGATGTACACGTCGTGCGACATCCCGCGGTCGGCCTTGAGGATCAGACCGAAGATGAAGTAGTAGACGGCCGCGTTGAGCAGCGGCGTCGCCACCTGCCAGACCTGGCCCAGCTTGGCCTGGCTGTACTGGGCGGTGAGCTTCGCCTGCGAGAACGCGAGGATGAAGTGCCGCCGACCCCAGAGCTGACGAAGGTACTGGGGCAGCCCGGGCCGGGCGCCGCTGACCGCGAGGCCGTACTTGGCGGCCAGTTCGGCCGCGGAAAGCCCGTCATCGGGCGACGGCCGGTCGCTCACCGCGACTCCGCCGTCATGCGTGGTCTCACTCACAAGGGGAACTTTCGTCTTCAAGATGCGCACAGCCGGTTCGGACTGGGCATGAGCCGGGGAACCGGGTAGGGCCCGGCCGCTCTCAGGATCGAGCTTGTCAGATGACCGGAGGCCGGCCCAGTCGGGTCAGCCGCCACACCGTGCGCCACCGCATGGGACGCCTCGGTCCGCACGGACTCCTCCAGCCTTCCCGGAATCCGCCGAACCAGGCCCGCAGAGCTGCCCGCGAGGGGCGACGCAGCAGCGTCAGGAGCATCCAGACGCCGAGGTAGACCGGGACGAGAGGCGCGGGAAGGTTGCGGCGTGCGAGCCAGACGCGGTTGCGGGCCACCATCCGGTGGTACACAGCGTGCCGCGAGGGGGCGGTCGTCGGGTGGTACAGCACCATGTCGGAGCGGTAGTCGATCATCCAGCCGGCGTCGAGGGCCCGCCAGGCCAGGTCGGTCTCCTCGTGGGCGTAGAAGAAGGCGTCCGGGAGTCCGCCGACCTCGGCGAGGACCTTCGTACGGACCGCGTTGGCGCCGCCGAGGAACGTGGTGACGCGCGAGGAGCGCATCGGGTCGGCGGCGCGCAGCCTCGGGACGTGGCGGCGCTGGGTCGCGCCGGTCTCGGGGTCGGCGATACGGAAGCTGATGATCCCGAGCTCGGGGTCGTCGGCGAAGGCCCGGCGGCACAGTTCGGCCGTGTCGTGGTGGGCCAGCAGGCCGTCGTCGTCCAGGAAGAGCAGGATGTCCACGTCGGTGCCGCCGGGGCCGAAGGCCTCGATGCCCACGTTGCGGCCGCCGGGGATGCCGAGGTTCTCGGGCAGCTCGACCGTCCGCACCCCCGCGGGGACGTCCGGGACGGGTGAGCCGTTGCCGACCACGACCACCTCGACGCGGTCGCCGTCCTGCTTGGCGACGGAGTCGAGCAGGGCCCTGAGCTCGTCGGGGCGGTTGCCCATGGTGATGATCACCGCGCCGACCCTGGTCGCGGCACTCACTTGAGCCTGCTCGAAGCGAGGATGGACACCAGGTGCAGCACGGTCTGCAGGAGCGCGATGCCGGCGAGGACGGCGGTGCCGAGCCGGGTGAAGAACAGGTCGCCCCTGATCTGGTCCGCGATCGCGAGGACCAGGATCAGCAGGGTCGCCTCGATCCCGAGGATCAGCCGGTGGAACTTGAGCGCCGCGGCGGCCCTGCGGGCCAGCGCCACGCCCGAGGAGCGGGGCTCGGCGGCGGACTCCTTGACCGGCGGCAGCCCGCCCTGGTGCCGGGCGACGCCGACGAGGTCGGTCTCTGCCTTGATCAGGATCGCGCCGAGGGCGGCCAGGGTGCCGAGGAAGGCCCACAGCCAGTCGACGCGTCCTGTCCCCCACAGATCCGCGGCACGCAGGCCGAGGCCCACGAGGACGGCCGCGTCCGTGAGGTAGGCGCCGACGCGGTCGAGGTAGACCCCGCCGAGCGAGTACTGCTTCTTCCAGCGCGCGATCTCGCCGTCGACGCAGTCGAGCAGCAGATAGAGCTGGACCATCACCACGCCCAGCACCGCGCCCGCGATCCCCGGCACCAGCAGGGCGGGGGCCGCGAGCACGCCGCAGACGGTCATCAGGTACGTGAGCTGGTTGGGCGTGATCCTGGTGTTCACCAGGTAGCGGTCGCAGCGCAGCGAGATCTCTCGCATGTACAGGCGTCCCGCCCAGTGCTCACCGCTGCGCCGGTCCTTCACCCCGGGGGGATGAACGACGGGACGGAGTTCAGCTACCGATGGCCTTGGCATAGTCGGAGTAGATGTCCTTGATCTGGTGGGTTTTCAGGTCGAGATGTTCGAGGATCGTGTAGCGGCCGGGCCGGGTCTGCGGAGCGAACTCCACGACCTCGACGAACTCGTCCACGGTGAAGCCGATCTCCTCGGGGAGCACCGGCAGTCCGTGCCGCCGCAGCACCTCGGCCATGAACGCCGCGTCCTCGTGGGCGCCGCGCAGGTACATCGCGAAGGCCGCGCCCAGGCCGCACTGCTCGCCGTGGCTCGCCGCCCGCTTGGGGAAGAGGAGGTCGAAGGCGTGGTTGATCTCGTGGCAGGAGCCGGAGGCCGGCCGGGAGTCGCCCGAGATCGACATCGCGATGCCGGTGAGGACGAGCGCCTCGGCGAGAACCTGGAGGAAGTCGTTGTCGCCGACACCCCCGGGATGCCGGAGCACGGCCTCGCCGGCCTGGCGCGCCATGGCGGCGGCCAGTCCGTCGATCTTCTCGCCCGTGACGCGGTTGGACAGCTCCCAGTCCGCGATCGCGTTGATGTTGGAGACGGCGTCCCCGATGCCCGCCCGGACGAACCGGACCGGCGCCTCCCGGATCACGTCGAGGTCGATGACCACGGCGATCGGGTTCGGCACACCGTAGGAGCCGCGGCCCGCGTCGTTGTCGAGGGTGGCGACCGGCGAGCACAGTCCGTCGTGCGCGAGGTTCGTGGGCACCGCGACGAGCGGCAGCCCGACCCGCGCGGCGGCGAACTTGGCACAGTCGATGATCTTGCCGC
Organism: Streptomyces sp. NPDC096324; assembly: GCF_044763015.1. Classification (NCBI taxonomy): domain Bacteria; kingdom Bacillati; phylum Actinomycetota; class Actinomycetes; order Kitasatosporales; family Streptomycetaceae; genus Streptomyces; species Streptomyces sp. NPDC096324. Next base: position 606,071 of record NZ_JBIWFK010000001.1, on the reverse strand, counting down.
CGCCCAGGCCCACGACCGCGTCGTAGTGGCCGGCCTTTATGTCGCCGGCCAGCCGGATGGCGTCGTCGAGCGTGCCGCCGCCGACCTCGTACCAGCTCGCTCCGGGCAGGGCCGGGGCGATGCGGTCGCGCAGCCGGGCGCCCGAGCCGTTGCTGACCGCGATGGCCAGCTTGCCCGAGTGCGAGATGCGCTGGTCGCTGAGCACGCCCGCCAGGTCGTCCAGGGCACCGGGGCGGATGTCGACGACGACCGGCGAGGGGATGAGCCTCGTCAGTACTGGCACGCGATCTCCCGTCCCTTGGCGAGGTCGTCGTGGTTGTCGATCTCGACCCACTTGACCTCGCCGATCGGCGCGACGTCGATCTGGAAGCCGCGGTTGACGAGCTCCTGGTAGCCGTGCTCGTAGAACTGCTGCGGGTCGGTCTCCCACACCGTCTTCAGGGCGTCGGCGAGCTCCGCGGCGGCGGCGCCCTCGATGAGGGTCACCCCGATGTACTCGCCGGTGGCCTCGGACGGCTCCATGAGCTTGGTGATCTTCTGGACGCCCTTGTCGGGGTCCACGACGACCTTCATCTCCTCGTCGGCGAGCTTCTTCACCGTGTCGAGAGCGAGGATGATCTTCTTGCCGTCGCCGCGGGCGGCGAGCAGCGTCCTCTCGACGGAGACCGGGTGCACGGTGTCGCCGTTGGCGAGGATCACGCCGTCCTTGAGGGCGTCACGTCCGCACCACAGGGAGTAGGCGTTGTTCCACTCCTCGGCCTTGTCGTTGTCGATGAGGGTGATCTTGAGGCCGTACTTCTCCTCGAGGGCGGCCTTGCGGTCGTAGACGGCTTCCTTGCGGTAGCCGACGATGATGCCGACCTCGGTCAGGCCGATCTCCGCGAAGTTGCCGAGGGTCAGGTCCAGGACCGTGATGGAGTCCTCTATGCCCGCGGGGCCCACCGGCACGAGAGCCTTCGGGAGGCTGTCGGTGTAGGGGCGCAGACGCCGTCCGGCGCCGGCCGCCAGCACGAGGCCGATCATGCGGGTTCTCCTTCATCGTGTACGGCGGGCGCCCCGGAGGACACCCAGAAGCGGATGCTCTCGACGAGCACCAGCAGTGCCACGGCCACGGCGAGCGCCGTGAGCGCGACCTCGAACTGTGCGGCGGTGAGCAGCGCGGCCAGGACGGTGACCAGCAGCGTCCTGCCTTCGTGCCCGCCGATCGCCCGCACCAGCCAGTGCGGGGGGGCTCCGGCGTTTCCGCGAATGCGGTACACCGTGTCGTAGTGATGGTAGGCGACCGCGGCCACCAGGCCGAAAGCCGCCGGAAGCGCTCCGTTCACGTCGGCGTTGACCGCCAGTGCCAGAACGGTGAGGTATTCGGCCGCGCGGAAGAACGGCGGGACCAGCCAGTCCAGGGCGCCCTTGAGGGGCCTGAGCAGGGCGGCGGGCGACAGCAGGACGTACACGACGGCGCCCAGGACGGGGAGCCAGCTCCCGTACGGGGCGAGTGCGGCGCATGTCACCACGACGGCTCCGGCGACGAGGGCGACCACGGCCGGGGCGATGCGCGGGAGGCGGCCCGCGTGGCGGGTCAGGTACTCGGCGAGCGCGCCGGAGTCGGTGAGGTCCACCAGGGCCCCGGCGGCGCGGTCCGTGCGGCTCGCCTTGCGGGTGAGCGAGCGCAGGACCCGGCCCGCCGTGGTGTAGGTGGCCGCGAAGGCGCAGCCGACGAGCAGCGCGTAGAAGGTGATGCGGGGGGTCGTCAGCGCCGTCAGGACGGCGATCATCGCCCATCGTTCGCCGATGGGCAGGACTATCATCCGGCGCACCCAGACCGTCCAGCCGACGCTGTCGAGCTTGTCCGAGAGGGCGGCGGTGGGGCTGGTGTTGGCGGTGGCGTCGTGGTTCGCCTCGTTGAACGAGAAGTCCACGACGTGCCGGCAGGTCTGGAGGATCATCGCGCCGAGCGCGAGCGCCCACACGTCGTCGCCGCCGCGGGCCGCGCCGAGCGCCAGTCCCGCGTAGTAGGCGTACTCCTTGGCGCGGTCGAAGGTCGCGTCCAGCCAGGCGCCGAGGGTCGAGTACTGCAGGGAGTAGCGGGCGAGCTGTCCGTCCGTGCAGTCGAGGACGAAGGAGAACAGCAGCAGCAGACCGGCCGCCACGAAGCCGAGGCGGGTGCCGGTGGCGGCGCAGCCCGCGGCGATCAGCGCGGTGATCAGCGACGCGGTGGTGACCTGGTTCGGGGTCAGGCCGCGGCGGGCGCACCAGCGCGCGATGTAGCGCGAGTACGGGCTGATGCAGTACGTGGTGAAGAACCCGTCGCGGGCCTTGACGGCACTGCGCAGCCGTACGGCCTCGTCGTCGACGGCCAGGACGGCCTGCCGGACGCCGTTGCGCTCCTGCGGATCGGCGGGGACCGCGGCGACGAGCGTGCCGAGTTCCGGGCGGTACACGGAGAGGTCGTCCGCCTCGAGCGCCTCGCCGAGGCGCTCGACGAGGTTGTCCGGGGCCACGGCGGCGTTCCCGGCGGCCACGGTCTCCCGGGTCACGGCGCGGGTCAGGGCCCGCCGTGCCTCGGGCTGCACGGACACGGCGCCGGGGATGGCGGAGGCCGCGAAGCGGGGGTCGGTCAGGCCGAGACGCAGGGCGTGCACGTGCCCGACGAAGCGGGCGTCCACGACGGCGACCCGCTCGTTCGCCGGCACGGCGGCGAGCAGGGTCTCGGTCTCGGCCGCGTCGGACGCGGGACGCACGTCGAAGCCGAGCGACCGCAGATCGCCCTCGAGCGACGATCCGGGGACCGGCTGGCCGGTGAGGATGGCGGTCGGCAGCGAACTCACTCCCTGGGTGCCGGCGCGCCCAGGCGTCCGGCGTGTGCGTGATGGGGATGGCCCCCGGTCCACGGCGGCGGCCCCGGCGGCATGTCGGCAGAGGCTATCGGATGAATGGAAGCGGGCGTTCACCACCCGTTCACGGCCCGATCAACCGATTTTGTCCCGCGGGCGCCGAGATCATCATCGGTGATTCCGGGCCGGGGTCACAAGCTCGGCGGCACGGACCGGAGCATTCCCGGCATGCGGACCGGAACATTCCCGGCAGGACGTACGGCACCCCGCGTCCCTCGAAGCAGGGCAGAGCGGACAGGGCGCCGGACCCGCATAGGGTGGTCGTCCATGACATGGCTGATCACAGGCGGAGCCGGATACATCGGGGCACATGTGGCGCGGGCGATGGCGGAGGCCGGGGAGCGCGTCGTCGCCCTCGACGACCTGTCGTCGGGGATCCCGAACCGGCTTCCGGAGAGCATCTCCCTCGTCCAGGGGTCGTCGCTGGACGGTGATCTGCTCAAGCGGGTCCTGACGGAGCACCGGATCACCGGTGTGGTGCACCTGGCCGCCCGCAAGCAGGTCGGCGAGTCCGTGGCCCAGCCGACGCGCTACTACCAGGAGAACGTGGGCGGCCTCGCGACGCTCCTGGAGGCGGTGGCCGGAGCGGGCGTCGAGCGGTTCGTGTTCTCCTCGTCCGCGGCCGTCTACGGCAACCCCGATGTGGACCTCATCACGGAGGGCACCCCCTGCGCGCCGATGAGCCCCTACGGCGAGACGAAGCTCGCCGGAGAGTGGCTGGTGCGGGCGGCGGGCCGGGCACACGGCATCGCCACGGTGTGCCTGCGCTACTTCAACGTGGCGGGCGCGGCCTCGCCGGAACTCGCCGACACCGGGATCTTCAACATCGTCCCGATGGTGTTCGACCGCCTCACCCGCGGCGAGGCCCCGCGGATCTTCGGCGACGACTACCCGACGCCGGACGGCACCTGCGTACGCGACTACATCCATGTCGCCGATCTCGCCGAGGCGCACCTCGCGGCGGCCCGGCGGCTGACGGACGGGGCGAGCGGTGACCTGACGGTGAACATCGGCCGGGGCGAGGGGGTCTCCGTACGGGAGCTCGTGACGCTCATCGCCGAGGTCACCGGGAACCCCGTGGCGCCCCTCGTCGAACCCCGCCGCCCCGGCGACGCCCCCCGGGCGGTCGCCTCGGCCGCTCTGGCCGCCGACCGACTGGACTGGAGCGCGCGCCGAGGGGTCCGCGAGATGGTGGAGTCGGCCTGGCAGGGCTGGCTGCTGCACCACCCCGGGACCACCGGGACCTGATCACGCCGGTGCTCTGACCTGCTGATCATTTCCGCAGGTCAGAGCATATGACAACGGTGTTCAGTGCCGCGTTGCCCGATACCCCCCGCCCGTAGTTGACTGTCACGACCGAGCGGAAACACCGAGCGGGAAATCAGGAGGCAGCGTTCATGGGGGCTGGGCACGACCACGGGCACGCGCACGGCGCTCCCCCGGCCGGCACGGCGACGGCCGCGTACCGGGGGCGGCTGCGTGTCGCGCTGGCGATCACGCTCACCGTCATGGTCGCCGAGATCGTCGGCGGTCTCCTCGCCGATTCGCTCGCGCTCGTCGCCGACGCGGCGCACATGGCGACCGACGCGCTCGGGCTGGGCATGGCCCTGCTCGCGATCCACTTCGCCGCGCGCCCGCCGAGCGAGAAGCGCACCTTCGGCTACGCGCGGGCCGAGATCCTGGCCGCGCTCGCCAACTGTCTGCTGCTGCTCGTCGTCGGCGGCTACGTGCTCGTCGAGGCGATCCAGCGCTTCATCACCCCCGCGGACACCCGCGGGGGGCTGACGATCGCGTTCGGTGTGTTCGGCCTGGTCGCCAACATGGTCTCGCTGACGCTGCTGATGCGCGGGCAGAAGGACAGCCTGAACGTGCGCGGCGCCTTCCTGGAGGTCGCCGCGGACGCGCTGGGCTCGGTGGCGGTCATCGTCGCCGCCGTCGTGATCATGACCACCGGCTGGCAGGCGGCGGACCCGATCGCCTCCATCGCCATCGCGCTGATGATCGTCCCGCGTACCTGGAAGCTGCTCCAGGAGACACTCGACGTGCTCCTGGAGGCGGCGCCCAAGGGGGTCGACGTGGCGGAGGTGCGGGCTCACATCCTGGCCCTGGACGGGGTCGAGGACATCCACGACCTGCACGCCTGGACCATCACCTCCGGCATGCCGGTGCTCTCCGCGCACGTGGTGGTCAGCTCCGACGTCCTGAACGCGATCGGCCACGAGAAGATGCTGCACGAGCTCCAGGGCTGTCTGGGCGTCCACTTCGACGTCGAGCACTGCACGTTCCAGCTCGAACCGAGCGGACACGCGGAGCACGAGGCGAAGCTCTGCCACTGACGGTCGCGCGGCACGGTCGCGCCCCCTCGACGGGCGGCTCCGGCACCGGGACATCCGGAGGCGGCGCGGGGCGGGCGCTGCTGGCGTGGCCGGCGATCCCAGGAGGTGGGTTGATGACGGCCGTGTCCGGCGCTGCCACGCGCAGCGACCTCGTCGTCCCCGTCTCGCGGGCCCGAAGCTGACCCGCCGTCCACCGACGCGTCGGCCGGGCCCCTCATCCAAGCGTTCCCCATGACCGATCCCCTGACCGACCCACCGACCGATCTCAAGACCGGCCTCACAGCCCACGGCGGCACCGCCTGGCGCGCTCGCCGGGAGACCTCCGCGGACGTCGCCGAGGTGCACGCCGTGACCGCCGCCGCCTTCGGCCGGGCGGAGGAAGCCGATCTGGTGGACGCGCTGCGCGCCGATCCCGGAGCGTGGCTGCCCGGCCTGTCGTACGTCGCCGAGGCCCCGGACGGCACGATCGCGGCGTACGCCCTGATCACCCGCTGTCATGTCGACGACGTCCCGGCGGCCGCGCCGGCGCCGGTCGCCGTCCGTCCCGACCTGCACCGCCGAGGCGCCGGATCCGCCGTCGTACGGGCGGTGCTGGAGGCGGCACGCGTACGGGGCGAGCGGCTCGTCCTCGTGCTCGGGCATCCCGGGTACTACCCGAGGTTCGGCTTCGGGCCCGCCGCCGGCCACGGCATCCGGCCCGGTTTCGACGTGCCGCCCGAACACCTGATGGCCCTCGTCCTCGACGATTCCGTGCCGGTGGCACCGGGCACGATCAGGTATCCGGCCGCGTTCGGCGTCTGACCCACGTGGGCCGCGTGTCCCGCCCCGGGACCCCGGGGCGGGACATGCGGAGAGTCGCGAAGTGCCGGGAGTGCCGGATTCGTACGGCAGACTTGGCCCTGAAAAACCGATGCGAAGGATGGGTATGCCGATCACACCTGCCACCGCGACGCACAGTTCGTCGAACGGCACCGCTGAAGCGATCTTGCTGGAACTGGTCGACGAGGACGGCAACACGATCGGTACGGCGGAGAAGCTCGCGGCCCATCAGCCCCCGGGACAGCTCCACAGGGCGTTCTCGGTGTTCCTCTTCGACGAGCAGGGCCGGCTGCTGCTCCAGCAGCGCGCGCTCGGCAAGTACCACTCCCCCGGCGTCTGGTCGAACACCTGCTGCGGCCACCCCTACCCGGACGAGGCACCCTTCGCGGCGGCGGCCCGGCGGACGTACGAGGAGCTCGGCGTGTCACCGACGCTGCTCGCCGAGGCGGGCACGGTCCGTTACAACCACCCGGACCCGGACTCGGGCCTGGTGGAGCAGGAGTACAACCACCTGTTCGTCGGGATGGTGCAGACCGCGCCGCGGCCCGACCCGGAGGAGGTCGGCTCGACGGCCTTCGTGACCGCCGCCGAGCTGGCGGAGCGGCACGCGAAGGACCCCTTCTCAGCGTGGTTCATGACGGTGCTGGACGCGGCCCGTCCGGCGATGCGGGAGCTGACGGGTCCGTCCGCGGGCTGGTAGCCGGTCCACCGGACGCCCGGTGCCAGGGCCTGTCTGACACTTCCCGCCGTCGTCCGGCAGACGGGAAGTGTCAGACAGACCCTAGCGGCAGGGCGGCCCAGATCACCTTGCCGCCGCCCGCGGTGTACTCGACGTCGCACCCTCCGCCGAACTCCCGGGTCACCTCGCGCACCAGCAGCAGGCCCCGGCCACCGGTCTGCCCGTAGTCGGCCTCCAGGGCGGTCGGACGGTAGGGGTGGTCGTCCTCGACGGACACCCGCACCCAGTCGGCGCCGACCGCGACCTCCACCGCGAGCATCGGCGACAGAAGTGCCGCGTGCTTGACGGCGTTCGTGACCAGTTCGGAGACGATCAACAGCAGTCCCTGAACGACATCGTCCGAGACCGGAACCCCCTGGCGGACCAGCAGATCACGGACGGCGTGCCGCGCCTGCGGCACCGAGGCTTCGACGGCGGCGGCGGTGAACCGCCACACCCCCTCGTACGGCAGCGGTCCGGGCGATCTGACGTCGGGAGTCGCGACTCCGCCTTCGGGGCTCGGGTCGGACCCGCGCCCGAGGTTCTCCATCGTCCGGTCGCCACCCTTGCGCTCGATTGTCACCACACAGTCGAGTGTTGGTAATGCGCCGGTCCGTACCGGTTGACTGAACAGAAGTCAGCAATTATCGCTGATTTATGATCGCCAATGTCATATAAAGCCAGCCCTAAGACAGGAATTGCCACTTTCATGTCAACTTCCGAAACTTTTCGGGTTGTACGGGTTTGACCCCCGGCTGACCCGATTCGTTCCGCGCCGCTCCACCGCCCGTCCTGCCGCCCGGGACCATGATCGAAGTCGGCCGGACGCTCCGGATAGCATCCGGCGTATGGAGCCGCAGCTGTTGCACCACGTCGGCGACGGGGTCGCCACCGTCGTCATCCATCACCCCGCCAAGCGGAACGCCATGACGACGCCCATGTGGCGGGCGCTGCCGCCGCTGCTGAACGTACTGAGCGGGCGTGCCGACGTGCACGCGCTCGTGCTCACCGGCGAGGGCGGCACCTTCTGCGCCGGGGCGGACATCTCGACGCTGCGGGAGTCGCCGGGCGAGGCCCAGGGCCTCGCCGTGCTCGCCGAGGAGGCCCTCGCGGCGTTCCCCAAGCCGACGCTGGCCGCGATCCGCGGCTACTGCGTGGGCGGCGGGTCCCAGCTCGCGGCCGCCTGCGATCTGCGATTCGCGCAGGAGGGCTCGCTGTTCGGGGTGACTCCGGCGAAGCTCGGCATCGTCTACCCGGCTTCCTCCACCCGGAGGCTCGCGGCACTCGTGGGGCCGTCCGCCGCCAAGTACCTGCTCTTCTCCGGCGAGTTGATCGACACCGAGCGCGCACTGCGCACCGGTCTCGTGGACGAGGTGCTGCCCGAGGGCGAACTCGACAAGCGGGTCGCGGAGTTCACCCGCGTCCTGGCGACGCGCTCGCTGCTGACGCAGGCGGCGGCGAAGGAGTTCGTGGACGGACGCACCGACCGTGACGCCCACTGGGTACGACAGGCAAGCGCCGGCGGCGACACCGCGGAGGGGGTAGCCGCCTTCCTCGAACGCAGGCAGCCGCAGTTCACGTGGGCTCCCTGAGGGCTCCCGGGGCGCGGTAGCGGGTGTCGCCCGCTCCACGCCAGGAGGTTCACGACATACCAACCAGTCGGTAATGTGCGGGGTATGACCACTTCACTGCCGGAGCGCGCCGGCCGGCGCTGCCACAACGTCCTCAATCCGCTGCACTCGACGCACTACTTCTCGCCCGATCTGGGCCGTGAGCTGGCCGCGGTCGGCGTCGAGAACGAGCGCAGCGCCTACTTCGCGGTGCGGGCCGCCGCGATGGGCGCGGTCGGCGCGGGCACGGTGACGGCCACGTTCTTCAACTTCCGGCACGAACTCGTCGCCGGACATGTGCCCGCGGTGTGGCGGGCCGCCTCTCCGGAGACGGTGCTCGCGGCACGTCTGCGCGCCGTGGACGCGACGCTCAGGCGGCTGCTCGGCGAGGACGTCATCGCGTCCGAGGAGGTGGCCGAGGCGGCGAAGCTCGCCCTGCGCGCGGCCGAGGCCTGCACCCGCGCCTTCCGCCCGCTGTACGCCGCTCACGCCGACCTGCCTGTGCCCGAGGCCCCGCACCTGGCGCTCTGGCACGCGGCCACCCTGCTGCGCGAGCACCGGGGCGACGGTCACCTCGCGGCGCTGCTCGACGCGGAGCTCGACCCGGTGGAGGCCCTGGTGAGCCACACCGCGACCGGCAAGGGCATGGTGCCTCAGTGGGTGCTCGGCACCCGCGGCTGGTCCCGGTACGACTGGGAGGCGGCGTCCGGGCGGCTGCGCGAGCGCGGGCTGCTCGACGCGGACGGCGAGCTGACGCCGGCCGGTACGGAGCTGCGCCGGGACATCGAGGCCCGGACGGACCGCCTCGACCGGGCACCCTACGAGCACCTGGGCGCCGCCGGGGTCGAACGGCTCACCGAGATCGCGAAGGGCCTGCTGATGACCGCCTTCGCCGCCGGCGCGTTCCCGGAGGGAATGATCGGCAAGGGCTGAGGGGCCCGGCCGGAGCGGACGTGCCGGGCGTGGACCGGGTCCGGGCCGGAGCCGACGGGCCGGGCGCGGACGCGGTCCGGGTGCGGCACGCGGTCCCTTCGAGTGCCGCCCTGGGCCCCCGTTGTCGGCGTCACCTGCCACAATTGCCGCGCAACCCCAGTGGAGAAGGCGGTACGGGATCGTGACGACACCCCTCGTAGGGTCCATCGAAGGCAGGATCGCCGAAGAACTCGGCGTACGGGAGCGGCAGGTCAAGGCGGCCGTCGACTTGCTCGACGGCGGTTCGACGGTGCCCTTCATCGCCCGCTACCGCAAGGAAGCGACCGAGATGCTCGACGATGCGCAACTGCGCACCCTCGAGGAGCGGCTGCGCTATCTGCGGGAGCTGGAGGACCGGCGGTCCGCGATCCTCGACTCGGTGCGCGAGCAGGGCAAGCTCAGCGCCGAACTGGAGGCGCAGATCCGGGGCGCCGAGACCAAGGCGCGTCTCGAGGACATCTATCTGCCGTTCAAGCCCAAGCGGCGCACCAAGGCGCAGATCGCCCGCGAGGCGGGTCTGGAGCCGCTGGCCGAGGGCCTGCTCGGCGACCCGTCCGTGGACCCGTTCGCCGCCGCGGCGGCCTTCGTCGACGCCGACAAGGGCGTCGCCGACCCGCAGGCCGCCCTGGACGGCGCCCGGTCGATCCTCACCGAGCGGTTCTCCGAGGACGCCGACCTGATCGGCGAGCTGCGCGAGCGCATGTGGGTGCGCGGACGGCTCGCCGCCAAGGTGCGCGAGGGCAAGGAGGAGGCGGGCGCCAAGTTCGCCGACTACTTCGACTTCGCCGAGCCGTTCAAGGCGCTGCCCTCGCACCGGATCCTCGCCATGCTGCGCGGCGAGAAGGAGGACGTCCTCGATCTCGTCCTGGAGCCGGAGGAGGCCACCGAGGGACCGTCCTCGTACGAGGGGATCGTCGCCCACCGCTTCGGCATCGCCGACCGCGGCCGCCCCGGCGACAAGTGGCTGACGGACACCGCCCGCTGGGCCTGGCGCACCCGCATCCTCGTGCACCTCGGCATCGACATGCGCCTGCGGCTGCGCACCGCCGCCGAGGACGAGGCGGTGGACGTCTTCGCGGCGAACCTGCGGGACCTGCTGCTCGCGGCCCCGGCGGGCACGCGCGCGACGCTGGGCCTGGACCCCGGTTTCCGTACGGGCGTGAAGGTCGCCGTCGTCGACGCGACCGGCAAGGTCGTCGCCACGGACGTCATCCACCCGCACGTCCCGGCCAACCGGTGGGACGAGGCGATCGCCAAGCTCGCCCGGCTCGCCGAGGAGCACGCGGTCGAACTGGTCGCGATCGGCAACGGCACGGCCTCCCGCGAGACCGACAAGCTCGCCGGTGAGCTGATCACGAAGCACCCGGAGCTGAAACTCACCAAGGTGATGGTGTCGGAGGCGGGCGCGTCGGTGTACTCGGCGTCCGCGTTCGCCTCGCAGGAACTGCCCGACATGGACGTGTCGCTGCGCGGCGCCGTCTCCATCGCGCGCCGGCTCCAGGACCCGCTGGCCGAGCTGGTGAAGATCGACCCGAAGTCGATCGGTGTCGGGCAGTACCAGCACGACCTGTCCGAGGTGAAGCTGTCGCGCTCGCTCGACGCGGTCGTCGAGGACTGTGTGAACGGCGTGGGTGTGGACGTGAACACCGCCTCCGCCCCGCTGCTGGCGCGGGTCTCCGGCATCACCTCCGGCCTCGCGGAGAACATCGTCGCGCACCGCGACGCCAACGGCCCCTTCACCGCCCGTACGGCCCTCAAGAAGGTGGCCCGGCTCGGCCCCAAGGCGTACGAGCAGTGCGCGGGCTTCCTGCGGATCCGGGGCGGCAGCGACCCCCTTGACGCGTCCAGCGTGCACCCCGAGGCGTACCCCGTGGTGCGGCGGATGGTGAAGACCGCGGGCAGCGAGGTCGCGTCGCTGATCGGCAACACGAGCGTGCTGCGCTCGCTGAAGCCGGCCGAGTTCGTCGACGAGACCTTCGGTCTGCCGACCGTCACGGACATCCTCAGGGAGCTGGAGAAGCCGGGTCGCGACCCGCGTCCCGCCTTCAAGACGGCCACCTTCAAGGAGGGCGTGGAGAAGATCTCCGACCTGTCCTCCGGGATGGTCCTGGAGGGGGTCGTCACGAACGTCGCGGCCTTCGGGGCGTTCATCGACATCGGCGTCCACCAGGACGGCCTGGCGCACGTCTCCGCGCTGTCGAAGACGTTCGTGAAGGACCCGCGGGACGTCGTGAAGCCCGGCGACATCGTCAAGGTGAAGGTCCTGGACATCGACATCCCGCGCAAGCGGATCTCGCTGACGCTCCGGCTGGACGACGAGGCGGCGGCTCCGGAGGCCGAGGGCGGCGGCGGCCGGTCCCAGCGGGGCGGACGGCCGCCCCAGCAGCGCGGCCAGCAGCCGCGTGGCCAGCAGCAGCGGCAGGGCCGCGGCGGCGGTGCGGGCGGCGGCGCCGGGGGCGGCTCCCGGCAGGCTCCGCCGCCGGCGAACAGCGCCATGGCCGACGCCCTGCGCCGCGCGGGTCTGTCCGGCCCCGAGCGGGGCCGGAAGTGACACCGGGCTGACACACGGAAGGGGCGGCTGCCGATCCGGCAGCCGCCCCTTCCACTTGCTTCCGCTTCCTTCCGCCGGGGAACCCGGCACGGCCCAGGGGCCGGGAGGCTCAGCGTTCTGTCACCTTGCCGGCCGCCACCTCCAGGCGGCGGGTCGTGTGGACCGCGTCCAGCATGCGGCGGTCGTGGGTGACCAGCAGGAGCGTGCCCTCGTAGGAGTCCAGGGCCGATTCGAGCTGCTCGATGGCCGGCAGGTCGAGGTGGTTCGTCGGCTCGTCCAGGACCAGCAGGTTGACGCCCCGGCCCTGGAGGAGGGCCAGCGCGGAGCGGGTGCGCTCGCCCGGCGAGAGCGTGGCCGCCGGGCGCAGGACGTGGTCCGCCTTCAGGCCGAACTTGGCCAGCAGCGTGCGGACCTCGGCGGGCTCCGTGTCCGGGACGGCCGCGCAGAACGCGTCCAGCAGCGACTCGGCGCCGAGGAAGAGCTTGCGGGCCTGGTCCACCTCGCCGACGATCACACCCGAGCCGAGCGTGGCGTGTCCGGAGGACAGCGGCACCCGGCCGAGCAGCGCGCCCAGCAGGGTGGACTTGCCCGCGCCGTTCGCGCCGGTGACGGCCACCCGGTCCGCCCAGTCGATCTGGAGGGTCGCCGGGCCGAAGGTGAAGTCCCCGCGCCGTACCTCGGCGTCGCGCAGCGTGGCGACCACCGCGCCCGACCGCGGGGCCGCCGCGATCTCCATGCGCAGCTCCCACTCCTTGCGGGGCTCGTCGACGACGTCCAGGCGCTCGATCATGCGCTGTGTCTGCCGGGCCTTCGCGGCCTGCTTCTCGCTGGCCTCGCTGCGGAACTTGCGGCCGATCTTGTCGTTGTCGTTGTTCGCCTTGCGCCGGGCGTTCTTGACGCCCTTGTCCATCCAGCCCCGTTGCATCTGGGCGCGGCCTTCGAGGGCGGAACGCTTGTCGGCGTACTCCTCGAAGTCCTCGCGCGCGTGCCGGCGGGCGGTGTCGCGCTCTTCGAGATACGCCTCGTAGCCGCCGCCGTACAGCGTGATCTGCTGCTGTGCCAGGTCGAGTTCGAGGACCTTGGTGACCGTGCGGGTGAGGAACTCGCGGTCGTGGCTGACGACGACGGTCCCGGCGCGCAGACCGGAGACGAAGCGCTCGAGGCGCTCCAGACCGTCCAGGTCGAGGTCGTTGGTGGGCTCGTCGAGCAGGAACACGTCGTAGCGGGAGAGCAGGAGGGAGGCGAGTCCGGCCCGGGCCGCCTGACCGCCGGACAGGGACGTCATCGGCTGGTCGAGACCGACGCCGAGCCCCAGGGAGTCGGCGACTTCCTCGGCACGTTCGTCCAGGTCGGCGCCGCCGAGGTCGAGCCAGCGCTCCAGGCTGTCCGCGTACGCGTCGTCCGCACCCGGCGCCCCGTCCACGAGCGCCTGCGTCGCCGCGTCCATCACCCGCTGGGCTTCGTCGACACCCGTCCGGCGGGCGAGGAAGTCCCGAACGGTCTCGCCCTCCCGGCGCTCCGGTTCCTGGGGCAGGTGCCCCACGGTCGCGGAGGGCGGGGAGAGCCGCAGCTCGCCCTGTTCCGGGGTGAGGAGACCGGCGAGCAGCCGCAGCAGCGTGGACTTGCCCGCGCCGTTGGCGCCGACGAGCCCGATCACATCGCCGGGCGCGACGACGAGGTCGAGTCCGGCGAAGAGCGCGCGGTCGCCGTGTCCGGCGGTGAGATTCTTGGCGACGAGAGTGGCAGTCATCAGGGAGCCGATTTTAACGGCCCGCCGCGGCCCTCCTCACCGCCGTTCCGGGCCCTGGTGGCTCACCGGTACCACCAGCGCGTTCCCCGACGTCCGGGCCATGATGAACGGCTCGCCCAGGGAGCGCAGCGCGCCGCGGTACTCGGGGCCGTGGAAGCGGAAGGGCCCGACGCCGTGGTAGCCGTTGCGTTCCAGGTCGGCCCGTTCGCCGGTCTGCCAGGCGAAGTCCCGCCAGACGTAGTCGTCGCCGGCCCTCTCGATGACCGCGGTGACGGCACCGCATTCGACGCTCTCGCACTCGGGACAGCCGTAGATGACGTGCCTGCCCCCGGCGAGCGGAGCCTGAGCCTCCAGGAGGAGGCCGCGCACCTGGGCGGTGAAGATCGCGGGCGGTACGTCGGAGGCGAGCGGGGAGACCGCGTCGAGGCCGGAGAGCCGGTCCAGCAGCGGGTGTCCGTCCACGACGAAGTCGACGGCGTCCCGGTGTGCCCGGTGTGCTCGGTGGTCACCGCCCGCGAGGGCTCCACCGGCACGCGTCGCCGGGGCCAGGCCGAAGGTGGCGTACTCGGAGGACATGCTGTGAGTATCCCCGGGCGGAGCGTGACGAGACCTCTGTCCTGGCATGTTCCGCTAACGTCCCCGCATGGAGAAGCCCGGGAGCGGTGAGGTGATCGTGGTCGGCGGCGGGGTCGTCGGCCTGACGACGGCCGTGGTGCTGGCCGAGGCCGGCAGGCGGGTCCGGGTGTGGGCGCGGGAGCCCGCCGAGCGGACCACCTCGGCTGTCGCGGGGGCGTTGTGGTGGCCGTACCGCATCGCACCGACGGAACTGGCCCGCACCTGGGCCCTTGAATCACTCTCCGTGTACGAAGGGTTGGCGGCGCGGCCCGACGTGAGTGGCGTACGCCTGGTCGAGGGGGTCATGGGCGAGACGCGGCTGGACGAGCTGGGGTCGTGGGCGGCCCGCGTACCCGGACTGCGCGCGGCGACGGCCGAGGAGTACCCGGGCACCGCGCTGCGGGCACGGCTGCCGCTGCTCGACATGCCCGTGCATCTGCGGCATCTGCGGGAGCGGTTGCTGCGGGCGGGCGGGACGGTCGAGGAACGGACGGTGTCGGATCTCGCGGAGCCGGACGCGCCGGTGGTCGTGAACTGCTCGGGCCTCGGCGCCCGTGATCTCGTCCCGGATCCGGCCGTCCGGCCCGTGCGCGGGCAGCTCGTGATCGTCGAGAATCCCGGGATCCGTGAGTGGCTCGTCTCGACGGACCCGGCGGCCGGGACGACGACGTACGTCTTCCCGCAGCCGGACCGGGTGATCCTCGGCGGCACCACGGACGAGGACGACTGGTCGCTGGTCCCGGACCCTGGGGCGGCGGCGCGGATCGTCGAGCGGTGCGCGGCGCTGCGCCCCGAGATCGCCGGAGCCCGTGTGCTCGGTCACCGGGTGGGGCTGCGGCCGGTGCGCGAGACGGTGCGGCTGGAACGCGAGGTGCGGCCGGACGGACGCGTGCTGGTGCACAACTACGGGCACGGGGGCGCCGGGGTCACGGTGGCGTGGGGATGCGCGCGTGAGGCGGCCGGACTCGTCGGTCCGGCCGCCTCCGGCTGACCTGCGGCCACGGCGGGCCGGAGGGCGGCGGGTCTGCGAGCCGTCGGGGTCGGCAGCCCCACCGGTCAGCGGATCGGCGGCCCCGTGGGGCAGCGGGTCGACCGGCCCGAGGGCCTGCGGGCCGGCCGGCCCGCAGGTCAGCGGGTCAGCCGGCCCGAAGTGCGGCAGGTCGGCGGGTCAGTCGGCCTCCCCCGGGACGCGGAGCGCGGTGTGCGGGGCGCGTACGCCGTCGAGGACGGACGCGGAAGGTGCCGCCGTGGAGCCCTTCGTCGCCCGCTCGAACGCGTCCGCGCCGCCCACCAGGGGCACCCGGGCCGAGGTACGGGACAGGTCGAGCGTCAGGGTCGGCGTTCCGGCCGGAGGGTCGATCAGATCCTTGTCGGTGCCCGCGACGATCAGCGCGAGCCGGTGCCCCTTCGGGACCACGTGGTCCGTGGCCGCCAGGTCCAGCGTGATGGTGTACGCCTTCCCCGGGGTGAGCGGAACGCCTCGGTCCGAGGCGTGGTTGCCGAGGTCGGCCCAGCCGCGGCTGACGACGGTGTAGTCGACGTCGGTCGTGGCCGCCCGGGTCACCTTGAAGCAGGAGCTGTCGCCGGCCGTGCTCGCTCCCCAGCAGGTGCGGTCGGTGAGGGTCGTGATGCCCTCGCCGGAGCCGGCGTAGTCACGGACGGTGTCCGGGCCGAGGTCGACGAGGACCGCCGAGAGATGCGCCGTCGAGGTGGTGGGTGTGGCGGTGACGGTCACCTTGGAGGAGCCGGAGAGCCGCAGGTCGCGGGTGAGCGGCCGGGTGGTGAAGCCGGCCTTGTCGGCGGTCGGCCGGTCGATGTTCGCGGCCCAGTCGGTCTCGCTCTCCTGCGGGTCGTCGGTGAACGTCTCGGTGCCGGACGCGCGGCCGAGACCGAGCGTTCCGACGCCCGGCCGCGTGCCCGTGCCCGGTCGCAGGGTCGTGGCGGCCGTGGCGCGGGGCGGCCACACCGCGGAGGTCGTCCACTGGTCGGGGTGGCGTTCGACGTCGGCCATCGGCTCGTGGTCGATGCCGTTGTCGTAGCCGAGGAGTTCGTGGTCGAACCAGCGGTGCAGGGTGTCGACCCAGGCGCCGCGGCGGAAGTCGAAGGGGTCGACGTGGCCGGTCTGGGAGAGCCAGATCTTGCGGTCGACACCGTTCTTGGCGAGGGCGTCCCACCACTGGCCGAAGTTCTTGGTGCGGACGTTGAGGTCCTGCATGCCGTGGACGAGGAAGACGCTGGCCTTCACCTTCGCGGCGTCCTTGACGTAGTCGCGCTCGCTCCACAGCGGCGTCCAGTCGCCCGTGCGTGGGGCGCCGTCGACCAGCTTCCGCTGCACCGCCGCGCACTTGGCGCGGGCGTCGGGGCTGTCGACGTAGCCGGACAGCCAGTCGGGGCCGGAGTCGTAGAGGGGCGCGCCCTTGGCGAAGTAGTAGTCGTACCAGGAGGAGATGGCGCTGATCGGCACGATGGTCTTCAGGCCCTTCACGCCGGTGGCGGCGACGCCGTTGGCGATGGTGCCGTCCCAGCTCTTTCCGATCATCCCGGTCCTGCCGTTGGTCCAGGTGGCACTGGCCCTGGTGGTGCCGGCGCGGGTGGTGTAGCCCCTGGCGCGGCCGTTCAGCCAGTCGATCACCGCCTTGGCCGACCGGATGTCGGAGCGGCCGCCGACATCGACGCAGCCGTCGGAGCGGTCGGTGCCGGCGAGGTCGACGCCGACGAAGGCGTAGCCGCGCGGGACGAAGTAATTGTCGTAGAACAGCGGCATCTGGACGACGTCGCCGTTCGCGTCGTACGTCTTCTTCTGGCTCTCGTTGCCGCGCCCGCAGCAGGAGTAGTACGGGCTGGCGTCCATGATCACGGGGATCCTGCGTCCCTGGCGGGCGAGTTCGCGCGGCCGGACGATGTCGACGGCGACGCGGTCGTGCCGTCCGTCGTTGTCGCCGTCGAGGCCGGTGTCGACCCAGACGGACTCGCGGATCGCGTTCTCGTACGAGTAGACCGGCGTGCTCTGTCTCGGGGCGCCGTGTGCGGCGGCCGGGACGAGTAAGGCGGCCATCAGGGCGGCCACGGCCGCCGTCGCGAGCGATCTCCAGGTCATGAAGCGCGTTCGGCTCACTGGTATCGGCATGCGCGGAAGGTACCCCGGTCAACTCCCGCGCGACAGAGGGTCGGTGACAGGCCCCTGGGGCCGGATGGCTCATGTCGGCCGAATGGCGATCGTGTGACAGGGGTGGCCGTGGACATGACTGGTGCCCCAGGGACTGAATAGGCTCCGGACGGACTTCACGCCCCGACGACTTGGAGCTTGACGTGCACCGCAGACTCATCGCCCCGGGCGCCTTAGCCGCCTCCCTGCTGCTGGCGATCCCGGCATCGGCGGCAAGCTACACCCCGGGAGCACCGGGCATCGGCGACCCCTACTACCCGGCCTACGGCAACGGCGGATACGACGTCTCGCACTACGACCTGAGGCTCACGTACCAGCCGACGACGGACGAACTGGAGGGCACGGCCACCCTCCTGGCGACCACCACGCAGGACCTGTCCCGGTTCGATCTGGACTTTCTGCTCGACGTGAGCGAGGTCCGGGTCAATGGCGCGAAGGCGTCGTTCGCCCGGTCGGGCGAGCACGAGCTGGAGGTCACGCCGGCCAAGCCGCTCGCCAAGGGGACGTCGGTCACCGTCGTCGTCCGCTACAGCGGAGTGCCGTCGACGAAGAGCGCGTACGGCTTCTCGACCTGGCACCGCACCCCGGACGGGGCGGTCGCCGCGGACGAGCCCGAGTCGGCCTGGTGGTGGTACCCGAGCAACGACCACCCGCTCGACAAGGCGACCTACGACGTGTCCGTGGCCGTCCCGGACGGCACCCAGGCGATCTCCAACGGCACGCTCCAGTCCACGAGTTCGCGGCTCGGCTGGACGCGTTACAACTGGCGGTCCAACAAGCCGCAGGCCACGTATCTGACCACGCTCGCGGTCGGGAAGTTCGACATCACGACCGGCGTCTCCGAGGGCGGCGTCCCGGTCGTCAACGCCTACAGCAAGGACCTCGGCGACAACGACGGGGCGGCGCGCGCCAGTGTCGAGCGCACGGGCGAGCTGGTCGACTGGCTGAGCGGCTACTTCGGGTCGTATCCCTTCAGCAGTGCCGGCGGATACGTCCCCAACACCACCACCGGGTACGCGCTGGAGACCCAGACCCGGGTGTACTACAGCCCGCGCCAGTTCGCGAACGGCTCCAACACCTCCGTCGTCGTGCACGAGTTGGCGCACCAGTGGTTCGGCGACGACGTGTCGCTGAAGGGCTGGAAGGACATCTGGATCAACGAGGGCTTCGCACGCTACGCGCAGTGGTTGTGGTCGGAGCACGAGGGCGAGGGCACGGCGCAGGAGCTCGCGGACTACGTGTACGCCTCGCATCCGGCGGACGACGCCTTCTGGACGGTGGCGCCAGGAGACCCCGGGCCCGACAACCAGTTCGACATCGCGGTCTACGACCGGGGCGCGCTGGCCGTGCAGGCGCTGCGCAACGAGGTCGGGGACGACTCCTTCTTCGCCATTCTGAAGGGGTGGCCGAAGGATCACGCGTACGGGAACGCGTCGGTCGCCGACTTCCAGAAGTACGCGGAGCGGGTGTCCGGCCGGTCGCTCGCCGCGTTCTTCGACACCTGGATGTTCCAGCCGTCGAAGCCGGCTGCCCCCGCGGCGCGTGACGCGGGGCTCGCCCCCGCTCCGGCCGCGAAGGGTGCCGCGGCCCGGCCGAAGTCGTGGAAGAAGATCGCCGCCACGGACTCGGTCCACTCCGGCTGAGGCCCGGACCGCCCGCCCCGGCCGGGGCGGGCGGTTCCCGCGGTGAGCGGGCCGTGCCGCGCGGCGGCGGATGCCGCGGACACGCGGTGGTTCGGCGGGGACCCCTGTGGCACGCGGCGGTTGGTCGGCCGGCACCTGTGTCACGCGCAGGCTCAGCGGGTGGCGGCCCGCACCTCCGACTCGGCCACCTGGGCGAGGAGTTCCGCGCGGGTGATGGCGTCGGCCCGGATCGCGGGCACGGTGCACGCGTAGGCGCCGGCGACCGCGCCGTACAGGGCGCAGCGCCCGACCGGTTCGCCGGTCAGACGGCCGAAGAGGAAGCCCGCGGCGAAGGAGTCCCCCGCGCCGTTCGAGTCGACGACCGGTGTGCGGGGCGGGATCGCGGGGATGTGGGTCATCTCGCCGTCGGCCAGTACGTACGCGCCCTCGGCGCCGGCCGTGGCGACGACGACCTCGGCGCGGCCGCGCTCCATGATCTTCCGCATGGTGCGCTCGTGGTCGGCGAGGGCGGTGGTGGAGACGAACACGACGTCCGCGGTGTAGGCGAAGGCCTCGTGGTACGGATTCTCGCCGTCCCAGTTGTGCAGATCGGTCGAGATGGTCACCCCGGCCTCCCGGAGGACCGGCAGGGCGAAGGCGCAGGGGTGGGTGATGGACACATGGGCGTGCCGGCTCGACGCGGCCAGGTCCCGCACCGTGTTCTCGGGCAGCCGGTCCCCTTCGCTCGCCCGGCTGTCGTCGTACAGGGACAGCCTGCGCCCGTCGGGGCCGACGAGGTTGACCGCGCGCTTGGTGCCCGCGGGCTGGGGGACCTCGGTGAGCGGGATGCCCCGGTCGCGGTGCAGGGCTCGCACGAGGTCGCCCTCGGGGTCGTCGCCGAGCATGTCGAGGTGGTGCGTGCGCAGGCCGAGGGTGTGCAGTCCCAGCGCGACGAAGTCACCGGTCTGGCCGGCCCGCGTCTCGATGCCTGGGCGGATCATGTAGCTGTCGGCGTAGGGCAACGGCAGTTCGGGGACGTGGACGATCGTGTCCACACCCGCTCCGCCCAGGACGAGGACGTCGATGTCGCGGCTCATGACACTCCCTTTCGGACGCGAGCAGCGAGTCAACCAGGCCCCCGACGATCACCGCAAGGAATTGCAGAAACTTCCACAAGCCCCTCCGCGCACTCCTCCCGAGACCTGCTTCCGCACTCACCGGCTCACTTGCCCGGAGCGACGACGCCGCCCGTCACCCCAGGCGCCCCGGTACCCCCGCCCCGGCACCCCCGGCGCCGGTCAGCCGCCGTGGTCGTACACCGTCACCGCCAGTCCGCGACGCACCAGCCGCTCGGTGACGAGGGGTTCCACCCGCGCCCAGGAGCCACCGGCCAGACCGCACCCGATGCGCGGCATGTGCACGGAGGCCCCGAGCTCGACCGCCCTGTCGGCCAGCAGCGCGAGGGAGGCGTCGATGGCCTCGTAGCGCACGGGCACACCCTTGCTGCCGGTGCGTATCCCCCGCTGGCCCACCAGGTTCGCCACCCACACATACGGTTCGACCTGGACGAACTGGGCCGCGCCCAGGCCGAAGTCGTTGCCGGCGCGGCCGCGGTGCCAGGCGCGGTAGGCGGCCTCGGGCTCCGGCCAGCGGCGGGAGAGCGCCAGCACGAAGCCCTTCCCCCAGCCCCCGATGTCGTTGCACACGTGGGCGATCACTTTGACGCCCTTGACCGAGGGAGCGGTGGCGTCACCGCGTACGTATCCGATCTCCGCCATACCACCACCGTAGAGGCCGCCACTGACAACGGAGTCGGTGGACGGGTGCTTTCACAACACTGGTGAGACAGCAATACTGTTGCACCGCGCCGTCACCCCTCACCCCGGACGCGCGCCGCACGACGGGAGAGGCGAGGACCTGGCATGACGACGGACACCGAGGAGCCGAGACTCACGGTCGACGAACTGGCCGCGCGTGCGGGCGTCACGGTTCGCACGGTCCGCTTCTACAGCGCCAGGGGCCTGCTGCCGCCGCCCGTGATCGGTCCCCGCCGGGTGGGCCACTACAGCCAGGAGCATCTGGCCCGGCTCGCGCTCATCGAGGAGTTGCAGCACCAGGGCATGACGCTGGCCGCGATCGAGCGCCACCTGACGCGGTTGCCGCCCGGTCTGAGCGCGCACGACCTCGCCATCCACCGTGCCGTGGTGGCCTCCTGGGCGCCCGACGCGCTGGAGGACGTGTCCCGGGTGGAACTGGAACGGCGGGCCGGGCGGCCGCTCGGTGACGGGGACCTGGAGCGGCTCGCCGCGATGGGCGTCGTCGAAGGGACGGGGGACCCGGTCCGGCTGGACCCCGGGCTGCTGAAGCTCGGCCTGGAGCTCCTGGACGTACCGATCGCGGACGAGACGATCCTCGCCGCGCGGACCGTCCTGCTGGACCACTCGCGCGCCGCGGCCCACGAGCTGTCCGGCCTGCTGCGCCACGCCGTGGGCGACCAGGAGTCCGTGGCGGCCGTGAAGTCGCTGTCGGCGCACATGCAGCCGCTGGTCGTGCAGGCCCTGCTGACCGCGTTCCAGCGCTCGTTGAAGGACGAGCTGCGGGAATGGCTCAAGGAGTCCTGACGGCCGCCGTTCGACGGCGGGGGTGGGTCCCGGACACCCGTCGGTGTCCGGGACCCACCCCCGTGGAGCCAGGTCGTGTCCGCGACGTCTCACCTGCCCGGCGACGCCCGGCACGCCGAAGTCCCGCGCCTGCCGCCTGATCCGGTCCCGGATCAGGCGGCGAACCGCATCAGGCGGCGGACCGGATCAGGACGCGTCGGCGAACCGCTCGCCCTTCTCCGCCTTCTCGACGAGCAGCGCCGGCGGGAGGAACCGGTCGCCGTAGCGCTCGGCGAGTTCCCGCGCGCGGGCCACGAAGGCGGCCGGTCCCGTACCGGTCCCGCCCTCGTAGCCGTTGATGTACTGGAGGACGCCGCCGGTCCAGCCCGGGAAGCCGATCCCGAGGATGGAGCCGATGTTGGCGTCGGCGACGGAGGTCAGGCATCCCTCCTCCAGGAGCCGGACGGTGTCCAGCGCCTCGGAGAAGAGCATGCGCTCCTTCATGTCCTCGAACGGGATCTCGTACCCCGGCTTGGTGAAGTGCTCGCGCAGACCGGGCCAGAGAAGACCGCGCGCGCCGTCCTCGCCGTACTCGTAGAAGCCCGCTCCCCCGCTGCGGCCGGGGCGCTCGAACTCGTCCACCATGCGGTCGATGACGGCCTCGGCCGGGTGGGTCTCCCAGGTGCCGCCCGCCTCCTCGACGGCCTGCTTCGACTCCTTGCGGATCTTGCGCGGCAGGGTGAGCGTCAGCTCGTCCATCAGCGAGAGGACCTTGGCCGGGTAGCCGGCCTGGGCGGCGGCCTGCTCGACGGAGGCGGGCTCGATGCCCTCGCCGACCATCGCCACGCCCTCGTTGATGAAGTGCCCGATGACCCGCGAGGTGAAGAAGCCCCGCGAGTCGTTGACGACGATCGGGGTCTTCTTGATCTGGCGGACCAGGTCGAAGGCGCGGGCCAGTGCCTCGTCGCCGGTGCGCTCGCCCTTGATGATCTCCACCAGCGGCATCTTGTCGACCGGGGAGAAGAAGTGCAGCCCGATGAAGTCCTCCTGCCGCTCCACGCCCTCGGCGAGCGCGGTGATGGGCAGGGTGGAGGTGTTGGAGCAGAGCAGCGCGTCGGGCTCGACGATGTTCTGGATCTCCTGGAACACCTTGTGCTTGAGCGCGGTGTCCTCGAAGACCGCCTCGATGACCGCGTCGCAGCCCGCGAGGTCGTTCGGGTCGGCGGTGGGCGTGATGCGGGCGAGCAGCGCGTCGGCCTTCTCCTGGGTCGTACGCCCCCGCGAGACCGCCTTGGCGCAGAGCTTCTCGGAGTACGCCTTGCCCTTGTCCGCCGCGTCGGCCGAGACGTCCTTGAGGACGACGTCCATGCCCGCGAGCGCGCACGAGTAGGCGATGCCCGCGCCCATCATCCCGGCGCCGAGGACGGCGACCCTGCGGACCGGGCGCGGCTCGATGCCCTTGGGGCGGTTGGCGCCGGAGTTGACGGCCTGGAGGTCGAAGAAGAAGGCCTGGATCATGTTCTTCGAGGTCTGGCCGGCGGCCAGCTCGACGAAGTAGCGGGCCTCGATGACCTGGGCGGTCTCGAAGTCGACCTGGGAGCCCTCGACGGCGGCCGCGAGGATGTTGCGCGGCGCCGGGTAGGGGGCGCCGCCCGTCTGCTTGCGCAGGCTGGCCGGGAAGGCGGGCAGGTTGGCCGCGAACTTGGGGTTGGACGGGGTGCCGCCGGGGATGCGGTAGCCGGGCTTGTCCCAGGGCTGCTGCGACTCGGGGTTGGCGTCGATGAACGCGCGGGCCTTGGCGAGCAGTTCCTCGGGGGTGGCGGCCACCTCGTGGACGAGACCGTTGTCCCGGGCGCGCGTCGCGTTGTACTGCGTGCCCTGGAGGAGGACCTTCAGCAGGGCGTCGGCGATGCCCAGCAGGCGCACGGTGCGGACGACTCCGCCGCCTCCGGGGAGCAGACCGAGGGTGACCTCGGGGCAGCCGATCTTGGTGCCGGAGGTGTCGAGGGCGACCCGGTGGTGGCAGGCGAGGGCGAGCTCGAAGCCGCCGCCCAGGGCCGCGCCGTTGATCGCGGCGACGACCGGCTTGCCCAGGGTCTCGATGCGGCGCAGGTTCCGCTTGATCGCGAGGCCGCCGTCGAAGAGGTCCTGGGCGGTCTCGGGGGTGACCCGGATGAGGTCGCGCAGGTCGCCGCCCGCGAAGAAGGTCTTCTTGGCGGAGGTGAGGATGACGCCGCGGATCGAGTCCTTCTCCGCCTCCAGGCGGTCGGTGACCGCGGCGAGGGAGGCGCGGAACGCCGCGTTCATGGTGTTGGCGGACTGGTCGGGGTCGTCGAGGACGAGGGTGACGACGCCGGTCTCGTCCTGTTCCCAGCGGATGGTGGTGGGCTCAGTGCTCATCAGGGGATGCTCCGTAGATCCTTGATCCGTTGGAAAGGTCAGACGCGTTCGACGATCGTGGCGATGCCCATGCCGCCGCCCACGCACAGGGTGGCGAGGCCGTAGCGCTTGTCCTGGCGCTCCAGTTCGTCGACGAGGGTGCCGAGGATCATCGCGCCGGTGGCGCCGAGGGGGTGGCCGAGCGCGATGGCGCCGCCGTTGACGTTGACCTTGTCCAGCGACAGGCCCATGTCCTTCACGAAGCGCAGGACGACGGCCGCGAAGGCCTCGTTGATCTCGACGAGGTCGATGTCGTCGATGGTCAGGCCGGCCTTGGCGAGCGCCTTGCGGGCCGCGGGCGCGGGACCGGTGAGCATGATGGTCGGCTCGGAGCCGGACACGGCGGCGGCGACGATCCGCGCGCGCGGGGTCAGGCCGTAGCGCTCGCCGACCTCCTTCGAGCCGATGGCGACCAGTGAGGCGCCGTCCACGATGCCGGAGGAGTTGCCCGCGTGGTGGACGTGGTCGATCTTCTCGACCCAGTGGTACTTCTGGAGCGCGACCGCGTCGAAGCCGCCCAGTTCGCCGATGTCCGCGAACGACGGCTTGAGCTTCGCCAGCGAGTCGGCGGTGGTGCCGGGGCGCAGGAACTCGTCGTGGTCGAGGACGGTGAGACCGGCGCGGTCCTTGACCGGGACGACGGACCGCTCGAAGCGGCCGTCCTTCACGGCGGTCGCCGCGCGCTCCTGGGAGAGGGCCGCGTACTCGTCGACGTCGCGGCGGGAGAAGCCCTCGATGGTGGCGATGAGGTCGGCGCCGATGCCCTGCGGCACGAAGTTCGTGGCCAGGTTGGTCATCGGGTCGGCGAACCAGGCGCCGCCGTCCGAGGCCATCGGCACCCGCGACATCGACTCGACGCCGCCCGCGAGGACGAGGTCCTCCCAGCCCGAACGGACCTTCATCGCGGCCATGTTGACGGCTTCGAGGCCCGAGGCGCAGAAGCGGTTCTCCTGGACGCCGGCCACCGTGTCGGGCAGTCCGGCGGCGATGGCCGCGATCCGGGCGATGTCGGAGCCCTGGTCGCCGACCGGGCCGACGACACCGAGCACGATGTCGTCGACGGCGGCCGGGTCGAGGCCGGGGAAGCGGCGCCGCACCTCGTGGATGAGCCCGACGACGAGGTCGATGGGCTTCGTTCCGTGCAGGGAGCCGTTCTGCTTGCCACGACCGCGCGGGGTGCGGATCGCGTCGTACACGTACGCTTCGGTGCTCACTGGTAAGCCTTTCGAGGAGGGTTTAGCCGAGCAGGGAGCGGCCGATGATCTCCTTCATGATCTCGGTCGTCCCGCCGTAGATGGTCTGGATGCGTCCGTCGGTGAAGGCCCGTGCGACCCGGTACTCCGTCATATAGCCGTATCCGCCGTGCAGTTGAAGGCACCGGTCGGCCACGCGCTTCTGCAGTTCGGTCGCCCACCACTTGGCCATCGAGGCGTGCACCGCGTCGAGTTCGCCGTCCGAGTGGTCCACGATGCAGCGGTCGAGGAAGGTGCGGGTGACGGCGCACTCGGTGGCCATCTCGGCTATCTCGAAGCGGATGTGCTGGAGCTTCGCGAGCGGCCGTCCGAACGCCTCGCGCTCCTTCACGTACTCGGTGGTGATCTCCAGCAGGTGCTCCGCCCCGGCGATGGCGGCGACGGCGATGCCCATGCGCTCCTGCGCGAGGTTCGTCATCAGGTGGACGAACGCGCCGTTCGGCTCGCCGAGCAGGTTCTCCTTGGGCACGCGGACGTCGTTGAAGAACAACTCCGCGGTGTCCTGCGACTTCTGGCCGATCTTGTCGAGGTTGCGGCCGCGCTCGAAGCCCTCCATGCCCCGCTCGACGACGAGCAGCGACAGTCCGCGCGCCCCGCCCTCGGGAGTGGTCTTGGCGACCACGATCACCAGGTCGGCCAGGATGCCGTTGGAGATGAAGGTCTTGGAGCCGTTGAGCAGGAAGTGGTCGCCCTTGTCCTCGGCGTGCGTCGTGATGCCCTGGAGGTCGGAGCCGGCGCCGGGTTCGGTCATCGCGATCGCCGTGATGATCGAGCCGTCGCAGAAACCGGGCAGCCAGCGCCGCTTCTGCTCCTCGGTGGCGAGGCCGGTCAGATACGGGCCGATGATGTCGTTGTGCAGCCCGAGGGCCAGACCGGCCGCTCCCGCGCGCGTGAACTCCTCGGCGAGCACGGCGCTGTAGCGGAAGTCGGTGGTGCCGCCGCCTCCGTACTCCTCGGGCACGGCGAGTCCGAGCAGTCCCTGCTTCCCGGCCGCCCGCCAGGCCTCGCGGGAGACGATGCCGTCCTTCTCCCACTGCTCGTAGTGGGGCAGCACCTCCTTGGCGAGGAAGGTGCGCACGGTCTCGCGGAACGCGTCGTGCTCGGCGGTGAAGATCTGCCGCTTCATGCGGGAAGCGCCTTCCTGGAGTGTGTACGGAAACCTGCGGGGAGGGCGGTACCGGGGCTCGCGCAGGCGCGAGCGGGCGCCGGGCCCCGGCCGGGAACGGGCGATCGGCGGAATCTCGTCATCCGCCGTCCTTCGTCAGTCCGGGTACGTCCCAGTCGCGGGCCACGTCCGCGGTGTCGGCGCCCGGCAGGGCGGGCCCGCCGCGGACCGAGGTGGGAGTGGCCGAGAAGCGCGGCGCGGGGGCGGGCTGGGTGATGCCGCCGTGGTCCACGAACGTGCCCCGGGCTGCGAGATGCGGATGACCGGGTGCCTCGCGCAGGGACAGGACCGGCGCGACGCACGCGTCGCTGCCCTCGAAGACGGCGGTCCACGCGTCCCTCGTACGGGTCCTGAAGCGGTCGGCGACCGCCCCGCGCAGTTCCTCCCACCGGGCCGGGTCCTTGTGGGCGGGCCCGAGTTCGGGGATGCCGAGCAGGTCGACGAACCGGTCGTAGAACCGCTGCTCCAGGGGGCCGACGGCCATGTGCCGGCCGTCGGCGGTCTCGTAGGTCCCGTAGTAGGGGCAGCCGCCGTCGAGGAGGTTGGCGGCGCGCCGGTCCTGCCAGCCGCCCGCCGCGATCATGCCGTGGATCATCGTCGAGAGGTGCGCGGTGCCGTCGACGATGGCCGCGTCCACGACCTGTCCGGTGCCGGTGGCGCGCGCGTGGTGCAGGGCGGCGAGGAGACCGACGACGAGATAGAGCGAGCCGCCCGCGTAATCGCCGAGGAGGTTCGCCGGGACCGCCGGCGGCCCGTCCGGGTCGCCGATCATCCCGAGGGTGCCGGTGAGCGCGATGTAGGCGATGTCGTGCCCGGCGCGCTGGGCGAGCGGGCCTTCCTGGCCCCATCCCGTCATCCGGCCGTAGACGAGCCGCGGGTTGCGGGCCCGGCAGTCCTCGGGGCCCACGCCGAGCCGCTCGGCGACGCCGGGGCGGTAGCCCTCGATCAGGATGTCGGCCCGTTCGGCCAGGTCGAGGACGGGGGACGGGCCGTCCTCGGCCTTGAGGTCGACGAGCACGGACCGCTTGTTGCGGTTGGTGATGTCGTGGGCCGGGTCGACGCCGATCCCGGCGCCGCCGGGCCGGTCCACCCGGACGACGTCCGCTCCGAGGTCGGCCAGCAGCATGGCGGCGAACGGGCCGGGACCGATGCCCGCCAGCTCGACCACGCGCACCCCGGCGAGGGGGCCGTGCCCCGGCTTTCCTGCCGCTGTCATCAAGCCCCCAGCACTGTGACACCACTGATGTGACATCAGTGATGTTAAGAACGTGTTCCACTCCGGGCAAGTCCCCGGCGAGCAAGCGCTTAGTTAAATCCCGGCCGCGGGACCACGCTCCGGTTCGGCGACACCGCCGATCGGCGTCGCGATCAGCGCTGGTCCAGCTCGGCTATCAGCCTTTTGGGTGCGATCACGCGATAGCTCTCCTCGACCCAGTCGCACAGCAGCTCCGCCGCCGGGGCCCCCGGCTCCTCCAGGGGTACGCGCACCCAGCCGGCCCGGCCCAGGCCGTACCCGGCGGGCTCCGCGCCGGGCGAGGTGAGCGCGTGGGCGTGCGCCGCCTCGTCCTTGAGCTTCACGGTGACGCCGAGCGGGTAACTGCCGTCGTCGAGACCGAGGAAGACGAAGACCTTCTTGTTGACCTTCGCGACGGTCTCGCCCCAGGGGAACTCCTCCGAGGCGCCGGGCAGGCCGAGCGCGAATCCACGCACCTTCTGCCACTTTTTCAGCGCGTTTTGCGACACCGCCACGGCTGCCTCCGGCCTGTTCGTACCACCTCGTCGTCCGGCTGTTCGTACCTCACGCTAGCCTCAGCCACCGACAACGGCGCTTCGCGCACGACGTGGCGCGGGCCGCGCGTTCGAGCGCAGCCCACAGTGTGGTGGAGGGTGTCATGAGCAGGGTGAACGAGCCGGACCGCGCGTACGACATCGTGCTCTTCGGAGCCACGGGGTTCGTCGGGGAGCTCACCGCGGAATATCTGGCCGCTCACGCGCCCGAGGGGCTGCGGTGGGCGATCGCCGGACGCAGCGCCGAGAAGCTGGAGCGGCTGCGGGAGCGGCTGGGCGGCGCACCCGGTGTGCTGCGGGCGGACGTGACGGACCCGGCCTCGGTGGGCGAGCTCGCCCGGCAGGCGCGCGTGGTGGCCTCGACCGTGGGGCCGTACATCACCTACGGGGAGGAGCTGGTGGCCGCCTGCGCGGACGCCGGGACCGACTATCTGGACCTGACCGGCGAGCCCGAGTTCGTGGACCTGATGTACGTGCGGCACGACGCACGCGCGCGGGAGACGGGCGCGCGGCTCGTGCACGCCTGCGGCTTCGACTCGATCCCGCACGACCTGGGCGCCTATTTCACCGTCCGGCAGCTCCCGGAGGACGTGCCGCTGAGGGTGGAGGGGTTCGTGCGCTCCCAGGCGATGTTCTCGGGCGGCACGTTCGCCTCCGCCCTCAACCAGTTCGCGCGCGGCCGGCACATGCTGGCCGCGGCCCGCGAACGCAGGCACCACGAACCGCGCCTGATGGGGCGGCGGGTCGAGGCCCCGCTGGGGGCGCCGCGGTTCGCCAAGGAGGTCGGGGCGTGGGCGCTGCCGCTGCCCACGATCGACGCCCAGGTGGTGCAGCGCTCGGCGCGGGCCCTGGCGCGGTACGGGCCGGACTTCCGCTACCGCCACTACGCGGCCGTCGAGCGGCTGCCGATCGCCCTGGGCGGGATCGCCGGGGTGAGCGCTCTCTTCGCGGCCGCCCAGGTTCCGCCCGCGCGCCGCTGGCTGTCCGACCGGATCAAGCCGGGCGATGGGCCGAGCGCCGAGCGTCGAGCGAAGAGCTGGTTCTCGGTGCGGTTCGTGGGCGAGGGCGGCGGCCGGCGCGTGTTCACCGAGGTCTCGGGCGGCGACCCCGGCTACGGCGAGACGGCGAAGATGCTCGCGGAGTCGGCCCTGTCGCTGGCCCTCGACGAGCTGCCGAAGACGTCCGGACAGGTCACCCCCGTGGTGGCGATGGGCGACGCGCTCCTGGAACGGCTGAGCGCTGCGGGGATCACCTTCCGGGTGGCGGCGGTGCGCTAGGACCTGTCTGACCATTCCCGTCTGCCTGGCGGCACCAGGCAGGTCCGCGGTGCCTGGGACGGTCGTGGGGATCGGGCGATCCTCACGACGTCCAGGCGATCACCGTGTAGATCATCCCGCCGATCCAGGCGAGGCCAGCCGGAACGGCGAGGACCAGCGCGGCCGTCACCGCGCGCCCGTCGGACCGCGCGGGCCGGGCGGAGGGGTTCGAGACCTGGTGCGTCGTCATGGGGATCACCCTGCCGGTCGCCGCGCGGCCGTACATCCGTACGGGTACTCAGGAGTCGTACTCACGTACGCGGGCGGGTCGACGGCTGGTGCGACGGGCGGGGCGACGGGTGGGCGGTGTCAGGAGGTCGCCTGCCGGAGGGCCTCGCGGCACAGCGAGTCCGCCCGGCGGGTGGATTCCGGCAGACGGTACTTCGGGGTGAGCGCGAGGGTGTGGGCGCAGGCGTTGCCCAGGTCCACGCGGTGGCCGACGGACACGAACACCGGCTTGATCCCGTCCTGGGTACGCAGCGCGCGGCCCACCTCGTCGGTGCCCGCGAGCAGCGGTGAGGCGCTGCCGCGCCGGGCGCCCGGTTCATCGTAGGAGAAGGTGAACGGGTTCTTGGCGACCCCGATCGTGGGGAGCCCGGTGAGGACGCCGAGGTGGCTGGCGAGGCCGAAGCGGCGGGGGTGGGCGAGTCCGTAGCCGTCGCAGACGACCAGACCGGGCGGGCAGGGCAGGGCGTCCAGCGCGGCCATGACGGTCGGGATCTCGCGGAAGGCGAGCAGTCCGGGGACGTACGGGAAGGAGACCCTGCCGGCGGCGGTGGCCTCCGCGACGACCTCGTGGGTCGCCGCGTCGAGGACGACGGCGGCCGCGACGACGACGTCCCGTTCGTCGTCGTAGGCGACGTCGACGCCGGTCACGTGGCCGGTGCCGGGCGGCGGGCCCGGCTCGTCGAGCACCACTCGCTCGCGCAACTCGTCCTGTACGGACCGGGCTTGTTCCTCGGTGACGGGCCAGCCCGCGGGAATGCTCACGATCGTCATGATGCGAACGAGCCTACGGGCCGGTCCCCACCCGCGTGGGCCCGGGCGGGCCCGGGCGGGCCGACGGTGGGCGTAGGGTCGCGATCATGTTCGTACTGGAGTTGTCCTACACCGCGCCGCTCGACGCCGTCGACGCCGTTCTGGAGGCGCATGTCGCCTGGCTCGACGAGCAGTACGCGGCCGGGACCTTCCTCGCCTCGGGGCGCAAGAACCCCCGCGACGGCGGGGTGATCCTGGCCGTCGCGGAGAACCGGGCGCGGATCGAGGAGATCGCCGCGGGCGACCCGTTCGTCGCGGCGGGCGTGTGCGCGTACCGCGTCACCGAGTTCGTGGCGACGAAGACGGCGCCGGGCCTGGAGCGCTACCGCGAGACCCTCGGCTGAGGACCGTCCCAAGGACCCTCCCCGTGGCTCAACGCTCCAGCCGGGCGACGCGTCCCTTCTCGCCGGAGGCCCAGCAGCCCAGGTCCGGGGCGCAGTCCACGGTGTCGTACGAGCCGGTGTCGAGGGTGCGCCAGGTGCGGCCGCCGTCGGTGGTCAGGTCGGTGCCGGTGGGGCCGACCGCGAGGGCCGCGGTGCGGCTGTGCGGCAGCCAGGTGACGCCGGAGCGGTAGGCGGGCGGTGGCCGGTCCGCGGTGGTCCAGGTGCGGCCGCCGTCGCGGGTGGTGGCCGCGGCCCGCGGCGAGGACTGGTCGGCGCGGTAGTCGCCGCCCACCGCGATTCCGTGGACGCGGTCGCGGAAGGCGAGGGCGAAGACACCGCGCGCCGGGTCGCCCGCGGGGACCGGGGTGCCGGTGGCGGTCCAGGTCAGTCCACGGTCGGCGGAGTGCAGCACGCGCGCGTGCGTCCCGCCTCCCGTGGCCAGCCACACGTCGCGGGGTCCCGAGCCGACCAGACACTGGCCGCTCGCGGCGAAGCCCGCCTCGCCGTCCTCGGCGGCGGGCATGCCGTCTTCGGGCAGCACCTTCCAGGTACGGCCGCCGTCGCCGGTCGACAGGATGCGGAACCTGCCGTCCACCGGGTCGCTCATCGCCAGACCGTGGCGCCGGTCGAGAAACGTGAGGCAGTCGTAGAAGGCGTGAACGTCGGTGTTGCGGAAGGACTCGGTCCACGTGGCGCCGCCGTCCTCGGTCCGGTAGACGCGGGACGCCTCGCCCTCGCCGATGGCGAGGACCACGGCGTGCCGGGCGTCGAACGCCTCGATGTCGCGGAACTCCAGGTCCGCGGCGCCGGGCGGCGACACGTTCCGCCAGACCGCGCCGCCGTCGGTGGTGCGCAGCACGGTGCCCTTCGAGCCGGCCACCCACGCGGTGTCCCTGCCGACGGCCGACAGTCCGCGCAGGCGCGCGTCCGTGCCGGTGTCCTTGAGCGCCCACTGCGGGGTCCGCGCCGTGTCGTGCGCCCGCGCGGGCGCCGCCACCGCCGGTACCGCCACCACCAGCGCCGCGGTGAGTGCGGCCGCCGCCGAACCCACGCCGACCGTACGGCCCGTGCGTCTCGTCTTCCCCAAGCCCCTCATGGCGGGCGAAGCTAGTCCACTCCCCCGATCGCGTCCAGATGGCCTCCGGCGGGAACCTCGGGGGCCGCCCGGGTGTCCTCTTCGGTGTCGGGTGAATACGGAACGGAAAGGGATCATCACGATCCCCGACAAGGATCACCACGATCGGGGAAAGTGGATCTCCCGGTGCATGACCTCGGTGACAGAGGTCACTCGGGTCAGAGGTGCACGCGCCGGGTCATTCTTCCGTCT
This sequence comes from Streptomyces sp. NPDC096324, assembly GCF_044763015.1. NCBI lineage: Bacteria > Bacillati > Actinomycetota > Actinomycetes > Kitasatosporales > Streptomycetaceae > Streptomyces > Streptomyces sp. NPDC096324. The sequence continues at coordinate 573,712 of NZ_JBIWFK010000001.1, read as the reverse complement.
CTTCAATTGACCGGCTTCATCCGCCCGGAGTTCGTCCAGCCGTCACAAGGGAGCAAGGCGTTGTCCACCGCCATCGAGCAGCCCGTAGAGGCCCGCCTCGTCGCCGCCGCGCCGCGGATGCCGAGCATTCCGGCCACGCTGCACTACGACCGGACCGACCCGTTCGCCGTCCGCATGACCTTCCCGGCCCCCGCGACGCTCGAAGGCATCGAGGTCTGCTGGACCTTCGCCCGGGAACTGCTCGTGTCGGGTCTGGAGGACTCGGTGGGGTACGGCGACGTGCGGGTGCGGCCGTACGGCTTCGACCGCACCGTCCTGGAGTTCCACGCCCCCGAGGGCACCGCCGTGATCCATGTGCGCTCGGGCGAGGTACGGACCTTCCTCCAGCAGACCACCGAGCTGGTTCCGGTCGGCCTCGAACACCTCCAGGTGGACCTGGACCGCGACCTGGCGGAACTCATGCGGGGCACCTGCTGAACCGGCGTGGGTGCCGTCAGCCGGCGCGTCCCATCAGGGCGTTGAGGCCGGCGTAGTCGAACCCGCCGGTCAGGCTCTCGCAGGTCCCCGTGTCCAGCAGCTCCCGCGCGGCACGCCGGACCAGGCCGTGTGCCGCCGCCGCGATGCTCGACCCCGCGCTGATCCGGGCCACGCCGAGCGCGGCCAGCTCGTCCACGGACGGCGCTCCGGGGCCCACCAGGATGTTCAGGGGGCCTTCGATGCCCTCGACGAGCGCCTTCACGGTCGCCGGATCGACGGTTCCGGGGACGAAGACCCCGTCGGCTCCAGCCGCCAGGAAGGCGGCGGCCCGCTCCAGGGTCTCCTCCACTCCGCCCGCGCCGCGCAGAAACGTGTCGATGCGGGCGTTGACGAACAGGGGAACCTCCGCCGCGTCGGCGGCCGCGCGGACCGCGGCGACGCGCTCCGCCTGCTCCGCCGTCGGACGCAGCGGCCCGGCCCCCTCCTCGTACAGGGCGTCCTCGATGTTGACGCCCACCGCGCCCGCCGCGAGCACCGCCCGGACGGTGTCCCCCACGCCCGTGACGTCGGACGCGTACCCGCTCTCGATGTCCGCGCTGACCGGCACCCGCACCACGGCGGTGATCCGCGCGACGGCCGCGAGCGCGTCCTCCCTGTCCAGCCGGTCCCCGTCCGCCGCGCCCAGCGTCCAGGCGAGGCCCGCGCTGGTCGTCGCCACCGCCGCGGCGCCCGCGTCCTCGACGATCCGGGCGCTCACCGCGTCCCAGACGTTCGCCAGGACGAGGGGCCGGCCCGGCACGTGCAGGGCGCGGAGGGCGAGGGCGGAGTCGCGGAGTCGCTCGGTGTCGGTCATGGGACAACCCAAGCACGGCCGGGGCGAGGGGAGCTGGCAGGAATCCGACGTGTACGCGGCCGCCGGGCGCACGACGGGCCGGGCGCGCCCCCGGAAGCATGGGCTCCCGTGGGCGGACCCGGCCCGTGCCGTCCGCTCGGTTCTCCGCGGCGTCCGTTCGGTTCTCCGCGGCCGTCCGCTCGGTTCTCCGTGGCGTCCCTTCGGTTCGCCGCGGCCGTCGCCCGCGTTCAGTTCGTCGCCGTCGTGGCGGCGGTCGTGGAGGAAGCCGTCGTGGCCGCCACGACCACCGCCGTGCGGACGTCCTGGATGACCTTCCTCAGGGCGGGAGCCGCCGCGCCCCCGCGCTCGGTGAGCTCGTCGATGCGGGCGCGGTGGAGCCTGCGTTCCTTGGGCGACGCGAAGGTGCGCAGCTCGGCGGCCGTGGCCAGGGCGACGAGGGCCGCGTCGCGGTCACCGACGTCGGCGACGGGCACCGGTCCCTCCAGCACCTCCCGCGCGTCCGAGCGCAGGGCTTCCACCACGGCGATCCGGTCCAGCTCGTACTCGACGGACGGGAAGATCCCGAAGACCCGCTTGCGCTCCGCCCGCAGGTATCCGTCGGCGGCGAGCTGGGCACGGACCGCGTCCAGGGTGACCCGGGCCCGTGAGGTGACCCACGGCTTCCACCGCCGGGGCCGGGACTCCGCCACGAGTTCCAGGAGCCCGTCGAGAACGACGTCCCCGGTCCGGGAGTCGGCGTCGACGGGGGTGACGATGCCGTCGTCGTCGACGAGCAGCCCGCGCTGGGCGAGCTCGGTGAGGGCGCCGGCGCGCACCAGGTGGTGGAGGTGGGTGGACCCGGTGATCCTCCCCTTCGTGGTGTCCCACGCCAGGAGGTAGAGCCGGGCGGGCAACGAGAGCGAGCCGTTCGGCACGGGATCTCCTCGGTTCGTCGGTGGGGCGGGTTAATCCTTTGACAGCCCTCAGGACCGTCCCTACGGTGTGAAGCGGTTCTGTTGCCGTCGAATGGAGAAGGACGTTGCTCGTCTGAGGTCGGAGACACCGCGTCACACAGCCGGTCCCGTCGGACCCGCGTGTGCGCAGCGTGCGACCTCGGCGTTCGAGCCGTCCCAGGGTGCGGAGCCCGTTCTTCCCGCTCTCCTCCGAACCGGATCGTCGTCGCCTCGCGGTGTCCCGTACGCGTACCCCCGACCGCATCCAGCAATCGCGAGGCCCTCATGTCAACGTTCCCCACCTCCGTCACCTGTACCTCCCTGTCCTTCGCCTGGCCGGACGGCACCGAGGTCTTCGACGACCTCCAGGTCGCCTTCGGACCGGGCGTCACCGGACTCGTCGGCGTCAACGGCTCCGGCAAGTCGACCCTGTTGAAGCTGATCGCCGGAGAGCTCACCCCGGCCGACGGCACCGTCCGGGTCGCGGGCGAGGTCGGCCGTCTGCCGCAGAACGTCACCCTCGACACCGCGCTGCGGGTCGACGAGGCGCTCGGCATCAGCGCGGTCCGCGCCGCCCTGCACGCGATCGAGGCGGGCGACGGGTCCGAGGAGCACTTCGACGTGGTCGGCGACGACTGGGACGTCGAGGAGCGGGCCCGCGCGACCCTCGGCGAGCTCGGCCTCGGACACATCGACCTGGACCGCACGATCGGTGAGGTGTCCGGCGGCGAGTCGGTCCTGCTGCGGCTGGCCGCGCTCCTGCTGCGCCGGCCCGACGTCCTCCTGCTCGACGAACCCACCAACAACCTGGACCTGTACGCGCGACAGCGGCTGTACGCGGCCGTGGAAGCCTGGTCAGGGGTCATGATCGTGGTCAGTCACGACCGCCAACTCCTCGATCTGGCGGACCAGATCGCCGATCTGCACTCCGGCGAGGTCACCTGGTACGGCGGGAACTTCTCCGCGTACGAGGAGGCGCTCGCCGCCGAACAGGAGGCGGCGGAGCGCATGGTGCGCGTCGCCGAGTCCGATCTGATGAAGCAGAAGCGCGAACTGGTCGACGCTCGGGTCAAGTTGGCCCGGCGCAGGCGGTACGGGCAGAAGATGAACGACCAGAAGCGCGAACCGAAGATCGTCATGGGAGCGCGCAAACGGTCGGCCCAGGAGTCCGCGGGCAAGCACCGGCTCCTGCACGAGGGCAGGCTGAGCGAGGCGAAGGAGCGTCTCGACGAGGCGGTGGAGGCCGTACGGGACGACGACGTGATCCGGATCGACCTGCCGTACACGGCGGTGCCGCCGGGGCGCGACGTCCTCACCCTCGACCGGCTGGAGCTGAAGCACGGCGCACGGGTGAACGGCGTGTTCGATCTTCGCGGACCCGAACGTGTCGCGATCGTCGGGCGCAACGGATCGGGCAAGACGACACTCCTGCGGACGATCGCCGGGGAGCTGGACGCCGTGTCCGGCGAGGCACACGCCCATGTGCCCCTGCGTTTCCTGCCCCAGCGGCTCGACGTCCTCGACGACGAGCTGACCGTCGCCGAGAACGTGGCCCGCTACGCGCCCGCCGCCACCGCCAACCGGATCCGGGCCCGGCTCGCCCGCTTCCTGTTCAAGGGGGCGAAGGCCGACCAGCGGGCGGCGACGCTCTCCGGCGGCGAACGCTTCCGCGCGGCGCTCGCGGCGCTGATGCTGGCCGAGCCCGCCCCGCAGCTCCTGATGCTCGACGAGCCGACGAACAACCTCGACATGGCGAGCGTCCACCAGCTCACCACGGCCCTGGAGTCGTACGAAGGGGCGCTGATCGTCGCCAGCCACGACATGCCGTTCCTGGAGTCGATCGGCATCACGCGACGGCTGCTGCTGGAAGGAGGAGAACTGAAAGAAATCGCTCCGGAAACTGTCGGGTATTCCTCATAGTGCGGGACGCGGAGGCGGCCTAGCGTCGGGGGTGGGCGGTGCCCGGTGTCGGGCCGGGGGTCTTCTGCGTGCGCGAACCGCGCTGCATGATGGTGCGTTCGACACCCCCAGCCGATTCGGAGACCCGCCCGTGCCCAGTCAGAAAGCGCTCGTCCGCCGGCCCGGCCCCCGCCTCGCCGAGGGGCTGGTGACCCATGTGGAACGCACGGAGGTGGACGTCGATCTCGCGCTCGAGCAGTGGGAGGCGTACACCGAGGCGCTGCGGACGCACGGCTGGGAGACCGTCGAGGTGGACCCGGCCGAGGACTGTCCGGACGCGGTGTTCGTCGAGGACGCCGTCGTCGTCTTCCGCAACGTCGCGCTCATCGCCCGGCCCGGCGCGGAGAGCCGCCGGGCCGAGACGCCGGGCGTCGAGGAGGCCGTGGCCCGCCTCGGCTGCTCGGTGAACTGGATCTGGGATCCGGGCACCCTCGACGGCGGCGACGTCCTGAAGGTGGGCGACACGATCTACGTGGGCCGGGGCGGCCGGACGAACGCGGCCGGGGTCCAGCAGCTCCGCGCCGCCTTCGAACCGCTCGGGGCGCGGGTCGTCGCCGTTCCCGTCAGCAAGGTGCTGCATCTGAAGTCGGCGGTCACCGCTCTGCCCGACGGGACGGTGATCGGCCACGAGCCGCTCGTGGACACGCCCTCGCTGTTCCCGCGCTTCCTGGCCGTCCCGGAGGAGTCCGGGGCGCACGTGGTGCTCCTGGGCGGCGGGAAGCTGCTGATGGCCGCGTCCGCCCCGAAGACCGCGGAACTGCTCGCCGGCCTCGGCCATGAACCGGTCGTGGTGGACATCGGCGAGTTCGAGAAGCTCGAAGGCTGCGTGACATGCCTTTCGGTGAGGCTCCGGGAGCTGTACGTCTGAACGAGTGAGCGAGTCACCCGTACGGTCCCGCCCCTCGCCGCTCCGGGCCTCTCCGGCAGGGGGCGGAAGAGGCGCGCCCTCGCCCGGAACACCGCTGATCAGCGGTCTTTACGGGCTTCTTAACCTACGGAGACGTAACCTACGGAGACGTAGCCTACGATGCCGTAGGTTAGATTTCCGCTCGTTGTCCCGTCCCTCCCTGGAGCACCAGTGACGATCACTTCCCCCGACCTCGGCAGCCCGGCAGCAGCCTGGACCGACGCTCGCCTGCTGTACGCGCTGGAGGAAGTCGTCGAGACGGAGCTCAACCGCCACCTGAAGGTGGCCAAGGACTGGATGCCGCACGAGTACGTGCCCTTCAGCGACGCCCGCAACTTCCCGGGGCAGTTCGAGGACGGCGAGGCCTGGGACAAGGAGCAGTCCAAGGTCACCGAGATCGGCCGGATCGCGCTGGTCGTCAACCTGCTCACCGAGGACAACCTCCCGAGCTACCACCACGAGATCGCGTCCCTCTTCGGCCGCGACGGCGCCTGGGGCACCTGGGTGCACCGCTGGACGGCGGAGGAGGGCCGGCACGGCATCGTGATGCGCGACTACCTGCTCGCCTCGCGCGCGGTGGACCCGGACAAGCTCGAAGCCTTCCGCATGCAGCACATGAGCGAGGGTTTCGAGTCGGACAACCGTCACTCGATGCTGCACTCGGTCGCGTACGTCGCCTTCCAGGAGCTGGCGACCCGCATCTCGCACCGCAACACCGGGCACCAGTCGGGCGACCCGGTCTGCGACCGCATGCTGGCGCGCATCGCGACCGACGAGAACCTGCACATGGTCTTCTACCGCAACCTCCTGAAGGCCGCGTTCGAACTGGCCCCCGACCTGACCATGCAGGCCGTCCGTGACGTCGTCGTCAACTTCCGGATGCCCGGTCACGGCATGCCCGGCTTCGAGCGCATGGCCGCGCAGATGGCCATCGGCGAGGTCTACAACATGCGCATCCACCACGACGACGTGCTCCAGCCGGTGCTGCGGCACCTCAAGGTCCTGGAGATCGGCGGCCTCGGCCCCGAGGGCCTCAAGGCCCAGGAGGAGCTCGGCTACTTCATGGGCGGCCTGGACGCCGAGGCCTCGAAGTTCGACGCGAAGCTCGCCGCCCGCAAGGCCCGGATGGCGGCCCGCGCCACCGCGTGACCCCTCCCGGGCGGACCGGAACGGGCGCGGGCACCCCGGCAGGGTTCAGGTCCCGCCGGGGCGCCCACACATGCCGTGGCCCCGTGGGCCACGCCCGGTCCCGCGGCTGTCCGGTCCCCGACCGGTCCGGTCCCGGGCCGCTCTAGTCGGGGAGCCGGTCCAGGACCCACTCCCCGATCTCCGCCGTCATGACGGCGTGCGGGTCGTTGTCCGTCGAGAGCAGGAAGTCGTCGAGATCCGACTCCTCCGGGGGCAGCTCGTCGATCTTGGCGTACAGGTTCTCCTGGCGGTCCAGGTCACGGATGGCGACCGCGCTGATGGACGGGACGAAGCACACCGACCGGTGGACCATGTCGACGTTCTCGCCGAACGCCGTCAGCGTGTCCCCGACGATGCCGAACGACTCGAGCGTTCCGCCGGGCGCGCCGTCGAGTTCGGGGAACCCGCTCGTGGTGATCGTGTACGGGCCGCCGAGGACGCCGTCGAGCACGGCCACATCCGCGGCCTCGCCCTTGGGCTGGGCGAGGAAGTACGTGCCGTCGAAGAGCGGCCCGGCGCAGGTCAGCGCCTTCGCCCCGGCGCGCACCCCGTTGCCCACACCGTCACCGCGCCCGCTGGACACCCCGATCAGGCGCGGGATGCGCGGCCAGCCGCCCACCCGCTCCAGCTGTTCCTTGAACTCCCTGCGCAGCGGGCTCTCCTTCGGCGTGCCGTCGAGAGCGTCCAGGTGGCGCCAGAGCATCTGCTGCGAGGCGGGGCTGCTGATCTGCCGCAGGTAGGTGTCGTCGCCGGCGTCGGCGAGGTAGTGCGCGAACGCCTGGAGTCCGATCGGCACCCACGCTCCCCGGTGCGGGCTGTCGAACGACACATAGACCCCGACCCGGTGGTCCATGCGCTGCATCTCCATCTTGGCCAGCGCGTAGCGGGTGACGATGCCGCCCATGCTGAACCCGCCGACGAGCAGCCGGGTGTCGCCGAGCTGTTCGGCGACGGTCCGCATGATCGCGGCGGTCATCGTCTCGGCGTTGCGCAGGATCGACTCGCTGCGCTCGTCGAACCCGACGAGGACCAGCGTGCGTCCCCGCCGGCGCAGTTCGCTGATGAACGGGAACCTGCCGTTCTCCAGCCCGTCCCACAGCCAGTCGAAATCGGTCGGCCCCAGGTTGAACCCGTCGGCCAGGACCACCGGCCGGACCACGCCCTTGTGGCCCTGCCCGTAGTACACCCGGGCGCTGCCGCCCGGTAGCTGCCATTCCTCGTCGGCCGGGGGAGCCTGCGCGGGCGCGGGCTCCCCCATCGGGGTGACGAGTCCGATCGACCCCGCGACTTTCCTTGCTTTGGTGGCCTTGCTGTCGGCCATGACGTCCCTTTCGGTGTCGGTGACAACGATCAGAGGACGTCATACGCAGATTTGGCACGGTCCAAGCGCATATGCCAAGCAGCTCACTCCGATGAACCACGACGGCAGTCCAAAGGAGGCGAGGGGGTCGGGTCACTCCAGGGCGCGCCGCAGGCCGAGACGCTCCTTCTCGGAGAGTCCGCCCCACACGCCGAAGCGTTCGTCGTTGCTCAGCGCGTATTCGAGGCACGCGGGACGCATCGCGCACATGCCGCAGATGCGCTTGGCCTCGCGCACCGAGCTGCCCGGCTCGGGAAAGAAGAAGTCCGCCCCCGTCTGCGCGCACAACGCCTGCTCCTGCCAGGCGAGGTCGGACGGGGTGATGGTTACCGAGTACATGGTCACAGCGTGCCCGGCGGCGAAAAACGTTCGATCAACGCGGGATCAACGCGGTGTACCAAGGCTTCCGGCGGCCTCGATGATGGCCCCGCGGGATGGTCTCGGGCACGGCGGCGCGCGGGAGAACCCGGCGACGATACGAATCCCGGTGGACACTCGGAGTGACGGGCGCCGCCGTTCCGGCCGGTTTGCGCGTCTCCGGGGCGATTGTCAGTGGGCGGTGGAAGACTCGGCATCAAAGGCAACGGGACCCCTCAAAGGAGGGCAATCATGCTCACCACCAGCTTTGTCAACGGCTCCCCGAACTGGCTGGATGTCGGCACGGCCGACATCGAAGGCGCCATCGCCTTCTACGGAGGCCTCTTCGGCTGGCGGTTCGAGTCGGCGGGGCCGGACGCCGGTGGCTACGGGTTCTTCCAGGTGGACGGCAAGACCGTGGCCGGGGGTATGCAGGTCACCGCCGAGCAGGGCCCGCCGTCCTGGAACGTCTACTTCCAGACCGCCGACGCCGAAGCCACCGCCAAAGCGGTCGAGCAGCACAAGGGCACGGTGCTCATGCCGCCCATGGACGTGATGGGCGAGGGCCACATGGCCATGCTCGCCGATCAGGCCGGCGTGACCTTCGGCGTGTGGCAGCCCGGCCGGACCAAGGGCCTGGGCATGGCGGGCGACCCGGGTTCGCTGTGCTGGGTCGAGCTCTGCACGCCGGACATCGCGGCGGCCGCCGGGTTCTACAACGCCGTCTTCGGGTGGCACACGACGGCGGCCCAGTTCCCGGGCGGGACCTACACCTGCGTCAACCCGGCGGAGACCGAGGAGGAGGGCATGTTCGGCGGTCTGATGCCGCTCGCGGACGACCCGGTCGAGGCGAGGACCGGCGCGTACTGGCTGCCGTACATCGAGGTCCCCGACACGGACGCCGTGGTCGCCAAGGCCGGGGAACTCGGCGGTGCGGTGCGTATGCCCGCCACGGACATGGAGGGTGTCGGCCGTATGGCCAAGCTCGCCGATCCGTACGGGGCACGCTTCGCGGTGATCAAGAGCGCCCCGCGGCAGAGCTGAATCGTCCGGGGCGCCGGGGCTGTCGTCACTGTACGGAAGCCCCTCGCACCATGGTCTTCAGCCCTACGCGGAGGCCCGTCGCACGATCGTCGTCGGCAGGACCACTCCGCCGGGGTCGGGCGCCGGGTCCTGCGCGGCGGGGCCGCCCTCGAGGCCGCGGATCAGCAGCCGGGCCATCAACCGGCCCATCTCCTCTATCTCCTGACGCACCGTCGTCAGTGGCGGATCCGTCTGTTCGGCGATCGGCAGCATGTCGTCGAAGCCGATCACGGCGACGTCCTCGGGCACCCGTCGTCCGTGCTCGCGCAGCACGCGCAGCACGCCGAGGGCCGACAGGTCGTTCGCCACGAACACCGCGTCGACGTCGGGGCGGCGCTCCAGGAGTTCCCGCATCGCGCGTTCGCCGCCGGCGGGGGTGAAGTCCCCCTGTGCGACGAGCTCCGGACCGGCGTCGGCCATGACGTCCCGGAAGCCGTCGAGCCGGTCGACCGCGGAGGTCTGGTCGAGGGCACCGGTGATGTGGGCGACGCGCGTCCGCCCGAGACCGAGGAGATGGCGAACGGCCTGGCGGGCTCCGCCGCGGTTGTCGCAGTCGACGTACACCGCTTCGCGGACGCCGTCGCCCCAGCCGGGCCGTCCACCGAACACGGTCGGCACGCCCGCGCCGTGGATGAGGCCCGGCAGCGGGTCCTCGAGGTGCAGGGAGAACACGAGCGCGCCGTCGACATGGCCGCCGGCGAGATAGCGGGCGACGCGGGCGTGATCGTCGCGCCCTTCCGTGAGCAGCAGGACCAGTTGGGAGTCGTTGGCCGTCAGCTCCTTGCTGATGCCCCGGAGCTGGAGTGCGAAGAACGGGTCGGCGAAGACGCGTGTCTCGGGCTCGGCGATCACCACGGCGACCGCGTCGTGGCGCCGGGTGACGAGGCTGCGGGCGGCCTGGTTCGGAACGTAACCCAGTTCCTCGACGGCCCGGCGCACGCGCTCGACGAGCGGCTCACGGACTCCGTCCCCGCCGTTCACGACCCGTGACACGGTGGCCCGGGAGACCCCGGCCCGCGCGGCCACGGCCTCCAGCGTGGGGCGCGACACTGTCTCGGTCACCTCAGGGCACCTCCTCGGCGGATGCCGATCAGGATAGCCGCGCGACCGCTCGCTCCGTGGGGGTGCTCCCCGATCATCGAAAACGGCTCGAACCGGTCTCCCCACAGGGCGACTTGACGGAAGTGTCCCCGGGTCCTAGGCGTCCTCGTGCTTCGCTCGGCTCGGCTGCACCCGCTTGGGCTCGCCCGGCATCTTCGGGTACTCGGGCGGGTACGGGAGGTCGCCGAGGCCGTGGTCGTGCTCGTCGCGGCTGGCGAGTTCCAGCAGGGCCTCCAGCGAGAAGGCGTGCTCGTCCATGTCGGCGTGCACGTCGCCGAGTTCGGCGAAGCGCTTCGGCATGGTCGCCAGGTCGAAGTCCCGGGGTCTGGCGTCCTGCACCTCGTCCCAGCGCAGCGGTGCGGAGACCGGGGCGTGCGGGCGGGGACGTACGGAATAGGCCGAGGCGATGGTGCGGTCCCGGGCCGTCTGGTTGTAGTCCACGAAGATCTTCTCGCCGCGCTCCTCCTTCCACCAGGCGGTGGTGACCTGGTCGGGCATACGGCGTTCGAGCTCGCGCCCGACGGCGATGGCGGCCCGGCGCACCTGGGTGAAGGTCCAGCGCGGCTGGATGGGCACGAAGACGTGGAGCCCGCGGCCGCCGGAGGTCTTGGGCCAGCCCCGCAGGCCGCCGTACTCGTGCAGGACCTCGCGCAGTTCGTGGGCGGCGCGCACCGCGTCGGCGTAGTCCGTGCCGGGCTGCGGGTCGAGGTCGATGCGCAGTTCGTCGGGGCTGTCGACGTCCTCGCGGCGGACCGGCCAGGGATGGAAGGTGAGCGTGCCGAACTGCGCGGCCCACAGCACGGCGGCGGGCTCGGTGGGGCACATCTCGTCGGCGCTGCGGCCGCTGGGGAAGGTGATGTGGGCGGTCGGGATCCAGTCGGGCATGTTCTTGGGCGCCCGCTTCTGGAAGAAGGACTCGCCGGTCACCCCGTCCGGGTAGCGCTCCAGCGTGGTGGGACGGTTGCGCAGGGCGCGCAGGATGCCGTCGCCGACGGCGAGGTAGTACTGGGCGAGGTCCAGCTTCGTGAACCCCCGCTCAGGGAAGAAGATCTTGTCCGGGCTGGACAGACGCACGCTCCTGCCGGCCGCTTCGAGTTCCACCGCATCGCCCATGCGAGCCACGGTAGGCGCAGCTCGCGGGCCCCGCACACCGGGCGGATGCCCGCGCCACCGCGCAGAATCGAAGTATGGATCTGCCGGTCATGCCCCCCGTGAAGCCGATGCTCGCCAAGTCCGTGGCGAAGATCCCGCCGGACATGCACTACGAGGCGAAGTGGGACGGGTTCCGGGCGATCGTGTTCCGTGACGGGGACGAGCTGGAGATCGGGAGCCGTACCGGGAAGCCGCTGACCAGGTATTTTCCGGAGCTGGTGGAGGCGTTGCGGGAGCGGTTGCCGGAGCGTTGTGTGATGGACGGGGAGATCGTGATCGCCAGGGACGGGCGGCTCGACTTCGACGCGCTCACGGAGCGGATCCACCCGGCGGACTCGCGGGTGCGGATGCTGGCCGAGAAGACCCCCGCCTCCTTCGTGGCCTTCGACCTGCTGGCCCTGGCCGACGCCTCCCTGCTCGACGTGCCGCTGACCGACCGGCGCGCGCTGCTGGTGAAGGCGCTGTCCGAGGTGACGGCACCGGTGCACCTGGCGCCCGCGACCACGGACCGCGAGGTGGCGCGGCGGTGGTTCGAGCAGTACGAGGGGGCGGGGCTCGACGGGGTCATGGCGAAGCCCCTCACGCTGCCGTATCTGCGGGACGAGCGGGCCATGTACAAGATCAAGCACGAGCGGACGGCGGATGTCGTCGTGGCCGGCTATCGCTTCCACAAGAGCGGGCCGGTCGTCGGGTCCCTGCTGCTGGGGCTGTACGACACCGGGGGCACGCTCCAGCACGTGGGCGTGAGCGCCGCGTTCACGATGAAGCGGCGGGCGGAACTGGTGGAGGAACTGGAGCCCCTGCGGCTCGAGGACGCGGCCGAGCATCCGTGGGCGGCCTGGGCGCAGGAGTCGGCGCACGAGAGCGCCCGGCTGCCGGGCGCGCCCAGCAGGTGGTCGGCGAAGAAGGACCTGTCCTGGATTCCGGTCCGGCCCGAGCGGGTGGCCGAGGTGGCGTACGACCACATGGAGAACGGCGTACGGTTCCGCCACACGGCCCGCTTCCGCCGATGGCGTCCCGACCGCACCGCCGAGAGCTGCACGTACGGACAACTGGAGGAGCCGGTCGGCTACGACCTGGCGGAGATTCTGGGGCCGCGGAGCTGAGACAGCCGGGCAGAGCCGGGGCACCGGCACGGAATCGTCGCCTCCGCGACCCCCTTCGACCCTGCACGGATCGTCCCGCTGAGCCGATCGTCTCAGTCGCCTCGCGCAATCAGAAACGATCGGGTACGGCCACCGATGAACTGATGAACGCATAAATCGATGGCACGGGACAGGTGGCACGGTGGGCATGCGAGAGATGGTGCGGACGCGGCGGGGCGCGTGGACGGCGGGACTGCTGGCCGTCACGGTGACGGGCTCCCTGATATCGGGCTGCACCTCGGGGGGCGGAGCCACCGACGACGGCAGGTCGCCGAGTCAGAGCCAGAGCCCGAGCGAGAGCGGGACCGGCACGGTGAACGCCGGTCCGGTGCTCGCCGTGAAGATCGACAACGCGCCCGACGCCCGCCCCCAGACGGGGCTCGACGCGGCGGACGTGGTCTACGCGGAGCAGGTCGAGGGAGGTCTGAGCCGGCTGATGGCGGTCTTCGCGAGGACCCTGCCCGACGCCGTCGGGCCCGTACGCAGTGCCCGCGAGTCTGATCTCGAACTGCTGAGACAGTTCCACGACCCGACGCTCGCCTTCTCCGGGGCCCAGCACAAGCTGCTGCCGCTGATCGACGACGCCCCGCTGGATCCCGAGCCGGCCGGGAAGGTGCCCGACGCCTGGTACCGGGGCGCGGGCAAGGCCGCTCCGCACAATCTGTATCTGCGTCCGCGGCGGCTGATGGACTCCGTGCCCGGCGACGCGGCGCTGACCACGGGCTTCCACTTCGGTGCGGCACCCTCGGGCGGCACCCCGGAGACCTCGCGCACGGTCCGCTTCCCGTCGGCCCGCTTCACCTTCACCTGGTCCGCCGAACGGGGGCGCTGGCTGGTGGCGATGGACGGCACCCCGACGGTGACGACCGACGGGAAGACGGTGGCCCCGGCGACCGTGGTCATCCAGTACGTGAAGGTCCGTACGTCGAAGTACCACGACTTCCTCGGCAACAACACGCCGTTCACGGAGTCGGTGGGCTCCGGCACGGCCCAGGTGCTGCGCGACGGCCGCGCCTTCGACGCGAACTGGACGCGCCCCGAGGCGAGCGACGGCACCCGGTTCACCACCCCGGACGGCGCGCCGATGAACTTCGCGCCGGGCCAGGTGTGGGTGGTCCTGGCCAAGGCGTGAGAGGCGCCTCAGTGCTGCGCGCGAAGGGGTTCCGCGGGGTTGCGGAGCCCCTCGGCGGCGTCCGAGACACGCTGGATGAGGTCGAGGAAGAGGCCCTGTTCCTCGGCGGAGAGCGGGGCCAGGAACACCTGGTTCATGCGCGCGGTGCGCACGGTCAGCTTGCGGTGGACGCGCAGCCCGTCGTCCGTGAGGCGGAGCAGGTAGCGCCGCCCGTCCTCGGGGTCGCGCACCTTGTCCAGCAGCGCGCGGCGCCCGAGCCGGCTGATGACCTCGGCGATCGTGGACCGGTCGAGCCCCACCCGCTCCCCCACCGTGCGCTGGTCGAGGCCGGGCTCGGCGACGAGCGCGTTCAGGACCGCGAACTGGGGCGAGGTGATCTCCTCGGAGACCATCGTGTTCCACAACAGGTAGTGCGCCTGCTGAAGTCGCCGGGCCAGGTGCCCGGGATGGGTGGAGAGGTCCACCGCGGCCATGTGCGCTCCTGACGTCATCCGTACCGAATTCGTTTGTGCACTGAACGATACCTGTCCCCCTCGACGGCTGTCCCGCCCCAGTCGGCCATGCAGTTCGTATGTATGTGCGCGCCCATCTGGGGTCTTGACGGACCGATGTCCGGGTGGCAGCGTGCTGAGCACCTCGAAGAATTAATCAGTGCCCTGATTAATTTGGGCGCCGGGGCAGTCGGAAGAGATGAGGCTTCACGGATGGACAAGGTGGTCGCCACGGCACTGGAGGCGGTGGCCGATGTACCGGACGGGGCGACCCTGGCGGTCGGCGGATTCGGCCTCAGTGGCGTACCGAACGTGCTGATCGCGGCTCTGCACGAGCGCGGCGTCCAGGGACTCGGGGTCGTCTCCAACAACTGCGGGGCCATGGACTCCGGGCTCGCGACCCTGCTCGCCGCCGGACGCGTCGCCCGTGTCACCGGCTCGTACATCGGCGCGAACAAGGAGTTCGCCCGGCAGTACCTGTCCGGCGAGCTGGAGGTCGAGATGATCCCGCAGGGCACGCTGGCCGAACGGCTGCGCGCCGGCGGTGCCGGGATCCCCGCCTTCTACACGCCCGCCGGGGTCGGCACACAGGTCGCCGAGGGCGGGCTGCCGTGGCGGTACGACGGCCACGGCGGTGTCACGCTGGCCTCCCCGCCGAAGGAGGTGCGCGAGTTCGACGGCACCGAGTACGTGCTGGAGCACGGCATCCGCACCGACTTCGCGCTGGTACGGGCCGCGAAGGGCGACCGGCACGGCAACCTCGTCTTCAACAAGTCCTCCCGGAACTTCAACCCGCTCGCCGCGATGGCGGGCCGGGTGACGATCGCCGAGGTCGAGGAACTCGTGGAGCCGGGCGGGATCGATCCGGACGCCGTGCATCTGCCCGGCATCTTCGTACAGCGCGTCGTGGCCCTGACTCCCGAGCAGGCGAGCGCCAAGATGATCGAGAAGCGGACGGTCTCGGCGTCCGCGGCGGACGGAACGGTGAGCGAGTGATGGCCTGGAGCAGGGAAGAGATGGCCGCGCGCGCCGCGCGGGAGCTGACGGACGGCCAGTACGTGAACCTCGGCATCGGCCTGCCGACCCTGATCCCCAATCACCTCCCCCCGGGCGTGGAGGTGATCCTGGAGTCGGAGAACGGCATTCTCGGCACCGGCCCGTACCCGGCCGAGGACCAGGTCGACCCCGACCTCATCAACGCCGGCAAGGAGACCGTCACGGTCCTGCCGGGTGCCTCGTACTTCGACTCCGCACTGTCCTTCGGGATGATCCGCGGCGGGCACATCGACGTCGCGGTGCTGGGCGCGATGCAGGTGTCGGCCGGCGGCGACCTCGCCAACTGGGCCGTCCCCGGCAAGATGATCACCGGCATCGGCGGGGCGATGGACCTCGTCCACGGGGCCCGTACGGTCATCGTGGTGATGACGCACACGGCCAAGGACGGCTCGCCCAAGATCCTGCGGGAGTGCGAGCTGCCGCTCACCGGGAAGGCCTGTGTGAACCGGATCATCACCGATCTGGGCGTCCTCGACGTCACCGACGAGGGCCTGCTCCTGGTGGAGACCGCGCCGGGCGTCACGGTCGCGGAGGTCGTGGCGAGGACCGCCGCCGAGGTCCGTGTCGTGGAAGGGATCCGGCTGTGAAGGACGTCTACATCGTCGATGCCGTACGGACCCCGTTCGGCAGGTACGGCGGTTCGCTCGCCGGTGTCCGACCGGACGATCTCGCCGCCCACGCCGTCCGCGAACTCCTCGCCCGCACCCCGGACCTGGACCCGGCGCGGATCGAGGACGTGTACGTCGGCAACGCCAACGGCGCGGGCGAGGAGAACCGGAACGTGGGCCGGATGGCCGCGCTGCTGGCCGGGCTGCCCACCTCCGTGCCGGGCGTGACCGTCAACCGGTTGTGCGCCTCCGGGCTCGAAGCGGTCATCCAGGCGGCCCGCGCCATCGCGCTCGGCGACGCGTCGATCGTCCTGGCCGGCGGCGTCGAGTCGATGACCCGCGCGCCCTACGTCCTGCCCAAGAGCGAGAAGCCGTTCCCCGCCGGGCACACCGAGCTGTACTCCACGACGCTCGGCTGGCGCATGGTCAATCCGCGGATGGACCCGCGGTGGACCATCCCGCTCGGCGAGTCCGCCGAACTCATCGCCGACAAGCACACGATCACCCGTGAGCGACAGGACGAGTTCGCCCTCGCCAGCCACCGGAAGGCGGCCCGGGCCCAGGATGAGGGCCTGTTCGACGCCGAGATCGCCCCCCTGTCCCTGCCCCGGCGCAAGGGCGATGCCGTCGTGTTCGACGCCGACGAATGCGTACGCGCCGACGCGTCCCTCGACGCCATGGCCCGGCTGAAGCCGGTCTTCCGCACCGAGGGCGGCACGGTCACCGCGGCCAACGCCTCGCCGCTCAACGACGGTGCCGCCGCCCTGCTGCTGACCGACGCGGAGGGTCTGCGGGCCACCGGCCGCGAACCTCTCGCCCGGGTGTCCGCGACCGGCGTGTCCGCGATCGACCCCCAGTACTTCGGACTCGCCCCCGTCGAGGCCGTGAACCGCGCTCTGGCCAAGGCGGGCAAGGGATTTGACGACCTGTCGACACTGGAGCTGAACGAGGCCTTCGCCGCCCAGGTCCTCGGCTGTCTCGCGGAATGGCCCGAGTTCGACCCCGCGATCCTCAACCCGCTCGGTGGCGCCATCGCAATCGGCCACCCCCTGGGCGCCTCCGGCGCCCGGCTCGCCGGAACCGTCGCCCACCAACTCGCCCGTCGGGGCGGCGGAGTCGGCGTCGCCACCCTCTGCATCGGTGTGGGCCAGGGCCTCGCCCTCGTCCTCGAACGCTAGGAACCCGACCATGACTCCCACCCAGTCGGACATCGACGCCGAGATCAAGGATCACCAGGACGCGTACGACAAGGCGGTGGCCGGCGGAGCGCCCGTGCGGCACCACCCCGCGCGCGACTACCCCCCGTACCGCAGCTCACGGCTCCGCCACCCGAAGCGGCCGCTGGTCGCGGTGAGCGGCGGCGATCCGGAGACCGTCGAGCTGTCCGGTCCCGTCTTCGGCGTCACCGACATCACCGGGATCGACAACGACCTCACCCTCCAGCACCGGGGCGAGCCGATCGGCGAGCGGATCACGGTCGCGGGCCGGCTGCTCGACCGCGAGGGCCGGCCGGTGCGCGGCCAGCTCATCGAGATCTGGCAGGCCAACGCCGCCGGGCGGTACGCCCATCTGCGCGAGCAGCACCCGGCCCCGCTCGACCCCAACTTCACCGGTTTGGGACGGACCCTGACGGACGATCAGGGGCGGTACACGTTCACCACGGTCAAGCCGGGACCGTACCCCTGGGGCAATCACACCAACGCCTGGCGGCCCGCGCACATCCACTTCTCGGTCTTCGGCACCGCGTTCACCCAGCGACTGGTGACGCAGATGTACTTCCCGGGCGACCCGCTGTTCCCCTACGACCCGATCCTGCGGTCCGTGACGGACCCGGCGGCCCGCGACCGGCTGATCGCCACGTACGACCACGCTCTCTCGCGGCCCGAGTTCTCCCTGGGCTACGCGTGGGACATCGTCCTCGACGGTCCCTCCGCCACCTGGATCGAGGAAGGCCGATGAGCATGGCCGAGCGACCGCTCCCCACTCCCGCCCACACCATCGGCCCCTTCTACGGCCACGCGCTGCCGTTCCCGGGCGGCGGCGACATCGCGCCCCCGGGCCACCCCGACACCGTCACCCTGCACGGCCACGTCCTCGACGGGGCGGGCGCGCCGGTCCCCGACGCCCTGCTCGACTTCTGGCAGGCCGCGCCCGACGGTTCGCTCACCGGCACCCCCGGCTCCCTGCGCCGCGACCCGTCCACGGGCGGGTTCCTCGGCCGCAACGGCGTCGACTTCACCGGCTTCGGCCGGGTCGCCACCGACGCCGACGGCCGCTACGCGCTGCGCACCCTGCCACCGGGGAACACCGGGCTGCCGTACATCGCCGTGTGCGTCTTCGCGCGCGGTCTGACCCACCACCTGTTCACCCGCGCCTATCTGGCCGACGGCACGGATCCGCTGCTCGACGCGCTGCCGGACGAGCGGCGCGCCACGCTGATCGCGGCCGAGGGCGCGCGGCGGACGCACCGCTTCGACATCCGCCTTCAGGGCGAGGGCGAGACGGTCTTCCTGGAGTTCCGGTGACAGCCGCCGACCCCCTCGCCTCCGACATCGGCCTGCTCGCTCCCGGCCGGGTGGGCTCCCCGGCGTCGGCCGCGACGAGCGACGCCGCCTATCTGCGGGCCCTGCTCGACGCGGAGGCCGCCCTGACCCGGGCCCAGGCGTCCCTCGGTCTGGCCCCCGCCGAAGCCGCGACGGCGGTGACCCGCGCGGCCGGCACCGCGGACTTCGACCTCGCGTCGATCGCGCTGCGCGCCCGGGGCGGCGGCAACCCGGTGATCCCCCTGGTCACGGACCTGACGGCCGCCGTCGCCACCGAGTTCGGCCCGTACGTCCACCGGGGCGCGACGAGCCAGGACATCCTGGACTCGGCCACCATGCTCGTCGCGGCCCGCACCCTGGACCTGGTCCTGGACGACCTGGAACGGACCGGGCACCACCTCGCGCGGCTCGCGGAACGGCACCGGGACACCGTCCTGCCCGGCCGCACGCTCACCCAGCACGCGGTGCCGACGACCTTCGGGCTGAAGGCGGCGGGGTGGCGGTCCCTGGTGCTCGACGCCCGGGACCGGCTGCGCGCCGTACGGACCTCACTGCCCGCCCAACTGGGCGGCGCGGCGGGCACCTTGGCCGCCTTCACCGCCTTCGGCGCGGACGACACCCGGGCCCTGACCGCCGCGTACGCCCGCGAACTCGGCCTCGCCGAACCGGCATTGCCCTGGCACACCCTGCGCACGCCCATCGCCGACCTGGCCGGGGCCCTGGCGTTCACGGCCGGCGCGCTCGGCAAGACGGCCGTCGACGTCCTCACCCTCGCGCGCACCGAGATCGCCGAGCTGGCCGAGGGGTCCGGCGGCGGCTCGTCCGCGATGCCGCACAAGGCGAACCCGGTGCGGGCCACCCTCGTGGCCTCCGCCGCCCGGCGTGCCCCGCTGCTCGCGGCCACCCTGTACGGCGCGCTGGCCGCCGAGGACGAACGGCCGGCCGGGGCCTGGCACGCCGAGTGGGAACCCCTGCGCGATCTGCTCCGGCTGACCGGCGGAGCGGCCCGCGACACAGCCGAACTGGCCGGGAACCTACGGGTCGACGCCGACGCCATGCGGGAACACCTGGGCCTGACGCATGGGTTGATCGTGTCCGAACGGCTTGCCGCCGAACTCGCCCCGGTTCTCGGCCGGGCGCGTGCCAGGGAACTGCTGACGCGCGCCGCCGAGCGGGCCGCAGGTGAGCGGCGGCCCCTCGCGGACGTGCTCGGCGAGGAGCCCGCTCTGAAGGACCTTCCGGGAGTCGACCTCGCCGACCTGACCGACCCGACCCGCTACACGGGCTCCGCCGGAGTCCTCACCGACCGTGCTCTGGAGCGACGTTGACCGCGAACCTGCTCACCCACCGCGCCGAGGGGTCCCCGGCCGCTCCCCCGCTCCTCCTCGGTCCCTCGCTCGGGACGTCGTACGCCCTGTGGGACAGGATCGCGCCCGAACTGTCCGCGTCCCACCGGGTGGTGCGCTGGAACCTGCCCGGGCACGGCGGCGCGCCCTCCGATCCGATCGGTCCGGGCGCGACGGTCGCCGACCTGGCCGGGCTCGTGCTGGAGCTGGCCGACTCCCTGGACATCGGGCGTTTCGCGTACGCCGGTGTGTCCCTGGGCGGGGCGGTGGGGCTGCATCTGGCGGTCCACCACCCCGAACGGCTCTCGTCGCTCGCCGTCATCTGCTCCTCGGCCCACTTCAACGGGTCGAAGCCGTGGGAGGAACGGGCCGAACTGGTGCGCCGCGAGGGCCTCGGGCCCGTCGCGGCGACCGCCGACGCCCGCTGGTTCACCGCCGGTTTCACCGTGCCGGAGCTGGTCCAGGACCACCGCGACGCCGACCCGGCCGCGTACGCCGCCTGCTGCGACGCCCTCGCCGCGTTCGACCTCCGCGAGGAGTTGGCGTCGATCACCGTACCGACGCTGCTGATCGCGGGGCGCGAGGACCCCGCGACACCGCCCGCGCATCTGCGCGAGATCGCCGACGCGGTGCCGGGTGCGGCGCTCGTGGAGATCCCGGGCGCCTCCCATCTGGCGCCCGCCCAGTGCCCGGAGGCCGTGCTGACGGCGCTGCGCGCGCACTTCTCGGCGGGGGGTGCCCGGCTCGGCATGGAGGTACGCCGTCAGGTCCTCGGCGACGAGCACGTGGACCGTGCGCAGGCCCGCCAGACCCCGTTCACGGCCCGGTTCCAGGACTTCATCTCGCGCTACGCCTGGGGCGAGATCTGGACCGACACGACACTGAGCCGCCGTGAGCGCAGCATGATCACGCTGACCGCGCTGGTGGCCCACGGCCATCACGACGAGCTGGCGATGCACGTCCGCGCGGCCCGGCGCAACGGCCTCACACCCGAGGAGATCGGGGCGGTGCTGCTGCAGACGGCGGTCTACTGCGGTGTCCCGGCCGCGAATTCGGCCTTCGCGGTGGCCCAGCGGGTACTGGCGGAGGACGACACGGAGGACGACGACTCCCCGACGGGTTCATCGGACTGACCCCCGTCCCGGGGTCCTCGCGGGCCGCCGGTCCTGGCCGGGGGCCCTCGCAGGCGGCCCGCACCGGCCAGAGTTCCTCCGCAGGCTGCCGACTCGGCCAGACGCACGCGCCGGCCGTCGCCTCGGCCAAGGAGCGCCGCGGGCTGCCACCCGGGCCGGGGCACACGCGGGCTGCCGTCGCTGTCGGCGGGCGCCGGCGTGCCGCCCCTGGCCGGGCCGCGGACGGACGTCGGCGCACGCCGGCCCAGGAGGCGGCCGGGGCTCGTCACAGGCCCGTCAGTGCCGCCTCCGCCTTCGTCGCCAGGCCGTCCGCTCCGCAGGCGCGGGCCAGGGTCAGGCCCTTGTTCAGTTCCATCGCCGAGCGGGACGCGATGCCGTACTCGACGCGGGCCGCCGCGTGTTCGTACTGGCACGGGGAGGCTTCCAGGTACGTGACGGCCTGGGCCGCCAGCCGGACCGCGCGCTGACCGGTCTCGAGGGCGGCGGCGCACCGCAGGGCTTCGCCGATCGCCGTGTCGGTACCGAACAGCTCGGCCTGGCGGCGGGCGTCACCGGCCAGCGAGGCGGCGCGTGCGGGGTCCTCGTTGGCGAGTGCCCTCGCGAGGTCGACGGCCCACGGCGCGAGCACCGTGTTGTGGTGGCCGCGGGAGGCTGCGGCCTTCTCCGCCGCTTCCAGTTCGTTGATGCCCTCCTTGGTGCGGCCGACGGCGAGCAGCAGTCGGCCCCGCACCGAGCGGGTGTCGGGCAGGACGATCGTGGACGGGTACGGAGGCGCGAAGCCGTAGCGCTCGGCGATCTCCGCCGCCTCCTGGACGTGTCCACGGGCCAGCAGCGTGTCGATGAGCCCGCAGGTCACCGACCAGTACAGGGGCAGCCCGCGTCCGACCCGTTCCGCGAGGCGCAGCGATTCGCGCTGGTAGTGCTCGGCGTCGGCGAGGCGGCCCCGCCTGCGGTGGGCGAGTCCGAGGTAGGCGTTGGCCAGGGAGAGGTGACCGCCGCTCCAGCCCGCCTTCACATAGGCGTGCAGGGCCTCGCTGAACAGGCTCTCGGCCCGGTCGAGACGGTCCGTGTAGGCGTACGCGCTGCCCAGCATGAGCAGCAGCTCGACGCCCCACTCGGTGTCGGTCCAGGCGAGTCCGGGTGCGAGGCGGCCGTTGACGAGGGACCGGTCGCACAGCTCCACGACCTCCTCGGCGTTCTCGCCGCGGGTCATCGCGTCGAAGCCACGCAGTATGAGCAGCGCGCGCTCGGAGTTGTCGCGCCCCGTGCAGGTCGTGACGAGTTCGGCGAGACCGCTGGAGTGTCCGGCGCGCTCCTCGCCCGCGTGGATGCCCTCCCACATGTAGTGGACGGCCTGGAGCCGCATCCGGGCGGGTCCCGGCTCCAGCCGCTCGACCTCGGCGTCGACCGTGCGGACGGCTTCGTCCAACTGGTTGTTGTGGAGCAGCGCCTGGGAGAGCCGGAAGACGGCGTCGACCCGCACGGTGTCCTCGAGTCCGGGCCGTTCGAGCGCGGCCCGGAGATGGCCGATGGTCGTGGACGGCGCGGTCAGGAGCGTGGCGCAGCCCAGTTCGTAGAGCACCCGTGCGTGCACCTCGGGCAGCGGCGGCTCCTTCAACGCCCGTTCCAGGCAACGCCGGGCCGCGTCCGGCGCGCCGACGGCGAGGTGCTCGCGGGCGGCTTCACGCATCTGCTCGACGAGCTCGGGATCGTCGTCCGGATGCACTTCGAGGAGATGGCGGGAGGCCGCGGCCGCGCCGCGTCCGGACTCGGTGACCGCCCAGGCGGCCTGTCCGTGCATCGCCGTGCGCAGGGCGTCCGGGATCGAGCGGTAGACCGCGGTGGCGATGAGCGGGTGCACGAACTCCAGCTCGCCGTCCTGCCGGTGGCCGTTCGTGGGTCCGACGGTCGTCAGGATGCGTGCCGCGCCCAGCAGTTCGGCGCAGCGGGAGGCCTCCTCGTCGGGCATTCCGGCGAGTTGGGCGGCGAGGTCGAGGGAGATGCCGGTGCCGAGGATGGCGGCCGCCCAGGCGAACCGGGTGGCGTCGATCCCCAGTCCTTCGAGGCGGGCGACGAGCCCGCGGCCGCGAGCGGAGCGGTTCAGGTCGCGCAGTTCGGCGGCCGAGCCCTCGACCGGCTCCAGTTCGCTGTCCTGGACCTTGGCGAGCAGTTCGACGGTCTCGTACGGGTTGCCGCCGGTGACCGCCCACACCTCGCGGCAGAAGGGCGCGTCGGCCTGCTCGCCGAGGGTGGCGCGGGTCAGTCCCTCGGTGGCGGCCGGGGTCAGCGCGGTCAGGGTGGCGACCGGACGGCCCACGGCGGCCACCGCGTCGAGCAGCCGGGAACTCTCGCCGCTCACCCCGCCGGGCCTGCGGGCCACCACGACGAGGACGGACAGGTCGTCCAGGCGCTCGGCGAACGCGGCGAGCCAGCGCAGGGTCTCCTGGTCGGCCCAGTGCGCGTCGTCGATGAGCAGGACGAGCGGCCAGTCCCGCTTCGCGAGACGCCGGACCGCGGCGACCAGACCGTCGCAGACGCCCTGCGGGTCCGGCTGCCGGTCACCCGGTTCGGCTATGCCGAGGGCGGGTCCCGCGATGTCGTACCAGTCCCCCAGGTATTCGCGCGCCTCCTCGGGGAGCAGCGAGACGAGGGCCGGCTGGAGCAACTGCCGTACGACGTTGAAGGGGACGGACGTGACGGTCTCGCCGCCGCGTGCCGACCACACGGCACAGCCGTTGCTCTCCGCGATCCTGCGCGCCTCGGCGAGGAGGGCGGTCTTGCCGAGACCCGCCTCTCCGCTGAGCACCAGCAGGGCGCCCGAGGTCCCGGATTCAGCCCGCAGCGCGGTGATCGCCTCTTCGAGAGTGGCGACCTCCTCCTCGCGCTCCCACAGGGAAGCCGAGGCGACCGCTCCGGGTCGTACCTCCGTCATCCCGCTACCTCCCCAGGTCGCCCAAACGACGTAACTGCAACGAGCCTAGCCTCCTGGAAGCCACGACGGAGGCGGGACCCGGCACCAGTTGCCGAGACGGGTGACGGCGGACTCGCGGAGGCCTCTCCGCCGGACATGCCGTAGTCCCAAAGGGGAGTGACGGACAGTCAATCAACGGGCAAATGAAGGTAATCTTCCTCTCTCGCGCACCGGGCGGGGGCGCGTTCCGGGAAACCTCGCTCCCTCGGGGAAGAACCGGCACAAGCGCCCCGGCGCGCGACGGGTGACCTGCACGCCCTCGTCTTCCGGGCCCTCGCGCGGCCGCGCTCGCGGCCCCCGCGGACGTCCGGCCGAGCCGTTCGTGTCCGGCGTCCCGGGCTCGCGCGCCCCACTCCCCGGAGTGCGGCCGCCGGCCCGGGGGCGGTGCGGGGCGGGCGCGCTCCTGGCACAGGCGTTCTTCATCCGTCCGGTGGGAGTTTCCGCATGGTCACGTCAGGTCCCCGAGGGCCTTGGGGGACCCTCTCATCCGCCTTTCACCCTGGGCTCATACGGTGGGCCCATGACGCAGGTGACTCCCCCCGGCTGGTATCCCGACCCCGGGCAGACAGATGACGCTCCCGCCACCGAGCGCTGGTGGGACGGTAGGACATGGACGGACCAGGTCCGCCCCGTCGGGTCGGCGGCGGGATGGGGTCCCCCGGCATACCCGGCGGGGGCCGCACCGTATCCGGCGTACGCCCCGAGCGGCCCGCGGCGCGGGCTGCGCACGGGCATAGCGGTCGCGGCGGCGGTCGCCGTCCTCGCCGGCATCGGCGGCGGTGTGTACGCGCTGACCAGCGACGGCGGAGGCGGCGGCAGCGCGGCCTCGCCCGGTTCCGGCGGGCCGAACGGCCAGGGCGGACCGTGGGGGCCCGGCGGCGGCCAGGAGGGCGGTCCCAGCGGGGCGCCCGGCGGCTCCGGCGGCTCGGACGGTCAAGGGGGCCCTGGTGACCCCAATGGTTCCGGTGGCTCCGGCGGGCAGACTCCGGCGCCCGGCGAGTCGGGCCGGCCGGAGACCGACCCCGGCTTCGCCACGGACGTCTACAACGGCATCGCCATCCCGGTGCCGGACGGCTGGACGGGCCAGAGCGGCGCGGGCACGGCGGCGGTCTCCACCAAGGACACCTACAAATGCCCCGGCGACACCTCGAAGAACTGCCAGCGGGGCGGCGCCTACTCGGCCCCGGCGACGGCGCAGAAGCTGAAGTCCAAGACGGCGGAGGCGGCGGCCAAGGAGGACATCTCCAAGAACGCGGCCGAGTCGTACGGCGAGGGCTACGGCTCGATCACCTCGCACACGGAGCTCGCCTCGAAGGCCGTCACGGTGGCCGGCGAGAAGGGCTATCTGGTGCGCTGGAAGGTCGTGACGAGCAAGGGTGACGACGGGTACGTCGAATCGCTCGTGTTCCCGTCCCCCGCCGACCACGGCTCCCTGGTCGTCGTCCGCTTCGGTCTCGACGTCAGCTCCAAGGCCCCGCAGCAGTCGATCATCGACACCATCACCAAGGGCATCAAGGTCGCGAGCGGAACCGGCGGGAACGGCCAGAACGTCTGAAAGCGTCAGTGAACATCTGAAGCCGCCCACGCGGGACACCTTCGTCCCGGCGCCGGGACACCGTGGACGTGGATCGGCCGGGTGGAGCGCCCCTCCGCTCAAGGGGAACCCCACCCGGCCGGGGGGTGCGCGCCGCCCCCGTCCCCACGGTGCGGCGCGGAACAGGCCGACGTCCGGTCATCCCACGGACAGCGGCCTGAGACTCAGGTGAGACCGAGCGTCGGCAGCACGACGGCCTCCACGAACTGTGTGAGATACGCCGCGTCCGCGTACTGCCCGTCCAGCAGGGGGCGCACCCTCAGGACCCCGAGCATCTGGGCCGGGATG
This sequence comes from Streptomyces sp. NPDC096324, assembly GCF_044763015.1. Taxonomy (NCBI): domain Bacteria; kingdom Bacillati; phylum Actinomycetota; class Actinomycetes; order Kitasatosporales; family Streptomycetaceae; genus Streptomyces; species Streptomyces sp. NPDC096324. The sequence continues at coordinate 548,036 of NZ_JBIWFK010000001.1, read as the reverse complement.
AACTCCAGCGCCGGGTGCCCGGCGTCGACCTCACCGCGCTCGACACCGCGGGTGATCATCTGCCGCAGCTCGGCCACCTCGGGCTCGACGAGCGCGTCGCGCAGGGCCTGCTGGAGCTCCTTGTCCTGCATGACGGCATTGCCGAGGCCCTGCAGGAGCTGCGTACTGTCCCTGGCCGACCATTCGCCCGCGGCGGCCGCCGCCGCGCGGAGGTCGCCGGCGAGCGAGCCGGTGTCGATCCCCGTGAACCGCGGGCAGCGGTTGTTGCGCAGCGCGGCGGCCACGAACTGGGGCTTCGTCTTCCACTGCCGGTAGAGAGTGGACTTGCTGCACCGGGTACTGGCGGCGACACCCTCCATGGTGAGCGCCTCGTACCCGCACTCCCGGATCTGTTCGAGCACGGCGTCGAAGAACTCCTGCTCACGCTCGGGCGTGATTTTGGAGCGGCGCGAGGCGACGACCGTCTCCGGTCCGTCCGCGGCCTGCGACGTCATGGCGCTTCTCCTCGCTCGATCCGGCATACACCGGTGCGGTCTTGCGTTCAGTGTAATCGATACGCGAGGGTACCGGTACGCATCCGTATCGGTACACTCGCGTATCGGTACACCGTCGTATCGGTACACTGCCGTATCGATGAGCCTCGGACAGGACCTACTCCGCTCCCCCACCGGGAAGGCCGAGTGGATCCTGTCCTGGGCTCACCGCGCACGTACGACTTCAGAACGTCAGCAAGGGGGCCGGGGATGGATTCCCGAACCGAGCCTGCGGATCCGGCATCCGCATCCGCTTCACGAACGGAGCCGCCCGACGCGGCTCCACCCGCGGCCGCGTCGGCCGACGCGGCCGCTCACGCGCGGCCGCTCACGCAATCGCCCACGCGCGCCGACGCGCGCCCGGACGGCATCGGAGCGCGACCGGACGACACGGTGGCGCGCCCGCCGCTGCTGCGGGAGCTACTGCTCGTCGTCGGGCTCTTCGTCGTCTACAAGGCCGGCCGGCTGCTGGCCACCGGCCGCACGGACGAGGCCTTCGCCGACGCGCACCGCGTCTGGGGCTGGGAGCGGACCCTGCACCTGCCGGGCGAGGGCGCCGTACAGGGCGCGCTGCTGGACAGCGACACGCTCGTGCACCTCGCGAACACCTATTACGCGACCGTCCACTTCCCGGCCACGGTCGCCTTCCTGGTCTGGCTGTATCTGCGGCGCCCCGCGCACTACGTGTGGGCCCGCAGGATCCTCGCCCTGGTCACCGCCGCCGCCCTGGTCGGGCACCTCGTGTTCCCGCTCGCACCGCCGCGGCTGCTCGCCGGGACGGGCCTCGTCGACACCGGCCAGGTCTACGGGCCCACCGTGTACGGCGCGCACCCGGCCGCCGACGCCCTGGCCAACCAGTTCGCGGCGATGCCGTCACTGCACTTCGGCTGGGCGCTGATGGTCGCGATCGGCCTCATCACCGCGACCCGGTCGCGCCTGCGCGCGCTGTGGCTGCTGCATCCCCTGCTCACCCTGCTGGTGATCGTCGGCACCGCGAACCACTACTGGCTGGACGCGATCGCCGCGACCGCCCTGCTCTGCGTCGCCCTGGCCGTGGTCCACCCGCCGCGCCGGACGGCGACGACCTCGGGACGGCTCCCGGCCCACGGGCTCGCGAAGACGCCCGTACGCGATCTGCCCGAACTCGTGGGAGCGGGGCGATGAACCCGACACTCGCCGCCGTCGTCCTGTCCCTGTTCTCCTCCGTCGCCTACGCCTCCGCGGCCGTCGCCCAGGAGCGGCTCGCCGCCCGGTCGGCGGGCTCGGAGACGGGCACGCTGGGCCTGCTGGCCCAGGGTGCCTGGTGGTGGTCGGTGACCCTGAACGCCTCGGCCGCACTGCTGCACGTGGCGGCCCTCAAGTACGGCACCCTCACGCTGGTCCAGCCGCTCGGGGCGCTCACCCTCGTGGCCGCCGTGCCACTGGGTGCGCGGCTCGCCGGACGGCGGGTGAGCGCGGTCGAGTGGCGCGGTACGGCGCTCACGCTGACCGGACTCGCCGCGCTGCTCGTCACGGCGTCCGGGACCGCTCCGGACGAGGTGCTGAGCCTGCCGCAGGCGCTCGCCGTCGCGGGCACGACCGCCGCGGTCATCGGCGTACTGGCGCGCGGTGCCCGGCCGGGACTGCGGCACGCGACGGCCTCCGGGTTCGCCTCGGGTGTGGCCTCGGCCCTCACCCAGACCGTGACGGTCGCCGCGACGGACCGTTCGGACTCGCCGTTCAGCGCGCAGGTCGTCGTGGTGGCCCTGCTCGTGGCGGCCTTCGCGGCCGGCGGCCTGCTGCTGTCGCAGACCGCCTACCAGGGCGGGCTCGGCGCACCGCTGGCCGTCGTGACGCTCGCCAATCCGCTGGCCGCGGCGGCGATCGGACTGTCCCTGCTCGGCGAACGTCTCCAGGGCGGCGCCGCGGGCCTGCTGCTGGCGCTCGCGGGAGCGTCGGTCGCCGCGTGGGGCGTGGTGACGCTGTCCCGTTCGACGCCCGAGCCCGCGGCTGCGCCGGCGGTCGCCCATCTGGAGGGTCTGGTGGACGACGACCACCCGGTCGCCGCGGTGCTGGCGCTGGGGCCGAACAGAGCCGTGTACGAACCCTCGTTGGTGCCCCGGCAGAGCGACTCGGGCCATCTGACGTCCCTGTAGGAGACGGACGGCGGATGCCGGAAGGGCGGCCGCGGAGAGATCCGCGGCCGCCCTTCCGTATGTCCGTGTCCGTATGACCGCGTCCGTCAGCCCAGTCCGCGGGAGTCCTGCTTGAGCGCCGTGTCGACGGTCAGCGCCGTCGCGACGACCAGGCTCAGCAGCGGCTCCGGAAGCTGGAAGTGGATCTGCAGGACGTAGTTGTCCGCGGTCGTGAACATCGTCTTGGCGAGGCCTTCCCAGGTCTTCGTGATCCGGGCCACCTCTTTCTCCGACTCGTCGACGATCGCGAAGTTCCAGGCACGCCAGTTCTCCGCCTTGATCGCGCCGACCTGCCGGCCGTCCACGTTCATCGCGAAGTTGATCTTGCCGATCATGTTCTTCTGGACGATCTCACCCACGGTGGAGCCGTCCGGACGGGTCACGATCACGCGGGACTTGAATATCTTCGCCGGCCGGGTCAGCAGCAACTGCGGCTGACCGTGGGCGTCGCGGATCTCCAGCCGGTGCGTGAGGAACTGGTCGAGGCTGGAGACCAGCCGCAGGATCTTCCTCAGCACGCCCTGACCGACCTCGGTTACCGAGCCGATCGGGTTGCCCTGCTGGTCCATGACCTTGTACTCGTTGGTCAGCTCGATCAGCTTGGCCTTCTGGTTCACCACCAGGACCGGCTCGGTGAACAGGGTGCCGCCGCCGGCACCGCTCGGGGCCACCCCGGCCTGCTGCTGCACCTGGCTCTGGACCCGCGGATCGGGTGCGGTGGCCTGCTGGGGGAAGGCGTGCTGGGGCGGCGTGCCCTGGTGCGGCACCTGCTGTCCGGCCGGAGCCTCCTGGTCGGTCCACTGCGAGCCGTCCCAGTAACGCTGTGTCTGGGGCTTCCCGTTCGGGTCCGGGTACCAACCTGCAGGAGTGTTCGAATGCGTCGTCACCGGGGCACCCTACCGTGACATGGCCGGAAGACAACGGTCAGTTGTGGACCCATCAGACCGTGATGAGTGCAGGGTCGCTCACACCGGGCCGACCATTCTCGACATGCCCGGCGAATCGCCTCAGGAACCCCGGCTGTCCGTCGACGACGACACCGAGGTCGTACCAGCACTTGCTCGCCGCCAGATCCACCGTGTGCCTCACGGTCGCGCCCGCCCGGACCCGGACGACCTGCGCCGGTCCGCCGTAGCCGTTCGTGAGCCTGAGCGTCGCCGTGGCGGCACCCTTGTTGACGAAGGTGAGCTCCACGTCGCAGCCGGTGTGCCGGGCGGTGATCTCCGGTCCCGCCGTCCTGTTGGCGCCCTTGAAGGTGCGCAGGAAGCCGTTCGGACCGTGCACGGTGAGGTCGTACGAGCCGCCCGAGTAGGCCGAGTTCCAGGTGTCCGAGACGGTTTTGCCCGCTTCGGCGGTGTACGTCCAGGGGCCGTCGGTGCGGTTCCCGGAGGTGACGAGGAAGGCGGCACCCGCCTTGGCGCCGGAGCCGAAGGTCAGCGTGAACTTCCCGGCCGCGGTGTCGGCCGAACCGTCCACGAGGAGCGCGTACTTGAGCGGGCGGGTCGGGCGCGAGCCGCGCTCCTGCCGGAGCAGCACGGGGTTCGCGGGCGGGGCGGGGACGTAGTCGGGGTGGCGGTCGCCGTCCGGCGGCCGGTAGCCGTCGGTGGAGGGCAGGGTGACCGGGGCGGTGTCCTCGTGGGTGAAGTCGAAGGCGGCCGTGAGGTCGCCGCAGACCGCGCGCCGCCAGGGCGAGATGTTGGGCTCGCGCACCCCGAACCGGGCTTCCATGAACCGGATGATCGAGGTGTGGTCGAGCGTCTCGGAGCACACGTATCCGCCCTTGCTCCAGGGCGAGACGACGAGCATCGGCACCCGCTGGCCCAGTCCGTAGGGTCCGGCCGCGTGGCTCGCGTCGCCCGCGAACAGGTCCGGGCCGACGTCGACCGTGGACTTGCCCTGGGCCGCGGACTGCGGCGGGAAGGGCGGCACCAGGTGGTCGAAGAAGCCGTCGTTCTCGTCGTACGTGACGAACAGGGCCGTCTTGCTCCACACCTCGGGGTCGGAGGTGAGCGCGTCCAGCACCTGGGAGATGTACCAGGCGCCGTAGTTCGCGGGCCAGTTGGGGTGTTCGGTGAAGGCCTCGGGGGCGGCGATCCAGGAGACCTGCGGCAGCGTGCCTCCCTGAACGTCGGCCCTGAGCCGGTCGAAGAAGCCCTCGCCCTTGCGGGCGTCGGTGCCGGTACGGGCCTTCTCGTACAGCGGGTCGCCCGGCCGGGCGTTGCGGTACTGGTTGAAGTACAGCAGCGAGTTGTCGCCGTAGTTGCCCCGGTAGGCGTCGGCTATCCAGCCCCAGGAGCCGTTCGCGTCCAGCCCGTCGCCGACGTCCTGGTACACCTTCCAGGAGATCCCGGCCGCCTCCAGCCGCTCCGGGTACGTCGTCCAGCCGTACCCGGCCTCGTCGTTGCCGAGGACCGGGCCGCCGCCCTTGCCGTCGTTGCCCGTGTACCCCGTCCACATGTAGTAGCGGTTGGGGTCCGTCGAGCCGATGAACGAGCAGTGGTACGCGTCGCAGACGGTGAACGAGTCGGCCAGCGCGTAGTGGAAGGGGATGTCCTCCCGCGTCAGATACGCCATCGTCGTGGCCGACTTGGCGGGCACCCACTTGTCGTACCTGCCCTTGTTGAACGCGGCGTGCCCGTCACTCCAGCCGTGCGGGAGGTCCTTGATGAACGCGAGACCGAGGTCGTCCATCTCGGGACGGAAGGGGAGCACGTCCTTGGTGCCGTCCGACTGGTACCAGACCGGCTTGGTGCCGGCCGGCGACGCCGGACGGGGGTCGCCGAAGCCGCGGACGCCTCTCATCGAGCCGAAGTAGTGGTCGAACGAACGGTTTTCCTGCATCAGGACGACGATGTGCTCGACATCCTCGATCGTGCCCGAACGACGATGCGCCGGCACGGCCGCCGCGCGCTGGACGCTGCCGGCCAGCGCGGTCAACGCCGCCGTCCCGCCCGCGATCTGGAAGAAACGGCGCCGATTCACTTGAGGCATGACTGGGTGACCTCTTGTCCTGACGGGCCCGTTGGCCGGAGGTTGATGGAACGTGCGCGAAGGGAGTTTTCCAAGCGCACCGAACGTCAGGAAAGGGCCCTCTGTCCCTGGCGTGAAGGTCGGCGGTACGCCAGACGAACGGATCCGGCCAACGGTCCGGACGGGTGGAAACCCGTCCGATCCGGCCGGCGGACGGGACGGGTTCCACCCGTCCCGTCCGTCCCGCGCCGGCCCCGCCGGCGAACAGGTGCGGCAACGCTTCCGCCTGGCGGAAGCCGACTTGCCCGCCCCTCGCGGACGTCACGACGCTGGGTGCGACCACGGCACGCGGGGCGACGGTGCCCCGCTCTCAGGGACGGGATCGCCATGCCGCACATCACCGCCTTCGCCAGGAACCAGTGGTACGTCGTCGCCTTCGCCTACGAGATCGGGCGGGAGCTCGTCGGACGGACCGTCCTCGGTGAGCCGCTCGTGCTCTACCGGACCGAGGAGGACGGGGCGGTCGTCGCGTTGTCCGACCGGTGCGTGCACCGGCGTTTCCCGCTCTCGGAGAGCCGGCTCGACGGCGACCGGGTCGTGTGCGGCTACCACGGCTTCACCTACGACCCGACCGGAGCGTGCGTGTCGGTGCCGGGGCAGAAGCGGATACCGCGCACCGCCCGTGTCGCCTCCTACCCGGTCGTCGAGCAGGACCTGTTCGTCTGGGTCTGGATCGGCGACCCCGCGCTCGCCGACCCGGGTTCCGTTCCGCGCGCACCGCACATGGACTCGCCCCACTGGACGACCGTCAGCGGCATGGAACCCATCGACGCGGACTACGGACTCCTCGTCGACAACCTCCTCGACCTCTCGCACGAGACGTATCTGCACGGCGGCTACATCGGCACACCCGAGGTCGCCGAGACGCCGATCGTCACCGAGGTGGACGAGGACGCCGGGATCGTGCGCGTCTCCCGGCGCATGGACGACGCCGCGTGTCCGCCCTTCTACGCGCGGTCGACCGGCATCGAGGGCCGCATCACGCGCTGGCAGGACATCGAGTACCACGCACCCTGCCTCTATCTGCTGCACAGCAGGATCGCTCCGGTCGGCGTCCTGCCCGAGCCGGACGGCAGCGACCCGGACGCCTTTCACACCGAGATCACGTACGCCATCACGCCGTCCGGCGACGGCAAGGTGTACGACTTCTGGGCCGTCTCGCGCGACTTCGCCCGCTCGGACGACGAAGTCAGCGCCTTCATGCGGGACTTGAACCACACCGTCGTCATGCAGGACGTCGACGCGCTCACCGTCCTCCAGCGGACCCTCGCCTCCGAGCGCGCCGGTTACCAGGAGCTGAGCATCGGCATCGACGCAGGCGGTCTCGCGGCCCGGCGCATCCTGGCCCGGCTGGTCGAGGAGGGCGACAAGCCGGTGGAGAGGGTGCGGTGACCGGCTCGGCCGACAGCAAGGCGTACGGGGGTGAACTCGTCGTCGAGTGCAGTGAGTTCGCCGCCGACGGCGTGCTCGCCCTGCGCCTGCGGCATCCGCTCGGTGCCGAACTCCCGCCCTGGGAACCGGGCGCCCACATCGAGGTCCTGCTCGGGCCGGAACTGACACGGCAGTACTCGCTGTGCGGTGATCCGGCGGACCGCGGGACCTGGCGGATCGCGGTACTGCGCGAACCGGACGGGCGCGGCGGATCGGCCTACGTGCACGGGCGGTTGGGCGAGGGCGACACGGTCCGCTTCCGGGGCCCGCGCCAGCACTTCGCGCTCGTGCCCGCCCCGCGCTACCGCTTCGTCGCGGGCGGCATCGGCATCACCCCGATCCTGCCGATGCTCGCCGCGGCCGAGGCGGCGGGCGCCGAGTGGACCCTGCTGTACGGCGGACGGACCCGCGGCTCCATGGCGTTCACCGAGGAGTTGCGGCGGTACGGGGACCGGGTCACCCTCGCCCCCCAGGACGAGACCGGCATGCTCGACCTGCCCTCCGTGCTCGCCGGGCTCTCCGGGGACACCCTCGTCTACTGCTGTGGCCCCGGGCCGCTGCTCGACGCGATGGAGGAGCGCTGCCCGGCCCGCTCCCTGCGCGTCGAGCGGTTCCGGCCGAAGGACCGAGGGACCGGCGGGGAGACGCGGTTCGAGGTGGTCCTGGCACGCTCGGGGCGAACTGTCACCGTCCTCCCCGGTGTCTCCGTCCTCGACACCGTGCGCGCCGCCGGTGTCGAGGTCCTGTACTCCTGCGCCGAGGGCACGTGCGGGACCTGCGAGACGGACGTGCTCGAAGGGACCCCGGACCACCGGGACTCGGTGCTCACGGACGAGGAGCGGGCGGCGGGCGCGACGATGCTCATCTGTGTGTCCCGCTGCCTGGGGAGGCGGCTCGTCCTGGATCTGTGACCGCCAGGTCCCGCTCGATCCGCGCGACCGTCTCCAGCAGTGGGGGAAGCAGGTCGCGGCGGACGGATTCGAGGCTGTTGCGGCTGGCGTGCACCGGGATGTTCGCGGCCGCCACCACGGCGCCGTCCCGGTCGCGCACGGGGGCGGCGACCGAGCGCAGTCCCTCCTCCAACTCCTGGTCGACGATGGCGTATCCCTGGCGCCGCGCGCGGGCCAGTTCCGCTCTCAGCAGGTCTCGCGCGACGATCGTCCGCCCGGTCAAGGGGCGCAGATCGGCCCGCTCCAGCCGGATGTCGATCTCGTCGTCCGTGAGGTGCGCGAGGATCACCCGGCCCACCGAGGTGGCGTGGGCCGGGAAGCGGGTTCCGACGGTGATCGCCGCCGTCATGATGCGCCGGGTCGGGACCCGCGCCACGTACACGATGTCGTCGCCGTCGAGGACGCAGAGCGAGCTCGACTCCCCCACTCGTTCAGCGAGTTGCTTCAGATGGGGCTCGGCGATCTGAGGGAGGGTGAAGCCGGAGAGATAGGCGTAGCCGAGTTCCAGCACGCGCGGGGTGAGCCGGAAGACGCGGCCGTCCGTGCTCACGTAACCGAGATCGACCAGGGTCAGCAGGAAGCGGCGTGCCGCCGCGCGGGTCAGGTCGCAGCCGCGTGCGACCTCACTGAGTGTCAGTTCCGGCCGGTCGGCGCCGAAGACGCGGATGACGGCGAGTCCGCGTTCGAAGGACCGGACGAAATGGGGCGCTCGGTCTGCTGCAGGCATCGTCGCCTCCAGAGGGACACACGGAGTGCTCTCGTCCGGGACGGGAGCACACTTCGATAACTGTCAACAATATTGTCAGCCAAGGCCATTGACCCGGCACGGACAGGGTTCTACCTTCGCGCTGAGCACCATTGTGCGGTGTGCGCACGCCCTGTCGGAACACTCTCGTCTGCACAGGAGGAGCCATGCGTCGTCTGCTCGCCGGGATCGCGGCCGGAGCCTTACTGGTCGCCGCGTCGGCCTGCGGCTCGTCCGGCGGCGGTGGCGCCTCGGACAAGAACTCTTCGTCCGGCGGCACCACCACCGTCAAGCTGGGGGTCATCCCCATCGTCGATGTCGCCCCCGTCTATCTGGGCCAGAAGAAGGGCTTCTACAAGAAGCACGGACTGACCCTGTCGATGACGACCGCGCAGGGCGGCGCCGCGATCGTCCCGGGTGTCGTGTCGGGCCAGTTCCAGTTCGGGTTCTCCAACGTGACCTCGCTGATGATCGCCCAGTCCAACAGCGTTCCCGTGAAGGCCATCGCGAACGGCGTCGCCTCGACCGGCGTCACGGGCGCGGACTTCGGCGCCATCACGGTCAGGAAGGGCAGCTCCATCGCGTCGCCGAAGGACCTGGAGGGCAAGAAGGTCGCCGTCAACACACTGAAGAACATCAACGAGACGGCCGTGCGCGAGTCGGTGCGCAAGGCCGGCGGCGATCCCTCCAAGGTGAAGTTCGTCGAGCTCGCCTTCGACCTGATGCCCGCGGCCCTCGACAAGGGACAGATCGACGCGGCGATGGTGGTCGAGCCGGCGCTCGCCACCGTCAAGAGCCAGGGCGCGACCGAGATCGCCTCCGCCCTGGTCGACGTGGCGAAGAACCTCACCGTCGCCATGTACTTCACCTCGAACCAGTACGCGCAGCAACACCCCGACGTGGTCAAGGACTTCCAGGAGGCGACCGCGGAGTCCCTCGCGTACGCCGACGCGCACCCGGACGAGGTCCGGCAGATCGTCACCACGTACACCAAGATCCCCGCGGCCGTCCTGGCGAAGGTGACCCTGCCGAAGTGGCCGGCCGAGCCGAACCGGGCCTCGATCGAGACGCTGGAGAAGCTGGGCGAGCGGGACGGCCTCTTCAAGACGGCGCCCGATCTGGACAAGCTGCTGCCGTGACACGGACGCGAGCGCGTGGCGGCTCCCCCGGCCGGGCCGTGAACGCCGCACTGGGCGCCGCCGGGCTCGCGGCCTTCCTCGCCCTCGGCGAGGCGGTGCCGCGGCTCGGCATCGTCAAGGAGCAGTTCTTCCCGCCCACCAGCCGGATCGTGGGGGCTCTCGGTGACGAGCTCGACGACGCGACCTTCTGGACCGACCTGGGCGACACCCTCACGGGCTGGGCGCTGGGGCTGGCGATCGCGGTGGCGGCGGGCGTCGTGGTGGGGGTGGTCGTCTCGGTCGTGCCGTATCTGCGCGAGGCGACCGCCTCGACGATCGAGTTCCTGCGCCCCATCCCCTCCGTGGCCCTGATCCCGCTCGCCGTCCTCCTCTACGGCACCGAGCTGCGGTCGGTGCTCCTGCTGGTCGTGTACGCGTCCTTCTGGCAGGTCCTCGTCCAGGTCATGTACGGCGTGCGGGACGTGGACCCGGTGGCGGAGGAGACGGCACGCTCGTACGGTCTCGGCGCCTGGGCCCGGATCCGACATGTGCTGTGGCCCACCGCGCTCCCGTACGTCATGACGGGGGTCCGGCTCGCCGCGGCCGTCGCGCTCATCCTCACGGTCACCGCCGAACTCGTCATCGGCGCACCGGGACTGGGCGCCCGCATCGCGGTCGCCCAGACCTCGCAGGCGGTGCCCGAGATGTACGCGCTGATCGTGGTGACCGGACTGCTCGGACTGCTGATCAACGTGGGTGCCCGGTCGGTGGAGCGGTACGCGCTGGCCTGGCACCAGTCCGTACGCGGGGAGGTGGCGGTATGACGGACGTCCCGGCGGGCCGGACGAGGCCGAACCCGTGGGGCGGCCTCCTGCTGCGCGCGCTGTTCGTCGTCGCGCTCCCCGCGCTGCTGGTCGGCCTGTGGTGGCTCGCCTCGGACGGCAGCGGCAATGTCTACTGGCCCCCGCTGCGCACGATCCTCAGGACGTTCCCCGACGTCTGGACCCGCGCGCGGCTCCGCGCCGATCTGGTGCCCAGCCTGCTGCGACTGCTCGCCGGCTACGCGTCGGCCGCGACCGTGGGGATCGCCCTCGGGACGCTCATCGGCTCGTACCGGAAGGTGCGGGCGGTGTGCGAACCGGTCCTGGAGTTCCTGCGCGCGGTGCCGCCGCCCGTCCTCGTTCCGGTCATCATGCTGTTCGCGGGCATCGGGGACACGATGAAGATCGTCGTGATCGCGAGCGGCTGCGTGTGGCCGATCCTGCTCAACACGATCGAGGGCGTGCGCGCCGTCGACTCCGTGATGTCCGAGACGGCCCGCTCGTACGGCATCACGGGTCCGGCGCGGATCCGGTCCGTCGTCCTGCCGTCCGCGAGCCCGCAGATCTTCGCGGGGCTGCGCCAGGCGCTGTCCATCGGCATCATCCTGATGGTCATCAGCGAGATGTTCGCGGCGAGCAACGGACTCGGCTTCACCATCGTGCAGTTCCAGCGCGGCTTCGCGATCCCCGACATGTGGACCGGGATCCTCGTCCTCGGCCTGCTCGGCTTCCTCCTCTCGGCCGTCCTCCAGGTGGTCGAACGCCGGGTCCTCGGCTGGTACCACGGTCTGCGCGACTCCTCCAGGCGGTCCCCGTGACGACGCTCGTGAAAGGGCGGTCCATGCACGCGTCTTTGGTCGTATCCGGCCTCCGGAAGGTCTACGAGGGGTCGGGGCGCCGGGTGGAGGCGGTCCGCGATCTCACGTTCACGGTCGACGCGGGTGAACTCGTCTGCCTGGTCGGCCCGTCGGGCTGCGGCAAGACCACCCTGCTGAAGTGTGTGGGCGGTCTGCTGGCGCCGACGTCGGGCCAGGTCCTGCTCGGGGGCCGGCGGGTGACCGGCCCGCCGCCGGGCATGGCGTTCGTGTTCCAGGAGTACGGCCGCAGTCTGTTCCCCTGGATGAGGGTCGGCGAGAACGTCGAACTCCCCCTGAGACAGAAGAGCCTGAGCAAATGGCAGCGCCGGGAACTGGTCGACGACGCGCTGGAGTCCGTGGGCCTGGCCGACGCCGCGAAAGCCTATCCGTGGCAGCTCTCGGGCGGGATGCAGCAGCGGGTCGCCATCGCGCGGGCCCTGGCGTACGAGCCCGAAGTACTGCTCATGGACGAGCCGTTCGCGGCGGTCGACGCGCAGACCCGCGCCGATCTGGAGGATCTGGTACGCAAGCTGTGGCGGCAGCGCGGAATCACCATCCTGTTCGTGACCCATGACATCGACGAGGCCGTCTATCTGGGCGAGCGGGTCCTGGTCCTCTCGGGCTCCCCCACCGTCGTACGGGAGCAGCTGAAGGTCGATCTTCCCGAGGAGCGGGACCAGTTGCGCACCCGGGTCGCCCCGCGCTTCGCCGAGCTGCGGACCCATGTGTACGAGCAGATCCAGGCGGCGAAACGCGGGGAGCCGGTCGTCGAGGACGCTCCTCCGTCCGATCGGTGACACCCGTGGGAACGGTGCCCTGCGGTGCGGGCCCGCTCAGGCGCGCAGCCAGACCGCCGTGTCCGGCGGAAGGAACCCGTCGGCGTCCAGCGGGCCGCTGTGGAGCAGGATCCGGGAGTGCTCCGGGAGTTCGACCGGGCCGTCGGCCAGGTTGACCACGCAGAGCAGTCCGTCCGCGCGGGTGAAGGCGAGGACACCCTCCGGTGCGGGCAGCCAGCCGAACCCGCCGTCCCCGAAGCCCGGTTCGGTGCGGCGCACGCGGAGCGCGGCACGGTAGAGGCTCAGCATGGACCCGGGATCGTCCGCCTGGCCGTCGGCGGCGTACGTGGGCCACTCCGCGGGCTGCGGGAGCCAGGGTTCGCCGCCGAATCCGGCGTACGGTTCCGCGGCCGTCCAGGGCAGCGGGACCCGGCAGCCGTCGCGGCCCGGGTCCGTGCCGCCGGAGCGCGAGTGCATCGGGTCCTGGATGCTGTCGAGCGGCAACTCGACCTCGGGAAGGCCGAGTTCCTCTCCCTGGTACAGGTACACGGAGCCGGGCAGGGCGAGCGAGAGCAGCGCCGCGGCGCGGGCCCGGCGGGTGCCGAGGGCCAGGTCGGTGGGGGTGCCGAAGGCCTTGGCCGCGAAGTCGAAGCCGGTCTCCGTACGCCCGTAGCGGGTGACCGTGCGGGTCACGTCGTGGTTGCACAGCACCCAGGTGGCGGGCGCGCCGACGGGGGCGTGTTCGGCGAGGGTCTCGTCGATGGAGGTCCGCAGCCGTCCGGCGTCCCAGGGGCAGGACAGAAAGGAGAAGTTGAAGGCGGTGTGCAGTTCGTCGGGGCGCAGGTAGCGGGCGAAGCGCTCGGAGTCGGGGAGCCACACCTCGCCGACGAAGACGCCGTCGTAGGCGTCGGCGACCGTCCGCCAGGAGCGGTAGATGTCGTGGAGCTCGTCGCGGTCGACGTACGGGTTCGGGTCGCGGCCCTCGACGAAGTCGGGCAGGTCCGGGTCCTTGGCCAAAAGCGCGGCCGAGTCGATGCGGACACCCGCGACCCCCCGCTCGAACCAGAAGCGCAGGATCTCCTCGTGTTCCCGGCGGACGGCCGGGTGCGCCCAGTTGAGGTCGGGCTGCTGGGGGGTGAAGAGGTGGAGGTACCAGTCGCCGTCGGGCAGCCGGGTCCACACCGGTTCGGTGGAGCCCGCGAACTGGGACGGCCAGTCGTTGGGCGGGAGTTCGCCGTGTTCGCCGCGTCCGGGGCGGAAGTGGAAGAGCTCGCGCTCCGGGCCGCCGGCCAGCGCGGCCCGGAACCAGGGGTGCTGGTCGGAGACGTGGTTCGGCACGATGTCGACCAGGGTGCGGATGCCCAGCTCACGGGCCTCGGCGATGAGTTTCTCGGCCTCGGCGAGTGTCCCGAAGGCCGGGTCGATGGTGCGGTAGTCGGCGACGTCGTAGCCGCCGTCGGCCAGCGGCGAGAGATACCAGGGGTTGAACCACAGGGCGTCCACACCGAGTTCGGCGAGGTACGGGAGTCTGGCGCGGACACCCGCGAGGTCGCCGGTGCCGTCGCCGTCGCCGTCCGCGAAGCTGCGGACGTAGACCTGGTAGATGACGGCGGAACGCCACCACGCGGACTGATTTCGGGCAGGGCGGGGCTGTCCCACGGTGCGTTGCCTTTCGTTCGAGGGGGTCGGGTGCGGGCGTCAGCCCTTGGTGCTGCCCGCGCTGATCCCGGCGATGATGTGCCGCTGGAACACCAGGAACATCACGACCATGGGAATGCTGGCGATCACCATCGCGGCGATGAGCACGGTGAGCTGGATGTTCTGCGAGAGCTGCACGAGCGCCACGCTGATGGGCTGCTTGTCGGTGTCGGAGAAGACCATCAGCGGCCAGAGGAAGTCCTGCCAGACGGCGACCAGGGCGAAGATCGACACGACTCCGAGGACGGGCCGGGACATCGGCAGCACGATCGACCACAGGGTGCGCAGTTTTCCGGCGCCGTCGATCTCGGCGGCCTCCAGGACGTCGCGCGGTATCTGGTCGAAGAAGCGCTTGAGGAGATAGAGGTTGAAGGCGTTGGCGACGGCCGGCAGCCAGATGCCGAGCGGGGAGTTGAGCAGGCTGGTGTGCAGGACGGGCAGGTCGGCGACGGTCAGGTACTTGGGGACCACCAGGGCCTGCACGGGGACCATCAGGGTGGCGAGGATGCCGCCGAGGATCACCTTGCCGAAGGCCGGCTTCAGTCTGGACAGGGCGTAGGCGGCGGCCGTGCAGAAGACGAGCTGGAGCACCCAGGCGCCCGTGGCCTGGACGACGGTGTTCCACAGGTGGGTGGGCAGGTCCATCAGGTCCCACGCGTCGGTGTAGCCGCCGAGGTGCCAGTGTTCCGGCAGCAGGGTGGGCGGGGTGCGGGTGACCTCGTCCGGCGACTTCATGGCGCCGGTGACCATCCAGTAGACGGGGAAGAGGAAGGCCAGCGCGAAGAGCAGGACGACGCCGCCGAAGACGGTCCAGTAGACGGCTCTGCCGCGCGGGCGGGCCAGGGCGAGCGGAGACACGAGGGTGCGGGTGCTCACGCGTCCTCCCCTTCGGAGCGGGTCAGCCGCAGGTAGAGGGCGGAGAAGGCGCTGAGCAGGACGAGCAGCATGACGCTCAGGGCGCAGGCTCCGCCGAAGTCGTTGTAGAGGAAGGCGTACTTGTAGATCAGGTAGAGCACCGTGACGGTCTTGTCCTCGGGGCCGCCGCCGGTGATCACGAAGGGTTCGGTGAACACCTGCATGGTGGCGATGATCTGAAGCAGCATCAGCATCAGGATGATGAAGCGCGTCTGAGGGATCGTCACATGGCGGATGCGCTGGAGCAGGCTCGCGCCGTCCAGCTCGGCCGCCTCGTACAGCTCGCCGGGGATGCTTTGCAGCGCGGCCAGGTAGATGAGGACGGTGCCGCCGAGGTTGGCCCAGGTCGCGACGATGACCAGGGAGACGAGCGCGGTGTCGGCGCCGTTGGACCAGTTCGAGGTCGGCAGGTGCAGCGCGCGCAGCGTCTCGTTGGCGAGACCGGCTCCGGGATCGTAGAACCACTTCCACAGCAGGGCGCTGACCACCGGCGGGATCATCACCGGCAGATAGACCACGACCCGGAAGAACGCCTTGGCGTGCCGCAGTTCATTGAGGACGAGCGCCATCACGAAGGGGACGGCGAAGCCGATGAGCAGGGCGAGGAGGGTGAAGGTGAGGGTGTTGCGCCAGGCGGCCGTGAACTCCGGGTCGTGGAAGACCCGGGTGAAGTTGGCGGTGCCGACCCACTCGCCGCCGCTGCCCGGCGTGTACTTCTGGAAGGCGATCACGACGGCGCGGATCGCCGGGTACCAGGAGAACAGGGCGAAGCAGAGCAGGCCTCCGGCGAGGAAGGCGTAGGCGCGGAACTGGTCGGCCAGGCGCCGGCGCCACGGTCCCCCGGTCCGGCGCCCGGCCGACCGCGGCGCCTCCGGCGCGCCGACGGCGGCCGGAGGGAGCACTGCGGGGGGCTTCGATGCGGTCTTCATGAACGGTGTCAGCCTCGGGCCAGGATGGAGTCGATCTTGCCGGAGGCGTCCTTGAGGAGCTGGTCGATGTCGGCGTCCTTCTTGGTGAGGACCGCGGACACGGCGGCGTCGAGGACGGAGTAGATCTGCTGGGCCTGCGGCGGCTCGATCTTCATGTCGAGGCTCTGGTTGCCGTCGAGGAAGGCCTGGTAGTTCTCGACGGGCACGTTGGCGTTGGCCTTCTTGACCTGCTGGTCCTTGTCGTCGGCCGCGCCGGTGAACAGGCGCGGTTCGGGCAGTCCGACGGGCGCGTTGTTCTGCTTGGCGCGGGCGTAGTCACCGAGGAAGCCGTCGCCGGGCGTCAGGAACATGGAGTCGAGCCACTTGAGGCCCGCCTTGATCTGGGCCGGCGAGTCCTTCTTGTTGAACATGTAGCCGTCGCCGCCGATGAGCGTTCCCTTGCCGCCGGGCATCGGCGCCAGGCCGAGGTCGTTGTAGTTGCCGCCCTTCTCCTTGACCAGGATCGGGATGTTGTCGGGCGCG
Organism: Streptomyces sp. NPDC096324; assembly: GCF_044763015.1. Lineage (NCBI taxonomy): Bacteria > Bacillati > Actinomycetota > Actinomycetes > Kitasatosporales > Streptomycetaceae > Streptomyces > Streptomyces sp. NPDC096324. The sequence continues at coordinate 531,537 of NZ_JBIWFK010000001.1, read as the reverse complement.
GAGAGGTACATGCCGAGCTTGCCGGAGCCCATCATCTGCTGCACGTCGTTGATGACGAGGAGCTGCTTGCTGCCCATGGAGTTGTCGCTCCAGCGCATGTCCTTCAGGTTCTGCAGGACCGCCTTGCCCTCGGCCGTGTCGACCGTCGCCTTCTTGCCGTCCTCGGAGACGACGTCGCCGCCCTGCGAGTACAGCTCGGCGGTGAAGTGCCAGCCGCCCTGGTTCTGGGCGCTGTAGTCGGCGTAACCGACCGTTCCGTTGCCGAGCGCGGCGATCTTCTTGGCGTCCGCGCGCAGCTCCTCCCAGGTGGCCGGGGGCTTGTCGGGGTCGAGGCCGGCCTTCTTGAAGAGGGCCTTGTTGTAGATGAGGCCCATCGAGTAGCCGGTGCGCGGGATGCCGTAGATCTTGCCGTCGACCGTGTAGATGTCACGGAGTTGCTGCTGGATGGTGCTGTAGCTCTTGAGGTCCTTGACGTAACTCGTGATGTCGGCGGCCTGGTTGACGTCGACGACGTGCTTGGCGTCGGTGAAGTACGTGTAGAACACGTCCTCCATCTGGCCGCCGGCCAGCTTGGCGTCGAAGGTCTTGGGGTCCTGACACGGGAACGCGTCGTGCATGGCGACGTCGATGCCCGGGTTGGCCTTCTCGAACGCCTTGGTGTCGGCGTCGAAGAACGAGCGGTCGACCTTGGCGCTCTTCGGCGGCTCGCAGTTGACGGTGATGCGGGTCTTTCCGTTGGCCGCATCGTCGTCGCCGCTCGAACCGCACGCGGCGGCCGAGAGCGCGACGGAGGACGCCATGAGCATGACGAGACTACGGCGGAACCCGGTACTTCTCATTGGTGGACCCCTTCGGGCTGGAGCGAGGAAGGCCCACGGCGGGCGTGCCGCCGTGTTCTGGCGCCGCACACTCAAGCACCGACGACATCCGTCCGCAAGATGTCGCGCAGAATCTGTAATTATTTGACAGGGGTTGGGGGTCTGCGTTGCAGGTGGTTGCGTAGCGGAGTCAACGGCCCCGGAAAGACCGCCGGGCCGCCGCGTGGTGCGACGACCCGGTCACCGGCGCCGGCGGGCCCTCGTCCGAGGCTCAGCCGCGGGGAGCCTGCGCGGTCGACCCGCGCACCACCAGCTCCGGCTCGAACAGCAGCTCCTCGGGGGTCACACTGCTGCCGCCGATCTGCGCGTTGAGCAGTTCCACGGCGGCGCGCCCCATGGCCTCGATGGGCTGGCGGACCGTCGTCAGCGGGGGTTCGGTGCAGTTCATGAAGGCCGAGTCGTCGTACCCGACGACGGAGATCTCGCCGGGGACGCTGAGCCCCTTGCGGCGGGCGGCCCGAACGGCGCCGAGCGCGAGCGGGTCGCTGGCGCAGATGATGCCGGTGACCCCCTGGTCGAGCAGCCTGGTGGCCGCGGCCTGGCCGCCCTCCAGCGAGAACATCGCCCGTGCCACGTACGCGTCCGGCAGATCCGGGGCCAGGGCGCGCGCGGCCGCGAGCTTGCGGCCCGAGGGCATGTGGTCGCCGGGGCCGAGGACGAGTCCGATCCGCTCGTGGCCGAGCGAGTCGAGATGGCGCCACGCCTGCTCGACGGCGACGGCGTCGTCGCAGGAGACGCAGGGGAAGCCGAGGTGCTCGATGGCCGCGTTGACCAGCACCACCGGGATGTTGCGGTCGGCGAGCTCGCGGTAGTGGTCGTGCGGCGCGTCGGCCTGCGCGTACAGACCGCCGGCGAACACCACCCCGGAGACCTGCTGCTGGAGAAGGAGGTCCACGTAGTCGGCCTCGGAGACCCCGCCCTTGGTCTGGGTGCACAGCACCGGGGTGAGCCCGAGCTGGGCGAGCGCACCGCCGATCACCTCGGCGAACGCCGGAAAGATCGGGTTCTGCAGCTCGGGCAGGACGAGCCCCACGAGCCGCGCGCGTTCACCGCGGAGCTGGGTGGGCCGCTCGTAGCCGAGGACGTCCAGGGCGGACAGGACCGCCTGCCGAGTGGAGTCGGAGACACCCGGCTTGCCGTTGAGCACCCGGCTGACCGTGGCCTCGCTGACCCCGACCTTCTTCGCCACCTGAGCAAGTCGTCGCGTCATGAGCGCAAGAATAGCGCAAGAATTGCAAATCGCTTGCGTAGAACTTCGGCCGGTTCCCGACCGCGGGGCCGGGTCCGGCGCCGGGACGGGCCCGGCGGTTTCACGCCGGGCGGGCCCGGTGGTCTCACTCCCGGCGGGGCCGGCGGTTCACGCCCTGGGGTCCAGTAGGTTCACGCCCCGGGAGCCCGGTCGTTTCAGGCCGCACCGGGGAACCCTCAGGGCGCCGCCCACAGACCGCGGACGTGGCCGAGGTGGCGCGTCATCACCGCGCGCACGGCACGCTCGTCGCGTTCCAGGAGGGCGTCGAGGAGTTCCAGGTGCTCCCGGGCCGAGGCCTCCAGCCGGCCCGCCCGGACCAGGGCGTCGAGCCCGTACAGCCGCGAGCGCTTGCGCAGGTCGCCGACCACCTCCACCAGATGGGAGTTGCCCGCGAGGGCCAGCAGGCCGAGGTGGAAGCGGATGTCCGCCTCCACGTAGGCGATGAGGTCGCCGGCGGCCGCCGCCGTCACGATCTCCCGGGCGGCCGGACGCAGCGCCTCCAGCGAGACGGCATCGGCCGTGGTGGCCAGCCCTACGACGGTGGGGATCTCGATGAGCGAGCGGATGTGGGTGTACTCGTCGAGCTGCTCCTCGGAGACCGCCGTGACCCGGAATCCCTTGTTGGGGACCGTGTCGACCAGGCCCTCCTTGGCCAGGTCGAGCATGGCCTCGCGGACCGGCGTCGCCGAGACGCCGAAGCGGGCCGCCAGCGTCGGCGCCGAGTACACCTCGCCGGGCCGCAGCTCGCCCGCGATCAGCGCGGCGCGCAGCGCGTCGGCCACGCGCTCGCGGTAGCTGCTGCGCCTGCCGCCCAGCGTGGGCAGGTCGGGAGCTGCTGAGGGTTCGCTGCTGCGCTGGGCGGCCATCAAGGTCTCCTCGTACGGGCCGGCGCGCCGTCGTTCTGCCGCCCCGGGATTCTGTGCCATGTCACGTCTTACTGAGAGCACCAGTATCTACGCCCCGGCGCGGGGCCGCTCACAGGACGAACCCGGCCGGGAACGGGTCCGAGGGGTCGAGCAGGTACTGGGCGGTTCCGGTGATCCAGGCGCGGCCCGTGAAGCTGGGCAGCACGGCGGGCACTCCGGCGACCTCGGTGGTGCCGAGCAGCCGCCCGGTGAACCGCGTGCCGATGAAGGACTCGTTCACGAACTCGGTGTCCAGCGGGAGTTCACCCCGGGCGTGGAGCTGGGCCATGCGCGCGCTGGTGCCCGTACCGCAGGGCGAGCGGTCGAACCAGCCGGGGTGGATCGCCATCGCGTGCCGCGAGTAACGAGATGTCGCCTCGGGCGCGTACAGGTGGACGTGGTGGCAGCCGCGGATCGACGGGTCCTCGGGGTGCACGGGCTCGCCCTCGGCGTTGACCGCGTCCATGAGCGCGAGGCCCGCCGCGAGGATCTCCTCCTTGCGGGAGCGGTCGAAGGGCAGGCCGAACTGCTCCAGCGGCAGGATCGCGTAGAAGTTGCCGCCGTAGGCCAGGTCGTACGTCACCGTGCGCCCGTCGGCCAGCGTGGCCTTGCGGTCGAGGCCGACGGCGAACGACGGCACGTTCCTGAGCGTGACCTCCTTGGCCGCGCCGTCCTCCACGGCGACCTCGGCGACGACGACACCCGCGGGGGTGTCGAGCCGGATCGTCGTGACCGGCTCGACGACCTCGACCATGCCGGTCTCCACCAGCACGGTCGCGACCCCGATCGTGCCGTGCCCGCACATCGGCAGATAGCCCGACACCTCGATGTAGATCACGCCGTAGTCGCAGTCGGGGCGGGTCGGCGGCTGGAGGACGGCTCCGCTCATCGCCGCGTGCCCGCGCGGCTCGTTCATGAGGAGCTGCTTGATGTCGTCGCGGTGCTCGCGGAAGTGGAGCCGCCGCTCGTTCATGGTCGCGCCCGGGACGGTGCCGATCCCGCCGGTGATCACCCGGGTGGGCATGCCCTCGGTGTGCGAGTCGACGGCGTGCAGGACGAGTTTGCTGCGCATGGGACTCCTGAGTGATCTCGACGGGTGGCTGGACGGTGGCGGAGGTGCCGGCGGGCCGGCTCGGGCGGGACCGGCGGCGGAGGGCTGGGCCGGCTCAGGCGAGACCGGCGGCGACGGCCTGGTCCGTCGCGCGGCGCACCGCGGCCTCCTGTTCGGGCAGCAGCGGGACGCGCGGCGGCCGGACCGGACCGCCGTGGCGGCCGACGATGTCCATGGACAGCTTGATGGCCTGGACGAACTCGACCTGGGAGTCCCAGCGCAGCAGTGGGTGCAGCTGCCGGTAGAGCTTGCCCGCCGTGTCGAGGTCACCGGCGACGGCGGCGCGGTAGAGCTCGACGCTCGCCCGGGGCAGCGCGTTCGGGTATCCGGCCACCCAGCCCTTGGCCCCCGCCACGGCGAGTTCGAGGAGGACGTCGTCGGCGCCGATCAACAGGTCGAGTTCCGGGGCGAGTTCGGCGATGCGGTAGGCGCGGCGCACATCTCCGGAGAACTCCTTGACCGCCTGGACGAAGCCGGCGGCGTGCAGCTTCGCGAGGAGTTCGGGCACCAGGTCGACCTTGGTGTCGATCGGGTTGTTGTAGGCGACGACCGGGACGCCCGCCCGGGCGACCTCCTCGTAGTGGGCGAGGACGGAACGCTCGTCCGCGCGGTAGGAGTTGGGCGGCAGCAGCATCACGGCGCCGCAGCCCGCGTCCCTGGCCTGCTCGGCCCAGCGGCGGGCCTCCGCCGAGCCGTACGCGGCGACGCCGGGCATGACCCGGGAACCGCCGATCGCGGCGACGGCGGTCTCGACGACCTTGGCCCGCTCTTCGGGGGTGAGCACCTGGTACTCACCGAGGGAGCCGTTCGGTACGACGCCGTCGCAGCCGTTCTCGACGAGCCAGACGCAGTGGTCGGCGTACCGGCCGTGGTCGACACCGAGGTCGTCGTTCAGCGGGAGCGCGGTGGCGACGAGGACTCCGTGCCAGGGGCGACGGCTGTCGGGGGTGTCGGTCATGAGGTGCTCATCCTCTCTCAATAGGGTGTGACATTTTACTGTCGGTCGAGGTGGCCCGCGGCGAGGCGGGGGACGGGCCGCGCCGGTGCCGGGCTTCGTTCCGGGCCCGGCGAGGAGCGTCAGCGCAGGCCGGGAGGCGGGCCCGTGCCGGGCGACGGGTCGTCGTCCTCCGCACCGGCGCGGGCGAGGACGCCGAGCGGTACCGGGCGCGCCAACAGCCTTCGTGCGGCCACCTGTTCGCAGCCGGCGAGTCCGGCGACGGCCGGTTCGCAGATCCGGCCCTGGCACCACCCCATCCCGGCGCGCGTGAGCAGCTTGACCGTGCGGACGTCGCCCGCGCCGAGGTCGGTGACGGCCTCGCGGACGCGGCCGGCCGTGACCTCCTCGCAGCGGCACACGACGGTCTCGTCGGTGACCTGCTCCGCCCAGTGGGCGGGCGGCCGGTACACGGCGTCCAGCGCGGAGGCGAACGCGCGCGCTCTCGCGCGGACCCTGACGGCCCGGGCGGCCGAGCGCGGATCGGGTTCGACGCCACGCAGCCGGGCCGCCACCGACCGGCCCGCGAGATGCCCCTCGGCCAGGGAGAGCGCGGCACCACCGATTCCCGTGGTCTCACCGGCGGCCCAGACGCCGGGCACGTCGGTGCGCTGCTCCTCGTCCACGTCCACCCCCGAGGCGTCGGTCCGGCAGCCGAGCGCCTCGGCGAGATCGGTGTGCGGGACCATCCCGTGCCCGACGGCGAGCGCCTCGCACGGGATCCGCCGCTCCGTTCCGGGCCGTACCCGCCCGTCGGGGCCGAGCGCGGCGACGGTGACGGCTTCGAGCCGGCCCTCGCCGTGGGCTTCCACGACGGTGTGACGCGGGACGAACGGGACGCGGTGGCGCAGGAGCCGGGCCGCGTACAGGGCCGCCTCGGCGATCTTGCCCGGCTCGGCCGCCAGCGCCCCGCCGCCGCGCGGCAGCCTTCTCGGATCGAGGGACTCCACGAGCGCGGCGACCTCGACCCCGGCGGCGGCGAGGGAGGTCGCCACGGGCAGCAGCAGCGGCCCGCTTCCCACGACGACGGCTCTGTGTCCCGGCACGACGAGGCCGCCCTTGAGCAGTGCCTGGGCCCCGCCGGCGGTCACGACTCCGGGCAGGGTCCAGCCGGGGAAGGGCAGCACCTTCTCGTATCCGCCGGTGGCGAGGAGCACGGCGTCGGCGCGCAGGGCGACGGACTCCTCCTGGAGCGGGCCGAGGAGGGCGTGGACGGTGAATCCCGGCCGTGCGCCCGTCGCCCCGGGCCGCTCGACCAGCCAGACATGATGGTCCGTCAAGTGCCGGACCGTACCCGCCTCCAGGTGTCGGGCGAGCCCCCGTTCCAGTCGCTCCCAGGTGTGCCACCGGTGGTGCAACGCGCGGGGCCGCCGGGCGCCCAGGCCGCTCGCGGGCCGGCGGTAGAACTGTCCGCCCGCCGCCACCGCCGAGTCGATCAGCGTCACGTGGACGCCGCGTGCCGCCGCGGCCAGGGAGGCGGCGAGACCGGCCGGACCCGCGCCGATCACCGCGAGGCGGTGGGGTCCCTCAGTCATCGTGGCCGGTGCCTTCCTGGGTGCGGATGGTGTCACCGGGCGCCAGCGGAACCAGACAAGCCCGTTGGTTGGGACGGTCGTTGACGGTGACGAGGCAGTCGAAGCAGACGCCGATGCCGCAGAAGACCCCACGGGGCCGGCCCGCGTCACGGGTGGTGCGCCACGAGGTGATGCCCTCGGCCCAGAGCGCGGCGGCGACGGTCCGGCCGGGCAGCACCTCGACGGCCCGGCCGTCGAGGGTGACCGTGAAGGCGGGGCCGGGTTCGGCCCGTACGAGGTCCAGCGGGTTCACACGGCCTCCTCGGGGAAGCGGTCGGGCCGGAACGGTGTGAGGTCGAGGCCGGGTGCCGTGCCGGCCAGGACCCGCGCGATCAACTGTCCGGTGCCGGTGGACAGTCCGATGCCGGCTCCCTCGTGCCCGCAGGCGTGGAGGAGGCCGGGCGCCCGGGGGTCGGGGCCGATGGCGGGCAGATGGTCGGGCAGGTAGGGCCGGAATCCGAGGTAGGTCCGCAGGGCGCGCACCTCGGACAGGAAGGGAAAGAGCCGTGTGGCGCCCGCGGCCAGTTCCCGCACGACGGGCAGCGAGAACGACCGGTCGAAGCCGACGCGTTCCCGGCTCGCGCCGATCAGGATCGGGCCGGCCGCGGTCCCCTCCACCACCGGCGACGTCTGGAGAGCGGCCGAGTCGCTGGCGACGTCGGCGACGTAGTCCGCGGCGTACACCTTGTGGCGCACCCGGCGCGGCAGGGGCTCGGTGACGAGGACGAATCCCCGGCGTGGCAGGACGGGGAGCGTGACGCCCGCGAGCGAGGCCACCTCGGCGCCCCAGGTGCCGGCCGCGTTGACGACGGCGGGTGCGTGCAGGTCGCCCCGGTCGGTGCGCACTCCGCGGACCGAGCCGTCCCTCGCGCGCAGCACCTCCGTCACGGTGCGCCCGGTCAGCAGCCGCGCCCCCGACGCCTTGAGAAGTCGGGCGGCCGCGAGGGCGGGCATCACCTGGGTGTCCTGGGGATAGCGGACGCCGCCCGCGAGTCCTGGGGCCAAGTACGGTTCCAGGTCGTGCAGTTGGTCGGCGGCGACTGGTTCGGCCAGCACGCCGGCCGTCCGCTGACCCGCCGCGAACGTCTCCAGCGCGGCCAGGCCCGCGGGGGTGGAGGCCACGACGAGACCGCCCTTGGCCTCGTACTCGACCGCTTTCCCGTGCTCCTCGGCGAGGTCGGCCCACAGTCGTCCGGAGAGCAGGGCGAGGTCGAGTTCGGGGCCGGGTTCCTTGTCGGAGACGAGGAGATTGCCCTCACCCGCGCCGGTCGTCCCGCCGGCCACGGGGCCGCGGTCCACCACGGCGACGTCGAGGCCCTCGCGAGCCGCGTACAAGGCACAGGCGGCGCCGACCATTCCGGCTCCGACGATCACGACATCGCAGGTAACGGGCCTACTCACATCAGTACTATGTCACATACTTCCCTGTGGGGACCGGCTCTTGTGAGGGGCGGTTCGCGCGGCCCTCAGATCCTGCTCTCGGTGGCCGTGTCCGCGGACAGGCGCTGGGCCACGTAGATCGGGAACACCGAGAGCAGGACGAGCACGGCGGCCACGACGTTCACGACCGGTGCCTGCCGGGGCCGGGTCATGTTGTCGAAGATCCAGATCGGCAGGGTCTCGATGCCGGGCCCGGCCGTGAACGTCGTCACGACGATCTCGTCGAAGGACAGCGCGAAGGCGAGCAGCGCGCCGGCCAGGAGCGCGGAGCGCACCAGCGGGAACGTGACGTCGACGAAGGCCCGGAAGGTGTCCGCGCCCAGGTCCATCGCCGCTTCCTCGTACGTTCCTGACGTACGGCGCAGCCGGGCGACCACGTTGTTGAAGACGACGACGATGCAGAAGGTGGCGTGGCCGACGATCACGGTGAACATGCCGAGTCCGACGCCGAGCGGTTGGAGCACCGTGCTGAACGCCGAGTTGAGCGCGATGCCCGTGACGATGCCGGGCAGCGCGATCGGCAGCACGACCACGAAGGAGATGGTGCCCCGGCCGAAGAACCGGTGGCGGGCGACCGCGAAGGCGACGAGCGTGCCCAGCACCAGCGCGATCGCCGTGGCGCCGAGCCCGGCCTTGACCGAGACCCACAGGGCGGCGCGGGCCCCCTCGTTCTCCCAGGCGACCGACCACCAGTGGAAGGTGAGCCCGGACGGCGGCCAGCTCGCGCTGCGGTCCCGGTTGAAGGAGTTGACCAGGACGAGGGCGAGGGGCACGTAGATGAAGGCGAAGCCGAGCCCGGCGGCGACGCGCAGCGCGATACGCGCGGGACGGGAGAGTTGCACAGCGGGCTCCTCAGAGACTGCTCAGGGCGCCCGTGCGGCGCATCGCGAGGAGGTACACCACGATGACCACGACGGGGACCGTGCCGAGCGCGGCGGCCATGGGCAGGTTCAGTTCGATGTTGGAGTAGACGACGTTGCCGATGAGCTGGGTCTTGCCGCCGACGATCTGCACGGTGATGTAGTCGCCGAGGCTGAGCGAGAAGGTGAACACCGAGCCGGCCGCGACGGACGGCAGGACCATCGGCAGCACCACCGACCGGAAGGTGCGGCCCGCGCGGGCCCCCAGGTCCGCCGACGCGTCCAGCAGGTTGGCGGGCAACTGCTCCAGCGCGGTGTGGATCGGCAGGATCATGTACGGCAGCCAGAGGTAGGTCAGCGCGATGATCGCGGCCGTGATCCCGTACCCGGGTCCGCTCAGCCCGAGGGGCTTCAACACCCAGTCGGCCAGGCCGTCCTGAGAGAGAATCAGCCGCCAGGCGTACACCTTGACGAGGTAACTCGCCCACAGCGGGGTCAGGATGGCGACGACCAGCAGCGGGCGCCGCTCGGGCCGGGCGATCCGGGCCGTGTAGAAGGCGACGGGCAACGCGATCACCGCGCACAGGGCGGTGACCGCGAGGGCGACGCCGACGCTGCGCAGGATCACCTGGCGGTAGACGGGGGTGGTGAGGAGTTGGTGGAAGTTGTCGGTCGACCAGACCTTCACGACCTCGGAGGTGAAGGAGTTCGTCGTCCAGAACGCCGAGACGAACAGCACGGCCAGCGAGCCGAGATAAAGAACCGTCAGCCAGAGCAGGGGTGCGGTCAGCAGCAGGGACAGCCGCAGCCGGGAGTGCCGGTGCAGTGTCCCCGCGAGCCGCCGGACGGGGGAGCGTCCGGCGGCCTGCGGGGTGGAGGTCATCGTTCGGTCAGCCCTTGATCTCGGTCCAGGCCTGGACCCACTTGGCGTACGGGACGCACTTGACGTCGGTGCGGCCGTCGAGGCACTGCTCGATGGGCGTGTTCCAGAACGCGATGTTCTTCCAGTAGCTCTCGTCGGTGGCGTGGTAGGTGTCGCAGAAGGACTTGTCACTCGTGTACCGGCACGCCTCGGAGTTGGCCGGCGCCTCACCGAAGTACTCGGCCACCTGGGCGTTCACCTTCGGCGAGATGATCCAGTCCATCCACTTGTAGGCGCAGTTGGGGTGCTTGGCCTTGGCGGAGACCATCCAGGTGTCGGACCAGCCCGTGGAGCCCTCCTCGGGCACGAAGGCCTTCACCTTGGCGCCCTCGTCGGCCGTGAGGTTGGCGATGACCTGCCAGGTGGTGCCGACCACGGAGTCGCCGCTCTTGAAGGCGGAGATCTCCTTGAGGTAGTCGCTCCAGTACTCCCCCACGTTCGCGCTCTGCTTCTTCAGCAGGTCGACGGCCGCGTCGAACTGCTTCTGGTCGAGCGCGTAGGGGTCCTTGATCTTCAACTCGGGCTTGGTGGCCTTCAGATACAGCGCCGCGTCGGCGATGTAGATCGGCGAGTCGTACGCGGTGACGTGGCCCTTGTTCGCCGGGGCGTCGTCGAAGACCGCGGACCAGGAGGTGGGGGCGGGGCTGACCTTCTCGGTGTTGTACATCAGCAGGTTGGCGCCCCGGCCGTGCGGGATGCCGTACATCTGGCCCTTGACGGAGTTCCAGGCGCCCTTCTTCAGGCCGCTGAAGACGTTCTTGTAGTTCGGGACGAGGCCGGTGTTGACCGGGGCCGCGTCGCCCGAGGCGATGAGGCGCAGGGAGGCGTCCCCGGAGGCGGAGACGGCGTCGTACTGGCCGGTCTTCATCAGCTTGACCATCTCGTCGGAGCTGGCGGCGACCTTGGAGTTGACCTGGCAGCCGGTCTGCTTCTCGAAGTCGCCGACCCAGTCGACCTTGGGGTCGTTGGAACCGTCCTCGACATAGCCGGCCCAGGCGATCAGGTTGACCTGGCCCTCGGTCCTGCCGAGCTTCGACTGCGCCTTGAGGTCGGGCGGGTTGAGGCCGGTGGACGCGGAGGAGCCCGTACCGGACGATCCGCAGGCGGTGGCGGCGAGGAGCACCGCTACGGCGGCGGCGGCCTTGAGGGGTGGGGTGAGGCGCACGGCGAACTCCATGGGTGACGGTGGACTGAGCGGGGGTCAGCGGGGGTCGGGGACCTGGAAGGCGTGGCGGCGGTGCCACCGGAGCCGGACCCGGGTGCCGCGCAGGGCGGCGACGTCCTCAGAGGAGGTGTCCAGGTTCTGCTGGAGCGCGGTGAGGCGGCCGCCCGCGTCGAGGTCCACCAGGAAGCGGGTGGCGTCGCCCAGATAGACGACCTCGGCGACGGTGCCGGTGGCCGTGGAGTGCTCCGGCTCGCCGGCCGCACCGGCATCGGCGGACCCGGACCCGGCACCGTCGGCGGGCTCCGTGGGCTCCGTGGGCTCCGTGGGCTCCGCGAGGACCCGGATCTTCTCCGGCCGGATGCTGTACGTGCCCGGGGCACCGACGATCTGCCGGGCCGACTGTCCGTCGAGCAGGTTGGACGTACCGACGAAGCCCGCGACGAAGGCCGTGGCGGGGCGTTCGTAGATCTCCGCCGGGGTGCCGACCTGTTCGATGCGGCCCTGGTGGAAGACGGCGATGCGGTCGCTCATCGTCAGGGCCTCCTCCTGGTCGTGGGTGACGAACACGAAGGTGATGCCGACCTCGCGCTGGATCGCCTTGAGTTCGACCTGCATCTGCTCGCGCAGCTTGAGGTCGAGGGCGCCGAGGGGTTCGTCGAGGAGCAGGACACTGGGGCGGCCGACCAGGGCCCTGGCGAGGGCGACACGCTGGCGCTGCCCTCCGGAGAGCTGGCCCGGACGACGTCGTCCGAACCCTTCCAGGCGTACGTCGGCGAGCGCCTTGCGGGCCCGGACCAGCCGTTCGGCCTTGGGCACCTTGCGGACCCTGAGTCCGTAGGCGACGTTCTCCTCGACGGTCATGTGCGGGAACAGCGCGTAGTCCTGGAAGACGGTGTGCACGTCCCGCTCGAAGGGGGCGAGACCGGTGACCTCCTGGCCCGCCAGTTCGATCCGGCCCTCCGTCGGGCTCTCGAATCCGGCGATCATCCGCAGCACGGTCGTCTTGCCCGAGCCCGACGGGCCGAGCATCGAGAAGAACTCGCCGTCGGCTATCTCCAGATCGACTCCGGCCACGGCGGTCGTCTCACCGAACGCCTTTCGCAGGCCCTGGAGCCGGATCGCCTTTGCCTCCATGGGCGGGGAACCTTTCTGGTGCGTTGGTGCGTTGCAACACTGACCGGAAAGATATGAAGCCATAGTTCAAATCTCAAGACCCCTTTAGAGTAAAGGTTGAGTCAACGCACAAGGTGGTGACCGTGAAGCAACACAGAGGCGACGGCGTCCGCAGAGCCGTCTTCACACCCGTGGACAGCCGCGCCCGCGTCGAGACGGTCGTGCACCGGATCGGCGACGCCATCGAGCTGGGGCTGCTCGCCGACGGCGAGCAACTGCCGGGGGAGATGGAGCTGGCCGGTCAGCTCGGCGTGTCCACGGTCACCCTGCGCGAGGCCCTCATGGCCCTGAGGCAGCAGGGACTGGTCACCACACGGCGCGGGCGCGGCGGCGGCAGCTTCGTGTCGCTTCCCGAAGTCCCCGGCGAGGAAAGGCTGTTGGCCCGGCTCGCCGGCTGGAGCACCGAGGAGCTGCGGGACCTGGGCGACCACTGGGCGGCCCTGTCCGGAGCGGCGGCCCGGCTCGCGGCGCAGCGGACCGAACCGGACGACCTCAAGGCCCTGCGGCGCACCTTGGACGACCTGTCGGCCGCCGAGGACGCGGCCGCCCGCAGCCGCGTCTACGGCCGCTTCCACGTCGAACTCGCCGCGGCGGCGCAGTCCGCCCGGCTGACGCGTGAGCAGGTGGTGCTCCAGACCGAGGTGGGCGCGCTGATGTGCCTCGTGCTCGGGGACGACGAATATCGTGAAGAAGTCGCCGACCGTCATCGCTCCGTAATCTCGGCCGTGCAAGATGGGGCCCACGAATCGGCCAGAGCACTGGCCGAGCGGTGCGTGGTGGACTCGACGGCGCGGCTCATCACCCTGCGCCTCCAGATGCCGCGTGTCATGTCAGGTCCGCGTCCACTGGAGGGCACCGATGCGCAGGAGCCCCGGACCGGCCGGCGCGACGGCGACGCTTGACGTCTCCGCCGAGGCGGCCGTCGCCACGCAGGTCCGCTGCACGCTGGAGGCCGTCTTCGACGCGGTCGCCGACACCCGGGCCGACGCGGCCGCGCTGCTCACCCGCGTCGCCGCCGACGGCCGGCGCCCGGCGACCGTGGATCTGGCGGCACTGCGCCCGGGACTGCATCTGCGGCTCACCCGGCAGGAGTTGGTGTCGGGCGCCGGTTTCGTGGCGGCACCCGGCCTGCTCGGTGACGTACCGGCGTGGCTGGAGTGGTGGCAGCAGGGTTCCGACGGTGGCGTACGACCGCTGCTGCTCGACCTCGATCCGGCGCACTCCGCGTACTCGGACTACACGCACTGGGACTGGTTCGCCCTCCCCCGCGACACGGGGCAGCGCGCGGTCGCCGGGCCCTACGTCGACTACCTCTGCTCCGACGAGTACAGCCTCACCCTGTCCGCGCCGGTCCAGGTGGAGGGCCGGTTCGTGGGGGTCGCCGCGGCCGACGTGTATCTGCGGCACTTCGAGCGGGCGGTGGTCCCGCTGCTGCAACGGCTGCCCGGAGCCGCCTACCTGGTGAACGCCCGGGGCCGGGTGGCCGCGTCGGCGGACCCCGCGCATCTGGCCGGTTCCCTCATCAAGGGGCCCGACTTCGCGGCCGTGCTGGCGGCGGCCCGCGCCACCCGACACGAGGACATGCGGCTCGTCCCCTGCGACAGCGTGCCCCTCGTCCTCGTGATGCCGGCCCGCTGAACGGGCCGATCCGTCCCCCGGGGCCGCCTCCCTCCAGAACTCCCGACCCTCCGCGCAGACGGGTCAACGCGCGTCACACGGCACGAAGCTCCGCCGCGCCGTTGCGCGTCTTGCGTGCCCTGCCCGGTCCGCCCGTGACCGGCCGGGCCGCGTCGCGCAGCACCAGGGTGATCCGCGAATACCCCATGTGCTGAAGGGCCTTGGGGGTCTCGTCGACGATCCGGCAGTCCGTGCCGCCCCAGCGGGGATCGGGGTGGACCAGCGGGCGTACGGCCCCGTCGTGCTCGACCCCGCGCGGCCCGACGGCCTCGATCCAGTGGGGCAGGCCGTGCCGGTAGGCGGCGTCCATGATCGGGTCCTGGGCGATGTCCCGGCGGATCGCCTGGAGTCCGCGGTCCTGGCCGTTGCGCTCCACCGCCGAGGCGAAGTGCGCGAGCATCGGCAGGCACCAGCTCGACTCGTGCTCACCGAGCACCGACCCCGCGTCCGGGTGGAACAGGACGAAACGCAGGAAGTTGTCGCCCGGCATGGCGGTCGGATGCGCGCCCATGCCGGCGAAAAGTGTCTCGAACGCGTCGTTGGACAGCACGACGTCCCAGCGGCGGTCGAACACGAAGGAGGGGAAGGGCACGGCCTCGAGGAGCGTGGCGTAGTCCTGGAGGTACGCCTGCGCTTCGAGACTCTCGGGGACAGGTCGCGGCTGGGACCGCTGCCTTCCTGCCTGGTACGCCATCGGGAGGTCACCCCTCTTGCCTCTGCGGCCTTCACGCGGCGCCCCGATCCTGCTGCCCCGGGGACGGGCGTGTCAACTATCGTGGCATTTGGCGCTTGTTGACGGCTGAATCTCGCCACAGTTGTGGCGAGACCTGGATGTGAGTTCGAGCGACCGGCTAGGCTCCGGTTGGTCCCCGGTCTTGCCGCCGGGATGGTTCCTGACCCTCGTGTCCACATGGTTCCCGAACTTCGTGAGAGCCACCTGAGAGAGACGTAGGAGATCTGTCGGTGACGGATGGCTTCGAGGTTCCGTGCGCCACGGCGACGGTTCTGCTGCAGGCCGTCGTGGCCAGGGTCACCGCACTCGCCGGCCGGCTCGGCGTGCCGCAGGCCGAAGTCTTCGACGTCCGGCGGCTGTCGGCCGAGTCCGGTGTCCCCGAGCCCGTGGCGAAGGCCCTGCTGTGCGGCCACCCGGCGGGCGAACCCGACCTGCAGGCACGCTTCCTTCAGCGCCTCGACCTGCTGCGGCGCACCCGGCTCAAGCCCAACGGCCGCCGCTACACGCAGCAGGAGATAGCGGACGGCGCCGGCATGTCCCGCCAGCAGGCGGGCGCCCTCATCAACGGCGACCGGCGGCCCACCATGGAGCACTGCGACGCCATCCAGCGCTTCTTCCGGGTGCACGCCGGATTCCTCACGGCCGAGGACTCCGAGGCGCTCGTGGGCGCGCTCCAGCGGTCGGAGCAGGAACTCCTGCAGCGTCTCGCCGACCGCGAACGCGCCGCGGCCTCCGTCGCCCACGATCCGCTCGAACGACTGCTCCTCGACCACGGCGTCCGCGGAATCGCCTGGCGGGCCGCGCAGTTGCCCACCGACCAGCACCGGGACAAGGTCGCGGAATGGCTGGACATGCTCCTGGAGAGCGTCAAACGGCCAGAGTCGTGAGCCGGGGGAGACCAGTGGGCATCGGAAGGGAAATGCGCCGCCTGTGCGGCGAACTCGTCTCGGAACTCTCGCTCCCGGCACCGGCGGCACCCGCCGACCTCTACACCGAGCTGTGCGGCGCGATGAGCCGGCGCCGCGGCCGTCCCGTCCAGTTCCGTACGGCCTCGTTCCCGCCCGGCACCGCCAGCGGACTGTGGCTCGACATGGCCGAACAGGACCTGGTCGTCATCGAGGAACGCACCGCGCCCGACCATCAGTTGGTCATCCTCGGTCACGAGCTGTGGCACATGAAGGCCGGGCACTGCAGCCATCACGTCGACGGTGCCGCCGTCGCGGCGCGCTTACTGAACGACGGGGCCGACCTCCAGGCCACCGTCCTGAAAGTGGCGGCGCGCACCCGCTTCGACCGCGCCGACGAGCAGGAGGCCGAGAGCTTCGGACTCCTGCTCGCCAGCAAGTGCCGGACCTGGCTGGCCGGTTCCTCACTGCGCGGCCCGGTGCAGCGGCACGGTCTGGCCGGCCGCATCGAGGCCTCCCTCGGCTGTCGCGGGCCGCGAGGCTGAAGGTCCCGGGGCATGGACGGATCCAGCTACTACATCCCGGCCGTCGCCATGGGCGCGGCGATCGCGTTCAAAGGGCCCTCGCTGCTGCGCGGCTGGCGCGATCCGCTGCTGCGCTCCGTGGGCGTACTCCTCGCCCTCGCGGGCCTGGTGTTCCTCTTCGCGGCCCCGCCGACCATCGCGGCCGTCAACGACGTCACCGGAACGGCCAACGTCTCGGCCCCCCTCGTCTACTGCCTGCTGAGCGCCTACAGCGCCTCCTGTCTGGTGCTGATCATCAACTGGCGCGGCGGACCGCCCGAGGTGACCCGGCGGCTCTCCCGCCGCTGGATCCTCGGATACACCGTGGTCGGCGTGGCGCTGATCGTCCTGTTCGTCCTCGGGGACGCCTCCGTCGAACGGCTGCGCGACTTCGACACGTACTACGCCAACACGCCCTTCATCCGCGAGATGATCGTCCTCTATCTCGCGTCGCTGACCATCGCCGGTGTCGCGATGAACTTCATGTGCTGGCGCTGGGCGATCCAGGTCCGCGGCCGGCTGCGCGCCGGGCTGGTGATCATCGCCTTCGGGTCGCTGTGCAACATCCCTTACTCCGCGGCCAAGTTCACCGCGGTGGTCGCCCGGTGGAACGCCACGGACCTGGACGGTCTCAGTACCAACGTGGCTCCCGTGCTGGCCTCCGCCGGGGCCCAGATCACCGCGGTCGGCTTCTGTCTCCCCCTCGCCTGGCGGCGTGTCGAGGACGTCTGGATCACCTGGTCGGCCTATCGCCGGCTCGGGCCGTTGTGGCGGGAACTGAAGCCGGTCGCCGTGCCGGAGGAGCGGGCGGTGCGGATGTCCTGGTGGACGCCCGCCGAACTCCAGGTCACCCAGCGGGAGTCCGACATCCATGACGGCATGCTGAGCCTCTACCCCTACTTCGACTCCGACGTGCGCTCCCGGGCGTTCGGGGCCGCGGTCGCGGCGGGTTCCTCCGCCGCCGAGGCGCACGCCGAGGCCGACGCGGCGATGGTGACGGTCGCGGTGCGGGCCCGGGCCGCCGACCCGGAGGGCCATGTCATCCGGTCGGCGGAGACGGCGGATTCGCCGCCCGTGACCGGGTCCGCGTCCGCGGACACCGACGGCCGACGCGACCTGGTCCGCATGTCCGACGCGCTGCGTCACTCGCCGGTCGTCGCGGCCGTCCGGGGGCGGGCGGACGCGACGGGCGGACGACCGGGGCGCGAGGCCCGCGAACGAACCGGCTGACCCCGCGCCGCGTTCCCCGGTCGGGCCCTCAGGTCGCGCTGCGTTCGCTCGCCTCGCGCAGGTCCCGTTCCAGTGAACGGTTCCGGACGGTGTCCGGCTTTCCCGCCGCCGTACCCGGGCGTCCGGCGCGCAACAGCTCGCGCCAGCGTTCGCGGCTCCAGTCGGCGGGACTGGTGGTGGTCGTGAACTCCTCGACCAGGGCGAGGAAGCGCGCCGGATCGCTGTGGAACGGGAAGTGGCCGGCTCCCTCGAAGATCTCCAGCCGGCTGCCCGGCATGGCCGCGTGCGCCCCATGGGCGTGCCGCACGGGCACCACGCTGTCCCGGTCTCCCCAGAGCAGCATGGTGGGCATGCCCTCGGTGAGATAGCAGCGGTCGAGCATGGTGACCGCCTGGCCGCGCCAGTCGACCACGGCCCGCAGGGTCCGGACGAACGCGCTGCGGGAGGTCGCGTCGGGGAGCGCGTCCACGAGGTGCACCAACTCCGGCGCGTCCTGGGCCAGATCGGCGTCGAGCAGCCGCATCAGCCGCAGGAAGAGGCCCACCTGCAGCCGCATGCCGGGCAGGCGCAGCAGGGACAGCATCAGATGCGCGCCCGGCAGCGACACGGCCCGCAGGACGGGGTTGACCTCGCCGCCGACTCCGCCCGCGCTGACCAGGATCAGCCGCTCGGTGCGCTCGGGGAACTGGTAGGCGAACTGCATCGCCACTCCCCCGCCCAGCGAGTGCCCGACGAGTGTGGCGGACTCGATGTCGAGCGTGGCCAGCAGATCGCGCACGCCGTTGGCGTAGGCGGCCACCGAGTAGTCGGCGCGCGGCTTGTCGGACGCGCCGTGGCCGAGCAGGTCGGGCGCGATGACGGTGTGGGTGCGGGCGAGGTCGGGGATCAGCTCCGCCCAGGTCGCCGAGGAGTCGCCTATCCCGTGGATCAGGACGAGCGCAGGGCCCTGTCCCGCCATCCGGTAGGCGCGCCGGTAGCCGTGCACGAGGCGGTGACGCAGACGCAGTTCTCCGTCACCGACGGAACGCAGTCGCGCGGTGCGCCGCGACTGCCGGGGCTGTACGTCGACCACGGGCCGGACCTCCCGTTCCCAGGCCGCCGCGAAGGCGGCACCCGAGCCGCCATGGCGGCGGCCTGCGAGGCCGTCCCGCGGACGGCCCCGAGCTCTTCCCTCCAGCGTAGGGGCCCTGTTCCACCTGGGGTTTCCGTGAGGTTTCGCCTCCGCTAAGCGGGCGAACCTCCCCGGTCGGAAACCGGATTGTCAGTGGCGGGCGGCAAGCTGGGGTCAGGACCAGTGTCACGACCAGCCGACCAGGGGAGCCGTCCGATGCCGACAGCCGTACTGACCGACCACGAACGCGCCGCCGTGCAGGCCTACCTCCGTCTCCTCCAGACGGTACGAGCGGCTTTCGACGGCCCGACGGACGGCGGCCGGCCCCCCATGGTCCCGCCCGCCGTGCTCGCCGAGACGGAACGGGCGCTGAAGGCGGCCGGCCTCGCGGGCAACGAGGACGCGTTCTTCGAACTGCTGCACTCCTGGTGCCCGGATCCGGGCTGACCTCGCGCGGGCGGCTCCGGGGCGGCGGCCGGGTGGTGGCGGCGTACGGCGGACTCCCGGACGGTGGGGCTCTCCCAGGTCAGGCGTCCGGGCGGTGGGGCGTACGGGCCGGACGCCCGCGCGGCATCGTACGGTCAGCCGGCGGACAGGCCCGGCGCCGGGCCCGGTCCGGTGTGCGGGACCGTGACCGCGCTCGCGACCAGGCCGTGGCGTACGGTCCAGCGGCCCGTGAAGACCTGGACGGGAATCCCGTCCACCACGGGCCCCGGGACCAGGAGTTGAGCGCTCAGGTCTCCCGAGAGGCCGTCCGCGGTCGGCGTCGGGTCGAGGGAGATGGCGATGTCCGCGCCGGAGAAGTCGAGCCACTTGCCGGTGAGCGGGAACCACGCCTTGTAGACCGACTCCTTGGCGCTGAACAGCAGCCGGTCCCAGTGGACGGCCGGGACCCGGGCGGCGAGCCGGTCCAGACGGTCCGACTCCCCGGGCAGGGCGACGGCGTCCAGGACGTCGTCGGGGAGCGCCAGATGGGGTTCGGCGTCGATGCCGAGGGAGGCGAGATCGACGGCCCTGGCGAGCGCGGCGGCGGCGTAGCCCTCGCAGTGCGTCATGCTGCCGATGACGCCCGCCGGCCACTGCGGGGCACCGCGCTCGCCCGGCAGCACGGGCCCGGGGGCCACGCCCAGCTTCTCCATGGCACGCCGGGCGCAGACGCGCACGGTGGCGAACTCGCGGCGCCGCTTGCCCACGGCGCGGGTCAGGACCGCCAGTTCCTCGGGGTACAGACTCGCGTCCCCGGCCGGTTCGTCACCGTGGTTCTCCACGGCCACCACCGACTCCGGAAGCAGCTCCTCCATCACCGGCTTTGACCTCCATCGGCAGAATGCGGCGCAGCGCGCCCGGCGGTTCCGGTCGCGTACGCCATTCTCGCGGATATCCCACCGACACCTCTTCGAACCGGACACCTTCGTGCCAGGTGGTCCGGGGGATGTGCAGGTGTCCGTAGACCATGGTCTCCACGCGGAACCTGCGGTGCCAGTCGGCGGTCGCCTGCGTACCGCACCACATGGCGAACTCCGGGTGCCACAGGACGTCCATCGGGTGGCGGTCCAGGGGGTAGTGGTTCACCGGGACGACCGGCAGGCCGTCGGGGATCTCGACGAGCCTGCGCTCGGTCTCGGCCACCCTGGCCCGGCACCAGTCCTCGCGGCTCGGATACGGGTCGGGGTGGAGCAGGTACTCGTCCGTGCACACGATGCCGGTCCCCTCGGCGTACGCGAGCCCCTCGGCCTTGGTGGCGCAGCCCTCCGGCAGGAAGGAGTAGTCGTAGAGCAGGAAGAGCGGGGCGACGACGGCGGGGCCGCCCGGACCGTTCCAGACGGGGTAGGGGTCCTCGGGGGTGACGACGCCCAACTCCCGGCACAGGGACACCAGATGCTCGTAGCGGGCCACACCGCGGAGCTGGACCGGATCCTTGGGATGGGTCCACAGTTCATGGTTGCCGGGCACCCAGACGACCTTCTCGAAGCGGTCGCCGAGCGTTTTGAGGGTCCACCGGACGTCTTCGACGATCTCTCCGATGTCGCCGGCCACCAGGAGCCAGTCCCGGTCCGTCTCGGGGCGCATGTTCTCGACCAGGGCGCGGTTCTCGGCGTAGCCGATGTGCAAGTCGCTGATGGCCAGCAGATTTCCGGCACCGCCGTCTGTCGGCCGCACGCGCCACCCCCGTAGAAAGCCAGTACCGCCACAACAGCACACGCTCCCGCCGCCGGACAAGGAGGCCCGGTCGGGCAGGCGGGCGAATCCGTAACATCCCCGTAGCAGCATCGGGGTCGCGCGACCCTTATGATCGCCCCAACACCTCCGCTCCAATCTGCTTTCGCGTGCGACGGCTCGGTGTACCTCCCCTCCCCCCTGGCCGGGCCCGGCCCGCTCCGCCGTGCCCGCGAACCCCGAATGGTGGCTTGCATGGGCTCTCGCGTACGCGTCTGGCTCAACCGCACGTACGCGGAGAACGTGTTCTTCATGGACCAGCTGCGAAATAATCCGCAGCACCGCGCGGTCGAGATCCACGCCACCCACGGTGACGCCGACTCCCCCGTCCTGGCCGCCGCCGACACCGCCGAGCCGGAGCCCGAGGGCCTGTCGCCGCGCGCCTACGTCGAGTACGCGCTCGACATGTGCGCGCGCCGTTCCGTCGACGTGTTCGTGCCGGTCCTGCACCAGGACGCGATCGTGGCGCAGCGCGCCGAGTTCGCGGCGCTCGGGACGGCGCTGCTGGCGCCGCCGGCGGAGGCGGTCGCCGTCTTCCACGACAAGGCCGTCGCCTACCAGGCCGTGGAGGCCGTGGGCATTCCGGTTCCTCCGTGGTACCGCGTGCGCACGGCGGAGGAACTCGTCACGGCGGTCGAGGAGTTGGAGGCCGCGGGTCAGCGGGCCTGCTTCAAGCCGGCGGCCGGGGCGGGCGGGGTGGGCTTCCGGGTGATCACCCGTACCCCCTTCTCGATGATGCACCTCAACGGGTTCCCGAGCGCGTACGTCCCCCTGGATCTGGTGGTGGAGGCGCTGCGCACGTCCGCCGAGCCCGTCGACTGGCTGGTGATGCCGCACCTCGGACAGCCGGAGGTGTCCGTGGACTGCCTCACCGGTCCCGACGGCCGGGTCCGCATGGCCATCGGCCGCACCAAGAACGGCCGTCGTCGCGGGTTCACCCTCGACGACGCGTGGATCGAGCCCGCCCGGCTGCTCGCCGAGGCGTTCGGGCTGCACTACCTGTCCAACATCCAGTTCCGCATGTACGGCGACGAGCCGGTGCTGATGGACGTGAACACCCGTCCGGCGGGCGGGCTGCACCAGATCGCCCAGTGCGGGGTCAACGCCCCTTGGGCTGCTGTGCGGTTGGCGCTGGGCGAGGAGACGGGCGAGGTGGTCCCGCCGTTCCTCGGACCGGACTACACGGTGGTCGCGGGGCCGCGCCCGGTGCGTCCGGTGTCGCTGCCGGCGCAGCGGACCGAGCCGGGCGTGCCGACCCTGTCCGCGATGCCGGCACAGGCCACGGAACCGGCGTCCCCGCAGCCCGTACAGTCCCCGCAGCCCGTACACCCCGTGCCGTCCATGCAGTCGGCGCCGTCCGTACAGCCCCAGCAGTCCTCGACGTCCGCGCACCCCGCGCCGGTCGACGCGATCGCCCCCGCCGTTCCGGCCCAGTCCGCCGCGGCCGCCACCGCGGCGACCGCCACCGCCTAGGCCACGCCCGCGACCCGGCCGGCGAGGCCGGGTCGCCCACTCCCCCATTACCGGTCTGGACCAATTCCCGCGCAGCGTCTTGACAGCGCGATTGGTCCATACCAACTTGGTGGCGCACCTCTCTGCACTCCCGAACACCCCCATATCTCCAGGGAGATCGCGTGCGCATGACCATTCTCAGACGTTCCAGACATCGTTTCCTCGCCCTGCTGGGCACGGCCGCGCTGGCCCTCGCCGGCGCGGTCGCCCTGCCGGGTACCGCTGAGGCGGCCAACATCCTGTCCAACCCGGGATTCGAGACCGGCAGTCTCTCCCCCTGGTCCTGCTCCGGCAACCTGGGGTCGATCGTCTCCAGCCCGGTGCACGGCGGCTCCAAAGCCCTCGCGGGGGCGGCGAGTTCGAGTGACAACGCCCAGTGCGCCCAGACCGTCTCGGTCCAGCCGAACACGACGTACAGCCTCTCCGGCTGGGTGCGCGGCAGCTACGTCTACCTCGGTGTGGACGGCGGTGCCTCGACCTGGACGACGTCCCCGTCGGCGTACAGCCAGCTCACCGTCTCCTTCACCACCGGGGCCTCGCAGACCAGCGCCAAGATCTACGTCCACGGCTGGTACGCGCAGGGCACCTACTACGCCGACGACATCAACCTCGACGGACCCGGCGGCGGTGGCGGCGGGACCGACACCCAGGCACCGACCACGCCCACCAACCTGACCTCCACCGGCAAGACGTCCTCCAGCGTGTCCCTGTCGTGGGGCGCGTCGAGCGACAACGTCGGCGTCACGGCGTACGACATCTACAGCGGCTCCAACAAGGTGCTCAGCGTGTCGGGCACGAGCGGCACGGTCAGCGGGCTGTCGGCGAGCACCGCCTACTCGTTCACCGTCAAGGCGCGTGACGCGGCCGGGAACACCTCCGGGGCGTCCAACTCCGTGAGTGTCACGACGAGCGCGGGCGGCGGAGGCGGCACCGGCTTCAAGCAGGCCGCTCCCTACCTGTACGAGGGCTGGGGCGACCCCCCGAACCCGACCACGGTGATGAGCGCGACCGGGATCAAGTGGTTCACGATGGCGTTCGTGCTCGACTCGGGCGGCTGCAACCCCGCCTGGGACGGAAGCCGCGCGCTGACCGGCGGTGTCGACCAGACGGCGATCAACCAGATCCGTTCCGCGGGCGGTGACATCGTTCCGTCGTTCGGTGGCTGGCAGGGCAGCAAGCTCGGCGCCAACTGCTCCTCGGCGAGCGCGCTCGCCGGTGCGCTGCAGAAGGTGATCGACGCCTACAGCCTCAAGGCGATCGACATGGACATCGAGAACACCGACGAGTTCGAGAACGAGGCCGTGCAGGCCAGGATCCTGACCGCGCTGAAGACCGTCAAGGCCAACAACCCCGGCCTGAAGACGATCGTCACCTTCGGCACCTCGACGACCGGCCCGACCTACTACGGCAACCGGCTCATCGAGCAGGCGCAGTCGCTGAACGCGAACATCGACGTCTTCACCATCATGCCGTTCGACTTCGGCGGCGGTTCCGACATGTACGGCAACACGGTCAACGCGACCGAGGGGCTGAAGACCAAGCTGAAGTCGACGTTCGGCTGGGACGACGCCACGGCCTACTCGCACATCGGCATCTCCGGCATGAACGGTCTGTCCGACCAGCAGGAGAACACGACCCCGGCGATCTGGACCTCGATCCGTGACTGGGCGAACAGCCACCACATCGCCCGGCTCGCCTACTGGTCGGTCAACCGCGACCGGTCCTGCCCCGGAGGCGGCGTCGTGAGCAACTGCTCGGGCATCAGCCAGAGCACCTGGCAGTTCACGTCGATCACGGCCGGCTTCACGGGCTGACGTCGACAGAGCGAACACGGCGGGCCGCCCGGGTCATTCGGGCGGCCCGTCGCGTCGTGCTCACGGCCCCTCACGCTTGGTACGTCAGCCGTCGGACTCCGACGACGGGAGGTAGGCGCCCGGCACGTCCTGCGGCGCGAGGATCCGGTGCTCGCCGGGGTACGGCTCGGTCCACCCGTGCGTCTGGTACCAGGTGAGGTGGTTCATCTGTGCGGGGTTGGCGAAGTCCGGAACGGCGTTCGGCCCGCTCAGCCGCTGGTGCGACTTCCAGGTGTCCCACGTCGCCGCGAGCGCCCGTTTGTCCGCCGGAACCTTCGCCGACGGCACGGGCGCCGCGGCGGGATTCGGGGGCGCCGGGGTGTCGAGGCCGCAGGACGGCGCGGTCTTGAGGCCGTCGGTCAGCGAGGTCCGGTTGGGCAGCGCCGTGAACGGCGTGTAGTCGGGGTGCCCCGTGAAGGCGGCGCGCATCGGCGTGGCCGCGCTGTCCTTCTGGTTCATGGGGTGCACGCCGAGGATCTGCTCGATGGTCCGGATCAGCGTGATCTGCGAGTAGTAGTGGCTGTCGACGACGCCGCGCCGGGCCCAGGGGCTGATGATCTGGATCGGCGCGCGGTGGCCGTCGACGTGGTCGAGACCGGCCTGGGAGTCGTCCTCGACCACGAAGACCGCCGAGTCCTTCCAGTACGGGCTGTGCGAGATCTCGTCGACGATCCTGCCGGTCGCGAGGTCGTTGTCCGCGACCTGGGCGGCCGCGTTCGCGGGACCGCCGGTGTGGTCGCTGGAGAGCCAGAACATGTTCAGGTTCGCCGGCCCGTTCTTCTCGAAGTCACGCTTCCAGATCTGCTCCCGGTAGATGTCCGGGACGCTGGTGTCGAACTTCGCGAAGCCGTGCACGGACACGTCGTTGAGCGACGGGATCGGCGAGGACGAGTTCAGTGTGTACGCGGTGTCCTGTCCCGTCGACGTCATGTTGCGGGAGTCGCAGTACAGGTTCTGCCAGGTGGCGTCGGCCGGTTTGGTGAGGAACTGCTGGAACTCGCCGAAGTCCCGGGCCGACTTGCCCGCGGCCTGCGCGCCGGTCCACAGGAAGCCGGTCCGCTGGTGGCCGAGGGCGTCGTCCTCGGTGTCGTAACTGCGCGCGTACTCACCGGCCGAGGACTCGGTGTACTCCGGATCGTCCGCCTGCATCAGCCAGTTGTGGCCCTCGGCCGAGTTGGTGCCGATGTCGTACGTGTTGTCGTACAGGCCGAACTGCCGGGCCAGAGCGTGCTGGTTGGGCGTCACGTTCTCGCCGAACTGGGCCAGCGACGGATCGCCGTCGCCCTCCGGCACGTCCCCGAAGACCTGGTCGTAGGTGCGGTTCTCCTTGACGATCAGGAAGACGTGCTTGATCGTCGAGGGCTCGCCGAGCCGTTGCGGGACGGGCACCGGCTTCGCGTGGTTCCTGCCCGCGGACCGGGCGACCGAGCCGCTGGTCCAGCCGTTCTGCCGGAAGACCTTGGCCGTCTGGGCCCGGACCACGCTGTCGTCGGGCAGGGTGAACCGCTGCACGCTCGACGTGGTGTCGTGCGTCCCGTGCCCCGCCGCCGTGGTGGTCCGGCGGGCGTCGACGCCACGGGTGTTGGAGACCACGATGTCCTTGCCGACGGCGGCGATCTCGGCGGGGAAGTAGTCCGTCGGCAGCAGACCGATGTAGCGGACCGGGTCCTGCGGCGACCGGTACCGGTAGACGGCCACGGCGTTGGCGCGGCCGAGCGTCACCAGCAGGTGCCCGTCGTCGGTGAGCGTCACCGCGTCGGGCTCGTAACCCACCGAGGCCTCGGGCCACGGCTGGGTCGCGATGGTCTGGACGACCTTGTTCCGGGTGGTGTCGATGACGGACACGTCGTTGGTGGCGGTGTTGGTGACGAACAGCGCCCGGCCCTTGGCGTACAGCGCGGTCGGGTGCAGGCCCACCGGGATGCTCGTGACGGCGGCCGCCGGGTCCGCGGGGTCGATGACGCTGACGGTGCCGGTCGTGGTCGCGGCGGTGACCGGGTCCGCGGGCACCTGGGTGTTGTACGAGTTGATGGTGGTGTCGCCGTCACGGGCCGGGCGCCCGCCCTCGTTGCTCACATAGAGCTTGCCGCCCGCCTCGACCAGGCCGCGCGGGGCGTTGCCCACGTTCCAGCTCTGGCGGACGGTCCCGGTGGCCGCGTCGATGGCGACCACCCGGTTCTGTCCGTTGACCGCGGAGTACACGGTGGTGCCGTCGGAGGAGAACACTGCCGCGCCCACCAGCGCGTGCTTGGGCCCGTCCGCCGCGATCGGGACGGACACCGGGTTCGTGACGCCGCCGTCCGCGTTCACGGTGAACCGGGTGTAGCCGTCGGTCTGGCCGAGCCAGAGCTGCGAGCCGTCGGGCGAGTACGTCGGGCCTTCCTGGCCCACGCTGTTGCCGCTGATGCGCGGAACGGAGGACGCGGAGCTGCCGACGAGCTGCTGCACCTTCCAGCTCTTCAGGTCGACGATCGACAGGGCGCTCCCGCCGTCGGTGACCGAGGCCGCGAGGTGGGTGCCGTCCGGGCTGACCGAGGACGACATGATCTTCCCGTTCTGGACGACCAGCCGGTCGCCGTACGGGGCGATGTACTGGTCGCTGGAGACGACCTGCCCGCGATCGGTGACCTGGCCGACCTGGTCGGTGCCGAACTCTGTCGTCCGGGCGAACGCGGCCCCTGCCGCGACGAGGGCGAGCACGGTGATGCCCGCCGTCACCAGAGGTATCCGTCGTCCCGTGTATCCGCGAAGAGGGCTCGAACGCCCCTTCTCCGCACTCCGTCGGCGACGCGTCACCTGCATGGAGTCATCCCTTCGTGGTGGCGAGCAGGTCGACGTCGCCGTCGAACTGCCACAGCGGGTTCGGTGCGTCCCCGGTCGGTGTGCGGACCAGGAAGTAGCCGTTCACCTCCTTCGGTCCGTCGCCGTCGGCCATGAAGCGGCCGTCCGGGGTGATGTCGAGCTGGTAGACGGCCGTCCCCACGGCGTCGACGCCGGGAAGGTGCCAGGTGATGACGCAGCGCCAGTCGTTGCCCGGCCCCTCGGCGGCGACCTTCACGCTGCCCTTGTCACAGGCCGCCGTGGCCCTGAGCTGTGCCTCGGTGACGGCCGGGCGGTTGAGTTCTGCGGTCTGGAGCCGGTACAGGTGGGCGAAGGCCGTCGCGGCCGAGCGCTGCACCTTGTCCTGTTCGATCCCGGAGCCCGTGGCCCCGGTGGTGAGCCCGACGACCACGGCGGTCACGGCGGCCAGCCCGACGAGCGGCAGAACGCCTCCCGTGACCGCGCCGCGGCCCGAGCCGTCGTGGGCCGCGTCGGTGAAGTCCCTCCGCATGAAGAGCAGATAGGCCGACACCGTCGCGGCCACCGCCCACGACAGGCTGACGGCGATGCCGATCAGGAGCGGACCGAGCTGTGCGGGGCTGGTGAACAGACCGCTCCAGGCGATGAAGGCGTAGCTGGGCAGGGCGAGGCGCACGGCGACGGGGAGCGGCATCATCTGGGCGAGCTGCATCGCGAGCGCGACGAGCGCCGGCAGCAGCAGCCCCATCGGGGAGCGTCCCAGCGTGATCGAGCCGAGCAGTCCGACCGCGGCGAGGGCCAGGGTCGGGGCGAGGACGCAGAGCCAGGCGAGCAGAACCTTGCCCGCGGCGTCCGCCGGGGTCAGCAGGCGGCCGTCGAGGCCGACGAGCGGATGGACGCCGATCGTCACGGCCCCGCCGGCCGAGCTGGAGGCGACCAGTCCGGCCACGAGCAGCAGGACGACCGTGAGGCCGGCCAGTGTCTTCGCGACGAAGATCCGGCGCGGTGACCGGATCGCGACGAGCAGGTGGCGCCAGGTGCCGAGCCGGTCCTCGGAGGCGAACACGTCACCGGCGACGACCGAGGTCAGCAGCGGGAGCGCCCAGGTGCCCGCGAAGCCCAGCATGACCAGCGCTCCGGCCCATCCGGTGGCGTGCATCCAGCGGCCGAAGAGGGTGTCGACGGGGAGCGTGCTCTGCCGGTCGACCGCGGCGACGAAGAGCGCCGGCACGATCCAGCAGGCGAGGACCAACAGCCGGATCCGCCACTGGGAGACGAGCTTGACCAGTTCGAAGCGGTAGACGCGGCCGACCGGCACACGGGGGGCGGCGGCGCCCTCCTCGTCCGGGCCCGGTGCTTCGGGGCCGGCGTCCTCGGCGACGGTCGTGGTCATCCGCCGGCCTCCTTCTGCTCGGTGAGGGCGAGGAACGCGGCTTCGAGTGGCGACACCACGGGGGCGAGCTCGCGCAGCGCGACGCCCGCGCCCACGAGCCGCACCACCAGGTCGTCCACGGCGGGCACCGGCGCGCGTACGACGAGTGCGTCGGCGGCGTGCCGTGGTGCCGCGTCGTCGACGACCCGGATCCCGGCCGTGTCGAGGGCGAGCGAGCGGGCGGCCGCCGGGTCGGAGGTGAGCAGCCGGTAGTCGAGTTCACGGTTCTCGGCGGCCAGCTTGCCCAGCGGGCCGCTGAAGACGACCCGTCCGGTCGCGAGGATGGTGACCTCGGAGCACAGGGCCTGGAGGTCGTCCATGCGGTGGCTGGAGAGGACGACCGCGGTGCCGTTCGCGGCGAGCCGGTCGAGCACCCCGTGCACATGGCGCTTGCCCGCCGGGTCGAGGCCGTTGGACGGTTCGTCGAGCACCAGCAGCCGGGGTTCGGTGAGCAGCGCGGCGGCGAGGCCGAGCCGCTGACGCATCCCCAGGGAGTAGCCGCGGGCCGGGTCGTCGGCGACATCGGTGAGCCCGACCTGGCCGAGCACGTCGTCGACGCCGGCCGACCGCGCCTTCCGGCCGCGCAGCGCGGCCAGGGCGGTGAGGTTCTGCCGGGCGGTGAGCGAGGGGTACAGGCCGGGTCCGTCGACGAAGCCGGCGACACCGCCGGGGGCGGCGAGCGCCCGTCCGACCCGGGTGCCGAGGATCTCCAGGCGGCCTTCGTCGGCGACGGCCAGGCCCAGCAGCAGACCGAGCAGGGTCGTCTTGCCGGCGCCGTTCGGTCCGGCCAGGCCGTGGATCCGACCGCGTGCCACGTCCAGATCGACGCCGTCGAGTGCCACGACGTCGCCGAAACACTTGGTGATCCCGCGAGCCCGGACGGCGAGGGGTCTGTCCATGGGTCCCTTCCTTCGAAGCACTCGACGCACTCGAAGCACTCAGGGACCCTAGGGACGCTACACAACGCCGGCACGGGCAGCCGGTTGAACACGCAGGAAACGGATCGTCAAGGCGTCGGCAAGTCCGGTGCGCAAAGCGGGCGTCATCGGGAGGGACCCGTCACCGCCCGCCCGCGCCCGGCCGGTCCGGCTCGCTCGCGGCTAGGTCAGATAGGCGAGACCCGGGTGTACGGACGTGTAGCCGTCGACGAGCGCGTGCGCCACGGCGACCGAGTCGACGAGCGGGTGCAGGGCGAAGGCCTTCACCGCGGTCGTACGGGAACCCGACTCGGCGGCGGAGAGCACCTCGCGTTCCACCGCCTTGACCGCGCACACCAGTCCGGCGGCGTGCCCCGGCAGCGGGTCGACCGCGACCGGATGCGCCCCGTTGGCGTCCACCAGGCACGGCACCTCGATGACGGCCTCCGTGTCGAGGACGCTCAGGGTGCCGCGGTTGCGGACGTTGAGGATCAGGGTGGTCCGTTCGTCGCGGGCGATCGCCCGCATCAGGGCGAGCGCCACCTTCTCGTAGCCGCCGGAGAGGTCGTCCTCCTCGCGTTCCCCGGCACCCGCGGCGTCCCGGTTCTCGGCCATGTACGTGGCCTCGCGCTCGGCCCGGGTGCGTTCCCAGGAGGCCAGGGCCGCCGCCTCCGGGTGCTTCATCTCCTCGTAGAAACCGGCCTGTTGGTCGCGCAGGAAGGCGCCACGCGTCTTCTCGGCCCGCTGGTAGGCGCGGACGGTCTCGCGGTTGAAGTAGTAGTAGTGCAGGTATTCGTTGGGGACGGCGCCCAGGGACCGGAGCCACTGCGGGCCGAAGAGCCTGCCCTCCTCGAAGGAGCCGAGCAGGTCGGGATCGGCGAGCAGGCGCGGGAGTTCGTCGCGGCCGGCGACGCGCAGGCCGCGTACCCAGCCGAGGTGGTTGAGCCCGACGTAGTCGATCCACGCCTCGCGCGGGTTCGCGCCGAGGACCTTGGCGATCCGGCGCCCGAGGCCGACCGGCGAGTCGCAGATGCCGATCACGCGGTCGCCGAGGTGCCGGGACATGGCCTCGGTGACCAGTCCGGCCGGGTTGGTGAAGTTGATGACCCAGGCGTCGGGCGCGAGCCGGGCCACCCGCCGCGCGATGTCCACGGCGACGGGCACGGTGCGCAGACCGTACGCGATGCCGCCGGCGCCGACCGTCTCCTGGCCGAGGACCCCCTGGGCGAGGGCGACACGCTCGTCCGCCGCCCGGCCCTCCAGACCCCCGACGCGGATCGCGGAGAAGACGAAGTCAGCGCCCCGCAGGGCCTCGTCGAGGTCGGTGGTGACGGTCACCTCCGGCGCGTCCGGGTCCCCGGCCGCCTGCTCGGCGAGCACGCGGGCCACGGCGGAGAGCCGTCCCGCGTCCAGGTCGTGCAGCACGACCCTGGTGACGCGGCCCTCGGCCCGGTCCCCGAGGAGTGCCCCGTACACGAGCGGGACACGGAATCCGCCGCCGCCCAGAATGGTCAGCCTCACGCAAGTACCACCTTCGCAGTTCGTACGGTGCCACGGGCCGCGCGGCGAGTGAGCACGCCGGCCGCCTGTTCCACCCATGCCTTCCGGTCAGCAGCCTGCCATCGCCCGCGCCCGTTCCCGAGGACCGGCCGCCCCTCGGACGTCTTTCCTCGGCACCGGCCGTTGCGGTCACGCCCGTCCGGCCTGTTGGATCCAGGCATCATGACCACCCCGTCCGCCGCCGGCCGCCTCCTCGCCGTGCTCGGCGCCTTCGACCACGAGCACACGGCGCTGTCCCTGACGGACATCAGCCGCCGGGCGGGCCTGAGCCTCACCACGGCGCACCGGCTGGTGGCCGCGCTCGCCGAGTGGGGCGCGCTGGAGCGGGACACGAACGGCGTCTACCACGTGGGTCTGCGCCTGTGGGAGCTCGCGGCGCTCGCCCCGCGCGGCCTCGCGCTGCGCCAGAGTGCCCTGCCGTATCTGGAGGACCTGTACGAAGCGACCCACGAGAACGTGCAGTTGGCGGTCCGGGACGGCGCCGAGGTCGTCTACACCGAGTGGATCTCGGGCCGTTCCTCGGTCGGGGTCCGCATCCAGGTGGGCGCGCGCTGGCCGCTGCACGCGACGGGCGTGGGGCTCGCGCTGCTCGCGCACGCGGAGCCCGACTTCCAGGACGCCTACTGCGCCGGGCCGTTGGCCGCGTACACCCCGTACACGATCACCGACCCGGTCCGCCTGCGCCGCGCTCTGGCCGAAGTACGCGGGACGGGTGTCGCGGTGAGCAGCCGTCAGGTGACGGAGGACGCCCTGTCGGTGGCCGCGCCGGTGCGCGGTGCCGACGGCTCGGTCGTCGCGGCCGTGTCGCTCGTCGTGCCCCGGGCCGAGGCCCGGGTACCGGCGTTGATCCCGGCGGTGCGCCTGGCCGCCCGCGGAATCTCCCGGGCCCTCGGCTGGCGCCCGGCCCCTCGCGGGGAGCCGGGCGCCTGACGTGCGCGCGGGCCCGTGCCTCGCGTGCGCGGGGAGCCGGGCACCCGACCTACGCGGGGAGCCGGCACCTGGAGCGCGCGGGGAGCCGGCACCTGGCGTGCGCGGGAAGTCGGCACCTGGTGTGCGCGGGAAGTCGGCACCTGGTGTGCGCGGGGAGTCGCACGCCTGGACGGGCCCTCAGTCGGGCAGTGCCGCCAGCAGGCGTCGGTCGCGCGGCGCGTGGCCTCGGTCGAGGCGGGTGTCCAGGAGGCGCCGGGCGGCCTCGCAGCGGCCCGCCGCCACGAGGGCGTACAGCAGTGTCTCCTCGACGACCTCGCGCTGGGCCGCGCTGCCGCCGACCCGGGAGAGGACCGGCAGCAGGGCGTCGAGGCCCCGGGCGGCTTCGTGGAAGCGCTCCTCGACGAGCGCGGCGAGGGCCTCGCACAGCGGGACGACGACCTCCCGCTGCACCGGATCGGCGCCCGCGGCGTGGTCGCGCAGCCGCCGCAGTCCCGCCATGTCACCGGCGGCGGTGAGCGCGACGGCGGCGTGCAGAGCGGTGAAGGCGGTCGCGGGCCGTTCCACGATCTCGCGGGCGACGCTGTCGAGCACGTCCGCCGCCGGTACCCGGCCCCGCCAGCTGTCGCTGATCCGGGCGCGCCACAGCAGCGACCCCGAGTCGACCAGGGCGCGTACACCGGTCACCCGGCCGGGCGCGAGCTGGGCGAACCAGCGTCGGCGGACGGCGGCGGGGTCGTCCAGGGCCAGTTCATGCAGGGCGATGTGCCAGGAGAAGTGGGCGCGGTGGACGGCGCCCCGTCCGTGCCCTGACACCCAGGCGTCCAGCCAGTCACGGCCGGACTCGTGCGCTCCCGACTCGTAGTGGACGTGGGCGAGGGCGTGCACGGCGTGCCCGGAGGCGGGCTCGGCGTCCAGCGCGCGCCGGGCCAGCTCGGCCGCCTCGTCGTGGCGGCCGCGGTCCTGGCGCAGGAAGGCGAGGAGCGAGGCCGGGAACCAGTGACCGTCGTAGGCGGGCAGGGACCGCTCGACCAGGTCCGACGCGTAGGTGGTGTCGAGGTCGTTGACACCGGAGAAGGCGATGGTGGGCACGGCCACGGCGAGCGCCAGCGCGTCGGCGGGGTGGGCGGCCAGATGCCCGAGCAGGGTACGGGTGCCGGTGTCCGGGCTGTCGCCGCGCACGCGCCCGCTCACCACGTCGACGAAGGAGCGTTCGCGCGCGTCGGCCCGTTCCCGCGCGCACCGCTGTGCTTCGGCCAGGGCCCGCGGTACGTCGACGTCGGCACCGCACTCGTGGCCGAGCAGGGCGAGGGCCGCGTGCCCGAGCGCGAAGCCGGGGTCGAGGGCGACGGCGCGCGCGAAGGCGTCCTCGGCGCCGGCCCTGACCTTGAGGACGCGTTCGACGCCGGTGCGGTGGGCGGCCGCCGCCTCGGCATGGGTGGACAGCGGGAGCCCGTGCGCGTCGAGGGGCCGGCGGCGCGCGGGGCGGTGCCGCGGGGCCGGCGGCGCGAGCAACCGCTCGGCCAGTTCGGCCGCCTGGACCCGGATCTCGGGGATCGCGGTGGTCTCCCACAGCTCACCGCGGCGTGGCGCGCCGAGGGTGAACACCGCGAGCCCGGCGCCGCCTTCGGCGTCGAGCAGCCGGCCCTCGCGGGTCGCGACACCGAGGCCGAGCGGGCCGGGCACGGCGGCGCCCGTGTCGAACAGCGAGGCCCACAGGGGGTCTTCGGGGCGCGGACCCGGTCCGGTGCAGTCGATCACCCAGCCGGCCGTGATGCGCCGCCCGTCGGAGAGCGTGATCAGCTCGGAGCCGTCCGGGCGGGGGACGGCGTCGGTGATCCTGCCGGTGTGGACACGCAGGCGGCGGGCCGTGCGGGCGCGGTCCAGCGCCTCGGCCGTCGTCGGGGCCATCCGGTGCCGGTGGGTGTTCCAGAGCGCGCTCTCGCCGCGCAGGAAGGCGTCGCGTTCCTCGGGTGTGAGGCTGCGCCACAGGTGCGCGGTGTGCGGGCGCAGGCTGTCGAGCGCGGGACGCCAGTCGCCGTGGGCGCGCAGGGCGCGGCCGATGTGGCGGTAGACCGCCCGGCGCAGCGTGGACAGGGTCGGCGCGTCGAGCCCTTCGGGGGCGGCCATCGCGGGGGCGGGGTCGAGGGCGTGCGGCTGTGGCAGCAGTCCGGTGCGCGAGAGGGCGTGGACGGTGCGTCCGGGGCGGTCGAGGCTGAGCGCGAGGTCGACCGCCGTGAGCCCGGTGCCCACGAGCAGGACGTCGTCGCTCGCGCCCGTTCGCGCGCGGTCGGCGGGTTCGGCGAGGGGTCCGTCCAGCGCGCCGGGCTCCCAGGGTGAACCGATGAACCGTCCGGAGGAACGGAGTCGGGGCGGGGCCCAGGCACTGGTCGTGGCGGCCGGTCCGGTGGCGAGGACGACGCCGTCGGCGACGAGTCCGCCCCCGTCGGCCAGCCGCAGCTCCAGCCCCCTGTCCGGAGCGGGGACGCAGGCTTCCGCCCTGGTCCGCAGCCGGCGCACGGTGACCGTGCCGTGGGCGTGGACGATCGCCCGGGCCAACGTGTCGGCGAGGTAGGCGCCGTACCGGTAGCGGGTGGCGAAGTCGGCCGCCCTGACGGTGGGTTCGCCGTGCCGGCACAGCCAGCGGGTGAAGTGGCCCGGGTCGTCGGGATAGCAACTCATGCCTCCCGCGGGCACGTTCAGCCGGTGCCGGGTGTCGGTGGTGGCGTACGCGCTGCCGCGCCCGGCTTCGGGGGCGGGGTCGACCAGGAAGAGGTCGAGCGGGGTGCGGCGGCGGGTCGCCGTCTCGCAGAGCTGCACGGCGGTGAGCGTGCCGGCGGCGCCCACTCCGACGATGGCCAGGGTGTGCCTCTCACGGGCCGGCCTCACTGATGCCTCCGGCGTGGTTCGTCGCGGATCCGACACGCGGAAATCCTCCTTCACTCTTGCGGCCGGAGAAGCCGGGGAGCCGGGCAGCCGGAGAGTACGGAATGGGCTCCGGGAACGCGGATCTCACGGAAATCTCAGGGAGCGGACTGGGCACTTCATACTCTGCTCATCCTTCGGTGCGGCCCGGCAACCATGGATTCAGGCCGTCTCTCCGGGGGTCTTCACCGGAATCTCAGGCTGCGGCAGCCGTATTCAAAGAATCAACCCAGGGAAGTCCCGCAGGATGCACCGGCAGTGATGGTGAGAGAAACACGCGAGGAAAGGCGTTCCGTGGGCGTCCCTGAGATAGCGAATCGGCCCGAGTCCGCACCGCGGGACCCGGGGTGGATACGACGGCGTCCGGAGCGTCCGGCCTGGTCACGGCGCGGAGTCCTCGCGGCCGTCGGGTCGGTCGTTCCGGCCCTCGCGCTGAGCGGGTGCGGCGGTCCGGCGGGCGCAGCCGAAGGCAAGGACACGACGACGACCGGGGCCGGCTCGAAGGCGAATTCGCAGGTGAAGGCGGAGGTGAAGACGCCGAAGGTCACCGTCTCCCCCGCGGACGGCACGAGGAAGGCCGGCTTCACCGCTCCGGTCGTGGTCTCCGTGACCGACGGCACGCTGTCGGCGGTCGAGGTGTCCGGCAACGACGGTTCCACTCTGGCCGGATCCTTCGACGACGACCGTACGCGCTGGACCTCGGCCGGGAATCCGTACTCGGGCACCAAATACACGGTGACGGCGAAAGCGACGGGCGCCGCGGAGCACATCTCGACGTTCGTCACGAAGTCCCCGGGCGAGACCTTCGCCGGCTATTTCACGCCGGAGGCGAATTCGACCTCCGGCGTCGGTATGCCCGTGTCGATCAACTTCACCCACGCCGTGACGGACCGGGCCGCGGTGGAAAAGGCCATCACGGTGACGGCGGAGCCCGCGGTCGAGGTGGTCGGTCACTGGTTCGGGAACACCCGGCTCGACTTCCGTCCCGCCGGGTACTGGGCGGCCGGCACGAAGATCACGCTGAGTCTGCGCCTCAAGGACGTCGAGGGCGGGGACGGCGTCTACGGCGTCCAGTCCAAGGACGTCACCTTCCACATCGGCCGCCGCCAGGTGAGCACCGTCGACCTCGCGAGGAAGACCATGACCGTCGAGCGGGACGGGGCGACGCTCGCGAGCTACCCGGTGAGCGGCGGTGCCCCGGCGCACACCACGTGGTCCGGGATCATGGTGATCAGCGAGCGGTTCGAGGAGACCCGGATGGAGTCCTCCACGGTCGGGCTCGGCGACGAGTACGACATCGCCGACGTGCCGCACGCCCAGCGCCTGACCACCTCGGGCACCTTCATCCACGGCAACTACTGGGCCGCGCCCGCGGTCTTCGGCAGCAGCAACACCAGCCACGGCTGCGTCGGCCTGCACGACACGAAGGGCGCGAACGACAGCTCCGCGGCGGGCTACCGGTTCTACGAGAGTTCGATGCTCGGCGACGTGGTGGTCGTCCGGAACTCGGGCGAGCGGACCGTCGAAGCGTCGAACGGTCTGAACGGCTGGAACCTGTCGTGGGCCGACTGGAAGGCCGGCAGCGCCCTTTGAGGGTCGGGCCCGATGAGCGGACTTCATCTGCCCGCCGTGGGGCGCTCATCGGGCCTTCTTCCTTCCTTCACGGCGTGAACTCCCTTTCTGCGTAAGGACTTTCTCGGCTTCACCTCTTGACGACCGGAGTGACAGAGAGCACATTGGCCGCGCACCTTTTTTGAGAGCGCTCTCAAGGTCTCCGTGGGAGCGCTCCCCCACCCGCGCACCCCACACTCCGTACGCGAAGAGGCACCCATGAGTGAAACCTCCGGCACACCCAGACGCGGCTCGGTCCGACGCGTCCTCATCGCCGTGCTCAGCACCGTGAGCCTGGCGGCGGCCGCCGCGACCGCGGCCACCCTCCCGGCCAACGCTTCCGCGCCCACACCCCCCTCCGGCTGGTCCCAGGTCTTCGTCGACGACTTCACCGGGGCGGCCGGAAGCGGCGTCAACACCACCAACTGGCAGTACACGACGGGGACGAGCTACCCGGGCGGGCCGGCCAACTTCGGTACCGGCGAGGTCGAGACGATGACCTCCAGCACCAACAACGTCGCCCTGGACGGCAACGGCAACCTGCTGATCACCCCGCGCCGCGACGCCTCGGGCAACTGGACCTCGGGCCGCATCGAGACGAAGCGCACCGACTTCGAGCCCCCCGCCGGGGGCAAGCTGCGCATCGAGTCGCGGCTGCAGATGCCGAACGTGACCGGCGCCGCGGCCAAGGGCTACTGGCCCGCGTTCTGGGCGCTCGGCGCGCCCTACCGCGGCAACTACCAGAACTGGCCGGGCGTCGGCGAGCTGGACATCATGGAGAACGTCCAGGGCCTCAACACCGAGTGGGCCACGATGCACTGCGGCACCAGCCCGGGCGGCCCCTGCAACGAGACCAGCGGCATCGGCAACAACACGCCCTGTACCGGCACGACCTGCCAGGCGGGCTTCCACACGTACGCGATGGAGTGGGACCGCTCGACGAGCCCCGAGGAGGTCCGCTTCTACCTCGACGGCGTCAACTTCCACACGGTGAAGGCGAACCAGGTCGACGCGACCACCTGGGCGAACGCCACCAACCACGGCTACTTCGTCATTCTGAACGTCGCGATGGGCGGCGGGTTCCCGGGTGCCTTCGGCGGCGGCCCCGACAGCGGCACGGAACCGGGTCACCCGCTCGTCGTCGACTACGTCCAGGTGCTCCAGGCGGCCGGCAGCGGTGGCGGCGGCACCACTCCGCCGCCCACCGGCAACCGCGACGCCTACAGCGCCATCCAGGCCGAGTCGTACGACAGCCAGAGCGGTGTCGTCGGCGAGACCACGACGGACACCGGCGGCGGCCAGGACATCG
The DNA here is from genome assembly GCF_044763015.1 of Streptomyces sp. NPDC096324. Lineage (NCBI taxonomy): Bacteria > Bacillati > Actinomycetota > Actinomycetes > Kitasatosporales > Streptomycetaceae > Streptomyces > Streptomyces sp. NPDC096324. Next base: position 493,985 of record NZ_JBIWFK010000001.1, on the reverse strand, counting down.
GCTCCATCGCGAACGGCGACTACGCGCTCTACAAGGGCGTCAACTTCGGCTCCTCGGCGGCCACCCAGTTCTACGGCCGGGTCGCGAGCGGCGCGGCGGGCGGGGTCAGCGGCCTGGTCGAGGTGCGCCTCGACAGCCGTACGAGCACACCGGTCGCGAGCTTCGCGCTGGCCAACACCGGCGGCTGGCAGTCCTGGAGAACCGTACCGGCGAACATGAGCTCCGTGACCGGAACCCATGACGTCTATCTCACCTTCACCAGCGGCCAGCCCGCGGACTTCGTGAACGTCAACTGGTTCGACTTCGGTCACTGACAGGTGAGGTGACGGACAGTCACTCACTCTCCGGTCGTCACGGACAGGAGAGGTGAGGGGCCCACCCGTCACAGAGCCGAGCGGGACGGACGTACGCGGTCCGTCCCGCTCAGCGCAGTTCGGTCCGGAAGGCCACCGGGGTCGCCCCCGTGTGCTGGTGGAAGAACTTCGAGAAGTTGGCCGAGTCGGGGAAGCCGACGGCGGCCCCGACGCGCCCGATCGGCATGTCCGTGTGGGCGAGGAGCCGTTTGGCCTCCAGGACGACCCGCTTGTCGATGAACCCCTTGGGTGTCTGGCCGGTGGCGGCCCGCACGGCGCGCACCAGGGTGCGGCGCGAGTATCCGAGGGCGTCGGCGTAGGCGCTGACGCTGTGATTGACGGCGAAGTCCTTCTCCACCGCGTCCCGGAAACGGGTGAACGTGGTGTCCGTGTGCTCGTGGGTCGCCCCTGCGGAGCTCGCCGCGAGGTGGGCGAGACGCAGCAGGAACGCGGTGAGCGAGTGCCGCAGCACCGCGGTGTGCAGACTGAGCGGCAGCGTGGTGGTGTCGACGTACTCGCGCTCCAGTTGGGTCAGCGCGTGCTCCAGCGCGGCCAGCCGGTCGGCGTCGGGGCGCAGCAGCGGGGGCAGGTCGTAGCGGTAGAGGCCGGTCGCCTCGACGGTCGCGCGGGGCAGGAAGCCGGGCTGCATGGTCAGGACGGTGCCGCGGTAGCGGTCGGTGCTGGAGAAGCGGTGCACCTGGCCGGGCCGGATCCACAGGAGGTCGCCCGCGCGGGCCTCGTACTCGGCGAAGTCGACCATGTGCCGTACGGGCCCCTCGTGGAAGAGCATCACGACGTGGAAGTCGATGCGGTGCACGCGTTCCAGCGGGGCGTCCGCGTGCCAGGTGCGTCCGGTTCCCATCGCGCCGACCTGCATGCCCACGCCGGACAGGCTCAGATCGGCCGGAAAAGGAAAGGTCCTGATGCCGTCCCGGCCGCTCTCACCGCCGGTGCCGCCTTGGGTGGTTCTGTCGTTCATGTCCTTCTCGCGTCGGCTCGCCACGGCTCCATGTGTCCCACATTCACCGAAGGCTGACACACGGGCACCTTCCCCAGCAAAAGTCTGACTTTTAGGTTTGAAGGCACAGACCCTGTTTCAGCGCATCCCGTGAGGACTTCTTGAAGATGAGTACGCAGAGCTCCGACGGCTTCACCTGGACCGAGCTCGACCGCCGCGCCGTCGACACCGCCCGCCTTCTGGCCGCCGACGCCGTGCAGAAGGTCGGCAACGGTCACCCTGGCACCGCGATGAGCCTGGCCCCGGCGGCGTACACGCTCTTCCAGAAGGTGATGCGGCACGATCCGGCCGACCCGGAGTGGACGGGCCGCGACCGCTTCGTCCTCTCCCCCGGCCACACCTCGCTGACCCTCTACACCCAGCTCTTCCTGTCAGGTTATGAACTCGGCCTCGACGATCTGAAGGCGTTCCGCACTCACGGGTCCAAGACGCCCGGCCACCCCGAGTACGGACACACCGCCGGTGTGGAGACCACGACCGGTCCGCTCGGCCAGGGTGCCGCCAACGCCGTGGGCATGGCGATGGCGGCCCGCTACGAGCGCGGCCTGTTCGACCCCGAGGCCCCCGAGGGCGAGTCCCCGTTCGACCACACCATCTGGGCGATCGTCTCCGACGGCGACCTGGAGGAGGGCATCTCGGCGGAGGCCTCCTCGCTCGCCGGCCACCAGAAGCTCGGCAACCTCGTCTTCGTCTACGACGACAACCACATCTCCATCGAGGGCGACACGGCGACCGCCTTCTCCGAGGACGTCCTGAAGCGCTACGAGTCGTACGGCTGGCACGTGCAGCGCGTCGAGCCCTCGTCCGACGGCGACATCGACGTCCAGGCCCTTTACACCGCGCTCACGGCCGCGCGGGCCGAGACCGGGCGTCCGTCCATCATCGCGATGCGCACCGTCATCGCCTGGCCGGCGCCGAACGCGCGGAACACCGAGGCCTCGCACGGCTCGGCGCTGGGCGCCGAGGAGATCGCCGCCACCAAGCGGCTCCTGGGCTTCGACCCGGAGCAGACCTTCCAGGTCGACGCCGACGTGCTGGCCCACGCCCGTCGGGCCCTGGACCGGGGCGCCGAGGCGCACGCCGACTGGGACAAGCGGATCGGCGCGTGGCGCACCGAACGGCCCGAGAACGCGAAGCTCTTCGACCGGATCGTCGCCGGCCAGCTTCCCGAGGGCTGGGAGAGCGCGCTGCCGGTGTTCGAGGAGGGCACGGGTGTCGCCACCCGCGCCGCGTCCGGCAAGGTGCTCCAGACCCTCGGCGCGGTCATCCCCGAGCTGTGGGGCGGCTCCGCCGACCTCGCCGGCTCGAACAACACCACGATCGACAAGACGTCCTCCTTCCTTCCGGCGGACAACCCGCTGCCGGAGGCGAACCCGTACGGCCGCACGATCCACTTCGGCATCCGCGAGCACTCCATGGCCGCGGAGATGAACGGCATCGCGCTGCACGGCAACACCCGTATCTACGGCGGCACCTTCCTGGTGTTCTCCGACTACATGCGCAACGCCGTCCGCCTCTCCGCGCTGATGCAGCTCCCGGTGACGTACGTGTGGACGCACGACTCGATCGGACTCGGCGAGGACGGCCCCACCCACCAGCCGGTCGAGCACCTGGCCTCGCTCCGCGCCATCCCCGGCCTGAACATCGTCCGCCCGGCCGACGCCAACGAGACGGCCGTCGCCTGGGCCGAGATCCTCAAGCGGCACGCCACGAACCCGGCCCCGCACGGTCTGGCTCTCACCCGTCAGGGCGTACCGACGTACCCGGTCAACCCCGACGCGGCGCGCGGCGGTTACGTCCTGCGGGACGCCTCCACCGGGACCCCGGACGTCCTCCTCGTCGCGACCGGATCCGAGGTACAGCTCGCCGTCGCGGCGCGTGAGCTGCTGGAGGCCGAGGGCGTGGGCACCCGGGTGGTGTCGATGCCGTCCGTCGAGTGGTTCGAGGAGCAGTCCCCCGAGTACCGGGCGAGCGTCCTTCCGCCGTCCGTGCGGGCCCGCGTGGCGGTCGAGGCCGGGATCGCCCTGACCTGGTACCGGTACGTCGGTGACGCCGGGCGCGTCGTCTCGCTGGAGCACTTCGGTGCCTCGGCCGACGCCGGGACGCTGTTCGCCGAGTTCGGCTTCACCCCCGAGAACGTCGCCGCCGCCGCGCGGGAATCTCTTGCCGCAGTCCGCGGTTGATCCGTTCGCACAAAGGAAGATGATCACTGTGACCGAAGCGACCGCGACCGCGGCAACCCTGAAGCGCCTCTCCGACGAAGGCGTCTCCATCTGGCTCGACGACCTCTCCCGCAAGCGGATCGAGTCCGGCAACCTGGCCGAACTCGTCGCGACGCGGCACGTGGTGGGCGTGACCACCAACCCGTCCATCTTCCAGGCCGCCATCGGCTCCGGTGAGGGGTACGAGCAGCAGCTCGCCGACCTCGCCGTGCGCGGTGTGACCGTCGACGAGGCCGTCCGGATGATGACGACCGCGGACGTGCGCGCCGCCGCCGACATCCTGCGCCCGGTGTACGAGGCGACCGGCGGCCGGGACGGCCGGGTCTCCATCGAGGTCGACCCCCGGCTGGCCCACGACACCACCGCGACCATCGCCGAGGCCAAGCAGCTCGCCTGGCTGGTCGACCGCCCGAACGTAATGATCAAGATCCCGGCGACGAAGGCCGGCCTCCCGGCGATCACCGAGGTCATCGGCCTCGGCATCAGCGTCAACGTCACGCTGATCTTCTCCCTGGAGCGCTACCGCGAGGTCATGGACGCCTATCTGGCGGGCCTGGAGCGGGCGCTGGCCGCGGGCGTCGACCTCGCCGGCATCCACTCCGTCGCCTCCTTCTTCGTCTCCCGCGTCGACAGCGAGATCGACAAGCGGCTCACGAAGACCGGCACGGACGAGGCCCTCGCGCTCAAGGGCAGGGCCGCGCTCGCCAACGCGCGACTGGCCTTCGAGGCCTACGAGGACGTGTTCGGCTCGGTCGACGGCTCGGCGCGAGGCGGCGACCGCTGGACCGCGCTCGCCCCGTCCGGGGCCCAGAAGCAGCGTCCGCTGTGGGCCTCCACGGGCGTCAAGGACCCCGCGTACAAGGACACCCTGTACGTCGACGAGCTGGTCGCGCCCGGCACGGTCAACACCATGCCGGAGGGGACGCTGAACGCCACCGCGGACCACGGTGACATCCACGGCGACGCGGTGACCGGCGGCTACCCTCAGGCGCGCGCCGATCTGGCCGCGGTCGAGGCGCTCGGGATCTCCTACGACGAGGTCGTCGGGCAACTGGAGAACGAGGCCGTCGCGAAGTTCGAGGCGGCCTGGGAAGACCTTCTCGAAGCGGTGGCGACCTCGCTCCGCGGCAAGGGAGTTGAAGGGGAATGACCAAGGGTGAGGCGCTTTCCGACGGTGACCCGAAGGATGCGGCCGCCGCGCCGCAGGGATCCGGTGACCCGGCCGTGGAACCGGACGGCCTGACGCCCGAGGCCCTCGCCGCGGCGCTCGGCGACCCGGCGACCGAGGTCCTCGCCGACGCGCTCGGCGACCCGGCGACCGGGGACCTCGCCCGGGCCCTCGGTGTGGCCGCCGACTGGGACAACCCGCTGCGCGACCCGCGCGACCGCCGGCTCCCCCGGATCGCGGGCCCCTCCGGCCTGGTCATCTTCGGTGTCACCGGCGACCTGTCCCGCAAGAAGCTGATGCCGGCCGTGTACGACCTCGCCAACCGGGGTCTGCTGCCGCCGGGCTTCTCGCTCCTCGGGTTCGCCCGCCGCGAGTGGGAGGACCAGGACTTCGCGCAGGTGGTGCACGACTCGGTGCGCGAGCACGCGCGGACCGAGTTCCGCGAGGAGGTCTGGCAGCAGCTGGCCGAGGGCATGCGGTTCATCCCCGGCGACTTCGACGACGACACGGCGTTCAAGCAACTGCGTGCGGCCGTCGATGAGTTGGACGCCTCCCGGGGCACCAGCGGCAACTACGCCTTCTACCTCTCCGTACCGCCGAAGTTCTTCCCGAAGGTGGTGCGGCAGCTCAGGAAGCACGGTCTCGCGAGCGCCCCCGAGGGTTCCTGGCGGCGCGCGGTCATCGAAAAGCCGTTCGGCCGCGACCTGGCGAGCGCCCGCGAGCTGAACAGGATCGTGCACGACGTGTTCGACCCGGACCAGGTGTTCCGGATCGACCACTACCTCGGCAAGGAGACCGTCCAGAACATCCTGGCGCTCCGCTTCGCCAACCAGATGTACGAGCCCGTCTGGAACCGGTCGTACGTCGACCACGTCCAGATCACCATGGCCGAGGACATCGGCATCGGCGGCCGGGCCGGCTACTACGACGGCATCGGCTCCGCCCGGGACGTCATCCAGAACCACCTGCTCCAGCTCATGGCGCTGACGGCCATGGAGGAACCGGCCGCCTTCGACGCCGAGTCGCTGCTCGCCGAGAAGCTCAAGGTCCTCAGGGCCGTGAAGCTGCCGGAGAACCTGGGCGAGCACACCGTACGCGGCCAGTACGCGGCGAGCTGGCAGGGCGGCGCGCGGGTGCGCGGCTACCTCCAGGAGGACGGCATCGACCCCGCGTCGACGACCGACACCTACGCCGCCGTCAAGCTCCAGGTCGACAACCGCCGTTGGGCGGGTGTCCCCTTCTACCTGCGGACCGGCAAGCGGCTGGGCCGCCGGGTCACCGAGATCGCGGTGGTCTTCCAGCGCGCCCCGCACTCCCCGTTCGACTCCACGGCCACCGAGGAGCTCGGCGCGAACGCGATCGTCATCCGCGTCCAGCCCGACGAGGGCATGACCGTGCGCTTCGGATCCAAGGTGCCGGGTACCTCCATGGAGATCCGGGACGTCACCATGGACTTCGCGTACGGCGAGTCGTTCACCGAGTCCAGCCCGGAGGCGTACGAACGGCTGATCCTGGATGTCCTGCTCGGCGACGCCAATCTCTTCCCCCGCCACCAGGAGGTGGAAGAGTCCTGGAAGATCCTCGACCCGATCGAGGGGTACTGGGAGAGCCACGGCACGCCCGCGCAGTACCCCTCGGGCAGTTGGGGCCCGGAGGAAGCCGACGAGATGCTCGCACGAGACGGACGGAGCTGGCGCAGGCCATGAAGATCGACCTGACCGATACCACGGCAAGCAAGATCAACAAGGCGCTCGTACGGGGGCGCCGTGCCATCGGCACCCCCGCCGTGGGCATGGTCCTGACGATGGTCATCGTCACCGACGAGGAGAACGCGTACGACTCCATCAAGGCGGCCGAGGAGGCCTCGCGGGAGCACCCCTCGCGCACCCTCGTCGTCATCAAGCGGGTCGCCCGCACCCCGCGCGACCGCACCAACTCCCGCCTCGACGCCGAGGTGCGCGTCGGCTCGGACGCGGGCACCGGCGAGACGGTCGTCCTGCGGACGTACGGCGAGGTCTCGGACCACGCCGACTCGGTGGTCCTGCCGCTGCTGCTGCCGGACGCCCCCGTCGTCGTGTGGTGGCCGGTGGACGCGCCCGCCAACCCCGTCAAGGACCCGCTGGGCGCCCTCGCCCAGCGCCGGATCACCGACATGTACGCCGTCGAGGCACCGCTCCAGGCGCTGGACGCCCGCGCCGCCTCGTACGCGCCGGGCGACACCGACCTGGCCTGGACCCGGCTCACCCCCTGGCGCTCCATGCTGGCGGCGGCGCTCGACCAGGCCCGTGCGAAGGTGATCTCGGCGACCGTCGAGAGCGAGGCGCAGAACCCGAGCGCCGAACTGCTGGCCCGCTGGCTGGAGGCCCGCCTCCAGGTCAGGACCGAGCGTGTCGAGACCGCGGGACCCGTGGTGACCGCCGTCCGGCTCGGCACGGAGAACGGGGAGATCGTCATCGACCGCCCCGAGGGCCCGCTGGCCACCCTGTCCCTGCCCGGTCAGCCCTCCCGCACCCTCGCGCTGAAGGTGCGCTCCACCTCCCAGCTCATCGCCGAGGAACTGCGCCGCCTGGACGCGGACGAGATGTACGCCATCGCCCTGCGCGGCGAGGCACCCAAGGAGACCCCCCGTGTCTGACTACCCCAAGCCCACCCGCCGTCCGGAGTGGGTGGCCCTGGAGGACCACCGCGCGACCGCGCTGCTCCACCCGCGGCTGCGTGACCTGTTCGCCGCCGACCCCGCGCGCGCCGAGCGCTATGTCGTGCGGGTCGGCGATCTGCGGATCGACTACTCCAAGCACCTGATCACCGACGAGACCCTGGCCCTGCTCCAGGAACTCGCCGTCGCCACGGACGTGTTCGGGCTGCGGGACGCGACGTTCCGGGGCGAGAAGATCAACACGACCGAGGACCGGGCGGTGCTGCACACCGCGCTGCGGGCGCCACGGGACGCGGTGGTCGAGGTCGACGGGGAGAACGTCGTGCCGGCCGTGCACGCGGTCCTGGACAAGATGGCGGACTTCGCCGGGCGGGTCCGCTCGGGCGAGTGGACCGGTCACACCGGCAAGCGCATCAAGAACGTCGTGAACGTCGGCATCGGCGGCTCCGACCTCGGCCCCGCCATGGCCTACGAGGTGCTGCGCTCCTTCACCGACCGCTCGCTGACCGTGCGGTTCGTGTCGAACGTGGACGGCGCCGACCTGCACGAGGCCGTACGCGACCTGGACCCGGCGGAGACGCTGTTCGTCATCGCCTCCAAGACGTTCACCACGATCGAGACGATCACCAACGCCACCTCCGCGCGTTCCTGGCTGCTCGCCGGGCTCGGCGAGGAGAAGGCGGTCGCGAAGCACTTCGTGGCGCTGTCGACGAACGCGGAGAAGGTGTCGGACTTCGGCATCGACACGGCGAACATGTTCGAGTTCTGGGACTGGGTCGGCGGGCGTTACTCGTTCGACTCGGCGATCGGCCTGTCGCTGATGATCGCGATCGGCCCGGACCGCTTCCGCGAGATGCTCGACGGTTTCCACCTCGTCGACGAGCACTTCCGCACGGCTCCCGCCGAGGCCAACGCTCCTCTGCTGCTGGGTCTGTTGGGTATCTGGTACGGCAACTTCCACGACGCGCAGTCGCACGCCGTGCTGCCGTACTCGCACTACCTGTCGAAGTTCACGGCCTACCTCCAGCAGCTCGACATGGAGTCCAACGGCAAGTCCGTGGACCGTGACGGCAACCCGGTGGAGTGGCAGACGGGACCGCTGGTCTGGGGCACGCCCGGCACCAACGGCCAGCACGCCTACTACCAGTTGATCCACCAGGGCACCAAGCTGATCCCCGCCGACTTCATCGGCTTCGTCAACCCGGTCGGTGAACTGAGCGACGAACTCGCCGCCCAGCACGACCTGCTGATGGCGAACTTCTTCGCGCAGACGCAGGCGCTGGCGTTCGGCAAGACCCCGGACGAGGTCCGTGCCGAGGGGGTGCCCGAGGAACTGGTGCCGCACAAGACGTTCCAGGGCAACCACCCCACCACCACGATCCTCGCCGCCGAACTGACCCCCTCGGTCCTCGGCCAGTTGATCGCCCTCTACGAGCACAAGGTGTTCGTCCAGGGCGCCGTCTGGAACATCGATTCCTTCGACCAGTGGGGCGTCGAACTCGGCAAGGTGCTCGCCAAGCGCGTCGAACCCGCCCTGACCGAGGGCGCCGACGTCCCCGGACTCGACCCCTCCACGGCCGCTCTCGTGGCCGCTTACCGCACTCTCCGGAAGAAGTGAACTGACAATGCAGCTCGGACTCATCGGCCTCGGCAAGATGGGCGGCAACATGCGCGAGCGCATACGCCGCGCCGGCCACACCGTCGTCGGCTACGACCGTAATCCGGACCTCGCCGACGTGCACAGCCTCGCCGAACTCGTGGGCAGCCTCGAAGGCCCGCGCGTGGTCTGGGTGATGGTGCCGGCCGGCGCCCCCACCCAGACCGTTATCGACGAACTCGGTGACCTGCTGGAGGCCGGCGACACGGTCGTGGACGGCGGCAACTCCCGCTGGACGGACGACGAGAAGCACGCCGAGGAGCTGGCGGCCAAGGGCATCGGCTTCGTCGACGCCGGTGTCTCGGGCGGTGTGTGGGGCCTGGAGAACGGCTACGCACTGATGGTCGGCGGCGACGCCGAGAACATCGAGAAGGTGCGCCCGGTCTTCGACGCGCTCAAGCCGGAGGGCGACTTCGGCTTCGTGCACGCCGGCAAGGTGGGCGCGGGCCACTTCTCCAAGATGGTCCACAACGGCATCGAGTACGCCATGATGCAGGCGTACGCCGAGGGCTGGGAGCTCCTGGAGAAGGTCGACTCGGTCACCGACGTACGCGAGGTGTTCCGCTCCTGGCAGGAGGGCACGGTCATCCGTTCCTGGCTGCTCGACCTCGCGGTCAACGCCCTGGACGGCGACGAGCACCTGGACAAGCTGCGCGGTCACGCGGAGGACTCCGGCGAGGGCCGCTGGACCGTCGAGGCGGCCATCGACAACGCCGTTCCGCTGCCTGCCATCACGGCCTCGCTCTTCGCCCGCTTCGCCTCGCGGCAGGACGACTCGCCGCAGATGAAGATGATCGCGGCGCTGCGCAACCAGTTCGGCGGTCACGCCGTCGAGTCGGCGAAGTAGGGAAGGACCATGGGCGATCTCATCCTGGTCCGCCACGGAGAGACCGAGTGGACGCTGACGGGACAGCACACGAGCTGGACCGATCTTCCGCTCACCCGGCACGGCGAGGAACAGGCCGAGTCCCTCGCGCCGTTCTTCGCCGGGCGCTCCTTCGCCCAGGTCCTGACCAGTCCCCTCGGCCGCGCGGTCCGGACGGCGGAACTCGCGGGGCTGTCCGGCCCGCGGACCGACCCCGATCTGCACGAGTGGGACTACGGCGGCTACGAGGGGATCACCACCCGCGCCATCCACCGGGCCCGGCCCGGCTGGGTGCTGTGGGACGACGGGGTGCCGCCCGGCCCGGACGGCCACCCCGGCGAATCACCCCGTGAGGTGGGCGAGCGCGCCGACCGGGTGCTCTCCCGGGTGGACGCCGCGCTCTGCGACCGGCCGGGTGATGTGGTGCTGGTGGCGCACGCGCACTTCCTGCGGGTGCTCACCGCCCGCCGGCTGGGGCTGCCGCCCGAGTCGGGACGGTTGTTCCAGCTCTCGACCGGGACCGTCAGCCGGCTCTCCACCGAACACGGCGATCCGGTGATCGCCGCGTGGAATCAACCGGGAACTTCCGTCACGGTCCACTAGTTTCCACCCTGCCGCTGTAAAACCGAGGAGCTCTCCGGTCCGCCCGCCCGGGCGGACCGGGCTCTTGACTACGTATGGAGTTCTCATGGCCCTGTGGGACCGCATCAAGGAGTCCGCGTCGACGATGCAGACCCAGCTCGTGGCGAAGAAGAACGATCTCAAGAGCGGCGCCTTCCGTGACGCGAGCATGGCCATGTGCGCCCTCGTCGCGGCGGCGGACGGCTCGATCGACCCGTCCGAGCGGCAGCGCGTGGCCCAGCTCATCGCCACGAACGAGGTCCTGCAGAACTTCGACGCCGTGGACCTCCAGCGCCGTTTCGACGACAACCTGAACAAGCTGACCGCCGACTTCGCCTTCGGCAAGGTCAGCGTGCTCCAGGAGATCGCCAAGGCGAAGAAGAAGCCCGCCGAGGCACGTGCCGTCATCCAGATCGGCATCGTCATCGGCGGCGCCGACGGCGACTTCGACAAGACCGAGCAGGCCGTCGTGCGCGAGGCGTGCTTCACGCTCGACCTGCCGCCGCACGAGTTCGACCTGTAGGACACCCCCTTCCGCCGGGCCGCGGTCGTTCGACGCCCCGGTGCGCCTCGCCGCGCGGCGAGGCGCACCGGGGCGCTTCGCGCTTCGTACCGTGGTGAGTGCCGAGCCCGCGGTACGCCGCTTCTAGAATCGCGGGCACCGACCCTCTCGCCCGAAGGAAGCCCGATGACCAGCGTCGAAGAGCCGGCACGACCTGGCGGGCGCATCCGCGACGCCGCCCGCACCAGGGCCGAGATTCTCGACGTGGCGACCCAGGAATTCTCCCGCGCCGGGTTCGCGGGCGCACGGGTCGACGAGATCGCCGCTCGCACCAGTACCACCAAGCGGATGATCTACTACTACTTCGGCGGCAAGGAGCGGCTCTTCACGGCGGTCCTGGAGCGCGCCTACTCGGCGATCCGGCAGGCCGAACAGGAGCTGGACGTCGAGCATCTGGACCCGGTCGCGGCGATCCGCCGGCTCGCCGAGCTGACCTTCGACCATCACGAGGCGCACCCCGACTTCATCCGCCTGGTGAGCATCGAGAACATCCACGAGGCCGAACACATCACGAACTCCGCGGCGCTGGGCAGGATCGGCTCGCCCGCGCTCGACGTGATCGGCCGGATCCTGGCGACCGGCAGGGAGTCGGGGCTGTTCACCGCCGACGTCGACGCCGTGGACCTGCACGCGATGATCAGCGCCTTCTGCTTCTTCCGCGTCTCGAACCGGCACACGTTCGGCGCCCTGTTCGGCCGCGACCTGACCGCCCCGAACCAGCGGGAGCACTATCGCGCGATGCTCGGGGACATGGTCATCGCCTATCTGACCGCGGACCGCGCGGCGAAGTCGGCGGGCCGCCACGGTTCAGCGTGACGGGATCCCGTACGCCCGCTCCACGTGGAGCCGGAGCACCAGGCGGCGGTCGCGGACCATCGCCGCGCGGTAGTCGTCCCAGTCGGGATGTTCGCCGAGGACGTCCCGGTAGACCCGGATGAGCTCCTCCACGGTCTCGTCGTGCGGATCCGCGGCGACCGGCGTCAGCTCGGCCGTGCCCTCGACGACCGTGTAGGCCCACCGGTCCGCGCTGGTCACGTGGTACGAGGCCCGTGGGTCCCGGCGCAGATTCCGGGTCTTGGCCCGGTCGTCGGTGAGCGACACGCGGACGACGCCCTCGTCGGGGTAGTACACGTGGCTGACGTTCGAGAGCTGGGGCCGGCCGTCCTTCTTCAGGGTCACGAGCACTCCGCCCTTGTACGCGGAGAGCAGTTTCAGCAGTGCGTCCTGGGTCTCTTCTTCGCTCATATCCGCGTCAACGCTCCCGATACGTCACGTCATCCCGGATACGCCACGCCATCCCGTAGACACTGTCTACCGCGGGCTGGTAGACAGTGTCCATGGACGAGCTGGAAACCACCGGACTGCGGGCGCGGCTGATCGACGTCGGAGTCGAACTCGTGACGGCGGAGGGCGCGCAGGCGCTGACCCTGCGGGAGATCGCCCGGCGGGCGGGGGTCTCGCACGGCGCTCCGCGCCGCTGGTTCCCGACCCATCTGGAACTGCTGTCCGCCATCGCGCGCCGCGGCTTCACCGACCTCCAGCACCGCGCGGCGAAGGCGGTCGACGGCACGGGGAGCGACCCCCGCGCCCGGCTCACCGCCCTCGCGAAGGCGTACCTGGACTTCGCGCTGTCCCAGCGCGGGATGTACGAGCTGATGTTCCGTCACGACCTGTTGGAGAGCAACCGGTTGGGGCTTCGCGAGACAAGCCTTCCGTTGTTCCGGACGCTGGTGGAGCTCGTCGGCCGGGTGCGCCCCGAGGCCGACGCGCGGATCCTCGCCGGCGCCCTCTGGGCGAACCTGCACGGCATCGCCCAACTGTGGGGCTGGGGAAGCCTGAAGCTCGCCACGGACGCCGAGGACCACACCCCGCTGCTGATGGCGGCGCTCGACGCGCACCTCGGACCGGAGAAACGATGACGGCCCCCGCCGAGCCGGCCGCGCGCCCCGCCTCGCCAAGGGCGGCCCACCGCCGGATCACCCTCGCGAGCAGCGTCGTCGGTGCGGTGATCGTCGCCCTCGACGGCACGGTCCTCACCGTCGCGCAGCCCACGCTCCAGGGCGACCTGGGCGCCTCGCTCACCCAGGTGCAGTGGACCAGCACCGGGTACCTCATCGCGGTGGCGGGCCTGCTGGTGTTCGCGGGACGCCTCGGGGACCGCTACGGGCATCAACGGATCTTCGCGCTCGGCATCCTGGGCTTCGGAGCGGCCTCGGCGGGCATCGCACTCGTACCCGGGATCACCTGGGTGATCACGCTGCGGGTCGCGCAGGGTGTCTTCGGCGCGCTGTTGCAACCGGCCACGCTCGGCATGCTGCGCGCCGCGTACCCGCCCGACCGGCTCGGGACGCCCATCGCGCTGCGGGCGAGCGCCATCGGGATCGCCGCGGCCGCGGGTCCGCTGCTGGGCGGCACGCTCGTCGGGCACTTCGGATGGCGGTCGGTCTTCCTCCTGAACGTGCCGCCCGCGCTGGCGATGGGCGTGGCGGCCCTCGCCGTCCGGTCCCCGGCCGCCCCCGGGCCCCGGGCCGGTCGTCCGGCGGCGGCCGACGGCCTGGATGTGCCGGGCGCCTGCCTGCTCACCGTCGCCCTGGTCGCCCTGGTGCACACCCTGGTCGCCGTGCCCGGAACCGGCTGGACGGCGCGGACCGCGGCCGGACTGGCCGTGACCCTCGCCGCCGGCACCGCGTTCGTCCGCCGCCAACGCCGGGCCGCGAGCCCCCTGGTGCCGTCCGAGATCCTCGGCTCGGCCACCATCGGCGCGGCGCTCGGCATCCTGGTGGCCGTGTCCGCCGCGATGCTCGGCACCCTGTTCGTCGCCATCTACTTCCTCCAGCGCACCCTGGGCCTCGACCCGCAGGAGACCGGCCTGCGGGCGCTGCCGGCCGGTGTGACGATGGTGCTCGGCGCTCCGCTGGCCGCCGTCCTGATGCGCAGGTTCGGCCCGCGGCAGACCGCCGTGGCCGGAACGCTCGTCCTCACGCTCGGTGTCCTGCTCCTGGCCCGGCTCGGCCCGGCGTCGACGGCCGTGCCCGTCTCCTGCGCCTTCCTGTTGCTGGGCGCCGGTTTCGTGACGGTGATGGTGACCACGACGGCGGTCGTCGTACGGCACGCCCCCGCGGCGTCGGCCGGTGTGGCGGGCGGCCTGCAGCAGACGGCGATGAACATCGGACCCGTGCTGGGGATCGCGGTGGCGGCCACGCTGATGTCGCTGACGCGCGGCGCCGCCATCGGTCCCCCGCTCGCCGTGCTCGCGGTGTTCTCCGCGACGGGAACGCTGCTGGCCCTGGGGCTTCCGGGGCACAAGGACACCGTGAGGCCCGCCGGGGGACGCCCGGCCGACGCGTCACCAGCCCGTTTGGGACGATGAGGGACACGAGCCGCGGTCCGGAGGAGAACCATGGGAGATCTGCGACAGGACGTCGAGCCGGGATCCGTCGGACTCGACCCCGGGGCACTGGACCGGCTCGACCGGCACTTCGCCGCCCTGGTCGACGACGGCCGGCTCCCCGGCTTCCTGGTCGCCGTCTCCCGGCACGGGCGGGTCGCCCACCTCACGACGTACGGCCGGCGCGACCGTGCTGCGGGACTCCCGGTGGAGAGCGACACGCTGTGGCGGATCTACTCCATGACCAAGCCGGTCACCTCGGTCGCGGCGCTCATGCTGCTCGAGGAGGGCCGCCTCGGACTCGACGACCCGGTGGCCGACTTCCTTCCCGCGTTCGCCGAACCACGGGTGTACGTCGGCGGGGCCGGGCCGGACACGAGGACCCGGCCGGCCGAACAGCCCCTCCTGATGCGCCACTTGCTGACCCACACGGCGGGCCTGACCTTCGGCTTCTACCACGCGCATCCCGTCGACGGGCTCTACCGGGACGCCGGTGTGGAGTCGTCCGTGGCCCCGGGCGCCGATCTGGCCGAGACCTGCGAGGTGTACGCCCGGCTGCCGCTCCAGTTCGAGCCCGGCACCCGGTGGAACTACTCGGTGGCGACCAATGTCCTCGGCCGGGTCATCGAGGTCGTCTCCGGCGAGGACCTCGACGTCTTCCTGCACCGGCGCGTCCTCGGACCGCTCGGGATGACGGACGCGGGCTTCCAGGTCACGGACGAACAGGCGGGCAGGCTGGCCGAGTTGTACGGGGAGGACGAGGCCGGGGAGCTCGTCCCGATCGCCGGTCTCCCGCTGCACGGCCGGCCCCGGTTCCTGTCGGGCAGCGGGGGGATGGTCGCCACGGCCCGCGACTACCACCGCTTCATGGAGATGCTCCGGCGCCGCGGCGAACTCGACGGAACCCGTCTGCTGCGTCCCGGGACCGTGGACCTGATGGCGTCCAACCATCTGCCCGGCAACGCCGACCGGCGCTCCTTCGGCAGCCCGGTCCACCAGGAACCCGGCAACGCCGGCCTCGGTTTCGGCCTGGGCGTCTCCGTCGTGGTGGACCAGTCGGCCACCCGGGCGCCTTCCAGCGAGGGCGCGTTCGGCTGGAGCGGGGTGGCCACCACGACGTTCTGGGTCGACCCGCGCCGCGATCTGACCGTGCAGTTCCTGAGCCAACTGCGCCCGAGGGGTTCTCACTCGGTGTTCCCGGATCTCAAGCGGCTGGTGCACGAGGCCGTACGGTCCTGATCCGCGCGGAATCGGCCGGTCGACGCGGAACGCGTCCCGCACGCACGGGTCAAGCACCGTCGCGGGCACGATCACGTCCGCGCGGACCAGCAGCACCTGCCGGTCCGGCCGGGCGACGGGCCCTGGCCGCGGGCACGGTGAACGCCACGGCGACTCCCGAGAGGAAGCCGCGGGCGGTGATGGGCGTCGTCGGGGCGGCCGAGACCGGACTCACCGGCACGACCCGCCGGAGGCCGGCGCCGCGCGGGGGTGCCGTCCTGGCCCCCGGCACGCGCGCCGCCGCCCTCGTCCCCGTCGTGCCGCTCCGGTCGCCGGCGTCCGTCATTCCTCGGTGACGACCGTCTTCGCCTCGCCGGCGAAGATCGCCTTGGCCCACTCCTCGCCGTCCAGGTGCGGCAGGTAGTGGTCGAGGCGTTCCCGCTTGGTCAGCAGGTAGGTGAGGTTGTCCTCGCACGGCGGTATGAGGAGCGGCACCTGCTCGGCCACCTTGATGCCGTGGCGCAGCAACGACTCGCGCTTGCGCGGGTTGTTCGACAGCAGCCGCACGGACCGTACGCCGAGGTCGTGCAGCATCTCCGCCGCCACCCGGTAGTCGCGGGCGTCCACCGGCAGCCCGAGGGCCTCGTTCGCCTCGACGGTGTCGAGCCCCTCCGCCTGGAGCTTCATCGCCTTGAGCTTGGCGAGCAGGCCGATCCCCCGGCCCTCGTGGCCGCGCAGATACACGAGGATGCCGCGCCCCTCGGCCACGATGGCTTGCAGCGAGGCGGTGAGCTGGGGGCCGCACTCGCAGTGCTGGGACGCGAAGGAGTCGCCCGTCAGGCATTCGGAATGCAGCCGGGTCAGGACGTCCCCCTTTCCGAGCGTGTCCAAGTCGCCGTACACGAGGACGACTTGTTCCTCGCCGCGGTCGTGGTCGAGGTAGCCGACGGCGTGGAAAAAGCCGTACTCGGTGGGGAGCGGGGCAATCACGACTCGTTCGACACCTGTGAGGTGGGCATTCCCGCCGAGTACGCCAAAGTTATCTGTCATGATCTGGTTCCTAAGCAGAGTCGAAAGGGCCGTGAAAGATGAGTAGTTCGGGAACACGCGTGATGGAGTCCGGAGTGCTGTCACTGGACACCACTGAGGATGTCCGCGAGCGGGGGGCCGGTGTCGCCCGCCAGGTCGCCGTCCTTCCCGTCGGCAGCCTCGAACAGCACGGCGCGTACCTGCCCCTGACGACCGACACACTGGTGGCGTGCGCCATCGCGCGGGAGATCGCGGCCGCCTATCCGGTGCATCTTCTTCCTCCGGTGACGATCTCCTGCTCGCACGAGCACGCTGCCTGGCCGGGCACCGTCAGCATTTCCGCCGTCACGCTGTACGCCGTCGTCCGGGACATCGCCGCCTCGTTGCGGCGCTCGGGCGTCGACACACTGGTCGTGGTCAACGGGCACGGAGGCAATTACGTGCTGGGCAATGTGGTTCAGGAATCCGCGGGCACCGGTACGCGCATGGCGCTTTTCCCCGCCATGGAGGACTGGGAAGGCGCGTGTGAACGGGCCGGTGTGCAGACGTCGTTGCTCACCGATATGCACGCGGGAGAAATCGAGACGTCCATTCTCCTGCATGCCCATCCGGAATGCGTCAAAGACGGTTATGAGACCTCCGATTTCGTGGCCGACGACCGTCGGCATCTGCTCACTCTCGGCATGGCGGGCTATACCGAGTCCGGGGTCATCGGCCGTCCCTCGATGGCCGGCGCCGAGAAGGGGAAGGAACTCCTCGCCGGGCTGGCCGAGGCCTTCGGAGCGTATTTCTCGTTGGTGACGTCCGAGACGCTGCACTGATCGGGCCCTCCAGCGCTCTCCTCGCGGGGGCGCCGGAGCGAGGCACCCGAGCGGACGACCAGGACCACGGCGCCGGGCAGGCTCGCCGCGAGGCTGAGGACGCCGTAGATCACGGCGACGGTCAGGCCCATGCCGGCGCCGAGCCCGGCGGCGCCGAACGCCCAGGCGGTGGCGCCCTCGCGGGGGCCCCAGCCGCCGACGTTCAGCGGCAGCCCCATGGCCAGCAGGGCCAGCAGGGCCAGCGGCATGAGCACGGCGACCGACGCGGCGGATCCGGCGGCCCGGGCGGCGAGCACGAACATCGCCAGATGGCCGGCGAGCACCAGGACCGACGAGAGCGTCACGCCGGGCCAACTGCGCCGGGCCAGCAGGGCGCCCCGGGCCTCGACGAGCGCGCCGCGGACGGCGCCGTAGCGTCGTCCGGTGCCGGAAGTGGTCCGCCGCCCGCGGACGACGGCGAAGGCCGCCGCTCCGCACACCGCGACGATCGCGAGGACCAGCGCGCTCTCGCGGGCCTGCGCGAGCACGGGTGACGGCTGGGTGAGCAGCACCACCGCGCCGACGGCCACCAGCACGGCCTGGCCCGCGGTGCGTTCGAGCACCACCGAGCGCACGCCCCGGCCCATGTCACCGGCGCTCTGCCCGTGCCGCACGGCCCGGTGCACGTCGCCGAGGACCCCGCCGGGCAGCGCGGCGTTCAGGAACAGCGCGCGGTAGTAGTCCGCGACGGCCGCGCCCAGCGGGAGTTCGATGCGCAGCTCGCGTGCGACGAGGCACCACCGCCAGGCGCTGAACACCGTGGTGAGCAGCCCGATGGCGAGGGCCACCGTCAGGGTGGTCGCGTCGATCCTCCGCAGCCCGTCCACGAACACCCCGGTACCCAGCCGCCACAGCAGCACTCCCAGGATGAGGACGCCGGCGGCGGTGCCGACGTGCCCCCGCACCCGGCCCCACACCCGCCGGGCCGGGGAGGCCGCGTCGGCCGCCGGGCTTCCGGAGCCGCCGGCCGGGACGGGTCCCGGCTCGGTGCCCGTGGAGTCCGGCGCCCGCGAGGCGCCGGACTCGGCGGGGATGTTCAGGTGCGGGCCGTCGGGCTCCGGGGCCGTGGCCACCGGGGCGGCGACCGGTCCCAGTGTCTCCAGGCCCGCGCTCACGCCGCACCCCCGGCGGGGTGGGGCAGTGCCAGCACGTCGCTGTGGTGGACGACCACGCGCAGCTCGCCCGCGGCGCTCGCCGCGATCCGGGACGACAGATAGGCCTCCGCCCGTTCGGCCAGCTCGGGGCGCTCCTCGACGGCCGCGCCGACCCAGCCGCGCAGCCATTCCTGGGTGAGGGCGGCCTCGTCGGGGCCGAGCCGCCAGGGGCTCGGGTGCACCCGTACGGTGGCGCCGTAGCGGGCGAACGCGTCGCAGGCGGCGGTGACGGCGTCCGGGCCGAGCAGTTCGCCGCGCCGCTGGTGGGCGTTGAACGCCTCGGTGATCTCGGCGTCCAGCGGGTCGGGCGGGGTGAGCTCGACCCGGCCGGCCACGGACAGCGTCAGCAGGGCGGGCACGCCCGCTCCGGCACAGGCGGCCGCGAGCCGGTCGATCTCCTCGGCGGTGAGCACGTCGAGCAGCGCCGACGCGGTCACCAGGGAGGCGCCGGCCAGGGCGTCCGCCGTCAGCCGCCCGATGTCACCGCGCTGGGTGGTGACGGCGACGTGGCTGCCGTCGGCGGCCGCCTTGGGCGCCCCGACCGTGGCGAAGTGCAGCAGGTACGGGTCGCGGTCGTGCAGGATCCAGTGCTGGGAGCCGTCGAGCCGGGGCGCGAGCCAGCGGCCCATGGAGCCGGTTCCGCAGCCGAGGTCGTGGATCGCGAGGTCACCGCCGCGGACCGGCCGGTTGGCCAGCCGGATGCGCAGCGGGTCGAGCAGGTCGACCGCGCGCGCGGCGGCGTCGGCGGGCTCGCGCAACTGGAGCCACTGCGGTGCGTAGCGCACCTCTTCGGCGTCAGGGTCCCCGACTCGCTGACCGGGCACGCCCGTCCTCACCTTCTGCTCGGGGATGCCGGAGTCGGGCCCGCTCGCGGGCGTCGTGGCGGTGCTCATGCCGCCCTCCGGGGTTCCTGGGGCAGCCGGCCGAGCACTCCGGCCAGGCTGCGCGCGGTGGTCGCCCAGCCGTCGAGCGCGGCGCGCCGTCCGCGGGCGGCGGCCTTGAGCCGGCGGCGCACGTCGGCCTCGCCGAACCAGCCGCGCAGCTCGGTGGCGAGCGCCGCCGGGTCCTCCGGGGGGACGAGGATGCCGGGAACTCCGCCGTCGGGAGCGCGTCCGACGGCCTCGGGCACTCCGCCGACGTCCGTGGCGAGCACGGGGATGCCGCGGGCCAGGGCCTCGGTGACGGCCATGCCGTACGTCTCGGCGTACGAGGTGAGGACCATCAGGTCGGCCGCCGCGTAGCTGGCGTCGAGTTCGGCGCCGGCCTGGGGTCCGGCGAGGTGCAGCCGGTCGCCGAGGCCGTGCCGTTCGATCAGGGCGCGCAGATGGTCGACGTAGGCCGGGTCCTGGGTGAGCCCGCCGACGCAGACGCAGCTCCAGGGCAGGTCGGTGACGGTGGCGAGGGCTTCGATGAGCCGGTGCTGGCCCTTGCGCGGGGTCACCGCGGCGACGCACAGCAGCCGCGAGACACCGTCGGTGCCGGAGGCGACCGGTGCGATGTCGGCGCCGGGGGCGGCGGCGTGGACCCGGTCGGGGGCGAGGCCGTGGTGGGCGACGAGCCGGCGGACGGCCCATTCGCTGGTGGCCACGACGGCCGACACGGCCCGCAGGGTCGTACGTTCCAGGGCGTCCAGCTCGGCGGCCACGGCGGGGTCGAGCCCCGTCTCGTCGCCGAGCGGCAGGTGGACGAGGACGACGAGACGCAGCCGGTCGGCCTCGGGAGCGACGATCTCGGGGACTCCGCAGGCGACGATCCCGTCGAGGAGGACGACGGTGCCGTCGGGCAGGTCGGCCAGGGTCCGGGCGAGCTCCGTACGGGCCGCCGCGGTGGGGCGGGGCCATTCGCCCGCGACGATGTGCCGCTGGACGTGCCAGCCGAAGCCGGGCAGGTCGAGGCAGAGGCGGCGGTCGTAGGCGTTGCCGCCGCTCGGCGTGGCCGGGTCGTCGACGCCGCCCGGCATGACGAAGTGCACGGTGCGCAGGGACATGGGGATGATCTCGGCGTTCTTGAGAGCCGCGTTCTGCACGGGCACGTAGTTCAGGGCACCGGATCCGGCGGCCTGCGCGGCACGGCCGGACACCGGGGAGGCCTTGTCGAGGGTCACGTCGGTCACAGGTCACGCTCGTAACTCGCCCAGGCGATGTGCGATTCGTGGAGGGTGACGGTGATGCCGGTGAGGCCGCGGGCTCCCGCGCCCAGGGCCCCGGCGTGCACGCGGTCGGCGAGACGGTCGGCGATGACCTTCGCCAGGAACTCGGTCGAGGTGTTGGTGTCCTTGAAGTCCGGCTCGCTGTCGAGGTTGCGGTAGTTCAACTCGCTCACGACGGCGCCGAGCTCCTGCGTGGCCAGGCCGATGTCGACGACGATGTTGTCGTCGTCGAGCTCGGGGCGACGGAAGGTGGCGTCCACCAGGAACGTCGCTCCGTGGAGGCGCTGCGCGGGTCCGAAGACCTCGCCACGGAAGCTGTGGGCGATCATCAGGTGATCGCGGACGGTGATGCTGAACAACGGACGACCCTCCAGGTGCGGTGCGTCTGATCCCCTGCCGGGATCACGTCGTGTAGTACGGCTGCCCGGTTCACCTTGTTCAGCCGCGCTTCGCCCTTTCTTCGGAGTCCAGGGAGGTCAGGCCGGTTCTCGTCGGCTCAAACCTGTTCGTAGGCGACGCGGTGACACAGGGCGGGTATCGATCCGGAGGCCAGTTTGCCCATCACGTCCGGAAGTTCGCCGAACGAGCACTCGCCGGTGATCAGGGCGTCGAAGGCCGGTTCGGCGAGGAGGTCGAGGGCGAGCGCCAGCCGGTCCGCGTACGTACGGCCGGCCCGGGCGGAGGGGGAGACGGAACCCACCTGGCTGCTGCGCAGGGTCAGCCGGCGGGAATGGAAGGCCTCGCCGAGCGGCAGGGCGATCCGGCGGTCTCCGTACCAGCTCAGTTCGATGACGGTGCCCTCGTGGGCGAGCAGGCCGAGGGAGAGGTCGAGTCCGGCCTCCGTGGCGCTGGCGTGCACGACGAGGTCGCGTCCGCCCTCGGCCTCCTCGGGCAGCGCGAAGTCGACGCCGAGCGCACGGGCGACGGCACCGCGTGCCGGGTCGGCGTCGACGAGCTGGACGCGTACGCCGGGGAAGCGGGCGAGCAGCGCCGCGACCGAGCAGCCGACCATGCCGCCACCGACCACGGAGATCCGGTCGCCGATGAGCGGGGTGGCGTCCCACAGGGCGTTCACCGCGGTCTCGACGGTGCCGGCGAGGATGGCGCGGGAGGCGGGCACCGACTCGGGTACGGGGGTCACGGCGCTCACCGGGACGACGTACCGCGTCTGGTGCGGGTAGAGGCAGAAGACCGTCCGCCCGAGCAGGTGCGCGGGCCCTTCCTCCACTCGGCCGACATTCAGGTAGCCGTATTTCACGGGTGCGGGGAAATCCCCGTCCTGGAACGGCGCGCGCATCGAGGCGTGCTGGTTCTCCGGGACTCCCCCGCGGAACACGAGGGTCTCGGTGCCCCTGCTGACTCCGGAGTAGAGCGTACGGACGAGCACCTCGTCCTCCGCGGGCTCGTTCAGGGTGACGTCACGGATCTCGCCGTGGCCCGGAGAAGCGAGCCAGAAGGCGCGAGCTGTGAGTTCCATGAGCGTCCCCCTGAACGATTCCGCAGATCTTCACGTACGGAGCAGTGACAAGTCGCGCACACGGTACGCGGCGTTGATCGAATCTGTCATTCGGCCGGAGGATCTGCGGTGGCCCTGAACAACATGTACGGCGCAAGGCTCCCTCAGCAGGAGACCACGGTGGGAGCCGGCGTGCAGCTCCTGGTGCTGGCCCTGCTGGGCACGGCGATCGGGATGGGGCCGGCGGGCTGGCTGACCGGTCTGGTGTTCGCCTTCGCCACCTGGGCGGTGCTCACCCGCGCCGTGCGGCGCACACAGCCCCGCTCCTTCGGACCCGCCAACCGGGTGACGCTCGGCCGCGCGATCCTGGTCGGCGGTGTCACCGCGCTGGTCGCGGACTCGTTCGAGAGCTCGCCGCCGGTGAGCCTGCTCGTCGGTCTGACGGCGGTCGCGCTGATCCTCGACGGCGTCGACGGCAAGGTGGCCCGGCGCACCGGCACCTCCTCGGCCCTGGGCGCCCGCTTCGACATGGAGGTGGACGCGTTCCTCATCCTCGTGCTGAGTGTGTACGTCGCGATGTCGCTCGGCCCGTGGGTGCTGCTGATCGGCACGATGCGGTACGCGTTCGTCGCCGCCGCCCGAGTGCTGCCGTGGCTGAACGGCGAGCTGCCGCCGAGCATGGCGCGCAAGACGGTGGCGGCCCTCCAGGGCGTCATCCTGCTGGTCGCGGGCTCCGGACTCCTGCCGTACGAGGCGGAGGCGGCCGCCGTGCTGACCGCGCTCGCGCTGCTCGTGTGGTCGTTCGGCCGCGACATCGCGTGGCTGTGGCGGCAGGGCGGCCACGGGCCCGCCGAGCGGACCCGTCAGCCCCGGACGACCGAGCGTCCGCGCGAACTGGTCACCGCGGGCCGGGCCCCCATGGGTTCCGAGGGCTGATCACCGAACCCTCCGGTTCCGAACGGGAGTCGGCACCGGACCACACGGGTCCGGGTGAGAGCCGAGGGGGTTCCCGGAAACGGGACGCGCCCAGAAAAGGCGGGCGTACGCACGACATTCACGATCTGTCATGGCCGGGAACGAACATCGACTGACTAGACTACGCACCCTCTCGTGCACGTGATCGCGCCACGCGCGGGCAAGGCCGTTCCCGAAGGGTTCTCGACGCTTGATAGCCATCGAAGATGTCAGCAAGCGATACGCCGACGGCACGGTGGCCGTCGATCGCCTGACACTCCAGATACCGGACCACTCCATCACCGTTCTCGTCGGACCTTCGGGCTGCGGCAAGACCACGACACTCCGCATGATCAACCGCATGATCGAGCCGAGCAGCGGCACGATCCGGGTCGACGGCGAGGACATCCGCAGCCGCCCGGTCAACACCCTGCGCCGCTCCATGGGTTACGTCATCCAGAACGCCGGCCTCTTCCAGCACCGGACCGTCGTCGACAACATCGCCACGGTGCCCCGGCTGCTCGGCTGGTCCAAGCAGCGGGCGCGGGAACGCGCGACGGAACTGATGGAACGAGTCGGCCTCGACCCGGCCATGGCCCGCCGCTATCCGTACCAGCTCTCCGGCGGTCAGCAGCAACGCGTCGGCGTCGCACGCGCGTTGGCGGCCGATCCGCCCATCCTGCTGATGGACGAGCCGTTCTCCGCGGTCGACCCCGTCGTACGCCGGGGCCTCCAGGAGGAGTTGCTGCGCATCCAGAGCGAACTGGGCAAGGCCATCGTCTTCGTCACCCACGACATGGACGAGGCGATCACCATCGGTGACCGCATCGCGGTGCTGCGCACCGGCGGCAAGCTGGCCCAGTTCGCGGCTCCGGACGAGATCCTCTCGGCGCCGGCCGACCCGTTCGTCGAGCAGTTCCTCGGCTCCGACCGGGGCATCCGGGGTCTGTCGTTCCTGAGCACCGACGAGCTCGAACTCGACCGCTCCCGGGTCTTCCCCGTGGGCTCCGACTGGCGGGAGATCGCCGCACGCGAGCCCGCGGGGGCGCCCGTGCTGGTCACCGACGCCGACGCCAGGCCGCTCGGCTGGGCCGACCCCGGGAGCTGGGGCGGCGAGGTCGGGGACCTCGAACCGTACGGCCCGGCCTTCGAGGTGGGCCGCGACTCGCTACGGGTCGCCCTGGACCGGGCCGTGCTGTCGCCGACCGGCCAGGCCGTCGCGGTCGACGGTTCGGGGAAGGTCGTCGGGGTCGCCGGGCAGGAGACGGTCGCCGCGGCGATCCGGTCGGCCCGGCGACGGCGGGCGGCGGACGCCTCTCAGGAGACGCCGACGGCGAAGGCCGCGCGATGAACGGGTTCTTCGACATACCGAGCGCCATCCAGCACAGCTACGGCGGCCTGATCGCCCTCCACATGGAGGAGGCGCTCGTCCCCGTGCTGGCCGGTCTGCTGCTGGCCCTGCCGATCGGACTGCTCTGCGTCCACTTCGACTGGCTCTACGCGCCGGTGCTGTGGACCTCGACGATCCTCTACGCGATCCCCTCGATCGCCTTCTTCGTGGTGCTCATCGACTACACCGGGCTGAGCCGGCTCACGGTGATGATCCCGCTGTGTCTCTACAGCCTGGTCGTGCTCGTCCCGGCGGTCGTCGACGGGGTCCGTTCGGTCCCCGAGGAGACGAACGCCGCCGCCTCGGCCATGGGCATCGGCCTCGCGCGCCGCTACTTCCAGGTCCAACTGCCCATCGCCGTACCGGCGATCATGGCCGGACTGCGGGTGGCCGTCGCCTCCAGCATCAGCCTGGTGAGCGTCGGCGCGCTGATCGGCAACCAGGGCGCGTTCGGAAATCTGCTGACCTACGCGCAGTTGTACGGCCTCCCCCGGCTCGCCGTGACCGCGGTGGTCACCCTGGCCGTGCTCGCGGTCGTGATCGACGCCCTGCTGGTCCTGCTGCGGCGGGTGCTCACCCCCTGGCAGCCCCCGTCCGGCCGCGCCAGGCGCTTCGGGTCCACGGCCGCGGACACCACACCCGCTCCGGAGGGCGCCTCGTGAACGTACTGCACTTCATGCAGGCCTTCTTCAGCGACGGTTCCCACTGGCACGGCTACGACGGCATCCCGCAACGCGTCTGGGAGCACGTCCAGTACACGGCCGGGGCCCTCGCGATCGCGTCGGCCATCGGGCTGCCGATCGGGCTGGTCACCGGACACACCGGGCGCGGCGGCAACACGCTGGCCTTCGTGTCCGCCGGGGCCCGGGCGCTGCCGACCTTCGGCCTCCTGGTCCTGATGTTCGTGTGGCTGGGTCTCGGCATCGTGCCGGTGATGATCCCGCTCGTGGTGCTGGCGATCCCGCCGGTCCTCATCACCACCTACGAGGCGGTCCGCACCGTGGACCCCTCCCCCGTCGACGCCGCCCGCGGCATGGGCATGCCGGAGGCGCGGATCCTGTTCCAGGTCGAGGTCCCGGCGGCACTGCCGCTGATCCTCAGCGGGCTCCGCTCGGCGACGGTCCAGATCGTGTCCACGGCCACGATCGCGGCCTATGTGTCCCTCGGCGGAGTCGGCCGGTACATCCTCGACGGCCTGTACCAGCACAACTACGAGAAGGTGGCCGGCGGAGCCGCTGTCACGGCCGTCCTCGCCGTGCTCGTCCTCGTGCTGTTCTGGGGCGTGGACCGGGTGGCGGTCTCCCCCGGCGTGAGCAGACGCCAGACCTCGTAGGGGGACGGACACCGATACGGAGAGGGGGACAGCCCACGGGCTGTCCCCCCTCCGGTCTTCCGGCCGTGTGGGGCCAGTTGCTCAGGTGCTCAGGAACGCTCTCCGGGAACGTGGGCCGCCCGCTCGGCCCTGGCGAGGGCGTGTTCCAGGACGACGAGCAACGCGTCCCGCACGGACCCCCGGTCGCGCGCGTCGAACACGGTCAGCGGCACATGGTCGGCGACGTCGAGGGCCCACCGTACGTCGTCCAGATCGTGTTCGACCCTGCCGTCGAAGGCGTTGACGGCCACCGCGAAGGGGATCTCGCGGTGCTCGAAGTAGTCGACGGCCGCGTAGCAGTCGTCGAGCCGCCGGGTGTCGACGATGACGAGCCCGCCGAGCGCGCCCTCGACGAGGTCGTCCCACATGAACCCGAACCGCTCCTGGCCGGGCGTGCCGAACAGGTAGAGCTTGAGCGTCGGGTCCAGGGTGACGCAGCCGAAGTCCATGGCGACGGTCGTCGTCACCTTCTCCGGGGTGTGGGTGAGGTCGTCGACACCGGCGGCGACCGAGGTGATGGACGCCTCGGTGGTCAGCGGCTCGATCTCCGAAATGGCCCCCACCGTCGTGGTCTTGCCCACGCCGAAGCCGCCCGCGATCACCATCTTCACCGGCAGGGGCGGCCGGGGACGCTCGTCGTCATCCCTCACGGATCGCGCCCCGGGAGTCGGGGACAGCTCTGAGACCATCGATCACCCTTCGCAGAACAGTGACATCGCGGTTGGAACGGGCCTGCGGCGCGTACAGGGCGAGTTGCCCGTCGGCGCGCAGATCGTCGGCGAGCACCCGGACCACATTCAAGTGCATCCGGAGCCTCGCCGCGATCTCCGCGAGCGACTGCGGCTCGCGGCAGACCGTGATGATGTCGCGGTGCTGGTCGAAGACGAAGCGGTCCAGTGCCGCCAGCCCCACACGCGTGGCCACCACCTGTGTCTCGATCGGGATGGGCGGTACGAGACTGTCCCCGCCGGCGACCCGTCCCGCGGTCAGCAGGAACGGCCGGACGACCGAGGCGGGGCGTTCCCCTCCCCGTTCGGCGTCACCGCCGGCCAATGGCTCGCCGGACGTCATCACGTCCTCCCCCTTCAACTCGGCGCGCGTCACCGGTCATGTGACGTGCCGTCGGAACAGCGTCCGGCCGGTGTGGTCAACCGGCCGGTGCGACACCCACGGTTCGCTTCAGTTCCATCACCAGTTGCGGACTGAGCACCGCACCGGCCCGGTTGGCGAACAGGGTCATCTCGTAGGCGATGTTGCCGAGCTTCGCCTCCTTCGAGGTGACCACTCCGAGCACCGCGCCGGCGCCGAGCGCGGACACCAGCACGTGCCCTTCCTCCAGGTCGATGATGACCTTGTTGAGGCTGCCGAGGCCGTAGTTGCCGGAGGCCCCCATGGCGAGGCTGGTGATACCGGACACGATCGCCGCGAGCCGCTCGGAGTCGGCCTGGCCGCGCAGTTGGGAGACCGCGATGAGCAGTCCGTCGGAGGAGACACCGATCACGTCGACGACCCCGGCGGTCTCGGTGGCGAATCGGTTGAGCAGCCAGTTGAAGTCGGCGGCGGCCGTCTTCACGTCCGCCGCGGGTTCCGCTGTCCGGGACTCGGGTCCGCCTGTCCACATGGTCACGTGCTCATGCCTTCCGGGGAAGAGGGTCTTCTGTTCTGGGTGTCGGTCCCGGCCTGGCCGCCGGGTCTGCCGCCCGGCCGGGTCACCACGGTCGTGTGGTCCTCGGCCGAGCTCTCGCGTTCGGCCCGCAGGACGGCGGCCTCGAACTCGTCGAGTTCGGAGCGCGCGGCCTCGGCGTCCGTCGGCTGCCAGGACGGCGGCCTGCGGTGGGTGGGTGGTTCGGTGGGCCGGGGAAGCCGGCTCGCCGCGGTGCCGGCCGACAGGGTCGCCCCGCGCACCCGGCGGCGCAGCGGACCGGCCTCGCCGGACCGCGCCGGTCCGGTGGGTGCCGGGTCGGCGCCGCTGCCGGGCCGGGCGCCGCCGTGCGTGGTCGCGCGCTCGGCGCCGGTGTCCGTCGCCTCCGAGCGGCGGGCGTGGCCGGGGGACTCGGCGGTCCGGGACCAGGAGGGCACCCTGCGGGGCAGGCCCGCGGGTCCGGCCGGCGCCTCGATCCTCGCCTTGCGCGGCTCACCGGCTCCGGAGCGGCGCGGCGGCGGCTGCATGCGCGGGGCCCGCGCGGGGGCGGCGACCTGCTCGCCGGGCACGAGGTGGGCCGCGGGGACGGCGACGGTGGTGGTGACACCGCCGCCCGGGGTACGGGACAGGACGACCTCGATGCCCCAGCGCCGGGAGAGTCCGCCGACGACGAACAGACCGAGCACCTCCGTCGGCGCCAGGTCGAGGCGCTCGCGCCGGATCAGCCGGGCGTTCTCCTGCTCCAGCCGTTCGGGGCTCATGCCGAGTCCGTGGTCGATGATCTCCACGAGGGCTCCGCCGCCGTGGTGACGTGGCCGCAGGACGACTTCGACGCCGCTGGTCGCCGGGGAGAACATCACGGCGTTCTCCAGGAGTTCGGCGAGCATGAGGGTCAGGTCGCCGACGATGTCGGGGACGACGACGACATCGCCCTCGGCGTGCGGGGTGACGCGCTGGTAGCCCTCGATCTGGCCGAGCGCGGCGCGCACGATGTTGCTGAGCCGCATCGGTTCGGTGTTGAGGCCGGTCTCGCTGATCCCGGCGAGCAGCATGAGACTGTCGGCGTTGCGCTGCAGACGGACGGCGATGTGGTCGATGCGGTAGAGCCGGTCCAGCACCTCGGGGTCGGTCTCGCCGCGCTCCACGGAGTCGATCAGGGCGAGTTGGCGGGCCGTCAGGTTGCTGACCCGGCGGCCGACGTTGCCGAACATCTCGGCGATGTTGCGCCGGCCGACGACCTGGCGTTCCAGCAGCGCGCTCGCGGTGACCTGAACCTGGTTGAAGGCTTCGGCCAGTTCACCGATCTCGTCGCGGACCGGCACGGGTACGGCTTCCAGGCGCGGCGGGCTCGCGTCGTCGGCGTCGTCGTCCGCGACCCGGGCGAGCTCGCTCTTGGCGGCGCCGGCCACGTGCTGGGCCGCCGCCGTGAGGGCGCGTACGGTCCGCACCACGGAGCGCCGGGTCAGCACGGAGAACGCCAGCCAGGCCGCGAAGGCCGCCAGGATGCCGGCGACCAGCCAGACCACGCGCCACCAGGCGGAGTTCGACGCGGACTGGGCGTTGCCCGCGATCCCGCCGATCAGCGACTGGACGACCTTCAGCCGGTTCTCCGCCTGCCGTTCATAGGTGGGACCGGCGCGCAGCGCCTCGTCGAGCGCCGCCCGGAGCTGGGTCGCGTTCTCGGCGACGAGCGCTCCGGTGTCGACCTGGAGCGCGGCCCAGTGCTGGGTGATGACGCTCTGGTAGGGGCTGTGCTCGATCTCGGCGAGGTCGGTGCCCTGTTCCGGTCCCGCGAACCGGGTGAACCGTTCGGCCTGGTAGGTGTACTGGTCGTAGTCGCCGACGGCGCCGGTGAACTCGATGAGCGCGTTGGAGTCACGGGTACGGGCGGCGAAGACGCTGGTCTCGAAGGAGGCGTGGGCGGTGTCGGCGCGGAGCAGGGCGTCGAGCAGGTTGCCCGCGGACGCGGAGGACTCGCCGCCCGACCGGCCGAGGCCGAGGCCGTCGATGAGGCCCTCGATCACCGATCCGTACGCGGGGTCGATGTTGTCGGCGGGGATCGGACCCTGCTCGACGGTCTCGCGAAGGCTGTCCAGGCCTTCGAGCTCCTTCAGCGCCTGGGCCTCGCCGTCGGGCAGCCGGTCGCCGTAGGCGGAGCGGACCTCTCTGATGCGCGCGGTGACCTTGTCCTGCGCGGCCAGATAGGCGGCGGTGTCCGGGGCGCTCTCGCCCTTGCCCGAACCGGCGGCCTCGTAGCGCAGGGAGACCAGGAGTGCCTGCCGGTGCTCGGTCTGCACGGCGTCGATGAGTTTCGTCACCTGCGTGCTGTCGCGCACGAGTTGGGCGGTGTCGGCGGCGGACCTGGCCTTGCCGATCTCACCGGACACGACATAGGCGAGCATCACGGAGATGACGGCGAGCGGCACGATCACCAGAACATTGAGTTTCCGGCGGAAGGGCCAGCGGTCCAGCAGAGATGGTGTCCGGCCGGTCCCGAGAGCAGTGGACGGCTGCCCCGAGGCGGCTTTTCTGTGCGCGGGCACCCAACCTCCTTGACTTCATTCCCCGTTGGAAGCCTCGTAACAGGCCGCCTGCATGGATCACATGGTCACGAGCAGCGCGATCGGGCCGACAAGTGGAAGGGGGCCCTCGACGCGGCCAACACTAGCGGCTGCCGTCAGACTACGGCCATGATCAACCGAAAAGTGGCACGGGAAGACGCCTGGTTCGCTCATGTTTCAGTCATGTTGCGCCTACGGGCTGAAGCTGCGCGGTCCCCATCGGTGATCTATTCGTGTCTTGACGGTAGTTGAGACGGCTCGATTGGATCGTCAGGACCGTCACCCGAGCCCACCGGTTACCACCGCCCCGCCGATTGCCAAGTCTGGATGAACAAGTGACCATCGCCAGAAGCACTCGTACCTCCGCAACCTCCGCTGTTTCCCTGCTGGTTGTGGCCGCCGCCGCGCTGACGGGCTGCGGCTCCTCCGACGACTCGGGCAACAAGGACCCGTTGAAGGGCGACACCGCCAAGGCCGGCACGGTCGTGGTCGGTTCCAACAACTTCCCCGAGAGCATCCTGCTCGCCGACATCTACGGCGAGGCTCTCAAGGCCAAGGGAATCAAGGTCAGTTACAAGCTCAACATCGGCAGCCGCGAGACCACGTACGGACTGATCAAGAACGGCACCATCTCGGTCCTTCCCGAGTACAACGGCGCGCTGCTCGCCTACCTGGACGCCAAGGCCGCGCCGACGTCCGTCGACGAGGCCAGCCAGGCGATCTCGGCCAAGCTCGACGCGAAGCTGTCCCTGCTGGAGCCGTCCGAGGCCCAGGACAAGGACGCGATCGCCCTGAACGAGGCGACGGCCAAGAAGTACAACCTCACGGACAAGTCGACCATCAGCGACCTCGCCGACCTGGCGAAGAACCTGGTCGTCGGTGGCTCGCCCGAATTCCAGACCCGGCAGCAGGGCCTGAAGGGTCTGAAGTCCGTATACGGTCTCGATTTCAAGAGCTTCAAGGCACTGGACGCGGGCGGCCCGCTGACCGTGGCGGCGCTGAAGGGGAACAGCATCCAGGCCGCGGACATCTTCACGACGGACCCCGGAATCAGCAAGAACAAGTTCGTGGTGCTCCAGGACCCGAAGAACCTCTTCGGGTTCGAGAACGTAACTCCGCTGACATACAAGAGCGCTCTGCCCGCGGCCGGGGTCTCGGTCCTCAACGACGTCTCGGCGAAGCTCGACACCGAAACCCTGGTGAAGCTCAACAGCGACGTGCAGAACGGCAGCAAGGACCCGCTGGACGTGGCCAAGAACTGGCTGGCCTCGGCGGGACTGAGCTGACCTGGCGTCGGCGACCGGACGACGGAAGCCCGGGCCGTGTCCGCGAAGTCGCGCCTGCCCGGCGGGCGGACGACGCGAGTTCGCGGACACGGCCGGGGCCGGGAGGACTGTCTCCCGGCCCGGCCCGTCGACGGCGACGGTGTACCGCTGAGGAGTGAAGTCCGTCATGCTCGAGCGCACGGCCGAGGCCGTCCCGGTCACCCCCGGCGTCTCGGCGACCCCCGGCGCCCCGGTCGCCGACAGCCCCGCCGTCCACGGTCCGGCCACCGGGACCACGGACGGGTGGAACGTGCCGCCCGGTGCCGTACTCGACGGCCGGGGTCTCGACGCGGCCACGGTGGCCCGGGTCGCCGACGGGGCGCCGCCACCTCCCGTGTGTCCGGCGGCACGTGAGGCCATGGAGCACACCCGGCGGGCTGCGCACCGGCTGGCGGCCGAGGGTGCCCGCGTCTACGGACGCAGCACCGGGGTGGGAGCGCACCGGGGACTCGCCGTCGAGGAACACGACGGCGCGGGTCACGATCTGCGGCTGCTGCTGAGCCACGCGGGCGGGGTGGGTGAAGCGCTGCCCGCCCGCCAGGTCCGCGCGATGATGGTGGTGCGTGCCAACCAACTCCTGGCCGGCGGCTCGGGGTTGGGCCCCGAGATCGCCACGGCCATCGCACGGGCGCTGGAGGCCGGTGTGTGTCCCCGGGTGCCCGAGTACGGGTCCGTGGGCACCGGCGACCTGACCGCGCTGGCCCGACTGGGCCTCGCCCTCTTCGGCCACGACGTGTGGTCGCCCGAAGGTCCGCTGTCCGAGGAGCCGTCGGCCCGGCATCCGGTGCCCGAACCCCTTCCGCTGCAACGCGGTGACGCGCTGGCCCTGTTGAGCAGCAACGCCCTCACTCTCGGGGAGTCCGCGCTCGCCTGGCACGACCTCGGGACACCGCTCCGCGCCGCGCACGTCGTGGCCTCGCTCGCCCTGCACGCGGTCGACGGCTCCCTCGAACCGTACGCACCGGAGGTCCACGCGGCCCATGCGCACCCGGCGATCGCCCGCGTGGCGGGGCGTGTCCGGTGGCTGCTCGGCGCGGAGACCGGACCGGGGACACGCGTCCCGGGCCGGGCGGACAGGGTGCAGGACCGGGTGCAGGACCCCTTCGGCTTCCGGTGCTTCCCGCAGGCCCACGGCCCCGCTGTGGAAGCGTGGTCCGGCCTGGAACGGGTGCTGTCCATCGATCTCAACTCCGCCACCGAGAACCCCCTCATCGGCTGGGACGCCGTCACGGCCGCTCCCGTCGCCCGGCATCACGGCGGCTTCTTCACCGCCCCGCTGACCCTCGCACTCGATCAGTCGGTCCTCGCCGTCCTCGGCACGGCCCGGCTCTCGGCGGCGCGGCTGTCCGCCCTCGGCCGCCCCGAACTGACGGGACTGCGCTCCTACTTGGCCGACGACTCCTCGGCCGGCTCGGGAATGATGATCCTTGAGTACAGCGCCGCCTCCGCCCTCGCCGAGATACAGGCGTGCGCCACCCCGGCCTCGCTCGGGCATGTGGTGCTGTCCCAGGGCATGGAGGAGGCGGCGACCTTCGCGACCCAGGCCGCGCGCAAGGCGCTACGGGCGGCGAAGGCGTACCAGCTGGTCCTGGCCTGCGAACTCGTGGCGGCTGTCCGGGCGTTGCGTCTGCGCGGCACTCCGCCCGCGCCCGGCACCCCGGCGGGCCTCGCCTATCTGCGCGCGGCGGCGGCGCTGGACCCGGACATGCGGGACCGTCCTCTCACCGACGACGTGACCGTGGCGGCGGCCCTGCTGGACGGCTTCGCCGAACTCACCGGCGGCGAAGGGGAGCCCGCACGGCTGGGTTAGAGTCGGCGCGGTCCCGGTCGGAGGTTCTGCCGTGGGCGGGCTGTGCGTTGGGGGATGACGGCACCATGCGGTACGAACACGTGGAACTCTCGGGGTACGAGATCCAGGAGGTCCTCGGCCGGGGCGGCTTCGCCACGGTCTACCGGGCACATCAGGTGGCGGTGGGCCGCGAGGTCGCGCTGAAGGTCGACAGCAGGGTCCTGGCCTCGGACCGCGACCGGCAGCGCTTCCTGCGCGAGGTCACGGCGGCGGGCCGGTTGTCCGGACATCCGCACGTCGTCCCGGTGTACGACGCGGGCGTCCTCGGCGACGACCGCCCGTACATGGTCATGGAGCTGTGCCCGGGCGGCTCCCTCGGCGACCGCCTGCACCGCCACGGACCACTGTCCGTCAAGGAGGCCCGGGACATCGGGCTCGGCATCGCCGACGCGCTGGCCGCGGCGCACGCCGCCGGGGTGCTGCACCGCGACATCAAGCCGGGCAACATCATGGTCAACCGGTACGGCGGGGCCGCCCTCACCGACTTCGGCCTGGCCGCCATGCCGAGGCCCGGCCGGGACCTGTCGGTGACGCGCGAGGCGCTGACTCCGGCGTACGCGCCGCCCGAGGCGTTCCACCTGGCCGAACCCACCACGACGGGCGACGTCTACTCGCTCGCCGCCACGCTCTACGCCCTTCTGCGAGGCCGTCCGCCGCACCACCCGGACGACGGCACCCAGCTCAGTCTCGCGGAGCTCATCGTCCGGCACACCTGGCCCTACGCCGACCTGCCGGGCGTGCCGGGCGCCCTCAACGAGGCGCTCAGACAGGCCCTGGAGACGGATCCGGCCTCACGGACGCAGGACGCGTCGGGGTTGCGGGACGCGCTGGCCGCCGTCGACGTCGACAGCGCCGCCCGGGGTGTGTTCGGGCCGGCGCCCCGGACGGCCCCCACCGTTCCCGCCCACCGGGACGCGCCTCCCGCCTCGTACGACCCGCGCGTCACCGTTCCCCCACCGCCCTCGGACCCGCGTCCTCCGAGCCCGGTGACTCCGGGCGACCGCCCCACCGGCGGTGGAGCGGCGAGCACGGTGGCGGAGCCGGCGGCCCGCGGGTCCTCGCGGTGGCGTCCGGGCCTGATCGGCGTGCTGGCGGCGGTGATCTCGGTGAGCGTGTCCGTCACCTGGGTGGTCAACACCTACGGGTCGCCGGACGGCCCCGGCTCCTCCACGGGCGGAACCCCGACCTCCAGCACCTCGGGCAAGGCCTCGCCGGGCGCCGACGCGGCCTTCGGCGGCGTACGGACCACGCGAAGCGACTGCCCCGCCGCCGGCGTCGAGGGCGTGGGCGGCCGCTGCGTCACGAGCCCCGAGTGCTGGAGCGGCATCACCGACATCTCGGGGACGATCACCGTCAGCCGCGCCGACTGCCACGTCGCGCATGTGTGGCAGACCTTCGCCGTCGCCCCGCTGCCCAAGGACGGGATGACGTACAACGCGAGGGATCTGGTCAAGCATCCCGACGTCAAGGCGCTGTGTTCCCAGCGGGTGATGCGTGACTCCCTGACATCCGCGAGCCGTTCCGCCGGCACCCGCTGGGACGTGGACGTCCTGCCGCCGACCGCCCCGCAGTGGGCCGAGGGCCTCAGGGTGTTCCGCTGCGTCGCCGCGGCGGAGACGGACGACGGCGAGATCACCGACAGCCACTTCGGCGCGAACGGCTGACCGCGCGCACGTTCCGAACGGGCCCCGCCCGGAACGTGGTTCAGACCGCCGGGCCGTCTCTTCCGGCCCGGCTCATCAGCCACTGCCAGCGCCCGCGTTCGGTCACGCAGGTCGCGGCGGCCAGCACGGTGACCAGGACCGCCACCCAGGCGGGCCAGGCGAGCCACGAGAACACCACCGCCGCGACGAGTTGCAGCAGCACCAGCAGCACGGTCGCCCAACCCGGCACCGGTACGAGGACGTTGGCCTTGTCCCCCGGCGTCGAGAAGACCGTCGGCAGACCGATGAGCACCACCACGGAAACCACGGCGAGCAGCCACGAACGGTCGGACAGCGCCCAAGGGGTGGCCACCCAGGCCACGATCTCCGTCGCGAAGCGAAGGACGGACGGTATGCGGTCGTCGGGTCGCCCCGACGCGGTCGTTCCGGGCGCGGTATCGGTCACCGCGAAACGATCCCACGCCGGACTCCCGATCACCAGACGGGCACGCTCCCGAGGGGAGGCGGTCCGCGGGTCACTTCGCGGCGGACGCGATGGTGCCGCCCGTGATGCCCTTCGGGTTCAGGTGGGCGATGTGGCCGCTCTCGGTGCCCGCGGAGGGGTCGATGACGCAGTCGATGAGCGCCGGGCGGCCGGAGGCCAGTGCCTCGGTGAGGGCCGCGGTGACCTCGGCGGGCGTGGTCGCGCGGTAGCCCTTGCCGCCGAACGCCTCGATCATCCGGTCGTGGCGGGCCGCGACCATCAGGGTGGTCGGGGAGGGCGCGTCGCCGCGGGGATTGACGTCGTCGCCGCGGTAGACACCGCCGTTGTTCATGACGACCGTGACGACGGGCAGCTCGTACCGGCAGATCGTCTCCAGCTCCATGCCGCTGAACCCGAAGGCGCTGTCGCCCTCCACGGCGACGACCGGGGCCCCGCCGCTCTCGACGGCGGCGGCGATCGCGTAGCCCATGCCGATGCCCATGACACCCCAGGTGCCGCTGTCGAGGCGGTGCCGCGGTACGCGCATGTCGATGACGTTGCGCGCGATGTCCAGCGCGTTCGCGCCCTCGTTGACGATGTACGTCTCCGGGTGCTCGCGCACGACGTCGCGTACGGCCTTCAGGGCGCCCATGAACTGCATGGGACGCGGATCCGCCGCCAGTCGCTCCGCCATCCTCGCGACGTTCTGCGCCGACCGCGCGGCCAGCTCCGCGCGCCAGGCGGCCGGGGCCGCGATCCGGCCCGGTTTGGCGCGCTCGGCGATCGCTTCCAGCACCGACTCGATGTCTCCGACCAGCGGGGCCGCGATGGGCTGGTTGCTGTCCATCTCCCTGGCCTCGATGTCGACGTGGACGAACCGGGCGGCGGGGTTCCACTGCGGTGCCTGGCCGTGGTTCAGCAGCCAGTTGAGGCGGGCGCCGACCAGCATCACGACATCGGCCTTCTTCAGGGCCAGCGAACGGGCGGTGGCCGCGGACTGCGGGTGGTCGTCGGGCAGCAGACCCTTGGCCATCGACATCGGTATGAACGGGATGCCGGTGGACTCCACGAACTCGCGGACGCGTTCGTCGGCCCGCGCGTACGCGGCACCCTTGCCGAGCACCAGCAACGGCCGTTCCGCGCCCGCGAGCAGGTCGACGGCCCGGTCCACCGCCTCGGGCCCCGGGAACTGACGCGGCGCGGGATCGACGATCCGGCTCAGCGTCCGCGCGCCCGCCTCCGCGTCCATGATGGAGCCGAGCACCGCGGCGGGGATGTCGAGATACACGCCGCCGGGGCGCCCCGAGACCGCGGTGCGCAGGGCGCGGGCGATGCCCCGGCCGATGTCCTCCACGCGGCTCACCCGGTAGGCGGCCTTGCAGAACGGCTGCGCGGCGGCGAGCTGGTCCATCTCCTCGTAGTCACCCTGCCTGAGGTCGACCAGGTGCCGCTCGCTGGAGCCGGAGATCTGCACCATGGGGAAGCAGTTGGTGGTGGCGTTGGCCAGGGCGACCAGACCGTTGAGGAATCCCGGCGCGGACACGGTCAGACAGATGCCGGGCTTCCTGGTGAGAAAGCCGGCGGCCGCCGCGGCGTGACCGGCGTTGCTCTCGTGCCGGAACCCGATGTAGCGGATGCCCCGCGCCTGCGCGAGGCGGGCCAGATCGGTGATGGGGATGCCGACGACCCCGTAGATCGTGTCGACGTCGTTCATCTGCAGCGCGTCGACGACCAGGTGATACCCGTCGGTGAGCTCGGTCCGCGCTTCGGCGTTCGGCGCGGTCTCCGGTGTCGAGGGAGCGGTCATGGTCCGAGGTCCTCCTTGGGCTGGTCCGGTCGGTTTCCGGTTCTGCGGTTTGCCGTTCTGCGGTTTGCCGTTCCGCGGTTTGCCGTTCCGCGGTTTCCGGTTCTGGCGGTGGCTGGTCCAGGTGGTGGTCACCCTGGCTCAGCGCAGGAGCCGCACCGCCGCGATCACCAGGGGATGCAGCCCGTCGGCTCCGGCGTCGGCGTACGCGAGGAGCCGGGAGCGCATGCGGGGGTCCCAGAAGCGGGCGATGTGTCCCGCGACGGCCTCGGCCGCCGACTCCTCCGGCAGGTGCCCGAGGTTCACGGCGATGTCGTTGGCCATACGGCGCTCCGGTGGCACGGTCGCCGTCATCTCAGTCCACCGCCGTGAGGACGTCGTCGGCGGCGGCGTCGGCGGCCCGTTCCGGTGTCCGCGCGGCGTGCCCGAGCGGATGGGCGAGTCCCACCTGTACGGCGGTCACCTTGTACTCGGGGCAGTTGGTCGCCCAGTCCGAGTTCTCGGTGGTCACCACGTTGGCGCCGGTCACGGGGTGGTGGAACGTCGTGTAGACGACGCCGGTCGGCATCCGGTCGGAGATCTCCGCCCGCAGGGTGGTGCTCCCGACGCGGCTGGCCAGCGTCACCAGCGCGCCGTCGGTGATGCCGCGGACCTCGGCGTCGTGCGGATGCAGCTCCAGGACGTCCTCGGGATGCCAGGCGACGTTGCCCGTACGCCGGGTCTGCGCGCCGACGTTGTACTGGCTGAGGATGCGCCCGGTGGTGAGCACCAGCGGGAAGCGCCGGGTGCTGCGCTCGTTGGTCGGCACATAGGCGGTGACGACGAACCGGCCCTTGCCGCGCACGAATTCGTCGACGTGCATGACCGGGGTCCCCTCGGGAGCGGTGGCGTTGCACGGCCACTGCACGCTGCCCAGTTTGTCGAGCAGGCCGAAGGACACTCCGGTGAACGTCGGGGTGACGGCGGCGATCTCGTCCATGATCCGGCCGGGATGGTCGTACGTCATCGGGTAGCCCATGGCGGTCGCGATCTCGCACACGATCTGCCACTCGTGCCTGCCGGTCCTCGGCTTCGTCACGGCGCGCACCCGGTTGATCCGGCGTTCGGCGTTGGTGAAGGTGCCGTCCTTCTCCAGGAAGGACGCGCCGGGCAGGAAGACGTGGGCGAACCTGGCCGTCTCGTTGAGGAACAGGTCCTGCACGACGACGAGTTCCATGGCTTCGAGCGCGGCGGTGACGTGCTGGAGGTTGGGATCGGACTGCGCGATGTCCTCGCCGTGCACGAACAGGCCGCGGAACGTCCCGTCGATCGCCGCGTCGAACATGTTCGGGATGCGCAGTCCGGGTTCGGCGAGGAGCGTGCCGCCCCACAGGTTCTCGAACACCTCGCGGACGGCGTCGTCGGACACATGGCGGTAGCCGGGCAATTCGTGCGGGAAGGAGCCCATGTCGCAGGAGCCCTGGACGTTGTTCTGCCCGCGCAGGGGGTTGACCCCGACGCCGTCGCGGCCGATGTTGCCGCACGCCATCGCGAGGTTGGCCATTCCCATGACCATGGTGGAGCCCTGGCTGTGCTCGGTGACGCCGAGGCCGTAGTAGATGGCGCCGTTGGGCGCCGTCGCGTACAGCCGTGCGGCGGCGCGCAGTTGGCCGGTGGGGACACCGCTGATCTCCTCGGTGGCCTCCGGGCTGTTCTCGGGCCGGGCGACGAACTCCGCCCACGCGTCGAAGTCCTCGCACCGGGTGTCCACGAAGGACCGGTCGACGAGACCCTCGGTGACGACCACATGGGCCATGGCGTTGACGACGGCGACATTGGTGCTGGGCCGGAGCTGGAGGTGGTGCGCGGCCTCGATGTGCGGGGAGCGCACCAGGTCGATGCGGCGGGGGTCGACGACGATCAGCTCCGCGCCCTCGCGCAGGCGTCGTTTCATCCGGGAGGCGAACACCGGGTGTCCGTCGGTGGGGTTGGCCCCGATCACCATGATGACGTCGGCCTCCGCCACGGAGCGGAAGTCCTGGGTGCCGGCCGACTCGCCGAAGGTCTGCTTGAGTCCGTATCCGGTCGGGGAGTGGCAGACGCGCGCGCAGGTGTCCACGTTGTTGTTGCCGAACGCGGCCCGCACCATCTTCTGGACGACGTACACCTCCTCGTTGGTGCACCGCGACGAGGAGATCGCGCCGATCGAACCCTGACCGTGCCGGCGCTGGATGTCCCGCATCCGCCGGGCGACCGTGCCGATGGCCTCGTCCCAGCCGACCTCGCGCCAGGGGTCGGTGATGCTGTCGCGCACCATGGGCCTCAGGACCCGGTCGGGGTGGCTCGCGTAGCCGAAGGCGAAGCGGCCCTTCACGCAGGAGTGGCCCTCGTTGGCTCCGCCGTCCTTGTACGGCACCATGCGGACGAGTTCGTCGCCGCGTAGCTCGGCCTTGAAGGAGCAGCCGACACCGCAGTAGGCGCAGGTGGTGACCACCGACCTTGTGGGCATGCCGAGTTCGACGACCGACTTCTCCTGGAGCGTGGAGGTGGGGCAGGCCTGGACGCAGGCGCCGCAGGAGACGCACTCGGAGTCCATGAACGTCTCCGCGGCGCCGGGTGAGACCTTGGAGTCGAAGCCGCGTCCCTCGATGGTGAGCGCGAAGGTGCCCTGGACCTCGCCGCAGGCGCGCACACAGCGGGAGCAGGCGATGCACTTGGCGGGGTCGAAGTCGAAGTACGGGTTGGAGGTGTCCTTCTCCGCGTCGAGGTGGTTCTCGCCCTCGTAGCCGTACCGCACCTGGCGCAGGCCCACCACGCCCGCCATGTCCTGGAGTTCGCAGTCGCCGTTGGCGGGGCAGGTGAGACAGTCGAGCGGATGGTCGGAGATGTACAGCTCCATGACGCCCTGGCGGAGCTTCTCCACCTTCGGTGTCTGGGTCCTGACCGTCATCCCGTCCGCCACCGGCGTGGTGCAGGAGGCCGGGGTGCCACGCCGGCCGTCGATCTCCACCAGGCACAGCCGGCAGGAGCCGAACGCCTCCAGGCTGTCGGTGGCGCACAGTTTGGGTATGCCGACGCCCGCGAGCGCGGCGGCACGCATCACCGAGGTGCCCTCGGGGACGGTCACGGCCAGCCCGTCGACCTCCACCGACACGGTGGCCGCCCCGGGCCGTTCCGGGGTTCCGAAGTCGGGTTCCTTGAGCAGTGTCATGAGGTGCCCTCCCCCCTCGCGCCGCCGTGCCGCCGGGAGTCGGGCTCCCGGCCGGTCTCGCGGGCGAGGAAGTCGTCAGGGAAGTGGGTGAGGGCGCTCCGTACGGGCATCGGGGTGAGCCCGCCCATCGCGCACAGCGAACCGTCGGTCATCAGGTCGCACAGGTCCTCCAGGAGCGCCAGGTTCTCGTCCCGCTGCCGGCCGGCCACGATCCTGTCGATGACCTCGACACCGCGTACCGAACCGACCCTGCACGGTGTGCACTTGCCGCAGGACTCGGCGGCGCAGAACTCCATCGCGAAGCGGGCCTGGGCGGCCATGTCGACGGTGTCGTCGAAGACCACGACGCCCCCGTGGCCGACCAGCGCGCCGGCCGCCGCGAAGGCCTCGTAGTCCATCGGCAGGTCGAACATCGACGGGGGCAGGTAGGCGCCGAGCGGTCCGCCGACCTGCGCCGTGCGCACCGGGCGCCCGGAGAACGTACCGCCGCCGAAGTCCTCGACGAGCTCGCGCAGGGTGACGCCGAACGCGGTCTCGACGATGCCGCCGTGCGCGATGTTGCCGCCGAGCTGGAAGACCTGGGTGCCGCGCGAGCGTTCGACACCGAGTCGCTCGTAGGCGCGCGCTCCGGCGGCGAGCACGACGGGGACGGTCGCGAGGGTGAGTACGTTGTTCACCACGGTCGGTCTGCCGAACAGGCCCTCGATCGCCGGGATCGGCGGTTTGGCCCGGACGGTGCCGCGTCTGCCCTCCAGGCTCTCCAGCATGGAGGTCTCCTCGCCGCAGATGTACGCGCCGCCGCCGACGCGCACATGCAGGTCGAAGTCGAGTTCCGAACCGAGAACGCCCTTGCCCAGCCAGCCGTGTTCGCGGGCGACGCCGATCGCGGCCCGCATCGTGGCCACCGCGTCCGGGTATTCCGAGCGGATGTAGAGGTAGCCCTCGCTCGCCCCGACCGCGTGCGCGGCGATGGTCATGCCCTCGATGAGCATGAACGGGTCGCCCTCCATGACCATCCGGTCGGCGAAGGTGCCGCTGTCGCCCTCGTCGGCGTTGCAGCAGACGAACTTGAGGTCGTCGGCGCGGTCGAGGACGGTCTTCCACTTGACGCCGGCCGGGAAGCCGGCGCCGCCCCTCCCCCGCAGCCCGGACGCGGTGACCTCGGCGACCACGTCCGCGGGCGGACGCTCCAACGCGGCGCGGAGTCCGGCGAGGCCGCCGTGCGCCACGTAGTCGTCAGCGGACAGCGGGTCGGTGACGCCGACCCGGGCGAAGGTGACCCTGTTCTGCCGCGCCAGCCAAGGAAGTTGGTCCACGACACCCAGCCGCAGCGGATGGTCGGCACCGTCGAGCAGGCCCGCGGCGAGCAGATCCTCGACGTCGGACGGGGCCACGGGGCCGTAGCCGACGCGGCCCATCGGGGTCACCACCTCGATCAGTGGCTCCAGCCAGAGCATGCCGCGTGAGCCGTTGCGCACGATGTCGAGGGGGACGCCGTCGCGCACGGCGGCCCGTCGCAGCGCGTCCGCGACCTCGTCCGCGCCGACGGACCGCGCCGCCGAGTCGCGGGGGACGTAGACGGTGGCCGCGGGGTGCGTCGGGTCGTCGGCCTCGTCGCTCACGACGGGAACGCCCGCCTCGCCCCTCATGACGAGACCTCCCCGTTCAGCATCGAACCCAGCCGGGCAGGTCCGACGCGGCCGAACAGCCGCCCGTTCACCTCGACCGACGGGCCCAGGGCGCAGTTGCCGAGGCAGAAGACCTGCTCGACGGTGACGGCGCCGTCCGCGCTCGTCTCCCCGACCTCCAGTCCGGCCTCCCGGACGTAGGCCACCAGACGTTCGGCGCCGAGCGCCTGACAGGCCTCCGCCCGGCAGACGCGCACGGTGGTGCGTCCGGCCGGTTCGCCGCGGAAGTCGTGGTAGAAGGTCACCACTCCGTGGACGTCCGCGCGGGAGAGGTTGAACTCGTCGGCGAGCACGGCGATCGCCTCCCTCGGCACACACCCCAACTCGGCCTGCACGGCGTGCAGTACGGGCAGGAGCGCGCCGCGCTGATCCCGGTGAACGGCCGCAGCCCTCCGGACCACGCTCTCGACCGTCATGTCATCCACGCTGGCCGTCATAGTCGCTCCGCCTTCCGTCGTGCGGGTCCCGGGCGATGCCTGCGAGACTGAGACACTACCCCATACAGGCTTCTGTATACAGAACTCAATCCGCATCAATTTCCGTCGACCGAACGTGAATTGGCCCCGGGGGACGGCGATCGCGGGTGCGTCGCGAGCTGCCCGCACACCATGGATGCCCGGCCGGATGCCCGGCCGGCACCCCTGCCGACCTGGGATCACCTCCCGATGACGACCCACCATCCTGCATACGAAAACCTGTATGCTGACGCAGCCGTCGGCAACCCTTTCGGCGGCCACCTCTTGGCAGAGCCGTCGGCCCCGCGGGCCCGGTGGCGGAACGGGGCTCCCATGCGTGAGGCACTCACGGCCGCCGCGACCCGGCGCGTCACCCGCCCGGCGCCGCTTCGGCAGGCGGTGTACGACGCCTTGACCGAGCTGATCGTCAACGGCTCCCTCAAGCCCGGCCAGCACCTCGTCGAGGCCGATCTCGCCGAGCATCTCGGGGTCAGTCGACAGCCCGTACGCGAGGCCCTGCAGCGGCTCCAGACCGACGGATGGGTCGATCTGCGCCCCGCGCAGGGAGCCTTCGTCCACTCTCCCACCGAGGAGGAGGCCGCCCAACTCCTCGGCGTCCGGGCGGTGTTGGAGACCTACTCGGCCCAACTCGCGGCCCAGCAGGCGAAGCCCGAGGATGTCGAAAGGCTCTGGGAGTTGCACCAGGAGGGTGTCGACGCCCTCGCCGCGAGCGACATCGAGCGGCTGGTCGCGGCCAACACCGCACTGCACACCTTGATCACCTCGATCGCCGACAACGCCGTCCTGGCCGAACTGATCGCGGGTGTCAGCCAGAAGGTGCGCTGGTACTACACGCCGATCGCGAGGCCACGCGGCAAGGAAGCCTGGAACGAACACGCCCAGCTCATCAGGGCCATCGCCAAGCGCGACTCCGACCGCGCCGGCGAGGTCATGCGCAAGCACACCGAGCGCACCACCGGCTTCTACCGCAA
Organism: Streptomyces sp. NPDC096324; assembly: GCF_044763015.1. Taxonomy (NCBI): domain Bacteria; kingdom Bacillati; phylum Actinomycetota; class Actinomycetes; order Kitasatosporales; family Streptomycetaceae; genus Streptomyces; species Streptomyces sp. NPDC096324. The sequence continues at coordinate 450,260 of NZ_JBIWFK010000001.1, read as the reverse complement.
GCAGCTCGCCGCCGGGACGACCCAGGACTGACCGGAGGGGCGCCCGCGCGGGAGCGGAGCATTCGGCTCGGGTCCGGGTCCAGGTCCAGGTCCAGGTCCAGGTTCGGGTTCGGGTCCAGGTCCGGGTCCGGGGAGCGCGCCGGCTGCCGCCGCCGTCAGTTCCAGCAGCCACGGCCGCACGGTGCGCGTCAGGACGTCGAGCCCTCCACCGTCCCGTCCGAGCATCACGTCGGCGGGCACGAGCACCGGATCCGCGTACAGGGTGGAGGTGGCACTGCCCCTGGGTCCTCCCCCGCAGGGCCGGGCCGGGACGAACAGGTCCGAGGCCTGCGCCGGGACGACCCACAGCGTCAGACCGTCCCGCCCGGCGAGCGGCCTTGAGGACCAGAGGTAGCTGTCGGCCTCGCCCGCCGCGACCACCTGCCGCTTGCGGCCCCGCAGGGCGACCACGTCGGCGAAACGGGCGGCGACCGAACCGCACCTCCCGTACGAACTCTCGTGAGCCGCCTCGTACTTCGCCTCGTAGGGATCTTCGCCCAACGCCAGGCCGACGAGATGCCGCCCCGCGGCGACCTCCTCCCGCACCCAGGAACCGCCACGGGCCTCGATGGCGGCGACCGCGCCGAAGTGGGACGCGAGTACGGCGGCGGTCGCCGGGCAGACGCGGGCGGTCCGCGCGACCACGTCGGCGGCCTCGGACAGCCCGAGCCCGGCGCCGCCGGAATCCCGAGGGACGGTGAGACCGAGGAGTCCGGCGCGGCCGAAGGCCGACACCGCCTCACGGGGGAACCGGCCTTCTCCGGCCGTCAGTTCGGCGGCAGGCGCGACGAATGCGGCCAGGACGGACGAGAGAGAAGTGCGGTAGGACACGGGCCCCTCCTCGCGAACAGCATCCCCGAGAATTGCATACAGTATGTGGCCCGCAATCGCATCGCACCAGAGAGGCGGGACAGCGAATCCCGGCGAGCCCGCACCAACAGATCTGAACCCCGGTCCGCCCCCTCAGCCCCGCGGGTCGATCTCCCTCAGCAGCCCGGTCGTGACGTCGAAGACGAAGCCGCGGACATCGTCGGTGTGCGGAAGGAACGGTGACGTCCGCACCCGCTGCATCGACTGCCGTACGTCCTGGTCGACATCACGGAACGCCTCGACCGCCCAGGCCGGCCGCTGCCCGACCTCCATCTCCAGCTCGTGCCGGAACTCCTCGGTGATGCTCTCCAGACCACAGCCGGTGTGGTGGATGAGTATGACGCTGCGCGTCCCGAGCGCACGCTGACTGATCGTCAGGGACCGGATGGCGTCGTCGGTGACGACACCGCCCGCGTTGCGCACGGTGTGGCAGTCGCCCAGGTGGAGACCGAGCGCGGCATGCAGATCGATGCGGGCGTCCATGCAGGCCACGACGGCGACACGCTGAACCGGTCGCGCGTCCCTGCCCGGGTCCACGAACCCGGCGGCATAAGCGCGGTTGGCCGCCACGAGCCGGTCGATGACCGTCCCGTCACCCGGAAGACGGTCGAGGGACGGGGCGGGACGACGGGATGCTGAAGTCGACATTGCGGGGGCTACCTCACTCCGGTCGATGACGGGAAGACCCCTACCCCGTCCATGTATGCGATATGCGATAGCCCGCGTTCTCGCCAACCCCTCGCGGAGCCGGCACGTGATCCAGCGGGAAGAAGCGGCGTCGGAGGCGCCGAAGGACCGCCGCACCGTCGTGCCGGACGTCCGGGAACTGACCCGCGCCTCCCGGCGGAGCATGGTCACCGCGTCGCGACGACCGAAAAGGGGCCATGCTCGCGCCGCCTTCCTTCGGTGGCGGAACGGCCCTGCCCGCCGGGGACGCACGGCGGTCGTCGACGGTGCTGTCGCCCGGCCCGCACGAACGGGCGCATGGCGCGCGCCTGGCCATCGAGCCGGCCGCCGACGCCGCGGTGGCCGTGCTGATCACGGCCACGGACCTTCGATCGACGAGTCGCGCGGCCTCACGCCGCACGGATGGCGACTCCAGAACGCGCGACGGCGGGTTCGGGGTGATTTATGGTGACTCAAGGAGGATGCCCCGACCGGAGGTGCAATGATGCGCGCCGCGGCAGCGATCGGCTCTCTGGCTGTCAGCGTGCTGCTCATCGCCGCGACATCGGCTTGCGACGAGGGCGAGTCGAAGTCGTCGAAGGCCACGTACGGGGACTGCGAGGTCTCAGGACACTACGGAGAGTTCCACCTGTCCCCCAAGACGGCGGGCGCCCTCACGGTCAAGACGACCCTGCCGGCCCCCGGCTGGTGGAACGGCGACACGCCCGACTCCGTCAAGAGCGGCTACGAGTACTGCATGGCCGCCAACATCGCCTACCGGTCCGGGCTCGACCACCTGAAGGTGGAGAACGCCCCCTTCCCCGAGGTCGTGTCCGGCCGGACCACGAACTTCGATCTGGCCCTGGCGCAGATCACGATCACCCCGGAACGGAGCAAGGTCGCCGCGTTCTCCCCGCCCTACCTCGACTCGACCCTGGGAGTGCTGATCAGGGACGACGAGAAGATCGACGAGAGCAACCTCCGTGACGTGCGTATCGGAGTGGCCGAGGGCACCACGGGCGAGGCGTTCGTCAAGAACCGCCTCAAGCCGACGAAGCCCGTCACCGCCTACGCCAACGACCCGGAGATGGTCACGGCGCTGGAGAAGGGCCGGATCGACGCGGTCGTCCACGACACCACGATCCTGCTGGCGTACCCACAGAAGCGGGAGGGCAGGGTGCGCATCGTGGGGCAGTACCGGACCGACCAGGGTTATGGCGCCCTGTACCCGAAGGGGTCACCGAACAAGAGCGAACTCGACCATGTGATCAAGCAGCTCATCGACGACGGGACGCTCGCCAAACTGTCCGTCGTCTACCTCGGGGCCGCCTTCGGCCAGGACCCGGACAAGATCCCGTTCTTCACGGTGAAGTAAGGCTCCTGACAGCTGCGGACCCTGCCGCACCGCGCGGCACGCGGCGGTCCGGTTCCAGCCCGTTTCACAACTCCGCCAGCAGGAGACTTCCCAGGTCCCCGGCGGCTCCGGCGTCGAGCGCCTGCTCAGCCCAGATGATCTTGCCCCGGTCGGTGTACCGGGTCCCCCAGCGGCGGGACATCTGCGCGACGAGGAACAGACCGCGCCCCCCTTCGTCGGTGAAGGCCGCGCGGCGCAGGTGCGGAGAGGTGCTGGTGCCGTCGGCGACCTCGCAGATCAGACTGTCGCGATCGCGCAGCAGCCGCAGGCTGATGGGGCTCCCGCCGTACCGGATGGCGTTCGTCACCAGTTCGCTGAGGATCAGCTCGGTCGTGAAGGCGGCCTCGCCGAGCCCCCAGGCCTCCAGCCGGCGGGTGGCCTCGGCGCGGATCCGCGAGACGGCCGCGGGGTCTTCCGGCACGTCCCACTCCGCGACCTGGTCCGGGTCGAGCAGCCGGGTGCGGGCGACGAGCAGGGCGACATCGTCGCTGGACCTGGTGCGCAGCATCGCGTCGAGCACCGCCTGGCAGGTGTCTTCGGGGCTGGTGCCGTCCGTATGGGCGAGCGCGTCCTTCAGCATGCCGAGCCCGGTGTCGATGTCACGTCCGCGGGCCTCGACCAGGCCGTCGGTGTAGAGGACCAGCCGGCTGTCGGCGGCCAGCCGGAGTTCGGCCGTCTCGACCGGCAGGCCCGCCCCCACGCCCAGGGGCGGGGCGACGGGGATGTCGGGGAAGGTCACGGAGCCGTCGGGCGAGACCAGCGCCGGACCGGGATGGCCGGCCCGTGCGATGACACACCGCCCGGTGACCGGATCGTAGACCGCGTACAGACAGGTGGCACCGGTGATGGCCTCCGCCGCCGCGTCCTCGTCGATCCGGGTGATCAGGTCGTCCAGGTGCCCGAGAATCTCCTCCGGAGGCAGGTCCAGGGCGGCGAAGTTGTGCACCGCCGTCCTCAGGCGCCCCATCGTCGCGGCCGCGTGCAGACCGTGTCCGACGACGTCGCCGACCACCAGCGCCACCCGGGCTCCCGGCAGCGGGATGACGTCGTACCAGTCGCCGCCCACCCCCGCCTGGGCCGGCAGGTACCGGTGTCCGACGTCCAGCGCGGACAGCTCGGGGAGCACGCCGGGCAGCAGGCTGCGCTGGAGGGTGACGGCCGTGATGTGCTCACGGGTGTAGCGGCGGGCGTTGTCGATGCACACGGCCGCCCGGGCGGCGAGTTCCTCGGCGGGGGACAGGTCGTCCGGCTCGAAGGGGTCCTGCTCCGAACGCCAGAACTCCACGACCCCAAGGAGTTGTCCCCGCGCCTGGAGCGGCACCGAGATCATGGAGTGGATGCCGTAGTCGATGATCCTCCCCGTCCGCACCGGGTCCTGGGCCCGCCATCCGTCGGCCGTGGCGAGGTGCTCCACGAGGACCGGCCGGCCGGTGACGATGCCGATGGCCACGGGGTTGCCCGGCACGTGGTGCATGCGCGTCCCGACGGGGGAGAGCGGCGCGTCGTCCCGGATGCCGGCCGCCGCGACGCGGTGCATCTCCATGTTCGACCCGGTCGGTTCGCCACCGTGGAGCACGGGGTCCACCAGCTCGATGGTGGCGAAGTCGGCGAAGCGCGGGACGGCCACCTCGGCCAGTTCCTCGGCGGTGCGCTTCACGTCGAGGGTGGTGCCGATCCGCGTGCTGGCCTCGTAGAGCAGTCGCAGGCGCCCGCCCGCCACGTCGGCCCGGCCCGCGAGGGCGCGCAGCTCCGTGGTGTCGCGCAGGGTGGCCACGCTGCCCCCCTTCGGGCCCACCGGCCGTACGTTGACCGCGAGCAGGGTGTCCCCGGCCAGGAAGACCTGGTCGGTGACGGCCTGGCCGGATCCCAGTAGCGCGGCGAGGGCCGGGCTCAGCCCGAGCGCGGTGACCGGCCTGCCCTCGGCCTCCGGCGGCAGTGCGAGCAGCCGGCGCGCCTCGTCGTTGGCCAGTTGCAGGGTGCCGTCACCGTCCAGAATGATCACGCCTTCACGGACCGCGTGCAGCACCGCGTCGTGGTGCTCGTACATACGGGTCATCTCCACCGGCCCCAGACCCGCGGTCTGGCGCCTCAAGCGCCCGCTCACCAGTGCGGACCCACCCGCCGCGAGTAGCAGCGCCACACCGCCGGCGGTGAAGATCACCGGCAGTTGGTTCTGGACCACGTTGGCCACCTTGTCCACCGTGACCCCCACGGTGATGAGGCCGACGACGGTCCCCTTCTCGTCGAAGACGGCCACCGTCGAGTCGACGGCCTTCCCGAGGCTGCTGTCGAACGTGGTCTGGTGGGGCTGGCCTCCGAGCGCCTCGCCGTAGGAGGTGGAGACGTGCTTGCCGATCTGGTCGGGGTCCGGGTGGGTCCACCGGAAGCCGTACGGGCTCAGTGCCACGACGTAGTCGACGCCGGTCTTCTTGCGCACCACCTCGGCATGGGGCTGGAGTGCCGCCGTGGGGTCCTTGCTCTTCATCGCCGCCGCGGTGCCCGGGGCGTTCGCGAACGTCTGGGCCACCGCCAGTGACCGGTCGCCGGCCTCCCGGATCGCGCGGTTGCGGTCCTGGAACACGAGCACCACCACGGCCGTGGCGATGAGCAGCAGGACGACCGCCAGTTGCAGCAGGAAGACCTGACCGGCGACGCTGCGCGGAGTCAGCAGCGACCGCACGCGCCGGCCGGCCGATCGGCGATGGGCCTCCGGGCCGGACTCCGGCGGCCCGGCCTTCGGCTGCACATGGTCGCCCCGTCGGCTCGCTGGGACATGTCGCCCTAGTTTGCCCATTTCATCAGTATCAGTGACTGCCCCGGCGGGCGCGGCTCAGGACAGGCCGATCCCGGGTTCCCGGTGCTCTCGCCGGGACGGCCGACCGGGGTCCGGCCCGCCGTCCGACGGCTGAGGTCCGGGGGCGAACCGGGCAGGCCCGCCCCCGGGGGAGGTCAGCTGTTGGCGTTGAGGACGGGGTAGTAGCCACTGGCGTGGCCCGTGGCAGTGGGGTGGTACGACTCCCAGCTCGGCGAGACCACCAGGGAGTGCAGCCAGCCGTCGCTGGAGCACAGCTCATGGCCGCCGAACGAGGTGCGGACGTCGCCGAAGACGAAGCCGTGGGCGGCGGCACGGCCGGCGATCACGCTGTCGATGACGTCCGACGCCTCGTCGATCTTGCTGTGCTTGGTGGCGCTGAGGCCGACGCAGAAGACGTTGAGCGTATACATGTGCGGGTAGCCGAGAACGACCACCTTGGCGTTGGGCGCCTTGGCGCGGATGGCGTCGTACGTGGCGTCCAGGCGGGCGGGGAGCGTGTTCCGGGCGTAGGTCTCGGCGGTGTTCACGCGATTGACGCAGTCGGTGTCCGAGCCGGTCACGCACGTGGTCATGACGTCCGAGAAGCCGGCGTCGTTGCCGCCGATGGTGAGAGAGACGAGTCCGGTGGAGGAGTTCAGAGGGGCGAGCTGGCTGTTCGTCACGTCGGTGGTGACCGCACCCGAGCAGGACGTGTCGGCGAACGAGGACGGTGCGTGCGCGTTTTTCCACAGGTAGGGGTAGGCACTGAGGCTGCGGTGGCAGCCTCCGCTCGAACTGTCGTAGTTCCCTGCGCCGTTGCCGGCCGAGTACGAGTCACCCAGCGCGACATAGGACGGTCCGGCGGCGTGCGCCGGACCGGTCAGCACCAGGCCGAACATCATCGCGAGACCGAAGGCGACAAGGGTGGATCGCAATTTGACGCGTCTCACAGGACCTCCCTGAGCGGGAAAGCTGGCCCTCATTTGATACAACGGACAACCACTTGACGGAAGTGTTCATGTCAAAATTGTTTCCGTATTCAACATCACGTTTGACGCCACGGAAACACGCCGAGGACCGGACGCGCGGCACCCTGGAGGAGGTGTGACGGCGGGAGAGGACGCGTGATGCGAACCGGCGACGAGATGCGGCGCTCGGCGGTGGCCTGGATTCCGCCCGCGGAGCTGTGGCCGTCGATCCAGGACATCCGCCGGGACTACGATCCGCAGATCCACCGCTGGCCGCCGCACGTCAACGTGCTCTTCCCCTTCGTGCCCGAGTCCGACTTCGAGCGGGCCGCCCCGCCGCTCGCCGCGGCGACGGCCGAGGCGCCGGTGTTCACCGCCCGGCTGGACGGGGTGCGGACCTTCCGGCACAGGGCGTACTCCACCGTGTGGCTCGACCCGGCAGCGGCCGGCACGGCACCCTGGGAGGACCTGTACCACCTGCTGCGGCAGCGGTTCCCGCTCGGCCATGGGCCCGCCAAGAACTTCACCCCGCATCTGTCCCTGGGCCGGACCCGGGATCCTCGGCGAGTCGGCGCCGACTGCGCCACCCGGCTCGACGCGATGACGGTGACGGTCTGGGAACTCGTCCTGCTCTCACGCAGGGGCCACGGGCCGATGCGGCCACGGGCCACGATCGCCCTGAGCACGGGCGAGATCCGGCTGCTGCCCGCACCCGGCCCCGAGGCGCCCGGCCCGGAGGACACGACTTGGCTCTCCGCGATCTCCGACCGGTGAGGTCAGGGCCCGGCGGCCGGGTGGCGGGCCGGGCACCGACTACTCCCTGCCACTCCCTCGTGACGGACCCGGCGCCGGTCGCCGGTCGCGCCGGTGTGGCGAGCCGGGCGCCGGTCACACCGACCCCCTCGCCTCCGTATCGCCATACGTACGACCTGAACCGATCGACATCGCTCCACGACCTGCACCGATCGACATCGCTCCACGACCTGCACCGATCGGCATCGCTCCATGGCCAGAACCGATCGGCGAGAGCGGTGAGCCTCGCCACAATCCACCCAATAAATCGGACTAATGCGCAAAAATGCTTCTTTGAAGCTGATTGCCCCTTGGCGATCGGCCGGGGGATTCGACGACCAGCGGCATGGGAGAAGCGTTTGATCACCGTAAGCAAGCGACGCACCGGGCTGATGGCTACGGCTGGAGCACTCGCGCTCACGGCGCTGGGCGGTACCAGTTACGCGGCCACCAACGACACCGGGGCTCACCCGGAAACGCGGACACAGACCCAGGCACCTCAGACGGACGCCCAGGACGTCTCCGACGCCCGAATAGGGATCACGCCCGGGCAAGGAGTCCACAGCCTCGGGGTCAACGACCCCGTGAACGTCACCGTCAGCGACGGCAGGCTCACCAAGGTGACCATGACCGCCGTCGCGACCGGCACCGAGGTTCAGGGCACCCTGTCCGCGGACGGCACGTCCTGGAAGGCGAACGGCCCGCTGAAGCAGGCCACCCGATACCAGGTCGCCGCGGAGGCCGTGGACGCGAAGGGCCGCGCCGCCACCGAGAACGCCACGATCTCCACGGCCTCCCCGGCCAACGACTTCCTCGGGCACCTCTCCCCCGAGAACGGCTCGACCGTCGGCGTGGGCATGCCGGTGTCCTTCAACTTCGACAAGGCGATCGGCGACAAGGCCGCCATGGAGTCGAGGATCCAGGTCAGCACCAGCAGCGGCGAGCAGGTCGTCGGTCACTGGCTCAACAACAGCCGCCTGGACTTCCGCCCCGAGCACTACTGGAAGCCCGGCTCCACCGTCACCGTCGACATGAGCCTCGACGGCGTCCAGAAGACGGTCACGTTCAAGATCGGCCGGAGCCAGATCAGCACCGTCGACGCCAAGACGAAGCAGATGACCGTCAAGCGGGACGGCAAGACGATCAAGACCATCCCGATCTCGTCCGGCAGCGCCGAGCACCCGACGTACAACGGTCAGATGGTCATCTCCGAGAAGTACCGGAAGATCCACATGAACGGTGCGACGGTCGGCCTCACGGAGAAGGACGGCAAGCCCTCGTACGACATCAAGGCCGTGCCGCACGCCATGCGTCTGACCGCCTCGGGCACGTTCATCCACGGCAACTACTGGGGCGGCGACTCGGTCTTCGGCAAGGTCAACACCAGCCACGGCTGCGTCGGCCTGAAGGACGTCAGGAACGCCGGCAACGGCAAGATGCCGGCCGCGTGGTTCTTCGACAACTCGCTGACCGGTGACGTCGTGATCGTCAAGAACTCCGCGGACAAGGCCACGGTGGCCCCGGACAACGGCCTCAGCGACTGGAACATGCCGTGGAGCCAGTGGGTCTCGGGCAGCGCGTCGAACTGACGCCACGCCCTTCGCGCACGCGAACCTGAATCCCCTCCGCCGGGCGGCGGCCGGCAAACCACCGGCCGCCGCCCGCGGTGCCGGGGAGGCTCGGACGGCCCCGCCCCGGGGAGCCCTTGAGCCGGGAAACGCAACGAGGACCTCGACCGTCAGGTCGGGGTCCTCGTTCGTGTATCGCTACACAGTGTGTCCGAGGGGGGACTTGAACCCCCACGCCCGATAAAGGGCACTAGCACCTCAAGCTAGCGCGTCTGCCATTCCGCCACCCGGACAAGGTGTCTGCCGCCTGGCCGGGGGTGTTCCCCGCGGCGACATGGATAACAATACCAAGCTTTCGGAGTGCCTTTCACCTGCATATCCACCCCCCGGAGCGGGTCCGCGGAGCGAGGTGGGGGTGCGCCTACAGTCGCACCATGGGTGACTGGATGACTACCGGCGGTCTGCGGGAAGGGCGGCGGCCGAGAGCGCTGTCGCCGTGGCGGGAGCATCTGCGGGACACGTTCTGGTTCGCGCCCATCGCGGCCATGGTGCTGGTCTTCGTGGTGTGGGCGGCGGCGTCCGCGGCCGACACCGCGATCGTCGACGCGCTGCACGACGCGCGCGACTACGGCACCCTCGACGATCTGCTGCGTCTGGCCGACGACGCGAAGGCCGTGGTGACCGTGGTCAGCTCGGCGATGATGACCTTCATCGGCGTGGTCTTCAGCATCTCGCTGGTCGCCGTGCAGATGGCGAGCGGGCAGTTCAGTCCGCGCGTGGTGCGGATCTTCGTACGGAGCCGGATCACCAAGGCCACCTTCGCGGTGTTCCTCGCCACGTTCCTGCTGTCGCTCCTCGTGCTGACCTCGTACGAGGGGCAGGCCGAGGCGATGTACGTGACCTCGATCCCCCTGGTGCAGTCGGTGCTGACGCTCACCATGCTGGGGCTGAGCCTGCTGCTCTTCGTGCTGTACGTGAACCAGACCCTGCGGCTCATGCGCATCAGCCATGTCATCGACCGCATCACGCGCGAGGCGTTCAAGGTGGTCGCGCGCATGCCCGTGGCCCGCTCGACCGGCGAGGAGGACACGCTCGGGCCCGAGACCGCCCGGGTCGTCCACCACGGGCGGGCCGGCGTTCTGCGGGACGTGAACATCGCCCGGCTGGTGCGGGCGGCCGGGAAGGAGGACGTCGTGCTGCGGCTGCTCCCGCGGATCGGGGACTTCGTCGTACCGGGCACTCCGCTGTTCGCCGTCCACGGAGGTCCCGCCCCGGCCGGGCGGTCGCTGAGCTACACCGTGTCCGTCGGGGTGGACCGCACCTTCCACCAGGACTTCGCGTTCGGACTGCGCCAGCTCGCCGACATCGGGCTGCGGGCGCTGTCGGCCGCGGTGAACGACCCGACCACGGCCGTGCAGGCGATCGACCGCATCGTGCAGTTCCTGGCAGCCGTCGCCGGCCGGCCCCTCGACACCGCTCTCCACCGGGACCGGCGCGGGAACGTACGGCTGGTGCAGCCCGTGCCGGGCTGGACGGAGCTGGTCGATCTCGGGTTCGCGGAGATCCGGGGCTGCGCGGTGGGCACTCCGCAGGTCACCCGGCGCCTCGTCGCCGGCCTGGACGATCTCGCCGCGATCGCCCCCGAGGACCGCCGGGAGCCCCTGCTCCGCCATCGCGCCCTGCTCGTCGAGGCCGTCGAGCGTTCGGTACCCGAGCCCTCGGACCGCGCCTTCGCGCTGCGCCCGGACCGGCAGGGCATCGGCTGACCGACCGGAACGGCATGACCTTGCGTGGCACCGCATGCATGGCGGCACGGTGCGGTGTCGGGCAGCCGGACCGGCCGGTGGGACACCGCCTCGGCGACCGGCCCCGGAGCGCCGGGCCGCCCACGGGGCGCCGCGTCACCGCCCCCGCCGCGCTCACGGCATCAAGTGGTACTCCGGGAAGTTCCCCGGCAACCGCTCCCCCGCAGGGCCCCGGGTCACCGCTCGCACCAGGAGTTCCCCGCCCACGAACGCGCCGCGCCACGACGCGCCGAAGCCGCCGAAGAGTTCGTCGCGGTCGCCGCGGGAGCGGGGCCTGCCGTGGCCGACCTTGAAGGCGCGGATCTGGGGGGCCAGCCGGGCGTACGTCGCCTCGTCGTCCGTGGACAGGGTGGCGACCAGCGCCCCGTTCGAGGCGTTCATCGCGGCGAGCAGTTCGGCCTCGGTGTCGACCAGGACGATCGTGTCGACCGGGCCGAAGGGTTCCGCGTGGTGCAGCGGTGAGGAGGGGGGCGGATTGAGGAGCGTCACGGGCCGGACGTACGCCGCGGTGTCCTGGCCGGGCAGGAAGCGGGCGTCGGACGGCTTGCCGCGGTACAGCGGGACCGCGCCCCGGTCGATGGCCTCGGCGACCTGGTCGTTCAGCTCCTTGGCCTTGGCCGCGTTGATGACCGGGCCGAAGTCCAGCGAGGGATACGGGTCGCCGGGCCGCTCGACGGCCAGTGGGTGACCGGTGCGCAGGGTGCGGACGGCCGGCAGGTACGCGGCGAGGAAGTCGTCGAAGAGCTCGCGCTGGACGACGAAGCGCGGGTAGGCGGTACAGCGCTGCTTGCCGTAGTCGAAGAGCTTGGGAACGACCGCCGTGAGTGCGTCCCAGTCGCTGTGGTTCCAGACGCCCCAGGTGTTGAGCCCCTCCTGTTCGAGGACGTGGCGCTTGCCGAGGTCGGCAACGGCGGTGGCCACCGCGGCGCCGGCGTCCCGGCCGCCGACGAAGGAGACACAGCCGATCTCGGGCGCGCGCACGAGCGCCTCCGACAGCTCGCTCCCGCTGCCGCTGACCAGGGTGAGGGGGATGCCTTCGCGTACGGCGAGCGCGCAGGCCAGGGTGAGACACGCGACCCCGCCGTCGGTCGGGGTCTTGGCGATGACCGCGTTGCCCGCCAGCGCCTGCACCAGCATCGCGTGGACGAGGACGCTCATCGGGTAGTTCCAGCTCGCGATGTTGGAGACGGGTCCGTCGAGCGGGGTCCTGCCCTCCAGCATGGGTTCGATGCCGTCGACGTACCAGCGCACTCCGTCGATCGCGCGGTCCACGTCGGCCTGGGCGAGTCGCCAGGGCTTGCCGATCTCCCAGACGAGCAGGAGCGCGAGCAGTTCACGGTGTTCGGTGAGGGCGTCGAGGGCGGCCGCCACACGGGCCCGGCGTTCGGTGAGGGGCACGTGCCGCCAGGCGCGGTGCTGGTCGAGCGAGGCACGGACGGCCGCCCGGGCGGTGGCGCCGTCGAGGCGTGGGGGTCCCGCGACGGGTCCGCCGTCGACGGGGCTGGTGGCGGGCAGGGCCCGGCCGTCGGCCTGCCAGCCGGAGTTCCAGAGGTTGAGCACCCGGTCGTCGCGGAACGCCTCGGGGGCGACGGCGAGGGACCGCCGCCAGGCGTCGGTCCAGGACGTGCCGGACTTGAGGACGAGGGGGGCGGGGGCGTCGGGGCCGCGACGGGGCGGCGGGGTGGGGTCGGGGGTGGTCACGCGTGTCTCCGCTCTCGGTGCACAGTCGGGGGCGGGGGGCCCGGCCCTGCCGGACGGCAGGTCGTACGGGCCCTCGCGAACAGTCGTCGCGTACGTAAGGGAACAAGGAAAGGGAAGGCGGTGAGCGTGGGCGGCTTCCGGCAGTCACCTCGGATCAACTATGGGTGACATCACTCGGAGTCGCTCGCTCCGCCAGCCGGGCGAGGACCAGCCGGGCCGTCTCGGTCGGGGTTCCGCCGACCTGGACCCCGGCCGTCTCCAGGGCCTTCCTCTTGGCCTCGGCGGTGCCCGAGGAGCCGGAGACGATGGCGCCGGCGTGGCCCATGGTCCGGCCCTCGGGGGCGGTGAATCCGGCGATGTAGCCGACGACGGGCTTGGTGACGTGATCGCGTATGTACGCGGCCGCCCGTTCCTCGGCGTCGCCGCCGATCTCCCCGATGAGAACGATCAGCTCGGTGTCGGGGTCCTTCTCGAAGGCCGCCAGACAGTCGATGTGCGAGGTGCCGACGACGGGGTCGCCGCCGATGCCCACGCAGGTCGAGAAGCCGATGTCCCTGAGCTCGTGCATGAGTTGGTAGGTGAGGGTGCCGGACTTGGAGACCAGACCGATGCTCCCCGGGCCGGTGATGTCGGCGGGGACGATGCCCGCGTTCGCCTGTCCGGGGGAGATGAGGCCGGGGCAGTTGGGGCCGATGACGCGGGTCCCGCGGGCGGCGGCATGCACGCAGAAGGCGACGGAGTCGTGGACGGGGATGCCCTCGGTGATGACGACGGCGAGCGCGATCCCGGCGTCGGCGGCCTCCAGCACGGCCGCGCGGGCGAAGGCGGGCGGCACGAACACGACGCTCACGTCGGCTCCCGTCGCCTCGATCCCCTCGCGCACCGACCCGAAGACGGGGACGGTCCTCGGGGCCGCGCTCCCGCCCTCGGGACCGGGGAGGTCGAACTCCACGGTCAGACCGGCCTTGCGCGGATTGACGCCGCCGACGACGTCGGTGCCGGCGGCGAGCATGCGCCGGGTGTGCCGCATGCCCTCGGCGCCGGTCATGCCCTGGACGAGGACCTTGGACTCCTGGGTGAGAAAGACGGCCATGTCCCGCTCCTTCAGCTTGTGTGGGCCAGTCGGGCGGCCAGGCGGGCGGCGGCGTCCATGGTCGCGGCCTGGTGCACCAGGGGGTGTGCCCGGTCGCCGAGGACGGCGCGGCCCCGGGCCGCGTTGTTGCCGTCGAGCCGGACCACGATCGGTTTGGTCGGCCGTACGGCGTCCAGGGCCCGCACGATGCCGTCGGCGACGGCGTCGCAGGCGGTGATTCCGCCGAAGACGTTGACGAGGACGGACCTGACGCCGGGGTCGGACAGGACGACGGACAGTCCGTCGGACATGATCCGCGCGGAGGCCCCGCCGCCGATGTCGAGGAAGTTGGCGGGGCGGGCGCCGCTTGCGGCGACCACGTCGAGCGTCGCCATGACGAGGCCAGCGCCGTTGCCGATGACACCCACCTCGCCGTCCAGTTTCACGTAGTTGAGGCCCTTGGCGGCGGCCGCGGCCTCCAGCGGGTCCTCGTGCGAGGCCTCCTGCCCGTCCCAACGCGCCTGGCGGTAGCGGGCGTTGCCGTCGAGCGTGACCTTGCCGTCCAGGGCCACGAGTTGCCCCTGGGCGGTGCGGACGAGGGGGTTCACCTCGACGAGGAGGGCGTCCTCGCTGACGAGGACCTGCCAGAGCCGGACGAGGACGTCGGCGGTGCGCGGTGGCAGTCCGGCCGCCCGGACGATCTCGGCGGCCTTCTCCGGGGTGACGCCCTCCGCGGGGTCCACGGGTACGCGCGTCACCGCCTCCGGCCTGGTCGCCGCCACCTCCTCGATCTCGGTGCCGCCCTCGGCGGAGGCGATCGCGAGGAAGCGGCCGGCGGCACGGTCGAGGACGTACGAGACGTAGAACTCGGCCTCGATGTCCACGGGTCGGGCGAGCATGACCGTGCGGACCGGGTGGCCCTTGATGGTCATGGAGAGGATCTCGCGCGCCGTGCGTTCGGCGGCGTCCGGGTCCTCGGCGAGCCGCACTCCGCCCGCCTTGCCGCGCCCGCCCGTTTTCACCTGGGCCTTGACGACGGCCCGGCCGCCGAGCCGGCGGGCGATGTCGCGCGCCCCGCCGGGCGAGTCGGTGACCTCGGCTGGAGGCACCAAAAGCCCGTGTTCCGCGAAGAGTTGACGCGCTTGATGTTCGTACAGGTCCACGATTCGGCTCCTGCTCTGAAAGTGGTGCGCGACCCCTGGACATCACCCATCGGATGCGGGATAACCATCTTCATACAGTATTCGTCGACTGTATGCAATGTACGAACTTGGCCCCGCCCGCCGCAGCGACGGGGGCGGCTCACGGCGACAGACAAGTGAGGTGACCTGTGACGACCAAGGCTCTCGAAGGCATCCGGGTCCTGGACATGACGCACGTTCAGTCCGGCCCCTCGGCGACCCAGTTGATGGCATGGCTCGGCGCCGACGTGGTCAAACTCGAGGCGCCGAGCGGTGACATCACCCGCACCCAACTGCGGGACATCCCGGACGCCGACTCGCTCTACTTCACCATGCTCAACAGCAACAAGCGCAGCATCACCCTCAACACCAAGACCGAGCGCGGCAAACAGCTCCTGACCGAGCTGATCCGCCGCTCCGACGTCCTGGTGGAGAACTTCGGCCCCGGCGCGATCGACCGCATGGGCTTCACCTGGGACCGTATCCGCGAGATCAACCCGCGGATCGTGTACGCCTCCATCAAGGGCTTCGGGGACGGCCCTTACACCGACTTCAAGGCGTACGAGGTGGTCGCGCAGGCCATGGGCGGCTCCATGGCCACCACCGGGTTCGAGGACGGGCCGCCGATGGCCACCGGCGCCCAGATCGGCGACTCGGGCACGGGCGTCCACGCCGTCGCCGCCGTCCTCGCCGCGCTGCTCCAGCGCACCCGCACCGGACGCGGCCAGCGCGTCAACGTGGCCATGCAGCACGCCGTCCTCAACCTCTGCCGGGTCAAGCTGCGCGACCAGCAGCGCCTGGCCCACGGGCCGCTCGCCGAGTACCCCAACGACGACTTCGGCGACGAGGTCCCCCGCTCGGGCAACGCCTCCGGCGGCGGCCAGCCCGGCTGGGCCGTCAAGTGCGCGCCCGGCGGCCCCAACGACTACGTCTACGTGATCGTCCAGCCCACCGGCTGGAAACCGATCACCCGGCTGATCGGCCGCCCCGAACTGGCCGACGACCCCGGCTGGGCCACCCCGCGGGCCCGGCTGCCCAGGCTCGCCAAGATGTTCCAGCTCATCGAGGAATGGACCACGACATTGCCCAAATGGCAGGTGCTGGAGCAGCTCAACGCCGAGAGCATCCCGTGCGGACCGATCCTGTCCACCAAGGAGATCATCGAGGACGCCTCGCTCGCCGCGAACGACATGGTCGTCGAGGTCGCGCACCCCGAGCGCGGCTCGTACGTCACCGTCGGCAGCCCGCTCAAACTCTCCGACTCCCCCGTCGACATCACCGCCTCCCCGCTGCTCGGTGAGCACAACGAGGAGATCTACATCGGCGAACTCGGCCTCGGCGACGAGGAATTGCGGCTTCTCCGAACGGGCGGGGTGATCTGAGGTGACCGCTCAGGACCGGGTGGCACGGGTGCGGGCGCTCCTCGACGGCGTACGGCGCGAGGGACGCACCGCGCTGACGGCACCCGAGGGCAAGCGGATCGCCGACGCCTACGGGATCGCCGTGCCCGGCGAGGAGACCGCCCGCGACGAGGACGAGGCGGTGACCCACGCGGAACGGTTCGGCGGCCCCGTCGTGATGAAGATCGTCTCCCCCGACATCCTGCACAAGACCGACGCGGGCGGGGTGCTGGTCGGTGTCGAGGGCGAAGCGGACGTACGGGCCGCTTTCCGCACGATCGTCGACAACGCCCGTGCGTACGACGCCCGCGCGCGTATCGACGGTGTCCAGGTGCAGGAGCTGATCCCGCCCGGGCAGGAGGTCATCGTCGGCGCGGTGACCGACCCGACCTTCGGCAAGGTCGTCGCCTTCGGACTCGGCGGTGTGCTCGTCGAGGTGCTCAAGGACGTCACCTTCAGGCTCGCTCCCGTGGACGCCGACGAGGCACTGTCGATGCTCGACTCGATCCGCGCGGCACAGATCCTGCGCGGGGTGCGGGGCGGTCCGGCGGTGGACCGGGCGGCCCTCGCCGAGCAGATCCGCCGGGTCTCCGAACTCGTCACGGACTTCCCCGAGATCGCCGAGGTGGACCTCAACCCGGTGATCGCGACCCCGCGCGGCGCGATCGCGGCGGACATCCGCGTGATCCTCGGCGCGAGCACCCCGGCCGCGCGGCGCCGGTACACCCGTGAGGAGATCCTCGCCTCCATGGACCGGCTGATGCGGCCGAGGTCGATCGCCGTGATCGGCGCCTCCGACGTCCCGGGCAAGATCGGCCACGCCGTGCTGCGCAACCTCGTCGACGGAGGCTTCGCGGGCGAGATCCACCCGGTGAACCCCAGGGCCGACGACATCCAGGGCCGCAAGGCCTACGCGAGTGTCACGGACATCCCCGGCGAGGTGGACGTCGCGGTCTTCGCCGTCCCCGCCCGGGCGGTGCCACGCGTCCTGGAGGAGGCCGGACGCAAGAACATCCCCAACGCGGTCCTGATCCCCTCCGGTTTCGCGGAGACCGGCGAACAGGCGCTCCAGGACGAGATCACGGCCATCGGCGAGCGGTACGGCATCCGGCTGCTCGGTCCGAACATCTACGGCTACTACTCGACCTGGCAGGACGTGTGCGCCACGTTCTGCACGCCCTACGACGTGAAGGGCGGTGTCGCGCTCTCCTCGCAGTCCGGTGGAATCGGCATGGCCGTGCTGGGGTTCGCCCGGACCACGAACACGGGCGTCTCGGCGATCGTCGGGCTCGGCAACAAGGCGGACCTGGACGAGGACGACCTGCTCACCTGGTTCGGCGAGGACCCGCACACCCGGTGCGTGGCGATGCACCTGGAGGACCTCAAGGACGGCCGCGCCTTCGTGGAGGCGGCCCGGGCCACCGTCCCGAAGAAGCCCGTCGTCGTCCTGAAGGCGGGGCGGACCGCCGCCGGCGCGCGGGCCGCGGGCTCGCACACCGGAGCCCTGGCGGGCGACGACGCCGTGTACGACGACATCCTCAGGCAGGCCGGGGTCATCAGGGCTCCCGGGCTGATCGACATGCTGGAGTACGCGCGCGCCCTGCCGGTGCTGCCCGCTCCCCGGGGCGACAACGTCGTGATCATCACCGGCGCGGGCGGCAGCGGTGTGCTGCTGTCCGACGCGATCACCGACAACGGGCTGTCCCTGATGGAGATCCCGCCGGACCTCGACGCCTCCTTCCGGGAGTTCATCCCGCCCTTCGGGGCCGCGGGCAACCCGGTGGACATCACGGGCGGCGAGCCGCCGTCGACGTACGAGGCGACGATCCGGCTCGGTCTGGAGGACCCGCGCGTCCACGCGCTCGTCCTCGGCTACTGGCACACCGTCGTCACCCCTCCTCTCGTGTTCGCCGAGCTCACCGCGCGCGTGGTGGCCGAATTCCGCGAACGCGGCATCGAGAAGCCCGTGGTGGCGTCGCTCGCGGGTGACGTCGAGGTCGAGGAGGCGTGCCGGTACCTGTTCGAGCGGGGGGTCGTGGCCTACCCGTACACCACCGAGATGCCGGTGGCCGTCCTCGGCGCGAAGTACCGCTGGGCGCGTGCGGCGGGCCTGTTGGGGGGTCGTTCATGACATGAGGACGCGGGGGGCCGGCCGACGGTGCGCGTCGGCCGCCCCCGGGACCCGTGAGCGCACGAAAGGCATGTGGCAGGGGGCGCTGACCAGATCTTTCGACGCAAGGGGATCTCGATCGACATGACAACCACCGGCTACTCGACATCGGTTCCACCCCGAGAGGTGAAGGACCGGAACGGACGCGTGTACCGCGTCGGCGAGACCGACATCGACATCATGGGCCGAAAACGCGCCTGGATGGTCTTCCTGCCCTGGGCGGGGATGCTGGGCATCAGCTCCGCCGAGTACGCGTTCACCTCGGCGGAGGACACCCTTCACGAGGCTCATCTGTGGAGCAGCGGACACATCTTCTGGCTGATGGGCGTCTGGATCTTCTTCCAGGCGGCCGTGGCCTTCCCGGCCGGGCAACTGCGCGAGAGCGGCAGGCTTCCCGCCCGTACGGCGATGCTGCTGGGCGCGCTCGGCACCCTGCTCGGCTATGTGTCCCTGGCGTTCGCGCCGCATGTGGCGGTCGCCTATCTCGGCTTCGGCATGTGCAGCGGCATCGGAGCGGGTCTCGTCTACGCGACCTGCGTGAACATGGTCGGCAAGTGGTATCCGGAGCGCAAGGGCGGCAAGACGGGCTTCGTCAACGGCGGTTTCGCCTACGGGTCCGTTCCCTTCGTCTTCCTGTTCACCTCGTACATGGACCTGGGCAACTACCGAGGCGTCCTGGTGGGCGTCGGCCTGGTCTGCTGCGCCCTGGTCGCGGTGGCCGGCTGGTTCTTCAAGGACCCGCCGAAGGGCTGGTGGCCGCCGGACGTCGACCCGCTGAAGGTGCCGGACGACCCGAAGATCCGGCGGGCGCTGGAGAAGAACCCGCCGGCCGTGAAGCAGTACACCCCGAGGGAGGCCGCGCGTACCCCTGTTCTGTGGATGATGTGGTTCTGTCTGCTGTGCACGGCCGGGATCAACATCTTCGGCATCGCGTTCCAGGTCCCGTTCGGCAAGGACATGGGCTTCGCGGGTGGGGTCGTGGCCACGGCGATGTCACTGAAGGCCATCGTCAACGGTACCGGACGCGGGGTCATCGGCTGGATATCCGACCGCGCCGGTCGGCGTCACACGCTGATCATCGTGTGTCTGGTGCTGGGTTCGGCCCAGTTCGGTGTGCTGGTCTCGGGCCAGATGGGCAGCATGCCGTTCTTCCTGTTCTGCTCCATGGTCTCCGGCTTCGGCGGCGGCGCGATCTTCCCGCTGTTCGCGGCCATGACGGCGGACTACTTCGGCGAGAACAACAACGCCTCCAACTACGGGATGGTCTACAGCTCGAAGCTGATCTCGGGCCTCGTGGGCTCCGGCATGGGCGCGGTCGTCGTCGGCGCGTGGGACTACCACGGTGCCTTCGTGCTCGCCGGGTCCATCGGTCTGGCGTCCGCCGTGCTGGCGCTGTTCCTCAAGGCACCGGGCCGGCCGGCGGCCCGGGGCATCGTCCCCAATCCGCACCCGCTCGGCGAGGAGATGGCGTCATGACGGCGGAACCCGTGGCGGCGAAGGACTCGCCGGACGAGCCCGGCGCCCAGGGGCGCGCGTACCGGGAACTCACGGACGCCCGGGGCCGTGTCTACCGGGTCGGCGAGACCGACCGGGACATCCTCGGTCACTCGCGCGCCCTCATGGTCTACCTCCCCTGGGTCGCCATGATGGCCATCAGTGTCTTCGAGTACGCGTACGGCTCGGCCGAGGACACCCTGTCCCACGCCCATGGCTGGACGCAGAGCAACACCTTCTGGATCCTGAGCGTCTGGGTGTTCTTCCAGGCCGGTATCGCCTTCCCGGCCGGCTGGCTGCGGGAGAGAGGCATCCTGACGGCTCGTCAGGCCATGTACGTGGGCTCGGTCATGTGCGCCGCCGGGTTCCTCGCCCTGTCGCATCTGGACGATGTCCTGCTGGCGATTCTGGGCTTCGGTGTCATCGGCGGTCTCGGGTCCGGTCTGGTGTACGCGACCTGCATCAACATGGTCGGCAAGTGGTACCCGGAGCGTCGTGGCGCGCGGACGGGATTCGTCAACGGCGGATTCGCCTATGGCTCCCTGCCGTTCATCTTCATCTTCAACTACGCCTTCGACACGGCCAATTACCACCGTGTGCTGGACCTGATCGGCGCCTACGTGATGATCGTGGTGCTGACCGCCGCGTTCTTCTTCAAGGACCCGCCGAAGAACTGGTGGCCCGCGGACGTCGACCCGCCGGCCCACGGCGGTGCCGGGAAGGGGGCCGCGAGCCTCTCGAAGAACCCTCCCGCAGTGAAGCAGTACACCCCCAAGGAGGCCATCAGGACCGGCATGCTCCCGCTGATGTGGATCGCGCTGGTGATGACCGCCGGTGTGTCGATCTTCGGGATCTCGTTCCAGGTCGACTTCGCCAAGGAGGTGGGCTTCGGCCCGCTGGTGGCGGCCTCGTCGATGGGGGTGATGGCGGTCATCAACGGTGTGGGCCGGGGTGTGGTGGGCTGGCTCTCCGACACCTGGGGGCGCAAGCGGACCCTGGTCTTCGTGATCGTGGTCCTCGGACTCGCGCAGTTCGGCGTGATCTGGGCCGGTGACATCCACAGCGAGGCGCTGTTCCTGTTCTTCGCCTTCCTCTCCGGATTCGGCGGTGGGGCGTTCTACCCGATGTTCGCGGCCCTGACCCCGGACTACTTCGGCGAGAACTACAACGCCACCAACTACGGGCTGGTGTACAGCGGAAAGCTGATCAGCGGTCTGTTCGGTGGCGGGCTCGGCTCGATGGTGGTCGCCGCCTGGGGCTACGACGGCGCGTACGCGCTGGCCGGCGGCATCTCCATGGTGGCGGCCGCGGTCGCGCTGCTGCTGCGGCAGCCGGGGCGCAGCGGCGCGGACGCCTCGGTGCCCCAGCCGCAGCCGGTGGGCTGAGCTTCCGCGGGCCCCGCGGGGAAGCGGCCCCCTTCGCCGTGTGGCGAGGAGGGCCGCTTCCGCGCAAGGGGCCGGGACCCCCGTACCCGGCCCCTTCCCCGTTCCCCCGCATCCCCCGCGTCCCCCGCGTCCCCCGCGTCCCCCGTGTCCCCCGCGTCCCCGCGCCCCCTTGCCCGGCTAGCCGTTGCCGCCGAACGCCGCGTCGAAGGACGCGGACGGGGGCTCGAAGTCGTACGTCCTGAGCCGGGCCAGGGCCTCGGGCGCGCCGTGGAGCCGGTCCATGCCGGCGTCCTCCCACTCGACCGAGACGGGCCCGGTGTAGCCGATGGAGCGCAGCATGCGGAAGACGTCCTCCCAGGGAACGTCGCCGTGGCCCGCGGAGACGAAGTCCCAGCCGCGGCGCGGGTCTCCCCAGGGCAGGTGGGAGCCGAGCCGGCCGTTGCGGCCGTCGAGGCGGGTGCGGGCCTCCTTGCAGTCGACGTGGTAGATGCGGTCGCGGAAGTCGTAGAGGAATCCGACGGGGTCGATGTCCTGCCAGACGAAGTGGGAGGGGTCGAAGTTGAGGCCGAAGGCGGGCCGGTGGCCGATCGCCTCCAGGGCCTTGTGCGTGGTCCAGTAGTCGTAGGCGATCTCGCTCGGATGGACCTCGTGCGCGAAGCGGACGCCCTCGGCGTCGAAGACGTCCAGGACGGGGTTCCAGCGGGTGGCGAAGTCCTCGTAGCCGCGCTCGATCATCGCCTCGGGGACGGGCGGGAACATGGCGACGAGGTGCCAGATCGCCGAGCCGGTGAATCCGATGACGGTGTCGACACCGAGGGCGGCAGCCGCGCGGGCGGTGTCGGCGATCTCGGCGGCGGCCCGCCGTCGGACGCCTTCGGGTTCGCCGTCGCCCCAGACGCGGGCGGGCAGGATCGCCAGATGGCGTTCGTCGATGATGGCGTCGCAGACGGCCTGGCCGACCAGATGGTTCGAGATCGCCAGGCACTTGAGGCCGTACTTGTCGAGGAGCGCGCGCCGGGACTCCACGTAGGAGGGGTCCCCGAGCGCCTTGTCGACCTCGAAGTGGTCTCCCCAGCAAGCGAGTTCGAGTCCGTCGTAGCCGAAGTCACGGGCCAGTCGGCAGACCTCCTCGAGGGGCAGGTCGGCCCACTGGCCGGTGAAGAGCGTGAAGTCGCGCGGCATTTCGGGGCCTCCTCAGACCGCTACGGGGGTGTACGTGGAGTTCTTCCCGGCGCTCTCCTCGACGGCGGCGAGGACGCGCTGGACCTGGAGTCCGTCCGCGAAGGACGGCGTGGGGGGCCGCCCGTCCGCGATGGCTCGCACGAAGTCGCGGGCCTGGTGCGTGAAGGTGTGCTCGTAGCCGAGGCCGTGTCCCGGCGGCCACCAGGCGTCGAGGTAGGGATGGTCGGGCTCCGTGACGAGGATGCGCCGGAAGCCCGCGTGGGCGGCGGGTTCGGTGTGGTCGTGGTAGGCGAGTTCGTTGAGCCGTTCCAGGTCGAAGGCCAACGAGCCGCGCTCGCCGTTGAGTTCGATGCGCAGGGAGTTTTTGCGTCCGGCGGCGAAGCGGGAGGCCTCGAAGGAGGCGAGGGCGCCGGAGGCGAAGCGGGCGGTGAACAGGGCGGCGTCGTCGACGGTGACGGCGTCCGAACGGGAGCCTCGTGCGGGCCCGGTGGCCGACAGGCCGCGGGACGTCCGCGCGGGCAGGGGCCGTCGGCGTACGAAGGTCTCGGTGAGCGCGGAGACCCCGCCGAGCGGCTCCCCCGCCAGGTACTGCGCGAGGTCGACGATGTGGGCCCCGAGGTCGCCGAGGGCGCCCGAACCCGCCTTCTCCTTGCGGAGCCGCCAGGTGAGCGGGAACTCGGGGTCGGTGAGCCAGTCCTGGAGGTACGTCACCCGGACGTGCCGCAGGGTTCCGAGGCGACCCTCGGCCACCATCGAGCGGGCGAGCGCGGTGGCGGGGAGGCGGCGGTAGTTGAAGCCCACCATGGACATCTGACCGCGTCCGGCCGCCTCGGCCGCGGCCGCCGCCATCGTCTCCGCCTCCTTGACGGTGTTGGCGAGCGGCTTCTCGCACAGCACGTGCTTGCCGGCGGCCAGCGCGGCGACGGCGATCTCGGCGTGGCTGTCACCGGGGGTGCAGATGTCGACGACGTCGACGTCGTCCCGGGTGATCAGCGCGCGCCAGTCGGTCTCGGCGGCCGCCCAGCCGTGCCGGCCGGCCATCGCGCGTACGGCCTGTTCGTCGCGGCCGCAGACGGCGGCGAGGACCGGGCTGCGCGGCAGGTCGAAGACGCGGCCCACGGTGCGCCAGCCCTGTGAGTGGGCGGCGCCCATGAACGCGTAACCGACCATGCCCACGCCCAGGGGCGGTTTCGCGGTCTCGTCGCCCTGGTCCGGCTGTCCCATGCGGGGGTCCTCCTCGTCGTCGTGGCGCGGTGGGGGTGGGGCCCGGTCCCGCCGGACCGGGCCCCTTCGGCGGTGGTTCGCATCACCGGAAGCCGGTGGCCATGTACTGCTGGACGTTGTCCTTGTCGACGACGGCCGAGTAGAGCGTGAGCGAGGCGGGGATCTCGAACTCGGCGAGCCCGCTGATCCCCTTGCCCTGGCCGAGGGTCCGGGCGAGGTCGATCGCGGAGGCGGCCATGGTCGGCGGGTACAGGACGGTGGCCTTCAGGACGCTGTTGTCGGCGTCGATGGCCTGGAAGGCGGAGAGCGCTCCGGCTCCGCCGACCATGAGGAAGCCGTCGCGGCCGGCCTGCTTGATGGCCCGCAGCGCCCCCACGCCCTGGTCGTCGTCGTGGTTCCACAGCGCGTCGAACTCCGGCTGGGCCTGGAGGAGCTGGGACATCTTGGCCTGGCCGGACTCGACGGTGAACTCGGCCGCCTGGCGGGCGACCTTCGTGATGTTCGGGTAGTTCTTCAGAGCGGCGTCGAAGCCCTGGGTGCGCTGCTTGGTGAGTTCCAGGTTGTCGAGTCCCGCGAGCTCGATGACCTTGGCGTTCTTCTTGTCCTTGAGTTTCTCGCCGATGTAGTGACCGGCGCTGAGGCCCATGCCGTAGTTGTCGCCGCCGATCCAGCAGCGGTACGCCTGGGGCGAGTTGAAGATGCGGTCGAGGTTGACGACCGGGATGCCCGCGCGCATCGCCTTGAGGCCGACCTGGGTCAGCGCCTTGCCGTCGGCGGGCAGCACGACCAGGACGTCGACCTTCTTGTTGATCAGGGTCTCGATCTGGCCGATCTGTGCCGCCGTGTCGTTCGAGCCCTCGGTGATCTCCAGGGTCACGTCCTTGTACTTCCCGGCACGGCTCTTGGCGTTGTCGTTGATGGCGTTGAGCCAGCCGTGGTCGGCCTGGGGGCCGGCGAAGCCGATGGTGACGTGCTTGCCGGGCTTGTCGTCGGCGGCCGGGCCGGAGTTCGCGGCGGGGTTCGCGTCCTTGGTGTCGTTGCTGGTGCAGCCGGTGAGGAGGGCGCCGGCCGAGACGGCGGCGGTCCCGAGGAGCAGTCCTCTGCGGCTGGTCGGGCTCGTTGGTACTGGCATGGCGGTGGACCCTTCCCGTGTCAGGTCGTGCTTGCTGTGCGCCGCTGGACCAGGACCGCGGCGACGATGATCGCGCCCTTGGCGATCTGCTGGACGTCGCTCTGGAGGTTGTTCAGCGCGAAGATGTCGGTGATCGTCGTGAAGATCAGCACGCCGAGCACCGAACCGGTGATGGTGCCGCGGCCCCCGCTGAGCAGGGTGCCGCCGATGATCGCCGCCGCGATGGCGTCGAGCTCGTAGAGGTTGCCGTTGGTGTTCTGTCCGGAGCCGGACAGGATGACCAGCAGGAACGCGGCGATGCCGCAGCACAGTCCGGAGAGCAGATAGAGGTACAGCCGCTGACGTCGTACGTCGATGCCGGCGAGCCGGGCCGCCTCCGCGTTGCCTCCGACGGCGACCGTGCGCCGGCCGAAGGTGGTGCGGTTCAGCACCAGCCAGCCGATGACGGTGACGACGGTGAAGACCAGGACGAGCGGCGGGACGCCGAGGACGTAGGAGTCGCGTTCGCCGAGCTTCAGGATTCCGTCCACGGTGACGATCTGGGTCCGGCCGTCGGTGATCTGGAGGGCCAGTCCGCGGGCCGAGGCGAGCATGGCGAGCGTCGCGATGAAGGGGACCATCCCCCCGTACGCGACGAGCAGCCCGTTGACCAGGCCGCAGCCGAGACCGACGAGGACCGCGGTGACGAGGATGCCCGTGAAGCCGTACTCCTGGGTGGCGACCGTCGTCGCCCAGACCGAGGAGAGGGCGACGATCGCGCCGACCGACAGATCGATGCCCCCGGAGGTGATGACGAAGGTCATGCCGACGGTGACGACGCCGATCACCGAGGCCTGGGTGAGGACGAGTTGGAGGTTGCGGGTGTCGAGGAACTCGTCGGGCCGGGTGACGCCGCCGATGACGACGAGGACGGCGAGCACGCCGAGGAGCGAGAGCGTGCGGACGTCGGCACGGGCCACCACGGTGCGCCACGGGGAGAGTTCACCCGTGGCGGGCGCCTTGCCGGTGCCGTCCCGGGGCGGGGACACGAACTGCGTCATGACGCCGGACTCCCTTCACTGGCCACGGGGCCTCCTTCCAGCACGAGATCGAGTACGCGGTGTTCGTCGAGGTCCCGGGCGGGCGCCGTGTGCACGACCCGGCCCTCGCGCAGCACCAGGACGCGGTCGGCGAGTCCGAGCACCTCGGGGACCTCACTGGAGACCAGGAGGACGGCGAGACCCTCGTCGGCGAGCCTGCGGATCACCGCGTACAGCTCGGCGCGCGCCCCGACGTCGACACCGCGGGTGGGCTCGTCGAGGAGCAGGACGCGGCAGCCGCGCAGCAGCCAGCGCGCCAGTACCGCCTTCTGCTGGTTGCCGCCGGACAGGGTCCTGACCGGGAGGGCGGGATCGTCGGGGCGCAGGGAGAGCTCGCGGGTGGCGGCCCGCGCCGCCCCGCGTTCGGCCCGCCGGTCGATCCAGCCCCCGTGCGCGTAGCGGGACATGGAGGAGACGGAGACATTGCGGGTGACCGACTCCAGCATCAGCAGGGCCTGTGCCTTGCGTTCCTCGGGCGCCAGTCCGAGGCCGGCGCGCACCGCGGCACGGACGCTGCCGGTGCGCAGGGGCTTCCCGTCGACGCTGATCCGGCCGGTGGTCGGCCTGCGCGCTCCGTAGATCGTCTCCAGGATCTCGGAGCGGCCGGAGCCGACCAGTCCGGCCAGTCCGACGATCTCGCCCGGTCGCACGTCGAGATCGAGCGGGGCGAACTCCCCCTGACGGGACAGTCCTTGGACCGAGAGCACCGGCTCGCCCGGGGGCCTGGCGCGGGGCCGGTCGGGGAAGACGTACTCGACGGTGCGCCCCGTCATGAGGGAGACCACGTCGCGCGTCGGGGTCGATCCGGCGGGCAGGCCGCCCGCGACCGCGCGTCCGTCCTTCAGGACCGTGACCCGGTCGCCGATGCGGCGGATCTCCTCCAGGCGGTGCGAGATGTAGACGACGGCGACGCCGTCCGAGGTCAGTTGGGCGACGATGCGGAAGAGGTTGCCGACCTCGTCGGGGTCGAGCGCGGCGGACGGCTCGTCCATGACGATGAGCCGCACGTCGTGGGACAGCGCCCGCGCCATGGAGACGATCTGCCGCTGGGCGGAGGAGAGTTCACCGACGAGCCGGGCCGGGTCGATCTCCGGGTGGCCGAGCCGCCGGAGCAGCAGGGCGGTCGCCGTCCTGGCGGCCCTGCCCCTGACGACGAACCCGGCGGTGGTGGGTTCGTGTCCCAGGTGGACGTTCTCGGCGACCGACAGGCCCTCCACCAGGTCGAGTTCCTGGTAGATGGTGGCGATGCCGAGGCGCATGGCGGCGATCGGCGACTTGAGGGTGACGGGCTCGCCGCGCCAGGCGATGGTGCCGCCGTCGGGCTGGTGGGCACCGGACAGGACCTTGATGAGCGTGGACTTCCCGGCGCCGTTCTGGCCGAGCAGACAGTGCACCTCGCCGGCCTCGACGTCGAGGTCGACGCCGTCGAGGGCCCGGACTCCGGGGAACGACTTGGTGATGCCGGACATGGTGAGCAGCGGTGGTTCTGGTGCCATGACGGTTCCCTCGGGCAGGCGTGCGGGCCGGTTGCCGGGCGGTGCGCGTACGGGCGGGGGTGTTTCGGGCACGGGGCGGCCGGTGGCGGCGCCGGTGGGTCCGATTCCTGGAGACGGCTGGTGCGGGCGCGAAGCGGTGGGGCGCGAGCGCGACGAGGTGGCTTACGCGGGCGAGAACAGGTGGTCGCTGATCAGCCGGGCTCCGCCGATGACTCCGGCGGCCGGGCCGAGCTCCCCGAGGACGATGGGCAGATTGCCGGTCGCGAGCGGCAGCGACTGGCGGTAGACCTGGGTGCGGATCGTGGCGAGCAGGGTGTGGCCGAGACCGGTCACCCCGCCGCCGATCACCACGAGGGAGGGATTGAAGAAGCTGACGAGCGCCGCGATGACCTGGCCGGTGCGGTTGCCGCCCTCCCGGATCAGATCGAGCGCGGTGGCGTCGCCCGCCGCGGCGGCCGCGGCGACGTCGACGGCGCTCAGCGCGCCGTTCGCCGCCAGCCGTGTGGCGAGTTCGGCCGAGCGGCCCTGCTGGGCCGCCTCCACGGCGTCGCGCGCGAGCGCGGCACCGCTGAAGTGTGCCTCCAGGCAGCCCCGGTTGCCGCAGGCGCACGGGCGCCCGTCGGGCACGGCCTGGATGTGCCCGATGTCGCCCGCGCTGCCCGTCGCACCGCGGTGGACCTCTCCGCCGACGACGATGCCGCAGCCGATTCCGGTGCCGATCTTGACGCAGAGGAAGTCGCCCACGGAGCGTGCGACGCCCGCGTGCTGTTCCCCCATGGCCATCAGGTTCACGTCGTTGTCGACCATGACCGGACAGCCGAGTTCCTGGCCGAGTGCCTCACGGACCGGGAAGCCGTCCCAGCCCGGCATGATCGGCGGGGCGACCGGGACCCCCTCGGGGAAGCGGACGGGACCCGGAACGCCGATCCCCGCCCCGTCGAACCCCTCCGCGATCCCCGAGGCCCTCAACTTGGCGGCCATGGACAGCACTTGCTCGGAGACCGCGACCGGGCCCTCGCGTACGTCCATGGGCTGGTTGAGGTGTCCGAGGATCTCCAGCTCGGCGTTGGTGACGGCCACGTCGACCGACGTCGCGCCGATGTCGACGCCCAGGAACCGCAGCGCCGGCGAGAGCCGGATGTTGTGGGAGCGGCGGCCGCCCCGCGAGGCGGCGAGTCCGTCGGCCACCACGAGGCCGGTCTCGAGGAGCCGGTCCACCTCGACGGCCAGTTTCGACCGGGAGAGGTCGACGCGATCGCCGAGCTGGGCCCGGGAGTTGGGACCGCCGTCGCGCAACAGCCGCAGCAGCCGGGCCTGGTGGGCGTTCGCGGGTCGCGCCGTCATACGTCTCACGAACCCCTCCCGCCTCGGCCGGCACCTGATGCGGTCAGGTTCCGGCCACCGTCATCGGTCGCGCTTTCGAGGGGAACGTAGCAGTGGCTGCCGGGAGTTGGAAGAAGTAGTGCGGGGATTGCAGCAGACTTTCTCCACTCCCAGGACAAAGAGAGATCCGAGGGCGAGGACCCCGGCCCCGCGGCCGGACGGCCGCATACGATCTGCGCAGACCATCTGTCGCGGGGGGACACATGAACAGGGCAGGGGACGGTCCGGGGCACACGCCGGTGGCCGAGGCGGAGAGTTCGGCGGCACGGGGGACCTCGCGGTCGGCGGGCGGGGCCGGGCAGTCGGCGGACGAGACCACGCGGTCGGCGGGCGGGATCGCGCAGTCGGCGGGCGGGGCCGTGCAGTCGGCGGGTGACGAGGCGGGGCGGCGCGTCAGCACGCTGGAGCTCTTCTTCGACCTCGTCTTCGTCTTCACCCTCACCCAGCTCACCGTGCTGCTCGCCGCCGATCTGTCGTTCGCGACGGCGGCCCGCGTCGCGCTGATCTTCGTGGTGTTGTTCTGGATGTACGGCGCGTACGCGTATCTCACCAACCAGGTTCCGCCCGACCGGCCTTCACGGCGGATCCTGCTGTTGCTCGGCATGGGCGCGTTCCTGGTGTGCGCGCTGGCCATCCCGCGCGCCTTCGACGACGGCGGTGTGGTGTTCGGCCTGGGCTTCCTGGCCGTCGTCCTCGTGCACAGCGCGCTCTACACCCGCAGCCACGGCCGTGACGTCGTCTGGTACGCGGTGCCGAACGCGCTCGCCGCGCTGGCCGTCACGGCGGCGGGGCTGTTCGACGGCCCGCGCGCCGACGGTCTGTGGCTGCTGGCTCTGGTCCTGCAGTTCGTCACGCCGTTCTTCGCCGAACACGGGGCCAGGCGCCGGGGCGGGCGGGACGCCGCGGTGCTGCGCGCGCAGTTGGGGGCGCTCGACCCGGCCCACTTCGTCGAGCGGCACGGGCTGCTGCTCATCGTCGCGTTCGGCGAGTCCGTCATCGCGATCGGCATCGGGATCGGGAGCCGGCCGCTCACCGTGGATCTGTTCGTCGGCGCCTTCCTCGCGCTCGCGCTGGCCGGCGCCCTGTGGTGGACGTACTTCGTACGCGACGAGCACGGGGCGGAGGCCGTGTTCACGGCGACACCGCCGGACCGCCGCTGGCGCCTGGCGATGAACGCGTACTACTACGCCTTCCTGCCCATGCTGCTCGGCATCGCCTACTGCGCGGCCGGGGTGAAGAAGACGCTCGGCCATCTCACCGAGCAGTCCGCCACCGGGCCCGCGCTGACGCTCGCGGGCGGGGTCGCGCTGTTCCTCGCCGGGGACGTGGCGTTCCGTTCGGTGCTGCGGCTGTGGCCGGTGACGTTCCGCGCGGTCGCGGTACCCGTCGCGGCGGCCACGGCCCTGCTCGGCATCCGGTTCTCGGCGGTCGTCGAACTGCTGGCGCTGGTGGGGGTGCTGGTGGTGATGCTCGGCGCGGAGGCCCGCTGGTCACCCTCCCGCCCCGGCGCCCGGACCGTGACGGCGCCCACCGAAGAACGACCGACGGAGAAGGTATCCACCGCCTGACCGACGTCGGCATCCACCGCCCGACCGACCGAGACGGCATCCGTCGGCAGACGAACGGGGACGGCACCCGACGAACCTCGTCCAGAGACCGCGGCGGCGTCCCCCGGCCTGCTACTTCTCGCGGTCGTGGTACATCTGCCGCGTGTGCTCGGTGTGCGCGCGCATGACCGCGGTGGCCCGCTGTCCGTCGCGCTCCGCTATCGCGGCGATCAATTCGCGGTGCTCGATCCAGGACTGCCGCCCGCGCTGCCGGGCCACCGGCGTGTAGTACCAGCGGACCCGGCGGTCGACCTGCGCCGCGAGTTCGGCGAGGACCGCGTTGCCGGCGAGTTCCATGATCTTGGCGTGCAGCCGTGCGTTCGTCGCGACCGCGGCGTCGACGTCGTCGGCGGCGACCGCCCGTTCACCCTCGGTGCACAGGTCCTCGAGGGCGCTGATGGCCGCCGGACCCGCGTTGGCGGCGGCGAGCCGGGCCGCCTCGGCCTCCAGGAGCGTACGGACGGTGAGGAGCTGGTCGGCCTCCGACTCGGTCGGCTCGTGCACGAACGCGCCCTGGGCGGGCCGGAGATCGACCCATCCCTCCGTGCTCAGCCGTTGCAGGGCCTCCCGCACGGGCTGCCGTGACACTCCGAGATGACCCGCGAGTTCGCTCTCGACCAGGTGCTGGCCCGGTCGCAGGGCGCGGGTGGTGATGAGTTCGAGCAGCGCTTCGTAGACACGGTCTCGGAGCGGGCCGGGGCGTTCGAGCTTGGGTACCGCTCCCTGAGGCAGGCCTGTCGACAACATCACGGTCCCTCCCTGGGCAGCGTCGTCGCCGCGATAAGGAAAGTCGATTATCAATTGTCTTTCGCCTACAGTCTACGGCGCACAAACGCGCCACAGACACGGGAGTTGGGCTTGTCACACCCGGGGACGCGGGCACCGGACGGACGGCTCGGTCCCCCTCACGGGCAGCTCCGCCTCACGGGCAGCTCCGCCTCACGGACGGCTCCACCCCGTGAACGGCTCGGGCCGCCTCACGGGCAGCGGACGACCTGCCCCGCGTAGGAGAGGTTGCCGCCGAAGCCGAACAGCAGGACGGGATCGCCGGTGGAGATCTCGCCGCGCTCGACCAACTTGGAGAAGGCGAGCGGGATGCTCGCGGCCGAGGTGTTCCCGGAGTCGACCACATCGCGCGCGACGACCGCGTTGACCGCGCCGATCTTCAGGGCGAGCGGCTCGATGATGCGCAGGTTGGCCTGGTGAAGGACGACCCCGGCGAGGTCCTCGGGCGTGAGACCGGCGCGCTCGCAGGCCTTCCGGGCGATCGGCGGGAGCTGGGTGGTGGCCCAGCGGTAGACGCTCTGCCCCTCCTGCGCGAACCGCGAGGGGGTGCCCTCGATGCGCACCGCGTGCCCCATCTCGGGGACCGAACCCCACAGCACCGGCCCGATGCCGGGCTCCTCGTCCGCCGGGCAGGCCTCGACCACGGCGGCCCCCGCGCCGTCCCCGACGAGGACGCACGTGGTGCGGTCGGTCCAGTCCGTCACGTCGGTCATCTTGTCGGCGCCGATGACGAGCGCCCGGGTCGCGGCACCGGCGCGCACGGTGTGGTCGGCGGTGGCGAGGGCGTGGGTGAACCCGGCGCAGACGACGTTGACGTCCATCGCGGCCGGCGAGGGGATGCCGAGGCGGGCGGCGACCCGGGCGGCCATGTTCGGCGACCGGTCGACGGCCGTGGAGGTGGCGACGAGGACGAGGTCGATGTCGCCGGGCGTCAGACCGGCCGAGGCGAGCGCCTTGGCTGCGGCGTGCGCGGCCAGCTCGTCGACCGGTTCGTCGGGCCCGGCGACATGGCGGGTCCGGATGCCCACACGGCTCCGGATCCACTCGTCACTGGTGTCGACCATGCCCGCCAGATCCTCGTTGGTGAGTACCTTGGCGGGCTGATAATGGCCGACGGCGGCGATCCGTGTGCCGTTCATGGGTGGTCCCCCTCGTGCTTCGGGTAGCGGGATCCACCAGTCTGATCAGTGACTCGCGGGTACGACGGCAGGTGAAGCCACAGGATTGCGCCGCCAGGCTTGTCGGCTTCTGTCAGACCTTGGGACGCCCGAACACCTACCCCGAGAACAGTTGAGTGGCCTTCTGCACGAGCTCGTAGACGCCGTAGCACAGGGGCGCGCCCACCCACAGCCAGGCGAGGGCGGTCAGTGCCGGCCGGCCGGGCGGGCCCGGGACACCGGCGTCGTCAGGCGGACTCGGGGTGCTGTCGTGCGACATCGGCGGCCTCCCTGGGCGCGGGGATGTGATGGCGGGCGTGCACGGGGCGTACGAACTCGTTGGCGACGAAACCGACGGCGAGCAGCCCGATCATGATCAGGAACGACAGTCCGTACAGGGACGAGCCGTGTTTGCCCGCCGCCTCCTGGTGGTCGGCGATCCGGTTCACGATCAGCGGCCCGAGGACGCCGGCGGTGGACCAGGCGGTGAGCAGCCGTCCGTGGATGGCACCGACCTGGTACGTGCCGAACAGGTCCTTCAGATAGGCCGGGACCGTGGCGAAGCCTCCGCCGTAGAAGGAGAGGATCACCAGCGCGCTCAGGACGAACAGCGGTTTGGAGGAGTCCCCGAACCACGCGATGAGGGCGTACATGAGGGCGCCGACCCCGAGGTAGACCCGGTAGATGTTCTTGCGCCCGATCAGGTCGGAGGTCGAGGACCAGCCGATCCGGCCGGCCATGTTGGCGGCGGAGAGCAGGGCGACGAATCCGGCGGCGGCCGAGACGGTGACCGGGGTGGAGCTGTCCGCGAAGAAGTCCGTGATCATCGGGGCGGCCTTCTCCAGGATGCCTATCCCGGCGGTGACGTTCATGCACAGAACGACCCACAGCAGCCAGAACTGCGGGGTGCGGACGGCGGCGCGGGCGGAGACCTGGACCCCGTCGAGCGCGCTCGGCCCGGACGCGGTGGGCGTCTCGCCGCGCGGGACGCGCACGAGCAGCACGCCGAGCATCATGAACACGGCGTACGAAAGACCGTGCACGAGGAAGGCGACCGCGATCCCGGAGGCGTCGGAACCGAACGACTTCAGCATCTGGGCGGACCAGGGGGAGGCGATCAGCGCGCCGCCGCCGAAGCCCATGATCGCGATGCCGGTGGCCATTCCGGGCCGGTCGGGGAACCACTTGATCAATGTGGAGACCGGTGAGATGTAGCCGATGCCGAGGCCCGTGCCGCCGACGAAGCCGTAGCCGAGGACGATCAGCCAGTACTGCTCGGTGGCCGCGCCGAGCGCGGAGATGAGGAAGCCGGAGGAGAAGCAGACGAGGGCGACGGTCATGGCCCAGCGCGGGCCGTTGCGCTCGACGAGCGTGCCGCCGAACGCGGCCGACAGGCCGAGCATCACGATGGCGAGCTGGAAGGGCAGCGCGCTCTGGGTTCCGC
Source organism: Streptomyces sp. NPDC096324 (assembly GCF_044763015.1). Lineage (NCBI taxonomy): Bacteria > Bacillati > Actinomycetota > Actinomycetes > Kitasatosporales > Streptomycetaceae > Streptomyces > Streptomyces sp. NPDC096324. The sequence continues at coordinate 416,451 of NZ_JBIWFK010000001.1, read as the reverse complement.
TGAGACCGAGCGCGGATTCGAGCGGCGGCTTGAAGACGCTCCAGGCGTAGGCCTGGCCGATGGAGAGATGGACCGACAGGGCGGCCGGCGGGACGAGCCAGCGGCTCCAACCGGGGGGTGCGACGGGAGGGCTCATGATCCGGGACGATAGGAAGCGGTTGTCCGGCTGTGAAGCGGGGGGACGCGAACTCGTCGACCGTATGCGGTGAGCGGTATCCCTGGCGCGACGAACGGTCACCGGGCCGGGCCGTGGGAGTCGCGGTCTCGGCGCCGGTGCGATCGACGCACCGGGGGCGTGGCCCCGGTTCCGCGGCAGCCGGTCCTGCCCGCACCCTTGTCGGCCTCCATTCCATCCTGTAGACAATATTTCGTCGACAGAGTTCGGCAGTTCCTCGGTACCCTCGACCGAACGGAGCGCCACACAGTGAGAGTCGCAGTTCTCGGCGCCGGTGCGATCGGCGCCTATGTCGGCGCCGCTCTGCACCGCGCGGGCGCCGACGTGCATCTCGTGGCCCGTGGACCGCATCTCGCGGCCATGAGGCGGCACGGCGTCCACGTCCTCAGTCCACGCGGGGACTTCACCGCGCGGGCCCACGCCACCGACGACCCGGCCGAGATCGGACCGGTCGACTACGTCTTCCTCGGCCTGAAGGCCAACTCGTACGCGGCGTGCGGGCCGCTGATCGAGCCCCTGCTGCACGACACGACGGCGGTCGTCGCCGCCCAGAACGGCATTCCCTGGTGGTACTTCCACCGGCACGGCGGCCCCTTCGACGGCCACCGGGTGGAGAGCGTGGACCCGGGCGGCGCGGTCGGCGCGGTCCTGGCCCCGGAGCGGGCGGTCGGATGCGTCGTGTACGCCGCGACCGAGCTGGCGGGACCGGGTGTCGTCCGCCATCTCGAAGGCACCCGGTTCTCCGTCGGAGAGCCCGACCGGTCCGTCTCGTCGCGCTGCCGGGCGTTCAGCGACGCCATGCGGGAGGGCGGGCTGAAATGCCCGGTCGAACCGGACCTGCGCAACGACATCTGGCTCAAGCTGCTCGGCAACATCTCCTTCAACCCCATCAGCGCGCTGGCCCGCGCCACGATGCGGCAGATGTGTCTGCACGGCGGGACGCGCAGGGTCATCGAGATCATGATGACCGAGACGCTGGCCGTCGCCCGGGCACTCGGCTGCGAGGTGGGGGTGTCCATCGAGCGGCGCCTCGCGGGTGCCGAGCGGGTCGGCGACCACCGCACCTCCACACTCCAGGACCTGGAGCGCGGCAAACCGCTGGAACTCGACGTGCTGCTGGCGGCCGTCGTGGAACTCGCGGAGATCACCGGGGTGCCGGTCCCGACGCTGCGCACCGTGTACGCCATCTCGGATCTGCTCGCGCTGCGGACTGCGGCGTGAGGTGCCGAGGCGGACGGCGGCGGGAGCGGGCCGCCCGCCCGGCGAGGCGGCCCGCGGCCCGCTCCACGGGTGCAGGACAATGAGAACGTGAAGGTCGCCCCCACGGCACGCCCGGGGTGACCCGAACGCCAACCGGCGATCGCGAGGGCCGATCCGGCCGGCCGAACGCATGGAAGCGGGACTGATCAGGACATGGGACGAGTCACGGAACGACGCAAGGTGATCCGCGTCCGGGACGGAGCCGTGAGCTCCCGACCGGACACGCTCGTCGCCGAGGAGCCACTGGAGATCCGGCTCGACGGCAAGCCGCTGGCGATCACCATGCGCACCCCGGGCGACGACTTCGCGCTGGCCGCGGGGTTCCTGGTCAGCGAAGGGGTGCTGGGGCGTGCCGACGAGCTCCAGAACATCGTGTACTGCGCGGGAGCCACGGAGGACGGCTCCAACACGTACAACGTGGTCGACGTGCGGACGGCGCCCGGTGTCGTCGTCCCCGACATCACGCTCGAACGCAATGTGTACACGACGTCCTCGTGCGGCCTGTGCGGCAAGGCGAGTCTGGACGCGGTCCGTACGACGGCGCGCTGGACCATCGACGACACGGAGGGCGGCACCACTCCCCCGGTGCGGCTGGAGCCCGACCTGCTCGCGAGCCTCCCCGACCGGCTGCGCGCGGCCCAGCGGGTCTTCGACCGTACCGGGGGTCTGCACGCGGCGGCCCTGTTCACCGAGGAGGGTGAGCTGGTCGACATACGCGAGGACGTGGGCCGGCACAACGCGGTCGACAAGCTGGTCGGCCGCGCTCTCCAGAACGGCACGCTCCCGCTCTCCCGGACGGTCCTGCTGGTCTCCGGCCGGGCGTCCTTCGAGCTGGCGCAGAAGGCGGTGATGGCGGGCATCCCGGTGCTGGCGGCCGTCTCCGCTCCGTCGTCCCTGGCCGTCGACCTGGCGGCGGAGACCGGCCTGACCCTGATCGGCTTCCTACGCGGCGCCAACATGAACGTGTACGCGGGCGAGCACCGCATCACCCTGCGGGCCGCGGCCGGCCGGGGCTGACAGCGGCTCCCCGCGGCACGGCGGCGGGGCCCCGGACGGCGGGGAGCGCCCCCTGCGCCGGAGGGGCCCCGCCTCGGTCGCGGACGCCCATCACCACCGCCACCAGACGTGACGGGCTTCGCCCGTGCCCGGATTCAGCGAACCGAGAAGCGCACCTCACCCGCGGTCACGACCGTGCCGAGGCGCGGGAAGTCCAGCCGGACGGAGGCGTCGTGCTCGGAGGCGGTGAAAGCGGCCATCGCGTCCTCGACGAAGACGAGGTCGTAGCCGAGGTCGCCGGCGGCGCGCGCGGTCGACTCGACCCCGAGGTTGGTGGCGATCCCGCCGAACACCAGGGTGGAGACGCCGTGTTCGCGCAGCCGCTCGTCGAGTCCGGTGCCCTGGAACCCGCCGATGGTCCGCTTCACGATCTCCAGGTCACCTTCCGCGACGAGCCCGGCGACCAGTCCGCTTCCGGGCGGCTGCTCCGCGACTCCGGACCGCTCGACCCGGATGAGCACGACGAGCGCGCCCGCCTCCCGGAAGGATTCCGCCAACTCCTCGGCGGTGGCGAAAACTTCGGTCCCCTTGTTCGGTTCCAGGGGCAACGCCACGATGCGCTCCATCAGATCGACGAGCACGAGTGCGGTGCGCGCCGGGTCGAGGGCGAGACGGGGTTCGGTTTCGGGTGCGGTCATGACGGAACGTTAGCCCGCATCAGCCGTCCGTACCGGAAATCCGGATCGACAAGCCCGTGAACTGCTCCTCGCCTGGTGGTCACACACGCTCGAAATTCTGGCGTGAACACGACCGGTGCCTGCTCCTTGTGGGGTGCCTGAGGGCCCAAGTAGCCTCTGCGGCGCGAACGTTGGACGTGGGATGTCCTTGGAATCCGGATTGCCCAGCCGCCGTACGAAGGGCAGGTCGCACCATGCCGTCACGCCTCGCCACCCGTCTCAGATCCCTCGCGGCCGCGCTCCTCGGCATCGCCGCGCTGATCGTGCTCCCGGGCACGGCGCGAGCCGAACCCGCCCCGGTCGCACCCGCGTTCGAGCAACAGGTGCTGTTCAAGGCCTCACAGGATCCGGGCTACGCCTGCTTCCGCATCCCCTCCGTCGTCCGGACGACCAGGGGAACGCTGCTGGCGTTCGCCGAGGGACGCGTCCTCAACTGCGGTGACGCGGCGGACATAGACATCGTGGTGAAGCGCTCCGGCGACGGCGGCCGCACCTGGAGCCCGCTCCAGGTCGTCAACGAGGGGAACGGGGACACCCACGGCAACCCCACCCCGGTCGTGAACCGCGAGACCGGCCGCATCGTGCTTGCGGAGACCTACAACACGGGTCGTACGGACAGCGCGAGCTGCTCGGTTCCCTGCGACCGCACCCCGCATCTCCAGTACAGCGACGACGACGGTCTGAGCTGGTCGCAGCCGCGCGACCTCAGCTCGGAGATCCTGCCCGCGAACTGGAACTCCTGGTACGCCACCGGTCCGGTCCACGGCGTCCAGCTCACCCGCGGCCGGCACGCGGGCCGGCTCGTGTTCGCCGTCAACACCGAGACCTGGGACGGCGGCCGGGTCACCGCCAACAACGCCGCGCTCATCACCAGCGACGACGGCGGCGACCACTGGGACATCGGGGCGAGCGACTCCTGGCCGATCGCGGCCGACGGCACCTTCCGGCAGAAGCCGTCCGAGATGACCCTCACCGAGCGGACCGACGGATCGCTCCTGATCAGCGGCCGGGAGCAGGACGGGACCGACCTCGGCCACCGCACCCAGGCGATCAGCCGGGACGGCGGCGACAGCTTCGTGTCGCCCTTCCGTGACGTCCCGGACCTCTACGCGCCCCAGGTACAGGGCTCGACGCTGCGCTTCGGGGACCGGATCCTGCTCTCCTGCCCCGCCGACCCGGACCGCCGCCGCACCATGACCGTCCGCTCCTCCTACGACGGCGGACGCACCTGGGACAGCGTGGACCGCGGGACGGTCGTCACCACCGACTGGTCGGGCTACTCCGACCTGGTGGGTGTCGACGGCACCACCGTGGGCCTGCTGTACGAGGGCGGCGCGGTCGACGCGCGCGACGAGATCCGCTTCGCCCGCTTCACCGAGGACTGGCTCCGGCCGCGCCGGGGCCCGGACCCGACGACAGCGGACCTCGCTCCGCTCACCCGGCGGGCGGCGGTCCTCGGCGGCCCGGTCGAGACCGCCGGCGTACTCGGGGGCGGGCTGGAGTTCGACGGCACCGACGACGCCGTACGACTGCCCTATCAGGACCGGCTGCCGCTGGGGACGAAGGACTTCACGGCGTCCCTGTGGTTCCGCTACACGGCCACCGGTGGTGAGCAGCCCCTGCTGTGGATGGGCGGGATCGGTACGAGCCAGCCGCAGGTGTGGCTGCGCGGGGAGCCCGCGTCCAACCGGATCACCGGGCTCATCACCACCAGGAACGGAGCATCGGCCCCGGCCACGGCGTTCGTGCGCACCACGAGCTCCTACAACGACGGCCAGTGGCACCATCTCGCGCTGCGCCGCGGCGGGGGCCTGCTCACCCTCTTCCTCGACGGGACGACCGTCAGCACGGCGGACGTGCCCGGATCGGTGAGCCGGAACTCGCCGTTCGGCGTGCACATCGGCCAGCGGATGGACAGCCGGGCCTTCTTCACCGGGGCGATCGACGACGTGCGGGTCTACGACCGCGCGCTGAGCGACGACGAGCTGTCAGCGCCGCCCTCGCGGAAGGTGACCCGGGACACCGTCCTGTGGCTTCCCCTGGACCGGGTCGCCAAGGACGGTTAGCGTCCCGCCGTCGCGGCCGGGGAGACCCGGGGCCCGGCGGAGCGGGCCGGGCCGGCGGCCCGGCCCGCTCCTTCGGCCGTACCTCCCGTGCCCGCCGCGCCCCCACTGCCGGACGGCCGGTCCGGGCCGGGGCGGCCGCTCGCCTCCGGATCACGGGCCCGGCGTTTGGCGATCACCGCGCACACCATGAGCTGCATCTGGTGGAAGAGCATCAGCGGGAGCACGGCGAGGGAGGCGTGCGCGCCGAACAGGACACCGGCCATGGGCAGACCCGAGGCCAGCGACTTCTTGGACCCGGCGAACTGGATGGCGATCCGGTCCTCGCGGTCGAAGCGCAGGGCCTTCGCGCCGTACCAGGTCAGCAGGAGCATGACGCCGAGCAGCAGCGCCTCGACGACGAGGAGCCCCGCCAGCCGGGCGACGCCGACCTGGCTCCAGACGCCCTGCACCATGCCCTCGCTGAACGCGGTGTACACGACGAGCAGGATGGATCCGCGGTCGACGAGGCCGAGGACCTTCTTGTGGCGGGTGATGAAGCCGCCGATCCACGGGCGCAGCAGTTGCCCGGCCAGGAACGGCACCAGCAGTTGCAGCACGATCTTGACGAGCGAGTCCGTGGAGAAGCCGCCGCCGCTGCCGCCGAGGAGGAGCGCGGCGAGCAGCGGGGTGATGACGATGCCGGCGAGGGAGGAGAAGGAGCCCGCGCAGATGGCGGCGGGCACGTTGCCGCGGGCGATCGAGGTGAAGGCGATCGACGACTGGATGGTCGAGGGGACGAGCGTGAGGAAGAGGAGGCCGGTGTAGAGGTCGTGGGTCAGGAAGGCCGGCTCCAGGCCGCGGGCGGCGAGGCCGAGCAGCGGGAACGCCACGAAGGTGCAGATCAGGACCGTACCGTGCAGCCGCCAGTGGGTGAGGCCGTCCATCGCCTCACGGGTGGACAGGCGTGCGCCGTACAGGAAGAAGAGGAAGGCGATGGCCGCCGTGGTCGCGCCGGAGGCGACGTCCGCCGCCGTTCCGCTCGCCGGGAACAGGGCGGCGAGGCCCACGGTCCCGAGCAGCAGCAGGATGTAGGGGTCGACCGGCATCCAGCTCGGCCACGGCAGGCGTTTCACGGTGCTCCACTGCTCGGTTGCTCGGTTCGGTGCGGGTGATCGCCGTCGGCGGATCGTGCCCTCTCCATCGTCCTCTCCCGGGCCGCGATCGGGAATCCGTCATACCGCTCTGACTGTCATCACGTATCGCGATAACGTGGGGCCGTGTACGACCCTTCCCAGCTCCGTACGTTCCTGGCGGTGGCCCAGACGCTGAGCTTCACGCGGGCCGCCAGGCGGCTGGGGGTGCGCCAGTCCACGGTCAGCCAGCATGTGCGCCGGCTGGAGGACGCCGCCGGGCGGCAGTTCTTCTCCCGTGACACCCACTCCGTCGAGCTCACCGAGGACGGTGAGGCGATGCTCGGGTTCGCGCGGCGGATTTTGGAAGTGCAGGAACAGGCGACGGCGTTCTTCACGGGTACCCGGCTGCGGGGCCGGCTGCGCTTCGGCGCGTCCGAGGACTTCGTGCTGACCCGGCTGCCGGAGATCCTGGAGGGGTTCCGCACCGACCACCCCGAGGTGGACCTGGAGCTGACGGTGGAGCTGTCCGGCACGCTCCACGAACAGCTCGCCGCCGGGCATCTCGATCTGGTGCTGGCGAAACGGCGGCCCGAGGATCCACGCGGGGAACTCGTCTGGCACGACCGCCTCGTGTGGATCGGCGCCCAGCGGCTGCGGCTCGACCCGGACCGCCCGGTCCCGCTGATCGTCTACCCGCCCCCGGGCATCACCCGCGCGCTCGCCCTGGAGGCGCTGGAGCGCCAGGGGCGGCCGTGGCGCGTCGCCTGTACCAGCGGCAGCCTCAACGGCCTGATCGCGGCGGCCCGCGCGGGTCTCGGTGTGATGGCCCACTCGCGGGGGCTGGTGCCGCCCGGCCTGGTCCGGGTGCCGGAGCGGGCGGGGCTGCCGGAGCTCGGCGAGGTCGACTTCGTGCTGGTGCACGGCCGTCGGCGGCCGTCCGCGCAGGACGCCGCGGACGCGCTCGCGGCGGCGATCCTCGCGGGCGGGGACCGGCTGCACCGGGGGCAGCGGAGCTAGGGCCGGCGCCTGGATCATACGGCGGGACGCGGCGCCCGCCCGCGGCCCAATCGGCCGGATCGAGGTATTCCGGATCGGCTCTCCAGGGCCCTGGATCCCCCCTGCGGGCTCGTGCCGATTCCGTGGAGATTACGGACTCGAAACCTACGGAACCGTAGGGGATTCTGTCCGGCCCTTCCCCTTGTGCGGCATTTCCGTGGTTGACCTGTGCGGACGCCACACCCCTCGGCGGTTCGAGCCCCCTCCCGTCCACACGCGTGGTGGGGTAGCTTTCACGGCGCTGTGCGGAGGCCACGAGGAGCGGTATTGCGCGAGTTCACCAACCCCCCGTTGGCGTCGGCGCCGCCGGTGGGCGGCCTGGCCGACGCCGTGTTCGAGTATGCCCGGGTGGATCCGCTCCACGTCGCGCTCGGCCGCAAGGACGAGCAGGGACAGTGGCGCGATGTCACCTCGGCGGAGTTCCGGGACGAGGTCCTGGCGCTCGCCAAGGGCATGCTGTCCCAGGGCATACGTTTCGGCGACCGGGTCGCCATCATGTGCCGCACCCGCTACGAGTGGACCCTCTTCGACTTCGCCCTGTGGACGATCGGCGCCCAGGTCGTGCCGATCTACCCCACCTCCTCCGCCGAGCAGGTCTTCTGGATGCTGCACGACGCGCAGGTGTCGGCGGTCATGGTGGAGCACGAGGACCACGCGATGACCATCGCCACGGTCGTCGACCGGCTGCCCCAGCTCCACAAGCTGTGGCAGCTCGACGTGGGCGCGGTGCACGAGCTGTACGAGGCGGGCGCGCACCTCGACGACGAGGTGGTGCACCGGCACCGCCGCGCCGTCACCCCCGAGTCCATCGCGACGATCATCTACACCTCGGGCACGACGGGGCGCCCCAAGGGCTGTGTCATCTCGCACGCGAACTTCATGTTCGAGGCGGACACCGTCATCGAGCGCTGGGAGCCCGTCTTCCACTCCAAGCGCGGCGACGAGGCGAGCACCCTGCTGTTCCTGCCGCTCGCGCACGTCTTCGGGCGGATGGTGCAGATCGCCGCGTTCCGCGGAGGGGTCAAGTTCGGGCACCAGCCCCAGCTCAACGCGTCCGCGCTGCTGCCGGACCTCGCCGCCTTCCGGCCCACCTTCTTCCTGGCCGTGCCGTACATCTTCGAGAAGGTCTTCAACTCCGCGCGCCGCAAGGCCGAGAGGGAGGGCAAGGCCGGTCCCTTCGAGAAGGCCGTCGACGTCGCCGTGCGCTACGCGGACGCCGTCGAGGCCAAGGCCTGGGGCACCGGTCCGGGCCCCTCGGCGAGCCTGCGCATGCAGCACCAGGTCCTCGACAAGCTCGTCTACTCCAAGGTCCGGGCCGCGATGGGCGGCCGGGTCAGACACGCGATGTCCGGCGGCTCGGCGATGGACCGGCAGCTCGGGCTGTTCTTCGCGGGCGCGGGCATCACCATCTACGAGGGGTACGGGCTCACCGAGTCCACGGCGGCCGCCACCGCCAACCCGCCCGAGCTGACCCGGTTCGGCACCGTCGGGCAGGCGATCCCCGGAACCACCGTGCACATCGCGGACGACGGCGAGATCTGGCTGAACGGCGGCAACGTCTTCCAGGGCTACCTGAACAACGACAAGGCCACCGACGCCACCCTGCACGACGGCTGGCTCGCCACCGGCGACCTCGGCTCCCTGGACGAGGACGGCTACCTCACGATCACCGGGCGCAAGAAGGAGATCCTGGTGACCTCCGGCGGCAAGAGCGTCTCGCCGGGCACGCTGGAGGAGCGGGTGCGCGACCATCCGCTCGTCGCGCAGTGCATAGTGGTCGGCAACGACCGTCCGTACATCGCCGCGCTGGTCACCCTCGACTCGGAGGCCGTCGAGCACTGGCTCCAGATGCGCGGCAAACCTCCGCTGTCGGCCGGGGATCTGGTGCGCGACCCCGATCTGGAGACCGAGGTGCGGCGCGCCGTGGTCGCCGCCAACACCCTGGTCTCGCAGGCCGAGTCGATCCGCACCTTCCGGATCCTGGCCAACCAGTTCACCGAGGAACACGGCCTGCTGACGCCGTCGCTGAAGCTGAAGCGCAAGGCGATCGAGAAGGCGTACGAGACCGAGGTCGAGGCGCTCTACCGGACGTAGGCCTGCCGTACGGCGGCGGGACACGGAGCCGGCGGGCAGATCCCCTGCCGGGCTCCGGCGCACCTGTCCGCGTGATTGATCGGACTATTTCAGCCAATCTTCGATTCCGCGCGCCCGGGGCCCGGTCAGGAATGCATCACGGCCCGTGATCGTTGACCATACGAAGACCACCCGACGACTTAAGGATCGAGAGCTCGTGAGCAAGGTCCCCCCGATCATCCTGAACAACGGCGTCGAGATGCCACAGCTCGGCTTCGGTGTCTGGCAGGTGCCGGACGACGAGGCGGAGCGGGCGGTCGCCACCGCACTGGAGTCCGGGTACCGCAGCATCGACACAGCGGCGATCTACGGCAACGAAGAGGGCACCGGCAAGGCCGTGAGCGCCTCCGGCATCGCCCGCGAGGAGCTCTTCGTCACCACCAAGCTCTGGAACAGCGACCAGGGGTACGACTCCGCGCTGCGTGCCTTCGACACCTCGCTGGAGAAGCTCGGCCTGGACTACGTCGACCTGTATCTGATCCACTGGCCGACGCCGGCCCGGGGCCGTTACGTCGACACGTTCAAGGCCCTGGAGAAGATTTACGCCGACGGCCGCGCCAAGGCCATCGGCACCTCGAACTTCCTCCCGGAGCACCTGGCGAAGCTGATCGACGAGACGTCGGTCATCCCGGCGGTCAACCAGATCGAGCTGCACCCGCACCTCCAGCAGCGCGCGGCCCGCGAGTTCCACGCCGAGCAGGGCATCGCGACCGAGGCCTGGTCGCCGCTGGGCCAGGGCAAGGGCCTCCTGGAGGTCCCGGCGATCGTCGCCATCGCCCAGAAGCACGGCCGCACCCCGGCCCAGATCGTCCTGCGCTGGCACCTCCAGCTCGGAAACGTCGTGATCCCGAAGTCCGTGACCCCTTCCCGGATCAAGGAGAACATCGACGTCTTCGACTTCTCCCTGGACACCGAGGACATCGCGGCGATCTCGGCACTGAACGAGGACCGCCGACTGGGGCCCGACCCCGCCGCGTTCGACATCGGCTGACCCTTTCGGCCACGACCGCCGGCCCCGATGCCCAGCGCATCGGGGCCAGCGGTTTTTTTAACGCGCTTGGACCGGACCATCCAGACCCCAAGCCTTGACGCGCTCATGCAAACAGGGTCACCGTGGACGCACCCGGTAAGGAAAGTTTCCTAACAGAAGGGTTCCCCCACAGTGCGCACTCGAACACTGACCCTGTCCGCGGCCGTCGGAGCGGCACTGCTCGCCGTCGCCGCGCTCCCGGCCAACGCCTCCGGAACCACCGCACCCCGCTCGGCGCAGGAGGGTTCGGTCAGCGCGGCCGCCCTCCTCGCCAAGGTGACGTCCTGCTCGCAGATCTCGAACGGCAAGTACAGGACGGACGAGGAGACCTCGGCCACGATCCCCGTCTGCGGCAAGAACGGCGCCGTGTTCTGGAAGGCCGACCTGGACATCGACTGCGACGGCCAGGTCACCGCCAAGTGCAACGCCGACACCGACCCCTGGTTCCAGGACGACACGGCCTTCCACCAGTCCGACGGCCGGGCGCTGCGCGCCGACTCGCTGCCCTACGTCGTCGTGCCGAGCTCCAGCGGCATCTGGAAGTACACGAGTTCGGGCATCAAGGGCGGCGGTGTGGTCGCCGTCGTCTACAACGGCAAGGTCGAGTACGCCGTGGTCGGCGACACCGGACCGACGCAGATCATCGGTGAGGCGTCGTACGCCACGGCGAACGCGCTCGGCATCGACCCCGACCCGGAGACGGGCGGAGCCGACACCGGCGTGACGTACATATTGTTCAAGAACTCGCAGGTGTCCCCCATCGAGAGCCACAGCGCGGCCGTGTCGCTCGGGGACTCCCTGGCCCGGCAGTTCCTCGCGAACAACTGATCAGACGGGCTGGCCGATCGGGCGGACGACCACCGTGTTCACGTCGACGCCCGTCGGCTGTCCGACCGCCCAGACGATCGAGTCGGCGAGCTGGTCCGCCGTCAGGAGCTGCCCGGGCGGCAGGCTGCCGTAGCTGTCCCAGAACGGGGTCTCCACCCGTCCGGGCGAGATCAGCGTCACGCCCACGCCGTACTCGGTGACCTGGCGCCTGGTGTTCTCCGCGAGCCCGGTCACCGCCCACTTGGTCGCGCCGTAGATGTTGCCGGGCGTGTTCACATGCCCGGCGACACTGCCGATCAGGACGATGCGGCCGCGGGACTCCTTCAGCGCCTCGATGGACGCCCGGATGAGCAGCGCGGGTCCCAGCACATTGGTGAGCACCATCTCGGACCAGCCGGCGGGGTCCCCGTCCGCGACCGTGTCGTGGGTGGCGAACCCGGCGTTGGCGACCACGGTGTCGACACGCCCGAACTCCTTGAGCGTCGACTCGACCGCGGCCCTCACCTGATCGTATTCGGCCGCGTGTCCGACGATCGTCAACAGCCCTTCGGGACGGCCGAGTTCCTCCGCGAAGGCGTCCAGCCGCTCCGCTCCGCGTCCGGTGACGGCCACCCGGTGCCCGGCGTCGAGCAGCCGGCGGGCGACCGCGGCCCCGATGCCGCTTCCGCCCCCGGTGATGAGCGCGACAGGAGAATCGGTCATGGTGTACCCCCTGGAGTGTCCGGCCCCGCGGCCGACCGACTGTGCCTCGAACTCCGGGAGTTCATCACTTGGAGCGCGCTCGATGTCAAGGCCCGCCGGCCGCGCTCGCGGCCGGCCGGGGGCCGCCGTGACTACTCGGGCTTGACCCCCACGTACACCGTCATCGCCGTCAGGACGAACGTGTCCGAACGGTGGTGCACGCTCGCCTTGTCCTCCGGGTCGAGGAGCCGGTCGAGCGTGGCGAGGTCCTCCGCGTCGAGGCCTTCGGCGAGACCCTCCCGCCTGCGGGTGAGCGCGGTGACGACGAAGGCGCGCGCCTGGTCCGAGACCGGTGCGGGCAGGTCGACCAGAAAGGTACGGGTCGCCGTGTGGCGCAGCCCGACGGCGGTGAGCAGGGCGGGCCAGTCCTCCGTCTCCGGCACCGATCCGGGCAGCTCGGCCCGCATGCGGGTGAACCACTCGTCGTGCACCGCGTCGATGCGGGCCTCCAGGCCGGGCCGGCCGATACCGGTGTCGCGCGGGAGGAATCGCGTGGGCAGGCCGCCCTCCAGCAGGGCGAGCGTGCCGCCGGGGGCCAGGCTCCGGACGAAGCCGGTGAGCGCCGCCCGCTGGTCGCCGACGTGGTGCAGCGACCTGCTGGCCCACACCAGGTCCGCGGGATACTCCACGTCCCCCACACCCTCGGAGAGTTCGGCCTCGATCGTGCCGAACCGGTCGGCGAAGCCCAGCCGCTCGGCGCGGGCGCGGGCCTCCGCCAGCAGGGGCTCGGCGACGTCGACGGCGACGACCCGCGCGCCGGGGAACGTCTCGGCGAGCAGACCGGAGATGACACCGGGGCCGCTTCCGGCGTCCACGATCAGCCCGGGATCGGGCCGCTGCTCGCGCAGCCACTCGGCCGCCTGGAGGTAGGCCGGTGTGAACAGCTCCGCCTCCTGCACCAGCATGGACAGCATCTGACCGAAGTCCATGTGGGTGTGGGCATGGCCGTCGCCGTGCCCCTGGCCCGGAGCGGACCCGTGGTTCCGGCCGTGGTCGTGAGCCCCGCCCGCGTGGTGCGCCGGGCCGCTGCCGTGCTCGTGGTGGTGGTCCTGTGCCATCGGACAAGCCTCTCTCTCGGGATGAGGACAGCCTGCTCCGCCGCTCCCGGAAACGGCCAGTCGTATTGCTCGAACGGCAAAAGCGGACGCCCCCGGAAGGCCGGGGACGTCCGTGTTCTCGGTGCCGCGGTCAACCGGTGACCGTGCGTGCTGTCAGCCGGTCGCGGCCCGTGCCGTCAGCCGGTCACAGCGCCGGGTACGCGTTCTTCATGAGCTCCTGGAACTGGGCGGAGAACCAGTGTCCGGAGAGCGGGGCGTTCGGCAGGGCGCCGGAGAGGCTGTTCCCGTTGCGGGCGTTGCCCGTGTACGTCGGGTCGCACATCCGGTCGAAGCCCTTGCCCTCGTCGTTGGCGATCGCCGAGCTGGACCCGTCGGACTCGCCCGGAGGCTTCATCCACACATAGGCGTCGATGCCGGTCGCCGGTGCCGCCTTCGGCCGCTCGCCGAGGCCCGCGCCCGACTGGTTGCACCAGTTGCCGATGTGGATGCGGCGGTCGTAACGTCCTCCGTCGACGTAGGTGTCGACGCTGGTCGTGGCGCCGGGTCCGGAGGGCCGCGCGGTGCCGCCCCAGCCGTTCCTGGAGGTGTCGATCAGCATGCCGATGCCGGAGTTGAAGCCGACCGAGACGAGCTGGTTGCGGAAGGCCTGCGCGAAGGAGAGCTCGTCGACATAGCGGTTCCAGTCCACCCACTTGGACTGGCGCACCGAGGTGCCGTTCACCGTGTCGTTGATGGTGAAGTTGTTCTCCTTGAGGGCGCTGTAGTTCGCCGTGTTGGTGATGAAGCCCGCCACGTCGTCGACCGTCGCGCCCTCGGCCGTCGCCGCCTGCTTGAAGACGGTGGCGGCGGGGGCGAAGTTGTCGTCCCAGCCGAGCCAGCCGTGGTGGCCGGCGTCGAGGTAGTTGTAGACGTTCGGGATCGCGCCGAGCTCGGCGAGCGCGTAGCCGACGCCCTTCACGTAGTTGCCGTTGGCCAGCATGGTGTCGCAGTTCGCGGTGGCGGTGGCACGGCTGCCGGTGTTGGTGACGAGGTTCGGCAGCGAGTCGATCTCGATGGTCGTGACGATGCGCAGCGAGGCGTACTTGCTGTCGGCGAGGATCGCCGCGATCGGGTCGATGAACTGTGTCTTGTACTTGTCGATGTCCGTCGGGCCGAGTTCGCCGTTGGAGGCGAGGGCGGCGCAGTCGCGTCCGGGCAGGTCGTAGACGACGAGCTGGACGACCTCTTCGCCCGTGCCCTTCTGGGCGAGCGCCGCGTCGAGGTGGGCGCGCAGGCCCATGCTGGTGGACGAGCCGTTGATCGCGGCGATCCGGTCGAGCCAGACGCCGGTGGGCTGGTTGGAGATCCGGCTGCCGCCGGTCTCCGCGGCGGCCTTCGCCGACCACTCCGGGTTCACGTACACCTTGGCGCCGGCGTACGGGTTGTCGACGCGGGTGCCGGTACCGCCGCCTCCCCCACCGCCGCCGCCACCGCCTCCGTCGTCGACGTTGCAGGTGACGCCGTCGAGGGTGAAGGCCGTCGGGATCGCGTTGGTGCCGCTGTAGGAACCGTTGAAGCCGAAGCTGACCGAACCGCCGGTGGCCAGCGTTCCGTTGTAGCTCTCGTTGTTCGCGGTGACGGCGGTGCCGCTCTGGGTGAGCTTCGTGTTCCAGTAGTTGGTGACCTTCTGGTTGCCGGCGTAGGCCCACTTCACCGACCAACCGGACTTGGCCGCACCGTTGTTGGTGACGGTGACGGCGGCGGTGAAGCCGGTGTCCCACTGGCTCTGCACCTTGTAGTCGACGGTGCAGGGGATGGAGGCGACGGCGTCGGTGCCGACGTCGGCGGGAACGGCTGCGGCGGCTCCGCCCGTTCCCGCGGCGATCAGGGCGATTGCCCCGAGAATGGCTGTTCTCGCACGGCTCATGTGGGGGTCCCTTATCCGTTGAGGGCGCGCAGGTGGTCGCGCAGCCCGATGCCGTAGGAGGTCGGAGTTCCGTCGTAGTTCGAGATCAGCGACGGACCCGAGGAGCAGTCCCAGGTGTTCCAGGTCCAGCCGAGGTACGAGAGCCCCCGGTCGTCGAACCACTTCATGACGGTGTCGACGAATGCGTGGGAGCAGGTGTTCTCCCCGATCTCGCCCGCCACCAGGGGGACCTGGGCGGCGACGGGAGCGAGGGTCGCGTTCCAGCAGCTCTCGCTCGCGCAGGTGTTGAAGTTGTAGACGTGGTAGGCGGCGACGAGATTGCCCGTGGGATCACTGGGCCTGTACGTCAGCCACTGGCTCAGGTCGTTCGAGTACGCGAGACCGCCGGCCAGGATCAGGTTCTTGGCGCCGGTGCCGCGAACCGCGTCGACCAGGGACTGCATTCCGGCGACCTGGTAGGAGATGCCGGGGCAGGTGCCGCCGTCGCGCCAGCAGGTCCACGCCTGGGTGGTCGTGGAGGTCGCGCGGTCCGGGTAGGGCTCGTTGAACAGGTCGAAGGCGACGGCCGGGTCGTCCTTGAAGGTGCTCGCGACCGAGGACCAGAAGGACGGGGTGTACTGCGCGTCGGGCATCGGTTTCTGGCAGGTGGCGTGCACGTCGGAGCAGCCCGCCGAGTTTCCGGTGTACTGGCCGTAGGTCCAGTGCAGTTCGACGAGCGGTGTCATGCCGTGCGCCTCGACCTTGGCCACCAGGTCCTTGACCGCGGCGATGTAGTTGGCGCCCGCGTACTCCGGCTTGATGTTGGAAAGGCCCAGCCAGCACTCCTCGTTCAGCGGGATGCGGACCGTGTTGGCCTTCCAGTCGGCGATCGCCTTGACGGAGGCGTCGTCGACGGGACCGTCGAAGAAGCCGTAGCCCTGGACGCACATGAACTCGCCGCCGGAGCGGTTGACGCCGAGCATGCGGCGGGTGGCTCCCGCCGAGTCGACCAGTTTGTTGCCCGAGACGCGCAGTTTCGGCGCCGCACCGCCGGACGGCGGTGGATCGGTGGGCGTGGGTGTGGGAGTGGGTGTCGGCTGGGTGTCCACGTTGCAGGTGGTGCCGTTGAGCCGGAAGGCCGTCGGCACCGCGTTGCTTCCCGACCAGGACGCGAGGAAGCCGGCGCTGACGCTCGCGCCGCTCGCGAGCGAGCCGTTCCAGCTCTCGTTGGCGGCGGTCACCGCCGTACCGGACTGGGACCACTTGGCGTTCCAGCCCTGGGTGACCTTCTGGCCGGCCGGGAAGTCGAAGCCGAGGCTCCAACTGCTCAGCGCGGCCATGTTGTTGGTGATTTTCACGGCGCCCTGGAAGCCGGTGTCCCACTGGCCGGTGACCGAGTACTCCACCGTGCACGCGGGAGTTGCTCCCGAGGCCGTGACGACCGGCGCGACGGCGGTGCCCAGGAGGGCGACGGCGGCGCCGATGACTAAGAGAGACAAACGCGGGGGGTGACGCATGAAGCGACTCCTTGCAGCTCTGACGCGCCGTGACGGACGCGTCGACTGATGGAACCGCTCCCACTGGTGCGGATGAAGCTAGCGCCAAGTGCCCGCGTTGCCCAGAGGGGTCGCGCAGTTGATCTGTCGAATCATTTCGACTCTTCAAGCACCTTGACCGCTCACACCCCTCTCTCCAATATGGGAGCGCTCCCACTGGTTCAAGGCTTGTTGCTCCTCCCCCCATTCTCCGAGCCGCAAGGAGGAACCAGCACTATGGATCCGAGCCCTCGATGGAGACGTCGCCGCAGGTCACGACGGTTGTGGACCGCCGTAGTCGCGGCGCTGGCCCTCCCGCTCACGACATTGGCGACCGGTACGACTCCCGCACACGCGGCCACGGTTCAGTGCAGCGTCGACTACAAGACCAACGACTGGGGCTCCGGCTTCACCGCTGATCTGACGATCACCAACCGGGGCACCGACGCCATCAACGGCTGGACCCTGACCTACGCCTACACGGGCAACCAGACGCTCACCAACGGCTGGAACGGCACCTGGTCCCAGTCGGGCAAGTCGGTCACCGTGAAGAACGCCGCGTGGAACGGGACGATCGGCGCCGGGACCGCCGTGACCACGGGCGCGCAGTTCACCTACAGCGGCACCAACACCGCTCCCGCGTCCTACGCCGTCAACGGCACCACCTGCACCGGCGCGCACCAGCCGCCGATCACCGTGCTGACCAGCCCCGCGGCGGGCGCCGTCTACACCCAGGGCGACGCCGTCCCGCTGGCCGCGACCGCGGCGGCGGCCGACGGCGCGACCATCTCCAAGGTCGAGTTCTACGACGACACGACCCTGCTCGGCACCGACACCAGCTCGCCTTACACGCTGTCGGCGTCCGGACTGGCCGTGGGAAGTCATTCCGTCGTCGCGAAGGCGTACGACAGTCTGGGCGCGTCCGCCGACTCCGTTCCGGCCGGCATCACCGTGGCCGCGGGGCCGGCGATCGTCGCCTCACCGACCCAACTCGGCGTCCAGCAGGGCAAGTCGGGGACGTTCGCGGTCAAGCTGTCGACGCAGCCGAGCGCCAGTGTGACGGTGGCGGTGGCGCGTACCGCCGGGAACACCGGACTGTCGGTGACCGGCGGTTCGAGTCTGACGTTCACCCCGTCCAACTGGAACACCGCCCAGACGGTGACCATCACCGCCGACGCCTCGGGCACCGGCTCCGCGACCTTCACGGCCTCGGCGACCGGTCAGGCCAAGGCCACGGTGACCGTGACGGAGCTGGCCGCGACGAAGGCGTACGACGCGCGCTTCCTGGACCTCTACGGCAAGATCACCAACCCGGCGAACGGCTACTTCTCCCCCGAGGGCATTCCGTACCACTCGGTGGAGACGCTGATCGTCGAGGCGCCGGACCAGGGCCATGAGACGACGTCGGAGGCGTACAGCTATCTGATCTGGCTCCAGGCGATGTACGGGAAGGTCACCGGCGACTGGTCGAAGTTCAACGCCGCGTGGACGACCATGGAGACGTACATGATCCCCACGCACGCCGACCAGCCGACGAACTCCTTCTACAACGCTTCCAAACCGGCCACCTACGCGCCGGAGCTGGACACCCCGAACGAGTACCCGGCCAAGCTCGACACCGGTGTATCGGTCGGCTCCGACCCGATCGCCTCCGAGCTGAAGAGCGCGTACGGCACGGACGACGTGTACGGCATGCACTGGCTCCAGGACGTGGACAACACCTACGGCTACGGCAACGAACCCGGCAAGTGCGAGGCCGGTCCGACCGCCACGGGTCCGTCGTACATCAACACCTTCCAGCGCGGCGCGCAGGAGTCGGTGTGGGAGACGGTCCCGCAGCCGACCTGCGACTCCTTCAAGTACGGCGGGAAGAACGGCTACCTGGACCTCTTCACCGGGGACTCCTCGTACGCCAAGCAGTGGAAGTACACGGACGCTCCGGACGCCGACGCGCGAGCGGTGCAGGCCGCGTACTGGGCCGACGTATGGGCCAAGGCCCAGGGGAAGAGCGCCGACGTGTCGGCGACCGTCGGCAAGGCGGCGAAGATGGGCGACTATCTGCGCTACGCCATGTACGACAAGTACTTCAAGAAAATAGGCAATTGCGTCGGCCCGTCGACCTGCGCGGCCGGCACCGGCAAGGACGCCTCTTCCTACCTGCTCTCCTGGTACTACGCCTGGGGCGGCGCCAACGACACCTCGGCGGGCTGGGCCTGGCGGATCGGCTCCAGCCATGTCCACGGTGGCTACCAGAACCCCCTGGCGGCGTACGCGCTCAGCACGAACGCCGACCTGAAGCCCAAGTCCTCGACGGGCGCGGCGGACTGGGGCACGTCCCTCACCCGGCAACTGGAGTTCTACCGCTGGCTCCAGTCGAGCGAGGGCGCCATCGCGGGCGGCGCGACCAACAGTTGGGCGGGCCGCTACGCGACACCTCCCACGGGGACGCCGACCTTCTACGGCATGTACTACGACCAGCAGCCGGTGTACCACGATCCGCCGTCCAACCAGTGGTTCGGCTTCCAGGCGTGGTCCATGGAGCGCGTCGCCGAGTACTACCAGCAGACGGGCAACGCGAGCGCCAAGGCGGTCCTCGACAAGTGGGTCGCCTGGGCACTGTCCAAGACCACGATCAACCCGGACGGCACCTACCAGATCCCGTCCACCCTCCAGTGGTCCGGCGCCCCTGACACCTGGAACGCGTCGAGTCCCGGTTCCAACAGCGGACTTCACGTCACCGTCGCCGACTACACGAACGACGTCGGGGTGGCCGCCGCGTACGCCAAGACCCTGTCGTACTACGCCGCCAAGTCCGGCAACACCCAGGCGAAGACGACGGCCAAGGCGCTTCTGGACGGCATGTGGAACAACTACCAGGACGGTCTGGGCATAGCCGTCCCGGAGACCCGCGCCGACTACAACCGCTTCAACGACAGCGTGTACGTGCCGAGCACCTTCACCGGCACGATGCCGAACGGCGACGCGATCAACTCGTCGTCCACGTTCGCCTCGCTGCGGTCCTTCTACAAGAACGACCCGGCCTGGTCGAAGATCCAGGCCTATCTGGCGGGCGGCGCCGCGCCGTCCTTCACGTACCACCGGTTCTGGGCGCAGGCGGACATCGCCCTCGCCATGGGCTCGTACGCGGAGCTTCTCGAATAGTCCCCGCTGTGGCTCCGGGTACGCGGTCCTGTCCCTGACGGCAGGACCACCGGCCGGGCGGTCCCTCACCGCAACGAGGGCCGCCCGGCCGTCACTTGCCCCCCTTTCCCTGCTCGGTCCGCCCCCTTCCCCACTCCTCCTGTGCACCGGAGAGGACTCCCCCCGTGCGAAGAACACGCATCCTCACGGCCGTACTCGCCCTGGCCGCCGGGCTGTTGGCCGGCACCCCGCCCGCACTGGCCGCGAACACCCCCACGAAGACGGCCGCGAGCACCCCCACGACAACGCTCGCGGCGGACACGTACACCTGGAAGAACGCCCGCGTCGACGGCGGCGGCTTCGTCCCCGGCATCGTCTTCAACCGCTCCGAGAAGAACCTCGCCTACGCCCGCACGGACATCGGCGGCGCCTACCGCTGGGTCCAGGCCACCAAGAGCTGGACGCCGCTGCTGGACTCGGTCGGCTGGAACGAGTGGGGGCACACCGGCGTCGTCAGCCTCGCCTCCGACTCCGTCGCCCCGGACAAGGTGTACGCGGCGGTCGGCACGTACACCAATGACTGGGACCCGACGAACGGGGCCGTCCTGCGCTCCGCCGACCGCGGGGCGAGCTGGCAGAAGACCGACCTGCCCTTCAAGCTGGGCGGCAACATGCCCGGACGCGGCATGGGTGAGCGGCTGGCCGTCGACCCCAACAAGAACAGCGTGCTCTACCTCGGCGCGCCCAGCGGCAAGGGGCTGTGGCGCTCCACGGACTCCGGAGTGAACTGGTCGCAGGTCACGGCGTTCCCGAACCCGGGCAACTACGTCCAGGACTCCACCGACACCAGCGGCTACGCCTCCGACAACCAGGGCGTCGTCTGGGTCACCTTCGACGAGTCCACCGGCACCCGGGGCAGCGCCACGCAGACGGTCTACGTGGGAGTCGCCGACAAGGACAACGCGGTCTACCGCTCGACCGACGCGGGCGCGACCTGGTCCCGGCTCGCCGGCCAGCCGACCGGCCGCCTCGCCCACAAAGGCGTCCTCGACGCCGCGAACGGCTACCTCTATATCGCCTACAGCGACAAGGGCGGCCCGTACGACGGCGGCAAGGGCCAGTTGTGGCGGTACGCGACGAAGACCGGGACGTGGACGGACATCAGCCCGGTGGCGGAGGCCGACACCTACTACGGCTTCAGCGGCCTGACCGTCGACCGGCAGCACCCGGGAACCGTGATGGCGACGGCGTACAGCTCCTGGTGGCCGGACACCCAGATCTTCCGGTCCACCGACAGCGGCGGGACCTGGACCAAGGCGTGGGACTACACGTCGTATCCGAACCGGTCCAACCGCTACACGATGGACGTCTCGTCCGTTCCCTGGCTGACGTTCGGCGCGAATCCCTCGCCACCCGAACAGACCCCCAAACTCGGCTGGATGACCGAGGCCCTGGAGATCGACCCCTTCGACTCGGCCCGGATGATGTACGGGACGGGCGCGACCGTCTACGGCACCGAGAACCTCACCAACTGGGACAGCGGGACCCAGTTCACCGTCAGGCCCATGGTCCAGGGTCTGGAGGAGACGGCCGTCAACGACCTCGCCTCTCCTCCGTCGGGTGCTCCGCTGCTCAGCGCGCTCGGTGACATCGGCGGCTTCCGTCACACGGATTTCACCAAGGTCCCCTCGATGATGTACACCTCGCCGAACCTCACCACGACGACCAGCCTCGACTACGCCGAGACCAACCCGAACACGGTGGTACGCGTCGGCAACCTCGACTCCGGGCCGCACATCGGTTTCTCGACGGACAACGGCGCCAACTGGTTCGCGGGCAGCGACCCTTCGGGCGTCACCGGCGGCGGCACGGTCGCCGCGGCCTCGGACGGCGGCCGCTTCGTGTGGAGCCCGGCGGGCGCCGGGGTGCAGTACACCACCGGGTTCGGTACGTCGTGGTCCGCGTCGAGCGGTATCCCCGCCGGTGCGGTCGTCGAGTCGGACCGGGTCGACCCGAAGACGTTCTACGGCTTCAAGTCCGGCAAGTTCTACGTCAGTTCGGACGGCGGAGCTACGTTCACGGCGTCCGCGGCCGCCAACCTGCCGGCCGGAGACAGCGTGCGCTTCAAGGCACTGCCCGGCACCAGGGGCGATGTGTGGCTGGCGGGCGGCGCGAGTGACGGCGCATATGGGCTGTGGCACTCGACGGACGGCGGCTCGACCTTCGCCAAGCTGTCGGGCGTCGACCAGGCCGACACGATCGGCTTCGGCAAGGCGGCGACCGGCTCCTCGTACCAGACGCTCTACACCAGCGCGAAGATCGGCGGCGTACGCGGGATCTTCCGCTCGACGGACAAGGGCGCGAGCTGGACGCGCCTCAACGACGACGCCCACCAGTGGGGTTGGACCGGCGCGGCCATCACCGGGGACCCGCGGATCTACGGGCGCGTGTACGTCGCGACGAACGGGCGCGGGATCGTCTACGGCGACACGTCGGACACCGGGGGCGGTGACGGGGGCGGCGGCACGGACCCGACGCCACCGTCCACGGGAGCCTGCGCGGTGACGTACCGGATCACGAACCAGTGGCAGGGCGGCTTCCAGGCGGACGTGTCCCTCACCAACACCGGCTCGTCGGCCTGGACCGGCTGGAACCTGGGCTGGTCCTTCACCGACGGCCAGAAGATCACTCAGCTCTGGAACGCCGACCACACCCAGTCGGGCGCGGCGGTGTCGGCCAGGAACGTGGGATGGAACGCGAACGTGGCCCCCGGTTCGACGGTCGGCTTCGGCTTCACGGGGAGCTGGACGGGCACGAACACGAAACCGTCGGTCTTCAAGCTGGGGGGTCAGGCCTGTGTGGTGAGTTGAGTCCGTGACCCACCGCCCTCAGGGGCACCTGTCGGCCGGACCCACCGGGTCGGACAGGTGGCCCTGAGCGGCCCCGACTCCCCGCGATGATCACGACTGCGTCACCTCCTTCACGTATGCCTCACATCGTCTTCACATCCCCCGATAGCGTCACCTCACCACGAACCATCCCTGGGGGGACCATGTCGCACGACAATCCGCCGCACGAGCACGAGCGGCCGCCCGTAGCACCCGGATCCGCACCGGAGTCGACGAGAGCCCGTAGAGCACGAAAGCGCCACCTGCTGCCGGTGATCGCCGTCGCGGTCCTCCTCGGCGTCAGCGCCTGCGGCAGTGACGGTGGCGACGACAAGGGCGCCACCACGAAGGTCGCGGCCGCCACGGCGCGGCCCACCGTCACCGTCACCGCGACGGCGACCGAGACGGTGACCGCGGAGCCGGAACCGGCCCCGACCGTGACCGCGACGAAGACCGTCAAGGTGAAGGTCACCGTCACCGCGCACGCCGCCTCGGGCAGCGGCTCCGGCGGCAGCGGCAACAGTGGCGGTAGCGGTAGCGGAACCAGCGTCAGCACCTGCTCGATCACCTCGAACGCCGGCAACTGCTACTCGGCGGGCCAGTACTGCCGCAACAGCGACCACGGCGCCGGCACGACCACCGCGGGCGGCACCAGGATCACGTGCGCGTACCGCTCCGGCGGATGGCGCTGGACGTACAGCTGACGGCATCCCGCCGCCCCGGACCGCCCGGCCGGCGCGAAGCCCGGCCCGGCTGGTCGCGGGCAGCCGCAGAGCCTCCCGTGGGGAGCCGGGAGGAGCGGCGGGCCCCGTGAAGAGCACAGCTCAGGCGGGGTCCGGGGGGTGGCGGTCCAGGCCCGGAAGAGCCAGGAAGGTCACACGCACACCATGCATCAGGAACCGGCCACAGCAATAGAGTCCGGCCGAAAATCGATCGCTTGAGTCGTGTGGCCGGGACGATCCGGTGGCGGCTCCCGGCCGGGCCTCCTAGTTTGTGCCTTCGTGACCGATGAGCAGAAGACGCGCAGGGACCGGCTCCGCCTCGGCCGGGTGTTCGACGAGGTGCCGGAGCTCTACGACCGGGTCCGGCCGGGATACCCCGACGAGCTGTTCGCGGACCTCACCACCATCACCGGCCTGGACGAGGGATCGTCGGCCCTGGAGGTGGGCTGCGGCACGGGTCAGGCCACGCGGTCCCTGGCGGCGCTCGGATACTCGGTGACCGCCGTGGAACCCGGCACAGGCATGGCCGCGCTCGCCCGCCGACGGCTCACGTCCCTCGGCGACATCGACGTCGGGATCGAGGTGTCGACGTTCGAGGAGTGGGACGACCGGGGGCGGCGCTTCGACGTCCTCGTGGCCGCGGCGTCATGGCACTGGGTCGACCCGGCCATCGGCTGGCCGCGAGCGTACGAGGTGCTGCGGCCCGGAGGCTGGGCGGCCCTGCTCGGCCATGTAGTCGTCCGCAGACCGGGAGAACCGGAGGTCTACGCCGAGACCTCCGCCCTCCACGAGCGGTTCGCGCCCGGGAACCCCGACTGGGGCCATCCCCCACTGGAGGACGAGGTGCGCGCCACCGACGCCGGCTGGGGCCTGGTCGAGGACCCAGGACCACTGTTCGGCCCGACGATCGTGCGCTGGTACCCGACGGTCCAGTGGTTCGACGGGACAGGCTTCGCCGACCACCTCCGCTCGACATCGCCGTACCGGCGACTGGACCCCGAGGTCCGCGAGCCACTGCTCGACGGGGTCGCCGAACACATCAGAACCCGGCTGGACGACCGCGTGGCCCGCCGCTATCTCACCGTTCTGCGGGTCGGACAGCGCGCGGAACGAGGCCAGGGGATCCATCGCTGAGCCATCGGCCAGGAAACGAAGAACCCCGGGCAACGCGAGCCCACGGGGGCACGGGAACGGCCCAGTCGCCGCTGTCCGCACGGGACTTGCCGTCTCGCGGCATGCGTCCTCTAGGCGTATCTGCGGGCCAGTTCCGCGACCGTTTCGGCGATGCGGGCGCGCAGTTCGGGCGGGGCCAGGACCTCGATCGCCGTGCCGAGGCGCAGGAAGTCGTCGTGGGCCTGGTCCAGGGACTCGACGGGGACGGTCGCACGGGTCCAGCCCTGCTCGTCCGTCAGCCCGTTGGCCGCCACGGCCTGGCCGACGGGACCGCTCAGGCCGGTTCCGGGCGCGATCCGCACGACCGCCTCCGCCCTGTGCAGGCGTTCGTGGAAACCCCGTTGGTACGCGGCCCAGTACTCCGCCAGGTCGAATGCCTCGGGCCGGGTGAACTCCGCTTCGGACGAATGGAGTTCGAGGATCTGGTCCACGCGGTAGGTGCGTGGTCCCGGGCCAGCCACGACGTACCAGCGGCCCGCCTTCAGGACGAGCCCGTACGGTTCCAGGCGGCGGTCCACGTCAGTGGGTTCGCGCCAGCGGCGGTAGCGGATGTCGAGGACCCGGCCGTTCCAGACGGCGTCGGCGACCGCGGTGAGATACGGGGTCGCGTCGGCGTCCGCGTACCAGCCCGGCGCGTCCAGGTGGAAGCGGCCGCTCACCCGGTCCGCGTGCTCGCGCAGTTCGCGCGGGAGGGCCGCCCGCACCTTGAGCTGGGCGGCCGCGAGCACCGCACCGAGTCCGAGTTCGGCGGCGGGTCCGGGGACCCCGGCGAGGAAGAGCGCCTCGGCCTCCTCGGTGGTGAGACCGGTGAGGCGGGTGCGGTAGCCGTCGAGCAGGCGATAGCCGCCCGCGTGTCCCGCGTCGCCGTACAGCGGGACGCCCGCCGCGCTCAGCGCCTCGACGTCCCGGTACACGGTGCGGACCGACACCTCCAGTTCCTCGGCGAGCTGGGCGGCGGTGAGTCTGCCGCGGGTCTGGAGCAGCAGCAGGATCGAGACGAGACGGCTGGACTTCACTGACACATGGTGTCAGTGAAGTGGACCTAACGTCCTGCCATGACTTCAGCCACCTCCGCCCACACCCCTGCCACGGTCCCGGCTGCGCCCGCGGGACCGGCGTCCTCCGGGGCCTCCGCGGGCTCCGACGCGGCCCCCGCCGTCTTCCGGGAGAAGCTCCTGACCGTGCCGCCGCCCATCGAATCGGCGGGACGGCGGATCAAGCGGTACCACGTGACCGCGGACCCCGCCGGTATCGAGCCGGAGGTCGAAAGGGCGGCCTACGCGATCCTGCCGCGGCTGTTCCCCGAGCCGGACGGCACCCCGCCCGCCACGTTCGTCGTCCTGCACCGGGGCGCCGACGACGGCGCCTATCTCAACGCGTACAGCTGGGTGTGGGACAACGTCCTGCACTTCCGGGCCGCCGCCGCGGGTCAGCCGGTGCTCGGCTGTCCCGACCGGGATCCGACGAACTTCGTCGTGACGGAGCGCCCGTGGATCGGCTGCGTCTGGGAGCTGCCGCCGATCCTGCATGAGCGGGACGCCTGGGTGCGGCATCTGCTCGCCTCCGAAGTATCCGACCTCGACGCCTACTTGGCCGACTCGCTGCCCGAGGGAACCACGGGAGACCGCGCATGAACGACGCCCGCGACAACGCCCCGGCCGCGCACGGCTTCGACTTCTTCCACGGCGACTGGGACGTCGCCCATCGCCGCCGTACCGACTTCCTCGACCCGGAAAGCGACTGGGAGGAGTTCCCCGCGGTCACCCGCTGCCGGCCCCTGTTCGGCGGCGCGGCGAACATCGACGAGATGGACGTGCCGAGCCGGGGGTGGACGGGCCTGACGCTGCGGCTCTTCGACGTGGAGAGCGAGCTGTGGTCCCTGAACTGGTCGTCCAGCCGGAGCGGTCGGCTGTTCCCGCCGGTGTTCGGGGAGTTCGGACCGGACGGGCGCGGCGAGTTCCACGGCGACGACACCCATGACGGGAAGGACGTGCGGGTGCGGTTCGTGTGGTCGGGGATCTCGGAGACGACGGCCCGCTGGGAGCAGGCGTTCTCCGTGGACGGGGAAAAGACCTGGCTGACCAACTGGACCATGGACTTCACCCGGAGGGAGACCGGCTGACGTCCTGGTCCGGCCCGGTCCCGCGCGTTCGCCGCTCGCGGACGTCCCGTGGGTGAAGCCGGCAGCCCCTCGCGGACGGCCCGCGGGGACCGGGGCCGGTTCACTGCCTGCGGAAGGCTCGCAGCGTGAAGTCCGGTTCGCGGCGCGGGACATCGGGCCCGGGCAGGGTCTCGATCCGCTCGGCGAGCCGAGGCCCGCCGGCCGCGTAGAGGCGGCCGTCGCGGATGTACTGGGCCACGCGGCGCGGGGTCCGGCCCTGGCCGTGCCCGCGGAAGAGGGCCGTGCCGCTCGGGACCAGGCCGTGCTCGGCGGCGTACGCCGTGACGCGTTCGCTCGCGTCCTCGGCGTGCTCGGCGCGACAGGGCACGGTCAACGCGTCGATGTCGCTGCCGACATGGTGGGCCGCCGCCTTGTCGACGGTGGTCACGAACACACCGCCGGGGCGCAGGACGCGCGCGGCTTCGGCGACGACCGGTCCCGCGTCGTCCAGCAGATGGAGCAGCCAGACGGCGCACACGGCGTCGAACGAGCCGTCGGGGAAGGGGAGTCGGCGGGCGTCGGCGCGGACGACGGCTCCGGGCAGGCGCTCCGCCGCCCGGCACGCCATGCCGTGGGCCGCGTCCGCCCCCGTCACCCGCAGCCCCGGCCGTCCGGCGGCGAGTCCACTCGTCACGATGCCGGTGCCGCAGGCCACGTCGAGCAGGCTGCGGGCGGTGTCGGGGACCAGCGCGAGGACGGCGGCCGCGGCGGCGGCCGCCCGTGGTTCGCCGCCGCGCGTCGCGTCGTAGCGGTCCGCTTCCTTGTCGTAGTCCAGCACGGAGGTCAGCTCGCCCCGTGCCCCAGCGCGAGTGCCTCGACCCGGCGGGCGAGATCGAAGTCGAGCACCGTGACGGCGCCGCCGACGCTGTGGGTGTTCACGGTGAGGGCGATCGTGTTGTAGCCGAGGGTGAGGTCGGAGTGGTGGTCGAGTTCCTCCTGCACCTGGGCGATGTGCACGACCATCGCGGCGGCCGCGAAGTGTGTGCCGAGCCGGTAGGTACGGGCGAGCCGGTCGCCGTCCAGCGACCAGCCGGGCAGCTCCGCCAGCCGTGCCTCGATCTCCTCGGGCTCCAGCGGTTCGACGGCCATGGACGTGATCCCTTCGTACGGCGGATGGGGCGTGCGGGGCGGTGGGTCCAGAGTGGGGCGCGGTGGGTCCGGTGTGGGGCGTGGTGGGTCCGGTGTGGGGCGTGGTGGGTCCGGGCTGGGGCGCGGGGGTCGGACCGGCGGCGAGGGCCGGGCGGACCAGGCCCTTCGCCCAGCGTGCCACAGCCACCACCCCACGGCAGGGCACGGCGGGCAGGCCGGCTCGGCGGCCACGGCCGAACGGGCTACCCGGCCGTCCCCGGCACCGGCACCGGCACCGGCACCGGCGGGCAACCGCGCACCGGTGCGCTTCGGGGCACCGCCGGACAACCGCGTACCCCCGCGAAGCCGAGAGCACCGCCGGACCACCACGTACCCGTGCGCGGTCGAGGCCACCGCCGGACAACCGCGTACTCATGCCCGGCCACCGGCGGACAGCGGGGTACTCATGCCCGGCCGCGGCCCTCCGTCCCCCAGGGCGGGGATTCCCGGGTCGTTCACGCGCCTCCCCTCGGCTACCGTCCTCCCATGACCATCGACCCGCCCGGTCCGGCCCTCAACCCAAGGACCACCGCCTCAAGTGCCGCCACGGACAAGGGTGTCGGGCCGCTGCTGCGCGGCTGGCGGGAGCAGCGGCGGGTGAGTCAGCTCGAACTGGCCCTGCGGGCTGACTCCTCGGCCCGGCACATCAGTTTCATCGAGACGGGCCGCTCGCGCCCCAGCGAGGAGATGGTGCTGCGGCTCGCCGAACACCTCGACGTGCCGGTCCGCGAGCGCAACGCGCTGCTGTTCGCGGCGGGTTACGCCCCGCGCTACGCGGAGACCCCGCTGGACGACCCGTCGATGGACGCGCTGCGCGAGGGCATGGAGCGGCTGATCCAGGGCTACGAGCCGTATCCGGCGCTGGTGGTCGACGCGACGTACGACGTGCTGGCCGCGAACCGCGGGATCGCCCTGCTGCTGGACGGTGTCCCGGAGCGGCTCCTCGTACCGCCCCTGAACGCGATGCGGCTGACGCTGCACCCGGAGGGCCTGGCGCCGCGCATCCGCAATCTGCGCACATGGCGGGATCACCTGCTCGCCCAGATGGACCGGCAGATCGCCCTGCGCCGTTCGGAGCCGCTGCGAGCGCTGTACGAGGAGGTGGCGGCGTATCCGGTCCCGGACCGGGACGCCGAGGCGGACGCCGACGAGCCGCTCGGTCCCGTCGGCCACTTCGCGCTCCCGCTGCGGATCGAGCACGAGGGCCGGGTGCTGTCGTTCATCTCGTCCATCTCCACGTTCAACACCCCGATGGACGTGACGGTCGCCGAGCTGGCCATCGAGACGTTCCTCCCGGCGGACCCGGCGACGGCCAAGTACCTTCATTCACTGCACTCGTGACGGCTCGACACCGTGGCGTGTCACCGGGCGGGACCGCCGACCGGTGACGGCGGTGCGGGGAGGGCGCGGAGAGACTCACGAGGCGTCATATCCCGCTGCATGGCGTCGGGTTGAGACCAAACGATGATGGTTCCGCACGGACATGGCACACTGCACGCATACTTCGGCGCGTGGGGAGGCGTGGCGTGAGTGAGCGGCGGCCGGCACCCACGGTGGGGCAGATGGTCCTGGGCCGACGGCTGCAGGAGCTGCGCGAGGCCGCGGGCCTGAAACGGGAAGAGGCGGCGCGTGTCCTGAGGGTCGCGCCGGCGACCGTGCGCCGGATGGAGACGGCCGAGGTATCCCTCAAGATCCCGTACGTGCAGGTCCTGTTGACGACGTACGGCGTCTCCGACGACGAGGCCGAGATCTTCGTGGCGCTGGCCGAGG
Source organism: Streptomyces sp. NPDC096324 (assembly GCF_044763015.1). Taxonomy (NCBI): domain Bacteria; kingdom Bacillati; phylum Actinomycetota; class Actinomycetes; order Kitasatosporales; family Streptomycetaceae; genus Streptomyces; species Streptomyces sp. NPDC096324. The sequence goes on along the minus strand of NZ_JBIWFK010000001.1, from coordinate 386,856 downwards.
AGGCCAACGAGCCGGGCTGGTGGCAGCGATACCACGACGTGCTGCCGGACTGGTTCAGCATGCACGTCAGCCTGGAGGGCGCGGCCCGGCTGATCCGCAGCTACGAACCGCACTTCGTGCCGGGGCTGTTGCAGACCGAGGAGTACGCGCGGGCCGTGCTGGAGGCCGGGACGGTCGGACAGACGGGTGCCGAGGCCATCGACCGGCATGTGGCGCTGCGCATGAAGCGGCAGGGGTTGCTCACCCGCGAGGACCCGCCCCACCTCTGGGTGATCATGGACGAGACGGCTCTGCTGCGTCCGGTGAGCATCCGGGGTGACGTCATGCGCGAGCAGATGGACCGGCTCCTCGAATGGGTCGAGCTCGATCACGTCACGCTCCAGGTCGCGGAGTACGCGGCGGGGCCGCACCCGGGGACGTACACGTCCTTCGCGCTGTTCCGCTTCGCCGAGCGAGAGCTGCCGGACATCGTCTACAGCGAGTACGTGACCGGTGCTCTCTATCTCGACGCGCGTGAGGAGGTCGCCCTGCATCTGGAGGTGCTGGACCACATGTCGGCCCACTCCGCCTCGGCCGAGCGCACCAAGGAGATCCTCCGGGAGTTCCGCGACCGTTACTGAGCGGGTCCCGGTCCCGGGTATCCGTCCCGGGTGCTCCCCCGGTCCTCTTCGCGGTCCTCGTCCACGATCTCCGCGTCCACCACGACGTCGTCGTCGCCCGGGGCCTGCTCGGTGGGCGGCTGGTCCTGCGGGGCCGAGCCCTGCTGAGCCTGGGCGTACATGGCCTGGCCCATCTGCTGGCTGACGGTGGCCAGCCGCTCGATGGCGCCGCGCAGGGCGGCGGTGTCGGTGGAGGAGTCCTCCAGGAGCTGTTTGAGTTCGTCGGCCGCGGAGGCGACCTGGGCCTTGGTGTCCGCGGGGATGCGCTCGTCGTTCTCGCGGACGAACTTCTCCGTCTGGTACACGAGTTGCTCGCCGTGATTGCGGGTCTCGGCCGCCTCCCGGTTGTGCCGGTCCTCCTCGGCGTACTGCTCGGCCTCGCGCACCATGCGGTCGATGTCGTTCTTGGGCAGCGCGGAGCCGCCGGTCACGGTCATCTTCTGCTCGCGTCCGGTGGCCAGATCCTTCGCGGAGACATGGGTGATCCCGTTGGCGTCGATGTCGAAGGCGACCTCGATCTGCGGGACCCCGCGCGGCGCGGGCGGCAGACCGGTGAGGTCGAAGACGCCGAGCTTCTTGTTGTACGCGGCGATCTCGCGTTCTCCCTGGTAGACCTGGATGCCGACCGAGGGCTGGTTGTCGGCGGCCGTCGTGAAGATCTCCGAACGCCGGGTGGGAATCGTGGTGTTGCGCTCGATGAGGGTGGTCATGATGCCGCCCTTGGTCTCGATGCCGAGGGACAGCGGGGTGACGTCGAGGAGCAGGACGTCCTTCACGTCGCCGCGGATCACACCGGCCTGGAGTCCCGCGCCGAGGGCCACGACCTCGTCCGGGTTGACGCCCTTGTGCGGTTCCCTGCCGGTGAGTTCCTTCACCAGGTCGGTGACGGCGGGCATCCGAGTGGAGCCGCCGACCAGGATGACGTGGTCGACGGCGGACAGCTTCACACCGGCGTCCTTGACGGCTTGATGGAAGGGCGTCTTGCAGCGGTCGAGCAAGTCGGCGGTCAGTTCCTGGAACTGAGCGCGTGTCAGTTTCTCGTCGAGGTGCAGCGGGCCTTGGGCTGTGGCGGTGATGTAGGGCAGGTTGACGGTGGTCTCGGTGGACGAGGACAGCTCGATCTTGGCCTTCTCGGCACCCTCGCGCAGCCGTTGCAGAGCCATCTTGTCGTGTCCGAGATCGATGCCGTGCGCGGCCTTGAAGCGCTGGGCGAGGTGCTCGACGATCCGCTGGTCCCAGTCGTCACCGCCCAGCCGGGTGTCCCCGTTGGTCGCCTTGACCTCGATGACCCCGTCGCCGATCTCCAGGAGCGAGACGTCGAAGGTGCCGCCGCCCAGGTCGAAGACGAGGACGGTCTGCTCCTCCCCGCGGTCGAGCCCGTACGCGAGGGCGGCGGCGGTCGGCTCGTTGATGATCCGTAAGACCTTCAGGCCCGCGATCTCGCCCGCCTCCTTGGTGGCCTGGCGCTGCGCGTCGTCGAAGTAGGCCGGCACGGTGATCACGGCGTCCGTGACGTCCTGGCCGAGGTAGGCCTCGGCGTCCCGCTTCAGCTTCTGCAGGACTCGCGCTGAGAGTTCCTGGGCGCGGTAACGGGTGCCGTCGACGCTGCCCTTGCCGGGAAACCGCCAGTTCACATCGCCCATGTACCGCTTCACGGACCGCGCGGTGCGCTCCACGTTCGTCACGGCCTGCCGCTTGGCGACCTCGCCGACCAGCACCTCTCCGTTCTTGGCGAAGGCCACCACCGAGGGCGTGGTGCGTGCTCCCTCGGCGTTGGCGACGACCGTCGCCTCACCGCCCTCCAGGACGGCCACCACCGAGTTCGTCGTACCGAGATCGATCCCGACCGCTCGTCCCATGTCCGTCCCCTTCCGCCCCGGCTCTGCCCGCCCTCAAGCACAAAACCTGTGTTCTCGCTTGTCAATGGCGCGGACGGCCCTACAGGGGCGGACACGCCGGTGCCTCGCCCCCGGGAGGAGGGCGCGGCACCGGTGTACGCGTGTCAGGCGAGCTTCGCCGACAGGGTGATCGTCGTGCCGGTCAGGGCCTGGCTGACCGGGCAGTTCTTCTTGGCGTCCTCGGCCGCGGCGACGAAGCCGTCGTTGTCGAGACCCGGCACCGTGCCCTCGACCGTGAGGTGGATGCCGGTGATGCCCTCGCCGGGCTGGAAGGTGACGTCGGCGTTGGTCAGGAGCTTGGTGGGCGGCGTCCCGGCACCCGCGAGGGCGTGCGACAGCGCCATGGAGAAGCAGCTCGAGTGGGCGGCCGCGATCAGTTCCTCGGGGCTGGTCCTACCGTTGGCGTCCTGGGCCCGCGAAGCCCACGTCACCGGCTGCTGGCCGATGCCGGAGGAGTCGAAGGTGACGACGCCGTTGCCCTCGAGCAGGTTGCCTTCCCACACGGTGTGTGCGGTGCGCGTGGTTGCCACGGTGATTCCTTTCGGGAGTGGTCCCGTTGCCGGGGTCCGTGTCCCCCATCCGATCACACCTGGGCCCGGCGCACCCCGCGCTTCGGGTGGCGACCTGCCGGTGCGTGTCCGGGATTTCGTCGCCGAGGGCGGTGGAAGGGCCCGCCGGGACGGCGCGGCGGGAGCTCAGGTCACCCGGAAGACCGGCCCGCGCGCGGTGAACGGCAGCCGTGCGCCGTGCGGGATCAGATAGGCGTGTTCGCGCCGCACCCGCAGCACGTCGCAGTATCCGTCCGTGATCACCAGGACGGGCGCGCCCGGCGGGAAGTCGTCGGCACGGTGCAGCAGATCGACTCCCGGCTGCAGCACGGTGCCGCCGCGCCCGTGCACCCGTACGCGTCCGGCGATCTCCGTGACGGGCAGATAGCCCGCGTCGTGCGGGGCGGCGTCGCAGAACACGACGCGCGCGGCCGGTACGTCACGGGCCTCGGCGTACGAGGCGATGGCGCCCAGTGCCTTGCCGAGCAGGGTGCGGTCCATGGAGCCGGAGGTGTCGAGGACGACGCCGAAGGTGCAGCGGGCGATCTCCTCGGGCGGGAACCAGCGGCCCGCGCGCGGGATGTCCGGGGTGGCCGCCTGCCGGCGGGAGGGACGGGCGTACGAGCGCAGCGGCTCGGGCCGGGGCACGAACTCGTCGAACCAGCGGGCGAGTCGGGCGTCCCAGGGCAGCGGCGGATGACTGAGCGCGCGGATCTCCTCGACCAGGCCGCCGGGGAGGAAGCCGCGTTCCTGCTGCTGGTGCAGATCGAGGCCCCGGGCCAGGCCCCGCCGGTAGAACTCGTCGAGGTCGACGTAGTCGCGCGCGGAACCGAGCGGTCCGCCCAGGATGTCGCCCACACCCTTGCCGCGCAGGGTGGCCAGGCGGCGCACGCGGCGCAGGTCTCCGGCGATCCGGTCGTACACCTCCTCGGCCGACAGGTCCTTCAGCTCCGGGTCGTGGAGCAGCCCTTCGGGCATCGTGCCGACCCCCATCTCGCACAGCCAGCCGTTGATCACGTAGTCGGCGGCGACGTTGAAGAGGTAGGGGTCCCGGGTGCCGCGGCGGTCGCCGTGGCGCAGGGCGGCGTGCAGCATCTCGTGGGCGAGGACGAACCGCCATTCCTCGTCGTCGAACCGGCACAGCGGGTTGATGTAGATCTCGGCCGCCCCGGTGTCCACGGCGGCGACGGAGATGCCGTGGGCGCGGGCGAGTTCGGCGTCGGCGACGAGGGTGATGCCGGCGGCGAGGCCACCGAGCAGCGGGTAGGAGGAGACGAACCAGCTCAGCGCCCGCTCCCAGGGCCGGAGCGGGGTGGGCCCGTCGCCCAGGGAGACGCGTCGTCCGCCCGCCATGTCCATCGCCGCGGCCATGGTGCGGGTGAGCGCGTGCGCGAAGGCCACCTGCCAGTCGGTCGGAGTGGCTCCCTGCCAGGTGCTCCAGGGCACGAGGACCTGGTCCGGGGCACCGCCCGCCGTACCGCAGTGTTCGTACCGGGGCGGAATGCCGTCGCGGCGCCAGGCGGCGGCGAGCCGTTCCTCGTCGCCGTCGGGGTAGGAGTCCGGGAGGTCCTCGGGGGTCAGCCGTGCCGAGAAGCCGCGCAGGAAGCGGTTCACCACCACGCAGCGGGCGGCGAGGTCGAAGCGGTCCGGCTGCTCGCGCTCGCCGGACGCGGCCGGGAGATGACCGAAGCCCAGATGGATGACGGCGTGCGCCACGGCCCAGGCCCAGGCGACGGGTTCGGCGCGCCGGGTCGGGTTGACGTGCACGACCCCGTTGGAGGTGACGACCACCAGCCCGTCCCGGGGCGCTCTGGCACACGACTCCTCGCGGCAGATACGGAAGTCCACGGCGTCCAGCGCCGGATTGGCCCGGACCAGCAGCATCCCCTGGGCGAACGCCTCGCCGGCGGGGTCGGGCTCGGCCTTGGTCCCGGTCTTGCGGGAACGGCTCACCGGCGGGCCTCCACCAGTCGCGGCATGTCCCGGGCGGCCTCGACGAGGAACCACGCGGGCAGGACCGGATTGCCGTCGGCGTCCGAGGCGATGACGCTCTGGGCGACCTCGACGGATATCTCCGCGAGCTGGATCAGCAGGGACTTGGCCCGGTACGCGGTCTGGCGGGCGTTCGCCGAGATGTGGTCCCGGCCGGCCGGGAGTTCCTTGATCAGACGGCCGCGGAAGGACTCCGCGAGGTAGTAGAGGAGATCGCGGTCCTCCATGCGGGAGGGCCAGCGGGCGTCACCCTTGAGGATGGCCTCGATACCGAAGCGACTGCGCACGATCTTGACGTAGCCGCAGAACGCGACCGCGTGCGCCGACGTCAGCGTGCCGTGGGCGATCACCTTCAGGGTCTCCTCGTCGAGCGCCTCGCCGAAGGAGCGCAGCGCGTCGGAGAGCATGTGCCAGGAGCGCGGCGTGGAGAAGGGCTCCTCGGTCTTCGGCGGCTTGGACCACAGGTGGTCGGGGCGGTCGGTGACGTGGTCGAGCACCCAGGGGTGGATGTCGTTCGCGGCGGCCCAGACGAGCCAGTCCTTCGGAGAGGCCTCCAGATGGACGTGGGTGAGGCGGTTGACCAGCGCCGAGGCGATCGGGCGGGCCAGCGCGTTGTCCGTCGCGCGATTGCCCGCGCCGATCACGATGGAGCCCTTCGGCAGCTCGTACTCACCGATGCGGCGGTCCAGGATCAGCGAGTAGAAGGCCTTCTGCACATCGGGGGTCGCCGCGTTCAGCTCGTCCAGGAACAGGCAGTACGGCTCGTCGCGGGCGATGGCCTGCGGCGGACAGAAGACGGAACGCCCGTCGCGGATCTGCGGCACACCGATCAGGTCCTCGGGCGCGAGCTGCGTACCCAGCAGGCTCACGCACTCCAGTCCGAGCGATTCGGCGAACTCCCTGACCAGGGAGGACTTTCCGATGCCGGGGGCGCCCCAGAGGAAGACCGGCCGCACGGTGGCGAGACCGAGCAGCAGCTCCGGGACACGGGAGGGAGTGACGGTGACGGCTGCCTGCACAGGCGGGCTCCTTGACAGCGTGAGAGAGACGGGAGAGGTGGGAGAGACGCGAGGGACGCGCGCGAGAGCGCGGCGTGCGATGCCCACAGTGTGGCCACGGCGGTACGCCCGCCGCCTCCCATTTTCCGTCACCCACGCGCACGTCCCGTCGCGCCGGAATACCCGCTCAGGCCGCCCGCTCGTCCGGGTGGGACGGCAGCGGGACTTGGGCGCCGTCGCACTCACGCAGCCAGCGCCGCAGGACGTCGTGCACCCGCTCGGCGCCGACGAGTCCGGCAGCGCCGCCGACCGGCGGTGACAGGGTCAGCGGGGAGAGGAGGAACGGGTGCCCCTGGGCGCCCCCGAGCCCGCCGTGCGAGCCGATCTGCTCCTCGAAGGCGAGGACTTCGCCCTCCACGGGGTCGTACCAGGAGTTGACCATGATGTCGGCGGTGTGCGGGAACGTGTGCGTACGCCGCACCGCGGCGGCGGCGCCGGGGCCGAAGTCGGCCAGCGGGCCCGGGTGTTCGTCGTCGAGCCGGCCCACCGGCACCTCGACGCCGTGCGCGCCGAGCACGAGGCCGCCGTGCTCCTCGCTGCGCACCAGGAGGAAGCCGACGCCGGGGTGGTTGGCGAGCGTGGACAGCAGCGCGGGGTGACGCCGGTCGATCTCCTCACGGCTCATCCGGTGCGGAACGTCCGGGAAGGAGACGAGACCGAGGTTGCCGGAGGCCAGGACCAGGGGCTCGGAGCGGCGCCCCGCCGGTCCGCGCCGCTCCTCGCGCTCCTCCACCGGCCGGCGCAGCGCGGCCCGGACGGCGGTCCGGGCCTCGGCACCGCTGTGGGTGCGCCGGACCCTGCGGGGCACGGGCAGCCCGCAGCCGGCCCGGACCAGATTGCCGAGGCTGAGGCCGTACCTGGTCAGGAAGGTCTCACCCGGGCTCTGGCCGTGGTCGGAGAGCACGACGACGCGGTAGGGCCGCGGGGCGTGCTCGGCGACCTTCTCGATCAGCGCGAGCGAACGGTCGAGCCGCTCCAGGATCCGTTCGGCGTCCCGGCTCCGCGGCCCGGAGTGGTGCGCCACCTCGTCGTAGGCGACCAGGTCCGCGTAGACGGCGTTGCGTCCGGCGAGCATGTCGCCGATCACCGCGGCGACCACGACGTCCCGTTCCACCACGGTCGCGAAGGCGCGGACGAACGGATACAGACCGCCGCGTCCGACGCGGGGCCGTCGTCGCTGGAGGCGGGCCCGGGTGGACTGGCCCGTCTCCCGGAAGACCTCGGCGACGAACGACATGGCCGTACGGACGGCGTTGGCCGGGTCGGAGAAGTACGCGAAGTATCCGGCCCGTGAGCGGTTGTCCCGGCCCCTGCGCGCGGCCACGGACAGCACGAGGGCGAGCTCGTCGGCACCGCCGCCGAAGAGGTTGCCCCGGCTCGCACCGTCGGCCGTGAGCAGGCCGCCGTCGCCGGTGCGCGCGACGGCCCGCCGCTGGAGCTCGGCGGCACCGGTCGGCCGGTTGCAGACCATGACCTCCTGGGTGTCCTTCTCGTACCAGCGGAAGGCCGGGACGTCGTGGTTGGTGCCGTGCAGGATGCCGAGCTGGCTGGCGCCGGTCTGGCTGGACCAGTCGGTTCTCCACGGGGTGAGCCGGTGGGTGGGACGGTTCCCGTCGATCCATCGGGCGGCGGTCGGCATCAGGCCCTTGCCGATCGCCTCCCGCAGCACGTCGTGCCCGACGCCGTCGAGCTGGAGGAAGACCACGCCGGGAGTCGAGGGGCCGGGCCGTCCGGCGGCGCGTCTGCGGCGCCGGTCGGCGAGCCGGTAGAGGCGGCGGCGGTACGCGTCGTCGTCCCGTACGGCGAGGGCGCCGCCGGTGGCCGAGGCGACGGCCGACATGACGGCGGCCACGACCACGGCGGTCTCGGGGGCCGCCTCGCCGTGCCCGGAGGGGTTGAGCCGCAGGGCGATCAGCAGCAGCGAGCCGTTCAGGAAGAAGACGAGCAGACCGAGCACGAACGCGGGGACGAGCAGCAGGGTCCGCACGAGCAGGGGCCACACCAGTGCCGACAGGAGGCCGAAGACGCCCGCGCCGGCCGCCGCGGTGACGGCGATCCGTGTCGCGCTGTCCCCGCTCTCCGACTGCAGCCGGAAGTCGGGCAGCGCACCGGCGAGGACGAGCATCGTGAGCGTGGACACGGCCCACACCGTGATGCTGCGCCCGGCCGCGCTGGCGAGGCGCCGCCAACGTCCCTTGTCCACGCCCAGTCCACCTCGCGTCCCGGCCCGCCCGGTCCGCGCGGCCTGCTCCCACCCTGTCACAACGGCCGGAGATCCCCAGAAGTCCCCAAAAGCCGCGCGCAGTGCCGTGAGAAGTGCCCGAGCGATGCCTCGGCGGGTTTCCCCGGGCGGCGGGTGAGGGGTCAGCGCCCGTCGTAGCCGGCGGTCGGCATCGACAGCCGGCGGTGGACCCTGGCCTTCATCTGGGCGTCGTACGACGGTTCGGCGGTGCCGACGGTCTCGACCCGTACGCCGCGGCGGACGCACTCGGCGGTGAACTCCTCCACGGAGGCGAGGGCGCGCTCCAGCACCCGACGGCTGGGCGCCACGAACAGGTCCACGAGACCGGCCTCGACATCCGCCCACAGGCTGCGGTGGTCGGGGCGCAGCCCGCGTACGAGAAGTTCCCGGGTGACGACATAGCCGCGCTCGGCGGCCCAGCGGGCGCACATCGCGTGCTGGCTGCGGGAGTCGACGAGAAAGGGGTCCTCGTCGAGCTCTTCCAGAGGGGTCAGGCTCGCGATCGCCGTGACGCGGAGCGACGAGGAGTTCGGCGGCGGGCCGCCGTGCTCGTGCGGGCGTGTGAGGGCGTGCGCGCCGGAGGCACCGCGTGCGTCTCCCATGGTGTCCCCCTCACCTCCTGGTTTCGCCGCAGACCCTACTCCTGCCCGTAGGCTCGGGGGGAGTCGTGCGAAGGAGGCAAAGAGGTGCCGGTGGAGATCACCTGGTGGGGGCACGCCACCTGCACGCTGGAGGACTCCGGGACACGCGTGCTCACCGATCCGCTCTTCGCGCGCCGGCTCGCGCACCTGCGGCGCAGGCGCGGGGCGCCGCCCCCTCCCCCGGCGGCGGTCGCGGACGTCGCGCTCGTCTCCCATCTGCACGCCGACCATCTGCATCTCCCCTCGCTGGCACGGCTGGCCCCGGGCACCCGGCTGCTCGTGCCGCGCGGTGCTCCGCGTTCGGTGCCCGGGCTGCGCAAGCTGCGCCATCTACGGCTCACGGAGGTCGCGCCCGGTGACCGCACCCGGGTCGGTGACCTGGCCGTACGCACGGTTTCGGCCCGGCACGACGGGCGCCGGCTACCGATCGGACCGCACCGCTCCCCCGCCGTGGGGTACGTGATCGAGGGAGAGGCGCGGACGTACTTCGCCGGGGACACGGGGCTGTTCGCGTCGATGGCCGAGGAGGTCGGTCCGGTCGACGTGGCCCTGCTGCCGGTGGGCGGCTGGGGCCCGTATCTCGGGGAGGGGCATCTGGACGCGGGGCGCGCGGCGGAGGCGCTCGCCGCGTTGCGTCCGCGCAGCGCTGTGCCGGTGCACTACGGCACGTTCTGGCCCATCGGGATGGATGCCGTGCGCCCCCATGAATTCCACGCGCCGGGCGAGGAGTTCGTGCGCCTGGCCGCCGAACGTGCGCCCCAGGTGGCGGTGCATCTGCTGAGCCAGGGAGAGAGCGTACGTCCGAAGGCCGCTCGGTGATCTTCCTGGCCGCCACGGCGCCGACCGTGCCTCCGGAGTCCACCCAGCAGGCGATCGGCTATCCGTCGCTGTTCCTGCTGGTGCTGATCGGCGCTCTGGTGCCGGTGGTGCCGACGGGGGCCCTGGTGAGTTCGGCAGCGGTGGTGGCCTTTCATCAGGAGTCGCCGTTCGCGCTGCTGACGGTGTTCCTGGTCTCCTCGGTGGCCGCGTTCCTCGGCGACATGTCGCTCTACTGGCTCGGGCACCGCGGCATGGGCTCGAAGAGCGGGTCGCGCTGGCTGGAGGCGATCCGGGAACGCGCCCCCGAGGACCGGCTCGCCCAGGCACAGGAGAAACTCGACGACCACGGAATCGCCGTCCTCGTCCTGTCCCGCCTCGTGCCGGCGGGCCGCATCCCGGTGATGCTGGCCTGTCTGATCGCGAACATGCCGCTGCGTGTCTTCGCCCGCGGAGACGTCCCGGCCTGTCTCGCGTGGGCGGCCACCTACCAGATCATCGGCATCCTCGGCGGCTCGCTCTTCCCCGAGCCGTGGCAGGGCGTGGTGGCGGCGGTGGCGCTGACCGTCGCGATCAGCGTGGCGCCGAGTGTGTGGCGCAGGTTCCGCCGGACGAAGGCCTCTTAGGGGTGCGCTGGGGCCTGGCCGACAATTCCCGTCTGCCCGGCCCTGGCCGTCTTCTACGAGGGGACGATCACCGTTTCTCCCCCGGGGCGCGGCGGGGCCGCCTCCAGCACCCGGGATCCTCCCACCGCCAGATCCCACAGGTTCTCCCGGGCCAGGCCCGCCCGCTCCCAGGCCGCCCGCACCCGCCGCAGGGGTTCGAGGACCGGTTCGGCCGAGAGCACGAAGGTGCCCCAGTGCATCGGGGCCATCCTCCGCGCGCGCAGGTCGACCGCCGCCTGCACGGCCTCCTCCGGGTCGCAGTGCACGTCGCTCAGCCACCAGCGGGGGTCGTACGCGCCGATGGGCAGGAGGGCGAGGTCGATCCCCGGGTGGCGCTGCCCGATGCGGGTGAACCAGTGTCCGTAGCCGGTGTCGCCCGCGAAGTAGACGCGCTGCCCCTCGGGTGCCGTGAGCACCCAGCCGCCCCACAGGGAGCGGCACGTGTCGGTGAGGGTGCGCTTGGACCAGTGGTGGGCGGGGACGAAGTCGAAGCGAACGCTGTCGAGTTGGGCCGCCTCCCACCAGTCGAGTTCGGTGACCCGGCCGAACCGCCTTCGCCTGAACCAGCGTCCGAGCCCGGCCGGTACGAACACCGGTGTGTCACGCGGGAGTCGGCGCAGGGTCGGGGCGTCCAGATGGTCGTAGTGGTTGTGGCTGATGACGACCGCGTCGACGCGCGGCAGCGCGCTCCAGGCCACACCCACCGGGGTGATCCGGGCCGGGGTTCCCACGATGCGGCGGGACCAGACCGGGTCGGTGAGGACGGTGAGCCCGCCGATCCGGATCACCCAACTCGCGTGCCCGGCCCAGGAGACGGCGACCGTCCGGGCGTCCACACCGGGCAGCGGTCCCGGCGCGAAGGGCAGCAGCGGGACCTCGGCGAGCCCTTCGGCGGACGGGCGCGGCGCACCCTCGCGGGCGAGCCGCGCGAAGGCCCGCAGCCCGGGCAGCGGCGCGGTCAGCCGGTCCACGAAGGACCGGGGCCAGATACGCCGCTCGCCGAGCGGACGGGGCTCGGCGAGCGGCGGCGACGGAGGAAGAGGGGGAGACGAGGGAAGAGAGGGCAGGGGAGGAGGAAGCGCGGCGGGGTTCCCCGGCACGGGGGCCGTCACCGGTACGGGCGCCGTCACCGACACCGCGGCGGTCACCGGCACGGGGGCAGTCACCGGTACGGGGCCGGACACCGGCAGCGGGGCGGTCCCTGGTGGCGGGGCGGTCACCGGCACCGCGGCGGGCACCGATACGGAGGCGGTCACTGACGCAGGGGCGGTCGCGGGTGCAGGGGCGGTCGCGGGTACGGGACCGTCGGTGTCCTGGGGCCTCGTGCTCGTGGTCGACTCGGACTGCTGCGTCATCGCGGAGGCTCCCGTCGCTCGGCGTCGTCGCGGAGATCACCGAAGGCCGACCCCAGGAGGGTCAACGCGCGGTGCACGTGCGGCAGTTCCAGCGGCGAGGGGGAGACGAGGGATTCCTCCCGTTCCTCGTCGGTCGAGCCGACCAGCGGTCCGGTGCCGAGGCGGAAGCGGAGGGAGGCGAGGTCGTCGCCGAAGCGGTGTCCGCCCGGCGCGGGCATGCCGAGCCGGGCGGAGAGCCAGTCCTCCAGGTCCTGCGCGTCGCCGACGCCGTGCGCGCCGAGGGCCGAGCGGAGCGGGCCGAGGTCGACGTACAGGTGCCGGCCGGCCTGCGGGGGTCGTGCGACGGCCCCCGCGGCGGTGACCAGGCGGTGGGCCGCGTCGGCCACGCGCGCGTGCAGGCGTACGGCGGCGGTGAGCCGCTCGGTGATCGCGGCGGGCTCGCCGAGGGCGTACGCGGCGGCCGCCGCGACCGGTTCGGCGACGCGCGCGCCCAGCACGGTGAGCACGTCGAGGACGCGGGAACGCAGGGACGCGCCCGCCTCGTTGTCGGGGAAGCGGGCGACGGCGGCGGGCCAGCCCTGCGGCAGGAAGGCACCCGCGAGGTCGGTGATCACGCAGACGTCGTCGGGGAGCATCTCGGCGGGGCTGAGCAGCACGGTGTCCCGCGGCTCGTGCAGGGTGTCCCGCCAGGTCTCGTCACTGACGATGTGCAGTCCGGCGCCCGCGGCGGCCTCCACGGCCTCGTGCACCACCTCGGGCGGGGCGACGGTGGCGGTCGGGTCGTCGGCGACGGACAGCAGGAGCAGCCTCGGGTCGCCGCCCTCCGCGCGGACCCTGCGGACGGTCTCCAGGAGGGCGTACGGATCGGGGACGCCACCGCACTCCGCGGGGGTCGCCACGTGGAACACGGATCTGCCCAGCAGACGGGCCTGCGGAGCCCACCACGCGGCACACGGGCGGGTCACGAGGATGTCACCGCCGAGCGCGCCGGTCAGGGCCAGCAGCAACGCGGCGGCTCCCGGGGCGGCCGCCACCCGGTCGGGCGCGGCGCGCAGTCCGCGCCGGGTCCAGTAGCCGCTGGCGGCGTCGAGGAGCACGGGGCCGCCGCCGCAGGGCTCTGCGGCGGAGCGGTCCGCGGCGGCGGCCAGCACGGAACGGAGTTCGGGCAGCACGGGCAGGCCCTGGTCGGGCAGGGGCGGACCGTACCGGACCGGTCCGTGGCCTTCGGGGTCCGTCCGCCGCATACCTGCCTCCGCACCGTGGATGCCGCCGTTCCCTGTTCCGGAGCCTGCCTGCCCGTGCGGTTCCGGGTGTCCTCGTCCCCTCGTACGACTACAGGTGCCAGCTCCGCCGTCGGCGCAGCCGGTGCAGCCGGTGCGCGGCCGCGCCCAGGGCACCGGCGATCAGCAGCCCGCCGGTGACCAGGGCCGGCACGGAGTCGGTGAACACCCCGCCCTCACCGGCGTGCACGCCCTGCCGGCCGCCGGACGGGCGCTGGTCCGCTCCGGTGCCGGTCCCGCCGTCGGGCGCATGGGTCGCCGTGGCGCCGCGGGCCACGGCGTACGACGCGGTCCACTGCTTCCCGTGACCGCCCGGGGGCGCGGGACAGCTCCCGCCGACGTTCCACCGTCCGTCGGCGCCTCCGGTGTCGGGGGCCGCCTCGTCCGGGCCCACCGTGCCGGGAGCCGTGAAACCGGGGCCCACGGTGTCCGGGCTCACGGGCTCGGGGACCGTGTCGGGCCCCACGGCGTCCGGGCCCGGGTCGTCGGGGCCGACCGAGTCGGGCCCCACCGAGTCGGGGCCGACCGCATCCGGGCCGAGTGCATCCGGGCCGACAGTGTCGGGGGCGACCGCGTCCGGGCTGTCGGTATCGGGGATCAGCGAGTCGTGGGCCGCGGGGTCGTCGACCCCGGCGGCGGGGGCCTGGACGCCGGGCCCGGCGGTGTCCGAGGCCCCGGCGGCGGGGTTCACCGCCGCCGCACGCACGTCCGCGCGCGCCCCGCCGGAGTTCTTCGCGTCGGAGGCGTCCGACGCGCCGGAGCCGAGCGTGCCGGGGCTGGCCTCGTCGAAGCCGCGCCCCGGGTCGTCGGATCCTCGCGTGGCCGGGTCGGGCTCGCCGGACGCGATGTGGGCGGTACCGCTGTAGGAGGCCGCGCCCGCGGCGGCCGACCCGGTGCCGTCGACCCGGTGAAGCTGGACCTTGCCGTCCTGGAAACCCTGGGAACTGGCGTCGATGGAGTCGGGCAGGGTCCCCCCGATCGCGTCGCAGCTCACCGTGACGGTGACGGTGCCGCCGGGTTCGACGGAGCCCGGACTGACCTCCGCGGCCGGATCCGCGGCCGCTCCCGACGCGGCGGCGCCGAGAGCGGCGCCGGCCAGGGCGGTGGCGTACAGGACACGGGCGGTACGGCGCATGAGCGGGGCTCCTTCGGCGGGCTGCGGTCCGAGAGCCACGGCCGTCGTGTCCCTCGGGGCCATCAGAGCCCGCCGTACCGCCGGGCGCGAACGGCCGGGCACCATTCGCGGGAAAGCGGGGCCCGAGCGGGTGACATCACGGGCGGGGCGCGACCGGTCCCCCGTACACGCCCCGCGACGCCGCCCGCGCCGGAAACCGCCTCCGTCGAGAGCCCTGGACGCCCCCGAAGCCGGAGCCTTACGACCCCCGGCCCGAGCCCTTACGACCTCCGAGTCGTACGGGCCCCGCGGCCGAAGCCCGTACGCCCACGAAGCCGGAACCGGCCGGGCCTCAGGCCGCGTCGCGCATGATCTGGTCGCGCAGCCGGGTGCAGCAGCGGCTGATGAGACGGGAGACGTGCATCTGGGAGATGCCCAGTTCGTCGGCGATACGGCTCTGGGTCATGTCGCTGAAGAACCGCATGTAGAGGATGGCGCGTTCCCGCTCGGACAGGGCCTGGAGCCGGGGTTTGACGGCCTCGCGGTCGATGACGGTGTCGAGGGCCGGATCGGGCGAACCGAGGGCGTCGCTGAGGGAGTAGCCGTCCTCGCTGCCCGGCAGTTCGGCGTCCAGGGAGAGCGCGGTGAAGCTCTCCAGCGCCTCCAGGCCCGTACGGACGTCCTCCTCGCTCATACTGGCGTGCTCGGCGATCTCGACGACCGTGGGCCTGCGGCCCGGGATGGTCTGGGACAGGTCCTGGGAGGCGAACCGGACCCGGTTGCGCAGGTCCTGGACCCGGCGCGGCACGTGCAGGGTCCACATGTGGTCACGGAAGTGACGCTTGATCTCGCCGGTGATCGTCGGCACCGCGTAGCTCTCGAAGGCGTTGCCGAGTTCGGGGTCGTAGCGGTCGACGGCCTTGACCAGCCCGAGCGACGCGACCTGGCGCAGGTCCTCGTAACTCTCGCCGCGGCTGCGGAAGCGGCCCGCGAGCCGCTCGGCCATCGGCAGCCAGGACTCGACGATCTCGGCACGGAGCGCGTCGCGCTGCTGTCCCGGCGGGAGCGTGGCGAGCCTGCGGAATGCCTCTCCGGTGTCGGGGGCGTCGTCGTGCGGATGGTGCGTCGCGCTCGCTCGGGTTCGCATGGTGCGTCGCAACTCCCTCGATGGTGCCATGTGATGGACAGTCATCGTGGGAACGCACCCGTGCTCCGGACGAGTACACCCATGGCGCGGCTGGCCGCTCCCACGGACGTGCCTCCTGTCCGAAGCACTGCAGTGGCGTCTGCCCCGCGCCATGCGGGGCAAACACCCTTCCATTCTCCCCGACTTCGGACCACGCGTCCTCCGGGGGTCCCTGATCGGCCCCGGGGTCAGGGGCGACGTCCGACCAGGCAGAGGAGTTTCGTCTGGACGTCGGCGCCGGGCGGGGGCTCCTCCGGGGCCGCGAAGAGTCCGGTCCGCTCCAGTTCCGCCGCGTGCGGGGTGACCTCCCGGACCGCGAACGACAGCAGGTCCTCGGGGAGTTGTTCCTCGGCGCCGATGGCGCGGGACAGGTCCCAGGTGTGGACCGTCAGGTCGGTGACGAGCTGCGCGCAGTAGTCCTCCGCCGGCAGGTCCGCGAAGGAGAGATGGACCGTGCGGTCGAGCGCGCCTGGCTCGGCGAACACCGCGCGGGAGGCGTCGGCCGCGGCCTCCCAGGCGGCGACGGGGTCGGGGCCGAGCAGATCGCCGTCCAGGCGGTCACCGACCGTGTCGACGGTCGCGCCGTCCCGGACCAGCGCGGGCACCCACGCCTGCTCGGAGACGAGATGGCCCACGAGGTCGCGCACGCTCCAGCCGGTGCAGGGCGTGGGGGCCTCCCACTGGTCGTCGCGGACGGCGTGGACCCGGCGGCCGAAGAGCTCCAGGGCCTCCGTCTGCCGGGCCAGGACCGGATGCGGTTCGTTCATGTCGGCGGCACCCCCGCGGGTCCGCGTTCCCGGGCACCGTCCCGGGTGCGGGCCGCAGCGACGGGCCGCCGCGGGTGGCGGCGCAGATACTCGCCCTCCAACTGGGCCATGCGCACGTTGTGGGTGTGCAGCGCGTCGTTCGAGCCGTGCAACAGCGTGTCGTGGCGGGTGCGGTGGATGGCCTCCAGCTCTTTCATGAGCTGCTGATCGTCCAGCCGGCCCGGGTCGACTCCGGTCATGGTGCTACCCCGCTCGTCGTGGCCGTCGGTGCGGTCCGGGCATCCGCCCCGGGCAGACACTGCCCCGAGCGGCGTCCGGGAGGGAGCCGTGGATCGAGACCCACTCCCTCCACTCTACGAACATCCGGGGTGCCGGGCCTCCCCGGAACGTGCCCGGCGCCCCCGCGTCCCCACCGGGACGCGGCCCGGCCGGCGCCTCCGCTCCCGCCCGCCTGCCGCTCCACGCCCGCCTTCCGCTCGCGCTTCCCGCCCGACTACCGCTCGCGCTCCACGCGGCGCTCGTCCCACACCGGCTCCCGTGTCTCCCGTACGCGGCCGTCCGAGCCGAAGACCAGGTAGCGGTCGAAGGAGCGGGCGAACCAGCGGTCGTGGGTGACCGACAGCACCGTCCCCTCGTACGCCTCCAGGCCCTCCTGGAGCGCCTCCGCGGACTCCAGGTCGAGGTTGTCGGTCGGCTCGTCGAGGAGCAGGGCCGTCGAGCCCTCCAGCTCCAGGAGCAGGATCTGGAAACGTGCCTGCTGGCCGCCCGACAGCTTCTCGAAGCGCTGTTCGGCCTGGTTGGTCAGCTCGTAGCGGCGCAGCCGGGAACTCGCCGCTCCGCGGTCCTGCGCGTGCTCGGTCCACAGGATGTCCAGGAGCGTGCGGCCCTCCAGTTCCGGGTGGGCGTGGGTCTGCGCGAAGTGGCCGGCGACCACGCGGGCGCCGAGCTTCCACTCACCGGTGTGCGCGACGTCGCCGCCCGCGAGGAGCCGCAGGAAGTGCGACTTTCCCGAGCCGTTGGAGCCGAGGACGGCGACGCGCTCGCCGTAGTAGATCTCCAGGTCGAAGGGCTTCATCAGGCCCGTGAGCTCAAGTCCCTTGCAGGTCACCGCCCGCACGCCGGTCCGCCCGCCGTGCAGCCGCATCGTGATGTCCTGCTCGCGCGGCGGCTCCGGGGGCGGTCCGGCCTCCTCGAACTTGCGCAGCCGGGTCTGCGCCGCCGCGTAGCGGGACGCCATCTCATGGCTGACGGCGGCCGCCTGACGGAGGTTCAGCACCAGCTTCTTGAGCTGCGCGTGCTTCTCGTCCCAGCGCCTGCGCAGCTCCTCGAAGCGCGCGAACCTCTCGCGCCTGGCCTCGTGATAGGTCGCGAAACCGGCGCCGTGCACCCAGGCGTCCGCGCCGGCCGGGCCGGGCTCGACGCTGATGATCTTCTGGGCGGCGCGGGCGAGGAGTTCGCGGTCGTGGGAGACGAACAGGACGGTCTTGCGGGTCTCCTTGAGCCGCTCCTCCAGCCAGCGCTTGCCGGGCACGTCGAGGTAGTTGTCCGGCTCGTCGAGGAGCAGCACCTCGTCGGTGCCGCGCAGCAGCGCCTCCAGCACCAGGCGCTTCTGCTCGCCTCCGGAGAGGGTCCTGACCAGGCGCCACTGGGCCTTCTCGTAGGGGACGCCGAGGGCGGCCATCGTGCACATGTCCCAGAGGGTCTCGGCCTCGTACCCGCGGACCTCGGCCCAGTCGGACAGCGCCTGCGCGTAGCGGAGCTGTGACGCCTCGTCGTCGACGGTCATCATCGCGTGCTCGGCGGCGTCCACGGCCTCGGCCGCCTGGCGGATGCGGGGCGGGGCCACGGAGACGAGCAGCTCGCGCACGGTCGTCTCGTCGCGTACGGACCCCACGAACTGCCGCATCACCCCGAGCCCGCCGCCGACGTTCACGGTCCCGCCGTGCGGTTTGATCTCCCCCGAGATCAGCCGCAGCAGCGTCGTCTTCCCGGCGCCGTTCGGACCCACCAGGGCCACGACGGCGCCCTCCCCCACCCGAAACGACACATCGCCGAGCAGCGCCCTCCCGTCGGGAAGGTAGTACTCAAGGTGTGCGGCTTCGAGATGTCCCATGGGCAGGCATTCTCCGGGGAGCGGGGGTGCGGGGCAAACGCGTATGCGACGACGGGCCCGGAGCGCGGGGGTGGGAACCGCCGGATCCGGGGAAGACGGGGCCGCATGACCACGACCCCGGTTGTCGACCTGACCACCCTCGTACCGGGCCGCCACGCCCTTCGGGACCGTCTCCTCGCCCTGGACTGCCGGCTCTTCGAGGCGGTCGCGGCCCGGCACTGGCCGGGTGGCGACCCCGTGCTGCCGCGGCTGAGCCGGGGCGCGAACCACGGTGTGCTGTGGTTCGCGACGGCCGCCGCCGTGGCGGCGAGCCGGACCCCGCGGGCCCGCCGGGCCGCCGCACGGGGTGTCGCCTCGCTCGCCCTGGCCTCCGCCGCGATCAACACCGTCGGCAAGCGCTCGGTGCGCCGCACCCGCCCCGGGCTCGGGCCGGTCCCCGCCGTCCGGCAGCTCAAGCGGCAGCCGATCACCACGTCGTTCCCGTCGGGGCACGCCGCGTCCGCGGCCGCCTTCGCGACGGGGGTGGCACTGGAGTCCCGTGGCTGGGGCGCGGCCGTCGCACCGCTGGCCGCGGCGGTGGCACTGTCTCGCGTCTACACCGGCGTCCACTTCCCGAGCGATGTCGTGGCCGGTGCGGTCCTGGGGGTCGGGGCCGCGTACGCGGTGCGCGCGCTGGTGCCCACCCGGGACGGGCTCACCCCGCCCGGCCGTCCGCGCACGGACGCGCCCGCGCTGGCCGACGGCGAGGGCGAGGGGCTGGTCATGGTGGCCAACAGGGCCTCGGGCACCGTGGAGCGGGTCGGGGCGCTGGCCGGCGCGTTGCCGCGGGCGGAGATCGTGGAATGCGAACCCGACGGCATACGGGAGGAGCTGGAGAAGGCGGCGGCCCGTGCCCGGGTGCTGGGTGTGTGCGGCGGCGACGGCACGGTGAACACCGCGGCCGAGGTGGCCCTGCGCCACGGGATCCCCCTGGCCGTTCTGCCGGGCGGCACGCTCAACCACTTCGCCCACGACCTCGGCGTGGAGGGCGAACGCGATCTGGTCCGCGCGCTCCGGGAGGGCGAGGCGGTCCGGGTGGACGTGGGCCGGTTCGCGTCCGGCGGCAGGAGCGGCATCTTCCTCAACACCTGCAGCCTCGGCATCTACCCGGAGTTGGTGCGTGAGCGGGAGAACTGGTCGAAGGTGATCGGCAGTTGGCCCGCCGGAGTGCTGGGCGCGCTGCGCGTGCTGCGCGCCGACCATCATCCGCTGCGGGCCGAACTCGGTGGCCGCAGCCACCCGTTGTGGCTCCTGTTCGCGGGCAACGGCACCTACCACCGGATGGGCCTGGCTCCCGCCCGCCGCTTCGACCTCGCGGACGGCCGTCTCGACGTACGGGTCGTGCACGGGGGCCGTCATCCCGCGGTGCGGCTGCTGGCCGCGGCCTTCGCGGGGCCGCTCACCCGCTCGCCGGCGCACGCGGCCGTACGGGTGGGCCGCCTTCGCGTCGAGGGCGTCGCGCCCGGCACGCTGCTGGCCTACGACGGTGAGGTCACCGAGGTGAGCGGCGAGGTGACGCTGCACAAGAGCCGTGAGGCGCTGACCGTCTACCGCCCGCTTCCCACCCACTGACCGGGCACCGCACCCCCGCTGTCCACATCGCAAGATGCGGGTCTCATTATTCGGCATGACCGCGTACGGTGATGACATCGCCTCAGGGAGTGCGCGCACGCCCGCGGAGGCCCGTACGACGAGAAGGGCATCGGTCATGTCTGAGTCACCGTCGAAGCCGCAGGAGACCGCCGTCTACACGCACGGCCACCACGAGTCGGTGCTCCGGTCGCACACCTGGCGCACCGCCGCCAACTCGGCGGCCTACCTGCTCGACTCGCTGAAGCCGCACATGAAGATCCTGGACATCGGCTGCGGACCGGGCACCATCACGGCGGACCTGGCCGAACGGGTGCCGGACGGCCATGTCACCGGAGTCGACCACGCCCCCGGCATCCTGGACCAGGCGCGCCGGACGGCGGCCGAACGCGGCCTGGAAAACGTCGAGTTCGCCGTCGCCGACGTCCACACGCTCGAGTACCCGGACGACACGTTCTGCGTGGTCCACGCCCACCAGGTGCTCCAGCACGTGGGTGATCCGGTCCAGGCGCTGCGCGAGATGCACCGGGTCACCAGGCCCGGCGGGATCATCGCGGTCCGCGACGCGGACTACTCGGCCATGACCTGGTATCCGGCGGTGCCGGGCATCGACGACTGGCAGGACCTGTATCTGAAGGTGGCCCGAGCCAACGGGGGCGAGCCCGACGCAGGCCGCCGTCTCACGTCATGGGCACGCGCGGCCGGCATCCGGGACGTCACGGCCACGTCGAGCACCTGGACCTTCGCCACCGAGGACGAGCGGGCGTGGTGGAGCGGACTGTGGGCCGACCGCACGCTGGCCTCGGCGTACGCGGAGCGGGCGACGCGAGGGGGCCATGCGACCCCGGAGGAACTGCGGGCGGTGTCGGACGCCTGGCGGCAGTGGGGACGGCAGGAGGACGGCTGGTTCGCCGTGCTGCACGGAGAGATCCTCTGCCGAAAGGCGGCGTGACACCGCTGGGAGAGTCGGGGGCGGCCGCGCGCGGTCACGGCGGTAAACGGCTGCACGCGGTCACGGCGGCGAACGGCTGCACGCGGCCCGGGGCCAGCGCGCGTCCCGGCCACCGGGTCGCTCGCCGCCACCGGGCCGCTCGCCCCAGCCAATGCAGCGCCGTTCGGCCGGCACAGCGCCGCTCAGCCCGGACGGCGCCGCTCAGCCCGTACAGCTCGTGAGACCGGTGAACCCCGTGAGGCCCGCGAACCCGGTGAGGCCCGTGGATCCCGTGAAGGAGTACGCCGCCCACGGTCCCGTCAGCTCCACCCGCATCCCCGGCCGCTGCTCGCCCTCGCTGTTCACCCGTTCCACGAAGGCCCCCGAGTCCGCGCGCGGCACCAGATAGGCCGCGTCGAGGACCCTGTGCCCCTCTTCCCCGGGAGACGCCTCCCGGGACGGGGCCGTCGTCGGGGTCAGCAGCCGGTTCTCCTCGGCGCACTCCGAGAGGGTGTGGTGCAGCCGGCGCGTGAACGCCTCGGCGTGTTCGGGGGCGGTGTCCGCGTACACCCGCACATCCCATTCCACCCGTCCGTCGAGCCGGTCGAGCGTCCGCAGGAAGTCCTCCCTGCGTTCGTCGATCATCACGCGGACGCCGCTGTCGTCCCGCAGGACCGTGGCGAGCCGGAGCGGCAGCGGGCTGGTGACGGCGGTGAGCGCGTCGAGGACGCCCTGGTGGGCGCGGGCCGTCTCCTCCAGCCAGTGGACGTCCTCCAGCCTGCGTCGCAGCGGCTCGGGGTCGAAATCACGCTCCGGGACCGAGCCGACCACGGCGATCAGGTCGCCGTGGCGCAGCAGTCTGGGCGGGACACCGCCGACGCCGGTCAGCTCGACGGACAGCGCCGCCGGGAAGGGGCGGCAGATCGCGTAGACGTAGCGCAGAGCGCTCATGAATCTCCTCCCGCGCTTCCACTCGCACCCCCCGCGGCGTACTGACCATGGTGCCCTCCGGACACCGGTCAGCGCACCACGGCCGTCTCGACCAGCAGACGGCCCGCCGCCGCGATCGACTCGGCGTCGATGCCCGCGGCGTGGAGCTGCTCGTCCGGGCTCGCGGAGCCCGGCATCGTACGGACGGCGAGGCGCACCAGCCGGGGCACGGGGCGGCCGTCGGTGAAGGCGTCGAGCACCGCGTCCCCGAGGCCGCCCTCCTCCCGGTGGTCCTCCACCGTGACCAGGCAGCCGGTCTCCTCCGCGGCCTCGCGCAGGGTCGCGCGGTCCACCGGCTTCACCGAGTAGAGGTCGATCACCCGGGCCTGGATGCCCTCGCGGTCGAGTGCCTCCGCGGCGGCCAGCGCCTCGTGGACGGTGACACCCGCGGCGACGAGCGTGAGCCGGTCGTCGGCGGAGGCGCGGAGCACCTTGCTGCCGCCGACGGGGAACTCCTCGGTGGCGCTGTAGATGACGGGGCCGGCACCGCGTGAGGTGCGCAGATAGCGGACGCCCTCCAGGCCCGCCATCGTGGCGACGAGCTTTCCCGTCTGGTTGGCGTCGCACGGGTACAGCACGGTCGAGCCGAACACGGACCGGAACATCGCCAGATCCTCCAGGCCCATCTGCGAAGGCCCGTCCTGGCCGATGGCGACGCCCGCGTGGGAGCCGACGAGGTTGATTCCGGCACCGCTGACGGCGGCCATGCGCACGAAGTCGTGGGCCCGGGTGAGGAAGGCCGCGAACGTCGAGGCGTACGGCACCCAGCCGCGCGCGGCCATGCCGACGGCGGTGGCGACGAGCTGCTGCTCGGCGATGTAGCACTCGAAGTACCGCTCAGGGTGTTCCTTGGCGAAGAACTCGGCACGGGTCGAGTCGCCGACCTCGCCGTCCAGCGCGACGACGTCGCCGCGGGCGTCGCCGAGCGCGGCGAGCGCCTTTCCGAAGGCGTCACGGGTGGCGACCTCGTCGCCGGTCTCGTACCGGGGCAGGTCGAGGTGGCCGGACCGTACGGCGTGCAGCATCCTGGCGGCGGGCGGCGGCTGGACGGTGACCCGGTGGTCGTGCACGCCGCCGAGTTCGGCGATCGCCGCGTCGGCGTCCGGCAGCGGTTTGCCGTGCATGCCCTCGCGGTCCTGGACCGATGCCACGCCCTTGCCCTTCAGGGTGCGGGCGAGGATCACGGTGGGCCGTCCGCTGATGGAGTCCGCCTCGGTGAAGGCCCGGTCGATCGCGTCCACGTCGTGTCCGTCGATCTCGACGGTGTGCCAGCCGAAGGCCGCGAACCGGCGCGCGTACGCGTCGAGGTCGTGTCCGTGCCGGGTCGGCCCGCGCTGCCCCAGGCGGTTGACGTCGACGACGGCGGTCAGGTTGTCGAGGTGCTCGTACCCCGCGTGCTCGGCCGCCTCCCACACGGAGCCCTCGGCGAGTTCGCTGTCGCCGCACAGCACCCGGACGCGGTATCCGGTGCGGTCGAGCCGCTTGCCGGCGAGCGCGATGCCGACCCCGACGGGCAATCCCTGGCCGAGTGACCCGGTGGCGGTCTCGACCCACGGGAGCCGCCGGGGCGTGGGATGCCCTTCGAGCCGGCTGCCGGCCTTGCGGAAGGTGAGCAGCTCGGCCTCGTTCAGCGCGCCGGCCGCCCTGTACGCGGAGTACAGGAGCGGTGAGGCGTGTCCCTTGGAGAGGACGAAACGGTCGTTGGCGGGATGCTGCGGGCGCTCGAAGTCGTAGCGCGTGTGGTTGGCCAGCAGGACCGCCATCAGGTCGGCGGCGGACATGGACGACGTCGGGTGTCCCGAGCCCGCGGCGTCGGCGGCCCGGACGCTGTCGACGCGCAGTTGCCGGGCCAGGTCGTTGAGCTCGCGTGTGTTCATGATGTTCCTTCCCTGCGTTCGGCGGATTCCGGACAGCTCGGTGCTCCGGCCTCTCCTCACCGGCGTGGGTGAGGCCGGTCTCCGCCCGCCGTACGGGCTTTCCGCGTCCCCCCGACCCGGGGACCCAAACACGGGCACGCCCGGCGTTTCACGGCTCCCGGTGCTCGGGGTGGTCCCT
Organism: Streptomyces sp. NPDC096324; assembly: GCF_044763015.1. NCBI lineage: Bacteria > Bacillati > Actinomycetota > Actinomycetes > Kitasatosporales > Streptomycetaceae > Streptomyces > Streptomyces sp. NPDC096324. The sequence continues at coordinate 362,917 of NZ_JBIWFK010000001.1, read as the reverse complement.
CATCGCGCCCGGTACGGCCGGACCTCGGGGCCGTCGGAGGGGCCTGTGTCCGCGCCGGGGACGTGGGGCGGCCCGACCGGGACCGGCGGGTACGTCAGGCCCGTGCCGCTTGGCGCGCGAGGTCGCCCATGACCCGCCCGGGCAGGGTGCCGGCCGGGTGCCGTGGCGCTCGTCCGCGCCGCTCTCCCGTACCGCGCGACGGCCCCGGGTGCCCCACCCGGCGGTGGGGCACCCGGGGCCGTCGTCACGGGGAATCCGGGGGCGGACGCCTCAGGGCGTGGACGGGGGCCGCATGCGGAAGTCGTAGCGCGCCGGCAGCGGCTCGTCGGCGATCCGGGACCACAGCCGGTCGATGGTCTCCGCCCCTTCCCGCAGGTCGGCGACCTCGAAGCCCGCGTCGAAGATCGCCCGCGCGTCCTCGCGGCGGCCCTCGGCGAGCAGCAGCTCGGCCTCGACGAGGCGGAACCTGCCACGGTCCCTCGTTCCGGAGTGCAGCCGCTCCCACACGGCACGCGCCTGCGCCGGACGGCGGGCCTTCAGCAGCGCCTCGATGGCCTCGCGGCCGAGCGCGGCGGTCACGGCGGTCCACCGTTCCCCGTCGTCGCGCCGCTCCCGGCACAGATCGTCGAAGGCCTCGGCGTAACGGTCGGCGGCCCGCTCGTCGTTGCCGGCCTCCTGGTCGGCGACGGCGAGGCAGCGGAGCAACGGCCAGAGCGACGGGGCGAGTTCGAGGGCCCGCTCCCAGCTCCGTACGGCCTGGGCCACGTCTCCGGCATGCCACTGGGCGACGCCGAGGTGGTACTCGGCGGCCGGGGTGGCGGGTGCCGTCTCCAGCATGTCGCGCCAGTGCGAGGCCACCAGGGTCTCGCCGGGCGGCCCGACGCGCCGGAGCTCGGGGAAGGCGCCGGAGCTCAACAGTTCCCGCCACGGCTCCTGGTCCTCGCCGAGGGTGCTCTCCTCGAACGGCGTCCCGGGCAGTTTGTGGGCGGCGCGCAGCACTTCGAGCGCGCCCCAGCCGGAGCCGACGGCGAGGACCTCGCCGGGCGCGGTGTCGGCGTGCGGCAGCCAGGCGGCGTACGCGGCGTCGACCGCGTCCCGGGACAGGGCGCTGTCCAGCCGGCCCTCGACCTCAGCCCGCGCGGCCTCCCAGTCCGCCCCGTGCGCCGTCTCCGCGCTCACGGACAGCGGCCCGTACGCCTCCAGCCAGGAGACGTCGCTCTCGGCCTCGAGCCGTACGTGTTCGAGCTGGGTACGGGCGAGTCCGGCCTGGATCTCGCAGTACCCGCCGGTCCCCGGCTCGGTGAGCCACTCCTGCCAGCGCCGGCCACCGGGTCCCGAGCCCCAGACGAAGAGCTTGCGCCCGCGCAGGACGTCGGTGGACGTCTGGACCAGGCCCTCGCCCGAGTCGTCGACCGCGGCGATCCAGCGGCGCCGCCCGTCGGGCACCTCGTAGAAGTAGTCGGCGGGGAAGACGCTGTTGAGGGGGTACGTCCGGTCGGTCCCGTCGTACGCCGGCACGGGCACCCGGCGCAGCCGCCGCTCGTAGCCGAAGTGCCAGGCCTCCTCGGCGGGGGCGAGCACCCTGCGCTCCTCGGGGACCGCGATGTTGGACCACCAGTACAGCGGGGCGGGCCTCTCGTGCGGGTTGCGGACGCGGACGCCGACGTACAGGAAGTCGGAGCCGTCCGGCAGCCACAGATCGACCTGGAAGGGGAGGTCGCGCAGGCGTTCCCACTCCCACAGGCGCAGCATCTCACCGCCGTCCGGGGCGGGGACGCGGGCCGCGTGGACGGGTGAGCACGACAGGGTGGTGTGCCCGGTCGCTCCGATGTTCCACTCGATGCCGCCGGAGAACCACGCGCCGTTGAGGGCGAAGCAGGCCGGCTGGAGCACCGGGTTGGTGTAGAGCAGTTCCGTCTCGGTGGGTTTGTGGAAGAGCGAGACGATGCGGCCCCCGTAGCCGGGCAGCACGGTGGCGCGCAGCCGGTCGTTCTCGATCACTATCGTGTCGAGTCCGCGCGGCGTCCTCTCTCGCTCGTACCCGTCGCGTATGCGTTCGGGCAGCACGCTGCGCAGCGGCTCGTACCCGATCTGCCGGGCCATGTCGCCCGGCAGGCCGACGCGGTCGCGGTCGTCGATCTGGTGCATCTCGTCGAGGGTCCGCAGGGGCGGCAGCGGGTTGCTCGGGCCCAGTTCCGCCGAGGGAAGGGCCAGTACGTCACGTCGGATCGTCGTCACGACGACCATGGAACAGGGTGATCGGCCCGCTGACCAGGGTGTCCGCTCATCAGAATCCGGTCAGGATTGCGCAAAGGCGCGGCCGGTCAGCCGGGTTTGACCATCTCCGCGGTGATCGCCCACCGTTCGTGGTCCCGCCAGGCGCCGTCGATGTGGATGAAGGCCGGCGAGAAGCCTTCGAGCCGGAAGCCGCAGGTGCGGGCCAGCGCGATCGACCCCGCGTTGCCGGGCTGCGCGTTGATCTCCAGCCGGTGCAGGCCCATCGCCCCGAAGGCGTACCGCACGACGAGGCCCAGTGCCTCCGTCATGAGCCCGCGCCCGGCGGCGTGCGCGAAGGCGCCGTAGCCGAGGGCACCGCACAGGAAGCCGCCCCGGACGATGTTGTTGATGTTGATGAACCCGGCGATGCCCCCGCCGTCCCGCTCGCAGACGAGGAACCCGGCCTTGGTCGAATCGTCGATGAGCCGGCCGGCGTAGACGGCATAGGAATCGACGTCACCGGGCGGGAAGAGCCAGGGGCGGTGCAGGCTTCTGCTCTCCCTGGCCCGTGCGGTGAACTCCGCGCCGTCCTCGATGGTGAAGGGGCGGATGCCCACACGGGGGCCCTCGGCGAGAAAGCCGACGTTCTCAGGCATCCGGTCACCCTACGCGATCACCGGCGTGGCGGCGGCCTCATCGGGTCAGCGCAGCGCGGGCTCGTCCAGGGTCAGTGTCCCCGCGTCCGCGTCGAGCTCGGCGCGGAGTCCGAACGGCATCGTCAGCGTCCCCTCCGCGTGCCCGAACCCGGCATGCTCGACGACCGGAACGCCGAGTGGGCCGAGCCGGTCGGCGAACACCGCGCGGAGGCTGTCGTACGGGCCGCAGTCCTCCCAGGAGCCGAGTGCGACCCCGGCCACCCCGTCGAGCCAGCCGCCGCGCAGCAGTTGTGTCAGGATCCGGTCCAGCCGGTAGGCCTCCTCGCCGACGTCCTCGATCAGGAGGAGCCCGCCGCGGGCCCCGGCACGGGCGTGCGGGGTGCCGAGCCCGGCGGCCAGCAGGCTGGCGCAGCCGCCGAGCGTGACTCCGCGGGCCTTCCCGGGCACGAGCGGCGCGGCTTCGGCGGAGGCGATGGTCCGCACCGACTCGGGTTCGAAGAGCGTCGCCCGCAGATGCTCCCGCGATCGCTCGTTCTTCAGGAAGCCGAGGGACGACACCATCGGGCCGTGCAGGGTCGCGAGCCCCACCCGTGTGGCGAACGCCTCGTGCAGGGCGGTGATGTCGCTGAAGCCGACGAAGACCTTGGGACCCGCGGCGCGGATGGCGTCCCAGTCGAGGAGGTCGATCATGCGCTGGGCGCCGTAGCCGCCGCGGGCGCACAGCACCGCGGCCACGTCCGGGTCGCACCAGGCCGCCTGGAAGTCGGCGGCCCGGTCCGCGTCCGTCCCCGCCAGGTAGGCGAACTCGGCGTGCCGGTCCAGGACATGGGGCGCCACGACCGGGTCGAGGTCCCAGCCGCGCAGGATGTCGAGGCCGGCTTCGAGCCGTTCCTCGGGGACGGGCCCGCTGGGTGCGACGACCGCCACCCTGGCCCCGGCGGCGAGCCGCGCGGGCCTGGTCAGTGCGGCGATCGGTGCGGTCGTTCGGGTCACTCGTGGGGCTCCAGGTGCTGATGGTTCAGGTGCTGGTGTTCAGGCTGATGGTTCAGGTGCTGGTGTTCAGGTGTCTTGCGCGGCCGGGCCGTCGGCTCGTTTGGACAGCTCCAGGGTGGGGATGCCGGGCGGGTTCAGTCCGAGGACCTGGGCGTACAGGGAGAGTTCCGACTCCAGGGCGCGCACCATCGTCTCCGCGCGACGGAAACCGTGTCCCTCCCCCTCGAAGGCGATGTAGGCGTGCGGGACGCGGCGGCCCTGCTCCTCGACCCTGGCCAGGAAGCGCTCGCACTGCACGGGCGGGCAGACGGCGTCCTCGAGCCCCTGGAGCAGCAGGAAGGGCGCCGTGATCCGGTCGGCGTGCGTGGACGGCGACCGGTCCGTGTACCGGGCGGGCACCTCGGCGATCGGGCCGACGAGCGATTCCAGGTACCGCGACTCGAAGTCGTGGGTCTCCCCCGAGGCCCATTCGCTGAGGTCGACGACGGGATAGAGGATCGTGCCGCAGGCGTAGACGTCGGTGGTGGCCAGTGAGGCGGCCGTGGTCCAGCCGCCCGCGCTGCCGCCGCGGATGGCGAGCCGCCGCCCGTCGGCGGTGCCCTCCTCGGCGAGCGCGAGCGCGACGGCCGCGCAGTCCTCGACGTCGACGACACCCCACTGTTCCCTCAGCAGGTTGCGGTACTCCCGTCCGTGCCCGGTCGATCCGCCGTAGTTGACCTCGGCCACCCCGATGCCCCGGGAGGTGAAGTAGGCGATCTCCAGGTCGAGTACGAGCGCCGACCTGCTGGTGGGGCCGCCGTGGACCCGTACGACGTACGGCGGGAGTTCGTCGGCGTGGCCGACATGGCCGGGGTGGTGCGGCGGGTAGATGTGCGCGTGGACCTCGCGACCGGCGGGGCCGGCGAAGGTGCGGATCTGGGGTTCCGGGTAGTACGCGGGGTCGACCGGGTCGTCGTGCGCGGCGCCGATCACCCGGGCCCGCCCGGTGCGGGCGTCCAGTTCGACGACCTCGTGGGCGCTGCGGGGACTGGCCCCCACGCCGACGACCCTGCTGCCGTGCACGGCGAGCGTGGGCGCGAACTCGGTCCAGGGACCGGCCGCGTCGACGACTTCGCCGGTCTCGGGGTCCAGGATTCCGAGCGCGGTGGAGCCCCGCCCGTGCACGACGGCGACCAGTCCGTCGTCCAGCGGCGCGAACCACCGGAGGCCGATCCTCCAGAGGGGACCGCCGAACTCCTCCTCGCGCGGACAGACGGCGATCGTCTCGCCGTCCGCGCCGAGGCGGTGGAGGTTCCACCAGCCGCTGCGGTCGCTCGCGTAGAGGAGCGTGCCGTCGGCCGCCCAGTCGGCCTGGACGACGGACTCCTCCGGGCCGCCCGCGACGGGTCGCGGAGCGGACAGCGTGCCGTCCTCGGTGACGTCCGCGAGGATCACCTCGGTGCCGTCCCACGGCATCCGCGGGTGGTCCCAGGCCAGCCAGACCGCCTGCCGGCCGTCCGGAGAGAGCCGGGGCCCGGTGACGAACCGGTGCCGCCCGTCGGACAGTTCGCGCACGGCGTCCCGGTCCCGCGCCGCCGATCCGTCGAGCGGCACCGCGACGACGGCCCGGCGCACATCGGTGGGTCCGTCGCCGGTGAACTCCTCCATGACACACCAGACTTCGCCGCGCCCGGGCCACACCTGCGGGTCCACCCACCGCAGTCCGCCCCCCGTCGGCGAGAGCGGAGTCAGCGGGCGCGGTTCGCTCCCGGGTTCCCAGCGGTAGAGACGCTGGTCGGTGAAGTCGACGAACACGATCAGCGGGCCCTCGGCACGCATGCCCCCCGCCCAGGGGCTGCCGCCGTACTCGATGACGCGGCTGCGTACGTTCCACGGGGCCGGGAGGACCGGCTCCTCGGTGCCGTCCGCCGTCCGCCGCACCAGCGTGCGCCGCCCGCCCTCGGCCGGCCGGGGCTCGGTCCACCAGGCCTCGTCGCCGACGAAACCGACGAACTCGGGATGCCCGTCGTGCGCGGCGGCCAGCCTCGCGTCGATCGGCGAGGGCCATGAACCGTATGCCGTGGTCTGCATCTCGTCCCCCTAGGCCGTGCGCAGAAAGCGGTCGAGGACGCGGACGCCGAAGTGGAGCGCGTCGACCGGGACACGCTCGTCGACTCCGTGGAACATCGCCTGGTAGTCGAAGCCCTCCGGGAGTTTGAGCGGCGAGAAGCCGTAGCCGGTGATGCCGAGGCGGGAGAACTGCTTGGCGTCCGTACCGCCGGACATGCAGTAGGGGACGACATGGCCCTCGGGTGCGAACTCCTCGACGGCCGCGCGCATCCGCGCGTACGTCGGTGAGTCCAGCGGCGCCTGGAGCGCCACCTCGTGGTGGTGGAACTCCCACTCCACGTCCGGTCCGGTGAGCCGGTCCATGGTGGTGCGGAACTCGTCCTCGCCACCGGGCAGATAGCGGCCGTCGACGTGGGCGACGGCCTCCCCCGGGATCACGTTGATCTTGTAACCGGCGCTCAGCATCGTCGGGTTGGCGCTGTTGCGGACGGTCGCCTCGACCAGCGCGGCGGCCGGTCCGAGCTTGCTCAGGAGGGCGTCCACGTCGTCCAGGCCGCCGTCCACGCCGTACAGGGCCGCGAGTTCGGTCAGGGCGGCCCGCACGGTCGGGGTGATGCGCAGCGGCCACTCGTGGGCGCCGATACGGGTGACCGCCGCGGCGAGGCGGGTCACCGCGTTGCTCCGGTTCACCTTGGAGCCGTGCCCCGCCCGTCCGCGCGCGGTCAGCTTGAGCCAGCCGGTGCCGCGTTCCCCCGCGGCGATCGGATAGAGCTGCCGTCCGCTGCCGTCGTGGAAGGTGAACGCCCCCGACTCGCTGACGCCCTCCGTACAGCCCTCGAAGAGTCCGGGGTGCTCGTCGGCCAGGAAGCCCGAGCCGTCCTCCGCGCTCGCCTCCTCGTCGGCGGTGAAGGCGATGACCAGGTCACGGCGGGGCCGTACCCCTTCGCGCGCCCAGGACCGGACGACGGAGAGGATCATCGCGTCCATGTTCTTCATGTCGACCGCGCCGCGCCCCCAGACGACGCCGTCGCGGATCTCCCCGGAGAACGGGTGGACACTCCAGTCCTCCGCCTGCGCGGGCACGACGTCCAGGTGGCCGTGGACGAGCATCGCGTCGGCGGACGGGTCGGTGCCCTCCAGCCGGGCCACGACATTCGTACGCCCCTTGGTGCGCTCCAGGAGCGTGGGCTCCAGGCCCGCCTCGGCCAGCCGCGCGGCGGCGTACTCGGCGGCCGGGCGCTCCTGGCAGTCCCCGCCGCCGCGGTTGGTGGTGTCGATCCGGATGAGGTCCGAGGTGAACCGGACGACCTCGTCGAGTGCCCGTTCGTCAGCCATACTGCTCCTCCACCGCGGCCGAGACGATCGTGGTGACCGCCTTGAAGGTCCGAATCCCCTCGTACATCGTGTCGCTGGTGTACGCGATCTTCCGCTCACCGACACGGCCGACGCCCGGGACGACGGTGGCGGCCATGGCCAGATGCTCGGCGTCGAACTCCAGGGCGATCGTGAACGGCCCGCCGGCGACCGGCTCGTGCCGCACCGCCAGGGCGGCCGCCTCCTTGGCCGCGGCCCGGATGTCCGCGGAGGTCCTGGCCGGTGTGCGGCACACCGCCGCGTACCGCGAGACGTGGTCCTTGACGGCGACCTTCAGCGCCTCGGGCGCGTACCCCAGGGCGTCCTCGCAGGCCACGTCGTCGCCGGTGACCAGCACGACCGGCACGCCGTACTCGGCGACGACATGCGCGTTGAGCAGTCCCTCACTGGCCCGTACGTCGTCGAGCCACACGCCGGTGATGGAGTTCGCCAGATAGGTGTGGGCGAGGACGCCCTCCATGCCCGCGCCCGCGTGGTAGCCGACGAACGCGATGCCGTCCACGTCCCCGTGCTGCACGCCCTCCACCATGGACAGCGACTTGTGCCGCCCGGTGAGCATCTCCGCTCTCTCGTCGAGCCGCTCCAGCAGCAGGTTCCGCATGGTCCAGTGGGCTTCGTTGATCAGCACCTCGTCGGCGCCGCCGTCGAGGAAGCCGAGCACCGCGGCGTTCACGTCCGAGGTGAACAGCTCGCGGCACCGCTCCCACTGCGGCGTCCCCGGCAACACGTCGGCCGGCCAGGTCACACCTGTGGCGCCTTCCATGTCGGCGCTGATGAGGATCTTCATGCCGAAACCGTACGCGCTTCGGCCCGGACCCGGCAGAGCCTGTGGACAACTCCCGCCGGTCCAGGCCGCGCGTGTCACCCGGCGCGTCCGGCCACCAGCCACCGCGACGGGAGTTCGATGAGGGTGCCGTCGGGCGTGTGCTCGGTCGTGAAGAGCGGGAGCTCACCGCTCGCGAGGACCGTGAGGCCGGCCTGGCGCAGATGCTCGGGGACCGCCGCGTCCTCGACCGCGCCCGGGGCGATGCCGTGCCGGAACACCGGGGCCAGCTTGGCCGGAGGGCCGTCCGGGCTCTGCGCGAGGGAGCGCAGGATCGGACCGGCGGCCTCGGCGAGCTCGACCAGGAAGACCCGGCCCCGGTCGCCCGCGAGGGTGGCCAGACCGTCGGCCAGCGGCTGTCGGTCCTCGGGCTCCGACTGGTGGAGCACACCCCGCATGTAGACGTTGGCGTCACCGAGCTCCGCGTGCAGCGCCTCGGTCTCGGTCTTGTCCGCCGCGTCGAGCAGGCGGTACCTGGCCCGGCCCGCCGGATCCGCTCCGCGGGCGTGGTCGAGCGCCGCGGACACGAGGTCGGTGCCGACGACCTGCGGGAACCGGTCGGACAGGAAGCGGGTCTGGGTGCCGTTGCCGCAGCCGAGGTCCACCAGCGGCAGGTCCGGCGCCGTCAGGTGCGGCTCGAAGTGGGCGAGGTGGACCGCGGCCGTGAGCGCCGGCTCGGCGTCCCAGAGGACCCCGCCCTGTCCGCCGGGGGCCTCGCGCCAGAAGCCCTCCCAGGCTCCCCTGTACCGACTGCTCACGCTCATGCCCGCTCCCGGGGTCGCGACCGCGCCCGCCGGGACCCGGCGGGCCTGATCGGTCTACCGCGCCGAGCGGACGCCGACAAGCCGCCGGCGCATTCCTTCACCGCTCATTCGAACCCCGTCCCCCTTCACCCACCGGAGCCGCTCCGGTGTGCGGGACGCGCCGCGAACGGATCACCCGCGCGGGAGCGTCAGTTCGAACCACACGGTCTTGCCCGCGCCGGTGCGGCTGGCTCCCCACTCGCGGGACAGCGCGCTGACGAGCCGCAGTCCGCGTCCGAACTCGTCGCCCGGACCCGCGCTGAGCAGGATCGGGAGCGTGTGGTCGTCGTCGTCCACCTCGCACAGCAGGGTGTCGCCGCGAACGAGCCGCAGCTCGATCCCGCGGCCGTGCGCGTGCCGTACGGCGTTGGTGACGAGCTCGCCGACCATCAGCTCGGCGTTGTCGGCGAGACCCGTCAGGCCCCACGCGTGAAGCTGTTCCCGGACGACGGCGCGCGCTCGGCCGGCCTCCGCCGGGTCGAGCGCGAGGCGCCATGCGGCGACGGCCTCGGGCCCGATGCCGTTGAGCCGGGCCATCAGCAGGGCGACGTCGTCCTTGCGCCCGCCTCGCGTGTTGAGGGCGCGGATGATGGTGTCGCAGGCCTGGTCCATGGAGGCGGCCGGGTGGGCGGCGGATTCGCAGAGGGTGGCGAGGCCGACACCGATGTCCTCGCCGCGCACCTCGACCAGTCCGTCGGTGCACATCACGAGCCGGTCCCCGGGCTCCACCCGTACCCGGACCGCTTCGAAGGGCACTCCGCCGACGCCGATGGGCGCTCCGGTCGGCAGGTCGAGCAGCTCGCTGCGGCCGTCCGCGGCGCGGACCAGGACCGGCGGGATGTGGCCCGCGTTGGCGAGGTGCAGCATTCCGGCGATCGGGTCGTAGACGGCGTACAGGCAGGTCGCGAGGTAGGTGTCGCCCAGGCGCTGGGCGAGGTCGTCGAGGTTGCGCAGGAGCTGGGCGGGCGGTAGGTCGAGCGCGGCCATGGTCTGTACGGCGGTGCGTAATTGGCCCATCATCGCGGCGGAGTTGAGGCCGTGGCCCATGACGTCCCCGACGACCAGGGCGGTGCGCGCGCCGGGCAGCTTCACCGAGTCGAACCAGTCGCCGCCGACGCGCCCGAGGAGCGTTCCCGGCAGATAGCGGGTGGCGATGTCGCAGCCGGCCATGCGGGGTTCGATGGTCGGCAGCATGCTGTCCTGGAGGGTCTCGGCGACGCTCTCCTGATAGGTGTACATGCGCGCGTTGTCGAGCACCAGGCCCGCGCGGGCGGCCAGTTCGGCGCCGGTGACCCGGTCCATGTCGTTGAACTCGACGCGCTCGGGATGCCGCAGCAGGATCATGAACCCGAGCACCACCTGCCGGGCCTTGAGGGGCACGACCAGCATGGAACGGTTGGTGATGAGCGGCCTGATGTCGCGCTTCTCGAACTGCGCGGCGATCATGTGCCCCATCCGCTCGCTGATGCGCGGCACGAGGACGGGCTCGCCGGTGGTCATGCACTGGAAGAAGGGTGTGTGCGCCGGGAAGGGCATGGCCTCGCCGACCGGCACGACGTCGTCCCAGCGGCCCGGCTCGTCCGTGTGCTCCAGGGCGACCCGGTGCCACAGGGTGGTCGTGTCGGGGACGCCTTCGGGGAAGCCCTCACCGGCGACGACCTGTTCGCGCAGATAGGTGCCGGCCACGTCCGTGAAGCGCGGCACGACGGCCCGGCTGACCTCCACGATCGTCCGCGACAGGTCGAGGGAGGTGCCGATGCGTCCGCTGACCTCGTTCAGGAACTCCAGGCGCTCCCGCACCGCCACGTACTCGAGTTCCTCGCCCTCGTCGTCCGGGAGGTCCTGCGGCGGGTGCGCTCCGAAGGCGGCGGCCCGGACGGCCCGCTCGCGGCGCGCCCTGCGTTCCGCGCGCCGGGGCACGCCCCAGTCGGGGGTGACGGGCACCCGGTCGTTCTGGCTGAACTCCAGGACGGGATAGCCCAGTTCCAGCACCTGCGAGACGATGCGGGCGCTTTCGCCGACGCTCATGCTGGGCAGGATGTCGGGGAGCCGACGGGCCAGTTCCTCGGCGCCGGGGAAGTCGGTGTGCAGCGCGAAGCCGGGTGCGATGCGCTCGAACGAGACGTCGTCGTCCTCGTGCCGCATCGCGGCCGCGTCGGCGGCGAGCACGAGCAGCCGCTCCGGGCCGGGGCCCACCAGCGGGTAGGCCCACCACAGGACGTCGATCCGCTCGGGACCGGCCGCGCTGAGCCGGGCGCGTCCGGCGGCGGGATAGGAGAGGTGTCCGTCCAGGGAGGACTCCAGGCCGGGCCCGAGTCCGTCGTACGTGGCACGACTGCCGAAGGGGGTCGCGCCCGCGTCGTCGGGGAGCGCCCCGGAGACCGGGAGCAGGTCCACCGCATGACGGCCCAGCGCTTCCTCCTTGGGTGCGCCGAACAGACGCCGTGCGCCGCTGCTCCAGTGCGAGACGAGTCCGTCGCGGTCCACGACCACCACGGCCAGCGGGATGCGACCGGCGTCGGCGTGCTCCGGCGCGCCGTTCCCAGCTCCGGGGCTGGGAGCCGCGCCCGATTCGGTGCCACGGTCCATGGCCCAGGCCCTCTCTCCCCACGGCTCCGCAAGATCTGTGCCGCCTCGACCACCGTACGGCGGCGGCCCGTCGCGATGTGCGGCAACGCGGGAATTGGCGCCGAGAGGGGCGGTTCCGGCGCGCGGTGTGTCCGCCCGGGCGCCTGTCGGGTCCGGTCGGCACGTGGGTACGCGCGCGTCAGTCCTCGTGTCCCACCTGCAGGTCGTGCTCCGTGCGGCCGCCTCCGGCGACCTGGAGCACGGTGGCGACGGGCGGGTAGCCGGCGGCGATGACGGTGTACTCGCCGGACGACAGGTCGATGAACCGGAACGTCCCGTCCGGGCCGGTGGTGAGGGTGTCGACCACGTTGCCCGCGGCGTCCAGCAGGGTCACGCGCGCGTCCTCCACGGGCCGTCCGCCGCCCGCCCGGACGGTGCCGCGCAGCACGGCGCCACCGGAGAGTTCGACGTCCTGGCGGGTCTCGCGGGCCGCGTGGACGGTCACCGGGAGGGCGGCGGGGCGGAACGCGGGCGCGCCGGCGGCGAGGGTGTACTCGCCGGCCACCAGTTCCGTGATGACGTAGCCGCCCTCGCGTCCGCTGCGAGTGGTGGCGACCACCTCGCCGTGGGCGTTGGTGAGGGTGACGGTGGCCTCCCGCACGGGGGTGCCGTCCGCGGTCACAACGCTGCCGGTGAGCCGTCCGGCGCCGCCCAGCACGACGTCGAGCTCGACCGGCCGTTCGCCGACCGTGACCGAGACGGCCTGCGGCTGGTGGCCCCCGGCCGCGGCGATCAGCACGTACGAGCCCGCCCCGGGCGTGGACAGCGCGTACCGGCCGTCCTCCGCGCTGGCGCCCCGGCCGATCTGCTGTCCGCCGATGTCGATGAGGGTGAGCGCGGCCCGCGCAACGGCGGTGCCGTCGGGGTGCTGCACCGTGCCGCAGACGGGGAGCCCGGCGGCGTACCCCGAACGCGCCTGGGGAATCCGGTCGTTCGTCCGCGCGGCAGCCGGGTCTGCGGTGGATGCGTTGTGGGACACCAGCGGTTTCTCCTTGAGGAAGAAGGCGATGAGCAGTCCGAGGACGAGTACCGGCACGAGATAGAGGAAGATCCTCGGCATGGCCTCGACGTAGGCGCCGATGTACGGGGCGCGCAGGGCGGCGGGCATCGCGTGGACGAGCTGCGGGGTGATGGACTCGGGGTCCGGGGCCGCCCTCCCCGCGTGCGCGGGGAGGCGGTCGGCGAGCGCGTCGGCCAGCCGGGCGGCGAAGAGCGTGCCGAAGACCGCGGCGCCGACGCTGCCGCCGATCTGGCGGAAGTAGGTGTTTGCGCTGGTGGCGATGCCCAGGTCGGCGGGCCGTACGGAGTTCTGCACGGCGACCACGAGCACGGGCATCACCATGCCGATGCCGACGCCGAGGACCGCCATCCAGAGGCTGTACTGCGGCCGGGGCGTGTCGGCGTCGAGGCGGGAGAGCAGCCACATGCCGACGGCCGAGAGGGCACAGCCGAGGACCGGGAAGACCTTGTGGCGGCCGGTACGGCTGACGATCTGCCCGGAGACGACGGAGGCGACGACGATGCCGCCCATCATGGGGAGCATCAGGAGCCCGGACTCCGTGGCGCCTGCGCCGTGCGCCATCTGCAGGAAGGTGGGGAGATAGCCGGCGGCTCCGAAGAGCGCGGCTCCGACGACCAGGCCGACGAGCGCGGTGACGTTGAAGACGGGGTCCCTGAACAGCCGGAGCGGGATGAGGGGTTCGACCGCGAACCGCTCGACGACGAGGAAGAGCGCCGTCGCCGCGACCGCGCCCGCCGCGAGCGCGAGGACGGTCCATGAGCTCCATGCGTAGGCGGTGCCGCCCCAACCAGTCAGCAGGACCAGGCAGGTGGAGGCGGCGGCGAGGAGCAGGATGCCGAGGACGTCGACACGTCCTCGGACGGCGGGCTTCGGCAGTTTCAGGACGACGGTGACGACGGCCAGGGTGAGCAGCCCGAAGGGCACGTTGACGTAGAAGCACCACCGCCAGGACAGATGGTCGGTGAAAAAGCCGCCGAGCAGGGGGCCGGCGACCGAGGCGAGCCCGAACGCCGCGCCGATCAGCCCCATGAACCGGCCGCGGCGGAGCGGCGGCACGATGTCCGCGATGATCGCCTGCACGCCGATCATGAGTCCGCCGGCGCCGACGCCCTGGACCGCGCGGAAGGCGATCAACTGGTCCATGGTCCGCGCCCGTCCGGCGAGCGCGGAGCCGACGACGAAGACGGCGATGGCGAACTGGAAGACGCCTTTGCGGCCGTAGAGGTCGCCGAGCTTGCCGTAGACGGGGAGTCCGACGGTGGAGGTGAGCAGGTAGGCGGTGATCGCCCAGGACATCCTGTCGAGGCCGTGCAGTTCTCCGACGATCCTCGGGAGCGCGGTGGCCACGATCATCTGCTCGAGCGCGGCGAGGAGCAGGGCCGGGATCAGTCCGCAGAAGATCAGCCGCACCTGTCGCGGGGTCGGCCCGAGGGGTTCGGCGGCCGGCGGGGCGGGGTGGCGCGCGGGTGCGAGGGCCGGTTCGTCCCGCACCGGAGTGATCCCGCCCACGTGTCCGCTCCCCTCGTCGCGCCCGCCGCGCAATTGCCGCCAATCGCGACAACTTCCGGCAGGCGTGACGAGTTACGGCACAGCGTCGGGCGGGAGGGAGATCCACCCGAAACGGTGAGGGCACAACACGCTTTCGGGAACGGCCTCTTGGCGGCCACGACCGTCAAGTCGCCGCCCGGGGGCCGCACCTGAGCCTCCGGGAACCGCCGGCCCCCGGAGGAGGGGGCTCACTTCTCGGTGTGCGCCGCGAGGTTGGCGAGCAGGGTGTCGTAGATGCGGCCGAGGCCCTTGGGCGCGAAGGTCCGCTCGAAGAAGCCGCCGATGCCGCCCGCGCCGTTCCAGACGCTGGTGACCACGACGCGCGACTTCCCCTCACCGGCCGGGGTGACCCGCCAGGTGGTGACCATGGAGGAGTTGCGGTCCTTCTCGACGAGCTCGCCGTCGGTGGGCTCGCCCACCTCCAGCAGGCAGTCACGGACCCGCTTGCTCGTGGCCTGGAGCTTCCAGTGCACGAGGGTGCCCGCGCCGTCGCCGCCCTCGCGCACCTCGTACTCGCTGAAGTGCTCGGACAGCAGCTTCGGCCGCGTGCCGCTGTAGTCGGCCAGGGCGTCGAACACCGCCTCCGCGTCCGCCGCGATGACCCGCTCCGTCGTGGCCTCGACCTGCGCCATGGCACTTCCTCCAGCACTTGGTTCCCGGGATGTACGGCCAGCCAACCACCCGGCGCCCCGGCCGCCCAAATCGGGGTGCCCGTGGGCGCGCGCGGAGCTTTCCGGGAATCGCGCGAAGGCGAGTCGGGAATCAGGTCGCACGATCAAGGGAACATGTGTTCTATTCTCTGTCCAGTACTAGCTAGGAGGCGCCATGCGCTGGGAGAACCTGACAGCGGACCCCGCCGGGGGCCCCGCCCGGGACGCCGCCCTGTTCGGCGCGGACGCGGTCACGACGAGGACGTTCGACACACCGGAGTTCCGGGGGATCACGTTCCACGAGATCCGGGCGCGGTCGATCGTGAACCGGGTACCGGGGGCCTCCCGGATGCCGTTCGAGTGGACGGTCAACCCCTATCGCGGCTGCTCACACGCCTGCGTCTACTGCTTCGCCCGCAAGACGCACAGCTATCTGGACCTCGACACCGGCCTCGGCTTCGACTCGCAGATCGTGGTGAAGGTCAACGCTCCGGAGCTGCTGCGCCGCCAGTTGGCCTCGCGCCGCTGGCTCGGCGAGCACATCGCCATGGGCACCAACGTCGACTGCTACCAGCGCGCCGAGGGCCGCTACCGGCTCATGCCGGGCATCATCGCGGCCCTGCGCGACCACGCGAACCCCTTCTCGATCCTGACGAAGGGCACGCTCATCCTGCGCGACCTCGACCTGCTGAAGCAGGCCTCCGAGGTCACCGACGTCGGGATCTCGGTCTCCGTGGGCTTCACCGACGGCGAGCTGTGGCGCACCGTGGAGCCGGGCACCCCGGCCCCCGAGCGCCGCCTGGACGTCGTCCGGACCCTGACGGACCACGGCATCGGCTGCGGTGTCCTCATGGCCCCCGTGATCCCCTTCCTGGGCGACCACCCCGCCCAGCTCCGCGCCACCGTACGGGCCGTCGCCGCCTCGGGAGCCACCTCGGTGACCCCCCTGGTGCTGCATCTGCGGCCCGGCGCGCGCGAGTGGTTCATGGCCTGGCTGGAGCACCACCACCCCCACCTCGTACGGCGTTACGAGCGGCTGTACGCGGAGGGCGCGTACGCCCCGAAGTGGTACCAGCGCCGGATCACCCGTCAGGTCCACGAGCTGGCGCAGGAGTACGGCATCGGCCCCGCGCGGGCGGGAATGCCGCGCCGGATCTCCCCGCCCGAGCCCGTGGACGCACCGGCTCCCGCCGTCCCGGAACCGACGCAGTTGACGTTGCTCTGAAGGCGGATGACGACCCGTCACGACGGCCTGTCGCGCGCGACCCGTTCGCCGAGGCCGCGGGTGAGGCACGTGACGGCATCCGAGCGCATCGGGCCATCCAATCGGGTCGAGTCTCGCCGGAACACGTTCTTCCAGGACCGCCGCCCGGCACGATACGGCGAAGGCCGTGGCGTGCACGGCTCAGATTCCTCCGTCCTGGGAGGCCTTGTGAAGAAACACGCAGCCGCGCTGTGCGGGGCGGCCGTCGTGCTGGCCGGGATGATCACGTCGATCCCCGCCGACGCGAGCACCGGCCCCGCCGCCGCACCGCCCACCACCCGGACCGCCGGACCCGTCTGGAAGAAGTGCGGCACCAGCAACTATCCGACGCTCCAGTGCGCGTCCGTGAAGGTGCCGCTGGACCACTCGAACCCCTACAGCGAGCGGATCACCCTCGCCCTGTCCCGCGTCCCGCACACCGCCAAGACGTACCAGGGACCGCTGCTGGTGAACCCGGGCGGTCCCGGCGGCAGCGGACTGACCCTGGCCGGTTTCGTCGCCTCCGCGCTGCCCGAGGCCGTGGCGGCGCAGTACGACGTCATCGGCTTCGACCCGCGCGGTGTCGGCAAGAGCAAGCCGGCGCTGGACTGCGAGCCGGGGCACTTCAAGCCCGTGCGCCCCGACACCGTCCCGAGCACCAGGGCCATCGAGAAGGCCAACCTCGCCCGCGCGAGGAACTTCGCCGCGGCGTGCGCCAAGAAGTACGAGAACCTGCTGCCGTACCTCGACACGGTGAGCGCGGTCCGCGACATGGACGCGATCCGGGCCGCCCTCGGCGCCAAGAAGATCAACTACTTCGGCTACTCGTACGGCACCTATCTGGGAGCCGTGTACGCCAAGCTCTACCCCCAGCGGGTGCGCAGGCTGGTCCTCGACTCCATCGTCGACCCCACCGGGGTCTGGTACGACGACAACATCGGCCAGGACTACGCCTTCAACGACCGGCACCTCGCGTTCCTGGCGTGGGTCGCCAAGAACGACGCGGCCTACAAGCTCGGCAGCGACCCGGCCGCGGTCGAGGCCAAGTGGTACGCGATGCGCGCGGCGCTCGCCAAGGCCCCCGCCCAGAACAAGGTGGGCGCCTCCGAGCTGGAGGACACCTTCATCCCGGGCGGCTACTACAACGGCTACTGGCCCTACCTCGCCGAGGCGTTCGCGTCCTACGTGAACGACAAGAAGTCGGACGCGCTCGTCGAGGCGTACGAGAACTTCGGCGCCGTCGACGCCTCGGGCGACAACGGCTACAGCGTCTACACGGCGGTCCAGTGCCGTGACGCGTCCTGGCCGCGCGACTGGAGCCAGTGGCGCGAGGACAACTGGGCGGTGTACGACAAGGCGCCGTTCATGACCTGGAACAACGCCTGGTACAACGCGCCGTGCGCGTTCTGGTCCACGGACTCGCTCCGGCCGGTGGACATCTCCAACCGCAAGCTGCCTCCGACGCTGCTGTTCCAGGCGACCGACGACGCGGCCACTCCCTACGAGGGAGGGGTGACCGTCCATCACCAGTTGCGCGGCTCCAGCCTCGTGGTCGAGCAGGGCGGCGGCAACCACGGCATCACCCTGAGCGGCAACACCTGTCTCGACAAGTACCTCGCCGCCTACCTGACCGACGGCAAGGTGCCGCACGGCAGCGGCGAGGCCGACGCGGTGTGTGAGGCACTGCCCGATCCGAAGCCGCTGACCGCGAAGGCCGCGTCCTCCTCGTCGCAGGGCTCGACGCTGCACGGACTGCTCGGCTACCGGGGCTGAACCTCCCCCGCCCGCAAGCCCGTCGGGGGCGCTGTCGGACCCATGGTCCACGATGGACCCATGAACGAGCCGACGACCGCCTCCGCCCCCGACGGGCCGCGGGTCCGTGAGATGACCCTCGCCGACTGCGCGCGCGTGGCCGAGATCCGGGTGCGCGGCTGGCAGAACGCGTACAAGGGCCTGATGCCGCAGTCGTACCTGGACGGACTCAGCGTGGCCGAGGACGCGGCGCGCCGGCGCGACCGCCTCCGACGGGGCGACGGGTCCGTCGTGAACCTGGTCGCGGAGCGTGCCGGATCCGTGGTCGGCTGGGCCTGCCACGGCCCGCACCGGGACGACGAAGTCCGTTCCAGGGACGTCGAGTTGTACGCCATCTATGTACACCCGGACGTGCTGGGCCAGGGGATCGGGCAGGCCCTGCTGCGGGAGTCGGTGGACCGCTGCGCGGCGGCCGGGCACGAGCGCATGCTGCTGTGGGTCCTCAAGGAGAACGCCCCGGCCCGCCGCTTCTACGAGAGAGCCGGCTTCGGCCCCGACGGCGCCGAGGAGCCCTTCGAGGCGGCCGGGGTCGCGGTGCCCGAGGTGCGCTACGCCCGCGTGCTGACCGCCGCCGGCCCTGCCCCGGCACACGCACCGGCGGAGTCCGTCCCCGACGGTTCCTAGAACCGGCCCTCGGGCAGCCGGGCCAGCGCGCGCACGGCCGTCTCCGCGAGCGCCGGGTGGGCCAGCGCCTCGTTCAGGACCCGTCTGGCGCGCGCGTCGCCCAGGACGCCCAGCCCCTCCGCGCACGCGAGCGCGACCTTGCGGTAGGGGTCGTGCGGGCGCAGCCTGCGCTCCAGGGTGGTGATCAGCGCGGGTACGGCCTCGGGCGCGCGCAGTTCGACCAGGAGCCGCACCGGCTGGAGTGCGTACGCGACCCGCAGCTCGTTGGTGGCGAGCGCCGCGGCGGCGCGGGCGGTGCGCGGGTCGCCGAGCCGGGCCAGGGCGCGGGCGGCGGACGCGCAGCGGTGCGGATCCCGGTGGTTGAGCAGCAGGACGAGTGCTTCGAAGGCCCGCCGGTCCCCTGCCGTACCGAGCCGGAAGGCGACCAACTCCCGCGCCCAGAGCGGCTGTCCCGGCTCGGTCAGCGCCGCCGCGAGTATCTCGGGGTCCTCCGTCCCCACCAGACGTTCGTACGCCGCCGAGGCACCGGACCCGGCCTCGGTCCGCAGACGCTCCGTGAGCGATCGCAACGCTTCGTCCATGGGCCGAGCTTAGGCAAGCACATGAGCTGCGGGGACGTACATCACAAAGTCGGGGGCTGGCGCGCTCGTTACCGGCGGGTTAAGCTCAGACGAGCGAGTTACCCACTCGTGTCTCACCTCTCGGTGGCCTGGTGACGCAGCCACCGTGAGAGCAGTCGGTTCGGTACTTCAGGTACCTCTCAGTACGACATGGCTCCGGGACAGGGCCGGTCGGCTTTCACCGCCCATGGGCGCCCGTTCGACGGCGCCCCGGGACGGCACCGGGCGTGTGCGCTCGTCAGCCCGGAAACACCCGCAACCTCCGCACGGTGTGCGCCTGTCGGCGTACCCGCGTGCGCTCCTCAGTCGTCACCAATTTCTGGAGTCCCGCGATGGCCACTCCCCTGTCCGACACCCCTCTGTCCCCGCTGAAGACCGTCGCCGTCATCGGCCTCGGCACCATGGGCACCGGCATCGCCGAGGTCCTGGTCCGGGCCGGCCGTGACGTGATCGGCATCGACATCAGCGAAGCCGCGGCCGCCCAGGCCGTGGCCACCCTCGAAGCCTCCACCGCCCGCGCCGTGCGCCGCGAGCACCTGAGCGACGTGGAGCGCACCGACGCCCTCGCCCGCTTCCGCACCTTCACCGACCTCGCGGCCGCCGCCGACGCCGACCTCGTCATCGAGGTGACCCCGGAGTCGTACGACATCAAGCAGCAGGTCTTCCGGGCGCTCGACGGCATCGTGCGCCGTGAGGCGATCCTCGCGACGGGCACCAACGCCCTGTCCGTGACGCGTCTGGCCGCCGACTCGGCGCACCCCGAGCGCGTGCTCGGTCTGCACTTCTTCAACCCGGCGCCCGCGATGAAGCTCGTCGAGGTCGTCTCCTCGGTGCTCACCGCGCCCACGGCCGTGGCCGCGGTCACCGACCTGGCGCTGGAGCTCGGCAAGGAGCCCGTCGCGGTGGGCGACCGCCCCGGTTTCGTCGCCGACGGACTGCTCTTCGGCTACCTCAACCAGGCGGCCGCGATGTACGAGGCGAAGTACGCCTCCCGCGAGGACATCGACGCGGCGATGAAGCTCGGCTGCGGACTGCCCATGGGCCCGCTCGCCCTGCTCGACCTGATCGGCGTGGACACGGCGCGGACCGTCCTGGAGGCGATGTACTCCGAGTCGCACGACCGCCTGCACGCCCCCGCGCCGATCCTCAAGCAGCTCAGCGAGGCGGGCCTGACCGGGCGCAAGTCCGGCCGCGGCTTCTACTCGTACGAGGCCCCGGGCAGCGACGCCGTCGTGCGGGACGCGCTGACGCCGCTGGAGGGCGCCGTCCTGGCGGAGGGCCGCCCGGTCCGCTCGGTGGGTGTGGCCGGCTCGGGCACGATGGCCTCCGGGATCGCCGAGGTCTTCGCCAAGGCCGGGTACGAGGTCGTCCTCGCCGCCCGTACGGAGGAGAAGGCGCAGACGGCGAAGGCCCGGATCGGCAAGTCGCTCTCCCGTTCCGTCGACAAGGGCCGCATGACGGCCGAGGCGGCGGCGCGGACCCTGGAGCTGATCACGCCGACCGGCAGCTACGACGACTTCGCCGACGTGGACCTGGCCCTGGAGGCGGTCGCCGAGGACCTGGAGATCAAGCAGCAGCTCTTCGGCACGTTCGACAAGGTCTGCAAGCCCGGCGCGATCCTCGCCACCACCACGTCCTCGCTGCCCGTCGTCGCCTGCGCCCGCGCCACCTCGCGCCCGCAGGACGTCATCGGGATGCACTTCTTCAACCCGGCCCCGGCGATGAAGCTCGTCGAGGTCGTGCGGACGGTGCTGACCGGGGACGACGTGCACGCCACCGTGCGCGAGGTCTGCGCGAAGATCCGCAAGCACCCGGTGGACTGCGGTGACCGGGCCGGCTTCATCGTGAACGCGCTGCTGTTCCCGTACCTGAACAACGCGATCAAGATGGTGCAGGAGCACTACGCCTCGCTGGACGACATCGACGCCGCGATGAAGCTGGGCGGCGGCTACCCGATGGGGCCCTTCGAGCTGCTCGACGTGGTCGGGCTCGATGTCTCGCTGGCCATCGAGAAGGTCCTGCACCGCGAGTTCCGGGACCCGGGACTGGCCCCCGCCCCGCTCCTGGAGCACTTGGTGGCCGCGGGCTGCCTCGGCCGCAAGACGGGCCGCGGCTTCCGCGAATATGCCCGCCGCTGAGGGTCAGGGCGACTGGTTCACCGAGGACGCCGACTGGGGCGGACTGCTGGGCCCCGCCGGACACCCCCCGCCCTTCCAGGGCGGGGGGATCCCCGGACATGCGCGCTCTCCTGCGCACATGCAGTACGTTCGGGGCATGTCCCAGCCCGCCAGGTCCTCACGTACACCAGCCACGCCCGACGCGCCGGAGAGCGCCGCGGGCAGTCGCGCGGCGGCCCAACGCCTCAAGATGCGCCGGGAACTGGCGGCCGCGGCCATGGAGCTGTTCGCCGCCAAGGGGTACGAGGCGACCACCGTCGACGAGATCGCGGCCCGGGCCGGAGTGGCCCGCCGGACGTTCTTCCGCCACTTCCGCTCCAAGGAAGAGGCGATCTTCCCCGATCACGACGACACCCTGATCCGGGCCGAGGCGGTGCTCAACGCGGCACCCCCGCACGAGCATCCGCTCGACACCGTGTGCCGCGGCATCAAGGAAGTCATGAAGATGTACGCGGCCCAGCCGGAGATCTCCGTCTCCCGCTACAAGCTGACGCGCGAGGTGCCGACGCTGCGCGAGGCCGAGATCGCCTCGGTGGCCCGCTACGAGCGGCTCTTCACCCGCTATCTCCTGGGCCACTTCGACGAACACGCGCACGACGACGACGCGAACGACGATCCCCTGCTCGCCGAGGTCGCCGCGTCGGCCGTGGTCACGGCCCACAACCACGTCCTGCGGCGGTGGCTGCGGGCCGGCGGCCAGGGCGACGTGGAGTCCCAGCTCGACCACGCCTTCGCCATCGTCCGCAAGACGTTCGGCACCGGGATCGGCGCGGGACGGGAGACCGCGCCGCGACCGGCGCCGGCGTCGTCCTTCACCGAGGGGGACGTCCTGGTGACCGTCGCCCGTGTGGACGCCCCGCTGGATCAGGTGATGCGCACCATCGAGCAGGCCCTCAAGGAACGGTCGTAGCGGCCCGCCGTCCGAGGACGGCCCACTTCTCCGACCACGCGCCGGACACGCTCACTTCGAGCGCGTCCGGCGTTTTTTGTGCCCTGGTTTGAGTGTTTTGCGGCCCGATCTGATCGATCATCGCTCACGTGTTACGTAAAGATTTCACCTGAGCGCAACTTCTGGCACTCCGTGCCTTGTCAGGTGACACGGCGTGCCATACGTTGAAGGAGTCCGGGCGGCCGGCGTGCAGAGACCATGCGTACGCCGGCTGTCCCCGCAAGCCCCATGGCCTGCGCGCCCGGACGCCTGCGTCACAGGCAACCTCCTGCGCCAACCACAGCGCTGCCACAGCACCACCTCCGCCGGACCGACGGCACACCCCTCAGCAGCAGCACCGACGTACCCCTCAGCGTTCTCCCTCGGAACGCGCATCGCCGGAGGCAACACCGTGAAGGAAATCCTGGACGCGATTCAGTCGCAGACGGCCACGTCCGCCGACTTCGCCGCTCTTCCGCTCCCCGACTCCTACCGCGCGATCACCGTGCACAAGGACGAGGCGGAGATGTTCGCCGGGCTCAACAGCCGCGACAAGGACCCCCGCAAGTCGATCCACCTGGACGACGTGCCGGTGCCGGAACTCGGCCCGGGCGAGGCCCTGGTCGCGGTGATGGCGTCCTCCGTGAACTACAACTCGGTCTGGACCTCGATCTTCGAGCCGGTGTCGACCTTCAACTTCCTGGAGCGCTACGGGCGCCTCAGCGACCTCAGCAAGCGCCACGACCTGCCGTACCACATCATCGGTTCGGACCTCGCGGGCGTCGTCCTGCGCACCGGCCCGGGAGTCAACTCCTGGAAGCCCGGCGACGAGGTCGTCGCGCACTGTCTGTCCGTCGAGCTGGAGTCCTCCGACGGCCACAACGACACGATGCTCGACCCCGAGCAGCGCATCTGGGGCTTCGAGACCAACTTCGGCGGCCTCGCCGAGATCGCGCTCGTCAAGTCCAACCAGCTCATGCCGAAGCCGGACCACCTGAGCTGGGAGGAGGCCGCCGCTCCGGGCCTGGTGAACTCCACCGCCTACCGGCAGCTCGTCTCCCGCAACGGCGCCGGCATGAAGCAGGGCGACAACGTCCTGATCTGGGGCGCGAGCGGTGGACTGGGCTCGTACGCCACGCAGTTCGCGCTCGCCGGCGGCGCCAACCCGATCTGTGTGGTCTCCAGCGAGCAGAAGGCGGACATCTGCCGCGCGATGGGCGCCGAGGCGATCATCGACCGCAGCGCCGAGGGCTACAAGTTCTGGAAGGACGAGACCACCCAGGACCCGAAGGAGTGGAAGCGCTTCGGCAAGCGCATCCGCGAGTTCACCGGCGGCGAGGACATCGACATCGTCTTCGAGCACCCGGGCCGCGAGACCTTCGGCGCCTCGGTCTACGTCACCCGCAAGGGCGGCACCATCACCACGTGCGCCTCGACCTCGGGCTACATGCACGAGTACGACAACCGCTACCTGTGGATGTCGCTGAAGCGGATCATCGGCTCGCACTTCGCGAACTACCGCGAGGCCTGGGAGGCCAACCGGCTCGTCGCCAAGGGCAAGATCCACCCGACGCTCTCCAAGGTCTACTCCCTGGAGGACACCGGGCAGGCCGCCCACGACGTGCACCGCAACCTCCACCAGGGCAAGGTCGGCGTCCTCGCGCTGGCGCCCGAGGAGGGCCTGGGAGTCCGCGACCACGAGAAGCGCGCCCAGCACATCGACGCCATCAACCGCTTCCGGAACGTCTGAGGTCCACCATGACAGAGCGTCAGACAGCCGACGGGCAGAGGGTGTCCGCGCCGGCTACTGAGGGTACGCCGGTGCCGAAAGAGACGAAGCCGAGGGAGCGCAGCGACCGCGGGCTGAGGAACGTCGGCACCGGCACCGAGCGCCCTCAGGAGCAGGCGCAAAGAGTGAAGGACCGGCCGTGGCTCATGCGCACGTACGCCGGCCACTCCACGGCCGAGGCGTCCAACGAGTTGTACCGGCGTAACCTCGCCAAGGGGCAGACAGGGCTCTCCGTGGCCTTCGACCTGCCGACGCAGACGGGCTACGACCCCGACCACATCCTCGCCCGCGGCGAGGTCGGCCGGGTCGGTGTCCCCGTCTCGCACCTCGGTGACATGCGCCGGCTGTTCCAGGACATCCCCCTGGAGCAGATGAACACCTCGATGACCATCAACGCCACCGCCATGTGGCTGCTGGCGCTCTATCAGGTCGTCGCCGAGGAGCAGGGTGCGGACATCACCCAGCTCCAGGGCACGACCCAGAACGACATCGTGAAGGAGTACCTCTCGCGGGGGACGCACGTCTTCCCGCCGGTGCCCTCGCTCCGTCTCACGACGGACATGATCACGTACACGGTCAACCACATCCCCAAGTGGAACCCGATCAACATCTGCAGCTACCACCTGCAGGAGGCGGGCGCCACCCCGGTCCAGGAGATCGCGTACGCGATGTCCACCGCGATCGCCGTCCTGGACGCGGTGTTCGCGTCCGGGCAGATCGCCGAGGACCGCAAGGGCGAGGTCGTGGCCCGTATCTCCTTCTTCGTGAACGCGGGTGTCCGCTTCATCGAGGAGATGTGCAAGATGCGGGCGTTCGGGCGGATCTGGGACAAGATCACCCGCGAGCGGTACGGCATCGAGAACCCCAAGCAGCGGCGTTTCCGGTACGGCGTCCAGGTCAACTCCCTCGGTCTGACCGAGGCGCAGCCGGAGAACAACGTCCAGCGGATCGTCCTGGAGATGCTGGCCGTCACCCTCTCCAAGGACGCCCGCGCGCGTGCGGTCCAGCTGCCCGCCTGGAACGAGGCGCTGGGCCTGCCCCGCCCGTGGGACCAGCAGTGGTCGCTGCGCATCCAGCAGGTGCTGGCGCACGAGAGCGATCTGCTGGAGTACGAGGACATCTTCGAGGGCTCGCACGTCATCGAGGCCAAGGTGACCGCCCTCGTCGAGGAGTCGCTGGCCGAGATCGCGCGGATCGAGGAGATGGGCGGCGCGATGGCCGCCGTCGAGTCCGGCTACCTCAAGTCGCAGCTCGTCTCCTCGCACGCCGAGCGCCGGGGCCGCATCGAGGGCGGCACCGACAAGATCGTCGGCGTCAACGTCTTCCAGTCGACCGAGCCGAACCCGCTCACGGCCGACCTGGACGCGGCGATCATGACGGTCGACCCCGCGGTCGAGGCCCGGGTGATCTCCGCCCTGGGGACCTGGCGCGACACGCGCTACCAGCCGCCCTTCAACCACCCGCGCCCGTGCAAGGCGCTGGAGAAGCTGAAGGAGGCCGCGAAGGGCACCGCCAACCTCATGGAGGCCACCCTGGAGTGCGCCCGCGCCGGTGTCACCACCGGCGAGTGGGCCGGGGCCCTGCGCGAGGTGTTCGGCGAGTTCCGCGCCCCGACCGGTGTCTCCTCGGCGCCCGTCGCGGTGACCGCGGAGGAGGGCACCGCGATGGCCCTGGTGCGTCGCAAGGTGGAGCTGACCGCCAAGGACCTCGGCGCCGGCAACCTCCGCTTCCTGGTGGGCAAGCCGGGCCTGGACGGACACTCCAACGGCGCCGAGCAGATCGCCGTGCGGGCGCGTGACGCCGGCTTCGAGGTGGTCTACCAGGGCATCCGGCTCACCCCCGAGCAGATCGTGGACGCGGCCGTGGCCGAGGACGTGCACGCCGTGGGCCTGTCCATCCTGTCCGGCTCGCACGCCCAGCTCGTGCCGGACGTCCTGGAGAAGCTGCGCGCGGCCGGCGCGGCCGACATTCCGGTGATCGCGGGCGGGATCATCCCGAACGCCGACGCCGAACTGCTCAGGGCCGCGGGAGTGGCCGCGGTCTTCACACCGAAGGACTTCGACATCACCGGAATCATCGGCCGTATCGTCGACGAGATCCGGAAAGCGAACAAGCTCGACCCCCTGGAGGTCCCCGCATGACCACGCCCGTCAACCGTCTGCGTCCGCGACGCTCCTGTCTCGCGGTCCCCGGAAGCAACCCCCGCTTCCTGGAGAAGGCGCAGGGACTCCCCGCGGACCAGGTCTTCCTGGACCTGGAGGACGCGTGCGCGCCGCTGGCCAAGCCCGACGCCCGGCACACCATCGTCAAGTTCCTCAACGAGGGTGACTGGACCGGCAAGACGCGGGTCGTGCGCGTCAACGACTGGACGACCGAGTGGACGTACCGCGATGTCGTCACGGTCGTCGAGGGCGCGGGGCAGAACCTCGACTGCATCATGCTGCCGAAGGTCCAGACGGCCCAGCAGGTCGTGGCGCTCGACCTCCTGCTCACGCAGATCGAGAAGACGATGGGCTTCGAGGTCGGCAAGATCGGCATCGAGGCGCAGATCGAGAACGCCCAGGGCCTGAACAACGTCAACGAGATCGCCACCGCCTCGCAGCGCGTGGAGACCATCATCTTCGGCCCGGCCGACTTCATGGCGTCGATCAACATGAAGTCGCTCGTCGTGGGTGAGCAGCCGCCCGGCTACCCGGCGGACGCCTACCACTACATCCTGATGAAGATCCTGATGGCCGCGCGCGCCAACAACCTCCAGGCGATCGACGGCCCCTACCTCCAGATCCGCAACATCGACGGCTACCGCGCGGTCGCCCAGCGCGCCGCCGCGCTCGGCTTCGACGGCAAGTGGGTGCTGCACCCGGGTCAGGTGGAGGCCTCGAACGAGATCTTCTCGCCCTCGCAGGAGGACTTCGACCACGCCGAGCTGATCCTGGACGCGTACGACTACTACACGTCCGAGGCGGGCGGCAAGAAGGGCTCCGCAATGCTCGGCGACGAGATGATCGACGAGGCCAGCCGCAAGATGGCGCTCGTCATCTCGGGCAAGGGCCGGGCCGCCGGCATGCAGCGCACCACGTCGTTCGAAGCCCCGGAGGCCTGAGCACCATGCAGTTCGGACGCACTTACGAAGAGTTCGAGGTCGGGGCGGTCTACAAGCACTGGCCCGGAAAGACGGTCACGGAGTACGACGACCACCTCTTCTGTCTGCTGACCATGAACCACCACCCGCTCCACATGGACAGCAACTACGCGGAGAAGACGACCGATTTCGGCCGGAACGTCGTCGTCGGCAACTACATCTACTCGCTGCTGCTGGGCATGTCCGTGCCGGACGTCTCGGGCAAGGCGATCGCCAACCTGGAGATCGAGTCGCTGAAGCACGTGGCGCCGACCTTCCACGGCGACACGATCTACGGCGAGACCACGGTCCTCGACAAGACGCCCTCCCGGTCCAAGTCGGACCGCGGGATCGTCTACGTGGAGACCAAGGGCTACAAGCAGGACGGCACGCTCGTCTGCGTGTTCCGCCGCAAGGTGATGGTCCCCACCGAGACGTACATCAAGGAGCGCGGCGGCGAGCAGCCCGGCCGGCCCGAACTCACCGCCCCGGCGGAGAAGAAGACGGAGAAGTAGTCATGGCGCGACTCGCCCAGACCGCCGGTCTGACCGATGTCCAGCAGGAGATCCTCTCCACGGTCCGCGATTTCGTGGACAAGGAGATCATCCCGGTCGCCACCGAGCTGGAGCACCGCGACGAGTACCCGCAAGCGATCGTCGACGGACTCAAGGAGCTGGGTCTGTTCGGTCTGATGATCCCCGAGGAGTACGGGGGCCTGGGCGAGTCGCTCCTCACCTACGCGCTGTGCGTGGAGGAGATCGCCCGCGGCTGGATGTCGGTCTCCGGCATCATCAACACCCACTTCATCGTGGCGTACATGCTCAAGCAGCACGGGACGCAGGAGCAGAAGGACCACTTCCTGCCCCGGATGGCGCTCGGCGAGGTGCGCGGCGCGTTCTCGATGTCGGAGCCGGGTCTCGGCTCCGATGTGTCGGCCATCACGTCCAAGGCGGTCAAGGACGGCGACGAGTACGTCCTGAACGGCCAGAAGATGTGGCTGACGAACGGCGGATCGTCGACTCTGGTGGCCGTTCTCGTCCGAAGTGACGAAGGACACCCCGAGGGCACCGCGCCCCACAAGTCGATGACGACCTTCCTCGTGGAGAAGGAGCCCGGCTTCGGAGAGGTCCGTCCGGGCCTCACGATCCCCGGGAAGATCGACAAGATGGGTTACAAGGGGGTCGACACCACCGAACTCATCATGGACGGACTGCGCATTCCGGCCAATCGAGTCCTCGGCGGCACCACCGGCCGAGGGTTTTACCAAATGATGGACGGAGTCGAGGTCGGCCGCGTCAATGTCGCGGCTCGTGGCTGCGGCGTCGCACAGCGTGCATTTGAGCTCGGTGTCTCATATGCCCAGCAACGTCACACTTTCGGCAAGGCGATCGCCCAGCACCAGGCGATCCAGTTCAAGCTGGCCGAGATGGCTACCAAGGTCGAGGCCGCCCATGCAATGATGGTGAACGCGGCTCGCAAAAAGGACTCCGGGGAACGAAACGACCTCGAGGCAGGGATGGCGAAGTACCTCGCCTCCGAGTACTGCAAAGAGGTCGTGGAAGATGCTTTCCGGATCCACGGCGGCTACGGCTTCTCCAAGGAGTACGAGATCGAGCGCCTCTACCGTGAGGCGCCGATGCTGCTGATCGGCGAAGGTACCGCCGAAATCCAGAAAATGATCATCGGGCGCCGGCTGCTCGAAGAGTATCGACTCCAGGGCTAGATGTCCGGGTTCGGGGTGTTTTCTTCGCGAAGAAGGTCACACCCCGTCAGCTCTCTTCAGCCGTCGACTCCGCAACTTGGCTTGCCCAGTTGCGGTCTGCGACCGGTACGATCGCGTGAAAGCCGCCGTCCCCCGTTCGAGCGCGGCATCATCCGCTACGAAGGTCATCCATGCCCCACAGCCAAACCTCTGCACCTCGCGGCCGGGTCCGCCTCGCGCGCGGAGCATCGCCGTGGCTTCTCCCGACCGTTGCCACCGCAGCACTCAGCCTGGCCCGTTCGCGCCGTTCCGGCGCGGCCAAGGCCGTGGCCGTACCCGTCACCGCACTCGCGGCCGGGATGCTGTGGTTCTTCCGCGACCCCGAGCGCGAGATCACGCAGGGCCGTGTCATCTCGCCCGCCGACGGTGTGGTGCAGAGCATCATGCCGTGGAAGGACGGACGCACCCGCGTCGCGATCTTCATGAGCCCGCTCAACGTCCACGTCAACCGCGCGCCACTCTCCGGCACGGTGACGTCGGTCGAGCACATCCCCGGTGGGTTCGTTCCGGCGTTCAACAAGGAGAGCGAGAACAACGAGCGCGTCGTCTGGCACTTCGACACCGAACTCGGTGACATCGAGATGATCCAGATCGCCGGCGCCGTCGCCCGCCGCATCGTCCCCTACATCCCGCAGGGGACGAAGGTCGAGCAGGGCGACCGGATCGGCCTGATCCGCTTCGGCTCGCGCGTGGACATCTACCTCCCCGAGGGTGTCGAGGTCGACGTGGAGGTCGGTCAGAAGACCGTGGCTGGGGTGACTCGAATTGACCGTGATTGATCCCGAGACACAGGCCGGCTGGGTGCCGGAGGCCGATGAGGTGGACGACGACGAGGAGATGCCTCTCTCGCTCCGCCTGTCGATAGCGGACACGCTCACGCTCGGCAACGCCACCTGCGGCTTCATGGCGGTGTACTACACCACCACCGGCATCCTGATCCCGCACCTCACGGGCAGCGACGAGTCGGGCATGGCCCGTCACTCCGCCGCGACGGCCGTGATCCTCATGCTCTGCGCCGCGGTCTTCGACCTGTTCGACGGACTGGTGGCCCGCAAGCTGCGCTCCTCCCCCATGGGCGCCGAGCTGGACAACCTGTCCGACCTGATCAGCTTCGGCCTCGCGCCGGCGTACTTCGTGCTGGTCTACGGCATGGTCGCGGACGACGCCTACCAGAAGGTGGCGGCGGTCGGGGCGATCGTGGTGCTCCTGGCCGTGGTGCTGAGGCTCGCGAGATTCTCCTGCGTCACGGTGAAGGACGGCACGTTCCAGGGCATGCCGAGCCCGTTCGGCGCGCTGACGGTGGTCTCGATCATCCTGCTGGAGCTGCCCTTCGTCGCCACGCTCATGGCGATCATGGGCACCGCCTGGCTGATGGTGAGCCGGGTCGAGTACCCGAAGCCCCGCGGCCGCCTCGCGGTGGCGATGCTCTCGTGGATCGTGCTCTCGATGGCGCTCCTGGCGGCCTGGGCGTTCGACGCCCCCGGCGGCCAGCTCCTCCTCCAGACCGGCTGCGCGCTGCAGCTCGTCATGGGCGCGGTGATCCCGCTGTTCGCCACGGCCCGCCGGGTGAACAACTTCCGGGGCAACCGCCGTGAGGCACGAGCCGCACAGCTCCCGTAACACCCCGTACGACACGGAAGGGCCCCGAACCACACGGTTCGGGGCCCTTCCGCTTGGGCGGAGTCCGCCGCCCCGCACGTGACCCCCCGCGCTGGGGCGCGGGGGGTCACGTACCGGGCGTGCGCCGGGGTCAGGCGCCGGGTGTGTACCCCTGCGCGACGGACGAGGCCTCGGCCTCACGGACGACCTTCATCCCGCCCACGGCGTTCTTGTCGGGCTGCAGGATGACGCTCTCCTTCGACGAGGCCGACTTCGGGTCGGTGAAGTCCTGGGGGATGCCGAAGCCGGGGTCGAACCCCTTGATCGTCAGCAGGGCCTTGTCGACGCCCTCGCGGGTGAGGTCCTTGGCCGCGCAGGCCTTCTTCAGCGCCTCGCCGAACGCCGACGCGGCCGTCCAGCCCGCGACCACGCCGTTGTCGAGGGAGTCCTTCGGATAGGCGGCCTTGTAGTCCGCGACCAGCTTCTTCGCCTTCGGGGTGTCCGCGCCGACCGGCAGCGAGGGGTTCGCGACGTAGTAGTTGGCCTCCAGGGCCGGGGCGGCCGCGGTGGCCAGGAGCTGCGGGGCGAACGCCGAGTTGTTGCCGATCACCGGCACGTCGAACTTCACCGCCGCCGCGACCCCGACGAGCGAGGCCGCCTGCCGCGGGCCCGCGCTGATCACGACGGCCTTCACCCCGGCCTTCTTCAGCGCGACGACCTGGCCGGTCATGTCGTTGTCGGTCGGCTTGATCTTCTGCTCGACGACCTTGAGCCCCGCCTGCTTCGCCATGTACCGGGAGCCGGTCAGGGCGTTCTCGCCGTAGTCGCCCTCGAAGTAGACATGGCCGATGCTGTCGCCCTTCTTCAGTCCCTTCTCCTTCATCAGGAAGTCGATCGCGTTGATCGTCTCGATGTCGTACGTGGAGCCGATGGGCCGGATGTACGGGCTGCCCAGCAAGGTCGCCGACCAGGCCTGCGGCAGGACCAGCGCCTTGTCCTGGCCGTCGATGCGCTGCTTGACGGCCGCGACGAACGGCGAGCCGATGAACTGGGTGAAGCCCAGCACCTTCGGCGCCAGCTCCGTGTAGCCGGAGACGGCCTTCTGCGGGTCGTAGCCGTGGTCGCGGACCGTCAGCGCCAGCTTGTAGCCGCAGACGCCGCCGGCGGCGTTGGTCTGCTTCACATAGAGCTGCTGGGCCTGGGTGACGCTCTTGCCGAGCGTCGCGTAGACCCCGCTCATGTCGGTGAGCACGCCGAGGCTGATCGTCTTCCCGGAGATCCCCTCGCCGGTCTTCACCCCGCCGGCCGCCCCCTCGCCGTCGTCACCGTCCTTGGCCTTGGAGCTGCATCCGGCCAGCACGAGCAGGGCGGCCAGCGCCCCGGCGGCCAGCCTCGCGGTGTGTGTCGTTCTCATCGTTCCTCCCCTTCAGTGGCCCCGGGACGGGGTGTGACGCGAAGCCGGGCGGCCGCTCTGACCAGGCCGCCCGGAAGAAAGAGCACCACCGCCACGACGGCGGCGCCGTACAGGTACCGGGCTGCCTCACCCGGCGCGATCCCGCCCGTGCCCGGGTCGGAGACCAGGGGAAGGGTGTCGCTGTAGCGGGTCAGCACCTGGGGCAGCAGCGAGACGAACACGGCCCCCGCCACCGCTCCCCCCACCGAGCCGAGCCCGCCGATGACGATCATGGCGAGGTAGTCGAGCGAGAGGGTGATCCCGAAGTAGTCGGGCACCGTGCGCTGGAAGACCAGGGCGAGCAGCACCCCGGCCAGGCCCGCGTACATCGAGGACAGGACGAAGACACCGGCGCGGTAGCGGGCGACGGGCACGCCGAGCACCCCGGCGGCGATCCGGTGGTCGCGGATCGCGTTCATCGCCCGGCCGGGCCGGCCGCGCAGCACCCCGCGGGCGAACAGCCCGCAGCCGAGGAGCAGCAGCAGCCCCACGTACCAGAGTTTCTCGGCCGAGCCGAAGGGCACCTGGGCGACGACCAGCTCGCGGTCGTCGAAGGTGAGGCCGAAGAGGCTGAGCGGCGGTACGTCGCGGCCGTTGAAGCCGCCCGTCAGATCCCTGGCGTTGAACAGGACGTGCTGTCCGATGAAGATCAGGGCGAGCGTGGCGATGCCGAGGTAGGCGCCGCGCAGCCGTCCCGCGATCGGGCTGAACAGGCCTCCGGCGATCCCGGAGACGGCCACGGCGAGGACGGCGGCCAGCCAGGAGGGCAGGCCGAGCCCCGTCAGTCCGTCGCCCCCGTCGGCGGCGAACACGCAGTAGCCGTACGCGCCGACCGCGAGGAAGAACGCGTGCCCCATGGAGAGCTGCCCGGTCGCGCCGGTCAGGAGGTTCAGGCCGATGGCGCCGATCGCGGCGGCCATCGCGAACAGTCCGGCCTGGAGCCAGAAGCGGTCGACGTAGAAGGGCAGCGCTAGCAACAGGAGGGCGCCCGCGGCCCCGGCGGCGGTCCGGGCCGCGGGCAGCCGGACCGTGCGCCGGCGGGCGGGGCGGGGCGCGCTGCCCGCCTCGTCGTGGGTGAGGACCTCAGACACGGGCGAGCTCCTTCGTGCCGAACAGCCCGGCGGGCCGGATGAGCAGGATCACGACCATCACCAGGTAGGGCGCGAGGTCGCCGAGGCCGCGCCCGAGGAAGGTGAGGTCGCTCTGGTAGCCGGTGGCGAGGGACTCCGTGACGCCGACGAGGAGTCCGCCGACCAGCGCGCCGGTCGTCGAGTCGAGACCGCCGAGGATCGCCGCGGGGAAGGCCTTGAGCGCGGCGAGCGAGGTGGCCCGTTCCAGCCCGGGTGTCGGGAAGACGGTCAGGAACAGCGCGGCGACGGCCGCGAGGCCGCCGGCCACCGCCCAGGCTCCCAGCGACACCCGGCCCAGCCGGACGCCCATCAGGGCCGCGGTCTCCGGGCTCTCGGCCGCGGCGCGCGTGGCCACGCCCCAGGACGTGAACCGGAAGGCCAGCAGGAAAGCCGTGATGAGCAGGGACGCGGTGACGAAGGCCGCGATCCGGGTGTGGGCGACGGAGACGGGGCCGACGGTGAGGACGGCGTCGCCCCAGGGGTCGCCGAGCGCCAGGACGTCCGTGCCGATCCGGCGGGCGAGTTCGGTGGTGAGCAGGATGTCGACGCCGATGGTGACGATCGCGAGGACGCTCTGGTCGGAGCCCCGGTAGCGGCGCATGACCAGGAACTCGACGGCGGCGCCGACGACCGCGGCGCCCGCGACCCCGGCGAGCAGCGCGGGCCAGAAGCCGATGTCGTCGTGGAGGGTCGCGGTGACGTAGCCGCCCGCCAGCAGCAGGGAGGCGTGTGCGAAGTTGACGACCTCGGTGGCCCGGAAGATGACGACGAAGCCGAGGGCGATGAGGGCGTAGACGGAGCCCATGGACAGGCCGTTGAGCAGGAGTTCGACGAAGGTGCTCATGACGCGGTCTCCTCTGGCTCGGCGCGCTCGCCCAGGTAGGCCCGCACCACCGCCGGATCGTTCTGTACGTCTGCGGGGGCGCCGTCGGCGATCCGGCGCCCGAAGTCGAGTACGGTCACCGCGTCCGCGAGCCGCATCACCACCCCCATGTCGTGTTCCACGAGCACGATCGAGATGCCGAGGCTGTCGCGGACCCCGGCGACGACCGCCGCCGTACGGCGCCGTTCGTCCCCGGTCATCCCGGCGACGGGTTCGTCCAGCAGCAGGACCCGGGGTTCCATGCACAGCGCGCGGGCGAGCTCGGCGAGCTTCTGCTGTCCGTACGGGAGCGAACCTGCGGGCCGGCGGAGCTGCCGCTCCAGACCCACGAACGCGGCGATCTCACGGACGCGTTCGCGGTGGCGCCGGTCCTCGCGGGCCGCCGAGGGCAGCCGCAGGCCTGTGGCGAGGAATCCGGCGCGGGTCAGCCGGTGCCGGCCGAGCAGCAGACAGTCCTCGACGGTGGCGTGCGGGGGCAGCGCGAGGTTCTGGAAGATCCGGGCCACGCCGAGCCCGGCGATCTCGTGGGGCGGCAGGCCGGTGAGCTCGTGCTCCCCGAGACGGACGCTTCCGGCGGCGGGCCGGCAGACACCGGACAGCACGTTGAAGCAGGTGGACTTCCCGGCGCCGTTCGGTCCGATGAGGGCGTGCACGGTGCCCGGCCGCACGGTGAAGCCCACCGCGTCGAGCGCGGTCAGCCCGGCGAAGCGGACGGTCACGTCCCGGACGTCGAGCGAGGGAATGCCGGAGGGATCGTCCGGCCGAACGGCCTTGCCGGACGCGGGTGTAGGAGCGTCCGCACCGGCCGCGGTGGCCGCCGGGCCGTCCGAACGGGCGGGGGCCGCCTGAGCGGACGGGCGGGCCGCCGTGTCGTCGTGTTCTTCCACGGTGGGGTCACCCCTTCCAGCGGGACAGGGACGGAAGGCCGTCGGACGGGGCCGCGCCGTCGGCCGCGGCGTCCTCGTCGACCACGCCGAGGTAGCGGCGGCGCACCTCGTCGGAGGCGGCGAGTTCGTCCGCGGGACCGGACAGGGTGACCTCGCCGACCTCCAGGACATGGGCGGTCGAGGCGAGCCGCAGGGCGAGGGCGGCGTTCTGTTCCACGAGCAGGACGGAGGTGCCCTGCTCGTTGATCTCCCGCACGGTGTCGGCGATCCGTGCGGCCATCAACGGGGCGAGACCGAGGGAGGGTTCGTCGAGCAGCAGCACCTTCGGGGCGCCCATGAGGGCCCGGCCGACCGCGAGCATCTGCTGCTCACCGCCGGACAGCAGTCCCGCCCGCTGACCCGCGCGGTCGGCGAGGACGGGGAACAGTTCGTGCACCCGTCGCAGGGCGCGCGCTCTGGCGACGCGGCCCCCGGTGCCGCCGAGGGCTCCGGCGCGCAGATTGTCCGCGACCGTCATGCGGCTGAACACCCTTCGCCCTTCGGGTACTTGGGACACGCCGGCGGCCACGACCCGGTCCGGCGGCAGCCGGTCGAGCGGGCGTCCGCCCAGCGTGACCGTGCCGCCGGTGACCGCGCCCCCGTGGAAGGAGAGGGTCCGGCACACCGCCCGCAGCAGCGTCGACTTGCCCGCGCCGTTGCCGCCGAGAACCGTCACCACGGCCGCCTCGGGCACTTCCAGCGACACATGACGCAGTGCGCGTACGGGGCCGTATCCGACCGACAGATCCCGCACGTGCAGAGCGGAACCGCCCATGGCATCTCCCTTGTCCTCGCTCGGTGTGGCGCTCACCTCAGCACCGGCGGGCACCCCCGTCCACGGGCCGCGGCGGAAACGCGGCGGGAGCCCACCGGTGGCGCCCGTCCGTTGTGCACGCGCACAACACCGCGTGTCAGGGGCCTGTGCGACCCCGGGTCGCGGTGGCATCCTCCGGCCATGGGAGGGCGCAGACCGCGGACCGGTCATGACTGGAAGCTGCTCGCGGAGTCGTGCACGGCTCTGCTGGAACGGCTGCCCGAGCTCGTCGACGAGCACGTCAGGCAGCTCACCGAGTACTCCCCCGTCTACGGACAGGTGCTGCCGTACGACCAGCAGTGGCGGGAGGCGGAGACGGCGATGCGCATCGGCATCAAGGCGATCTCCGCGCCGCGGGACTCACCGCGCCGCGATCTGGAGCACGCCGAGGAGGCGGGCCGCAGACGGGCCCAGCAGGGGCTGCCGCTCGAACTCCTCGTGCACGCCTACCGTGCCGCGGGCTATCTGGTGTGGGACGCGCTGATGGAGAGCGCGGCGAGCCGTGAGCCCGAGCGGCTCGCGGTGCTCATGCGGTGCGCCACGATGGTGTGGTCCGCGGTGGACGCGCAGGCCACGACGGCCTCGGAGTCCTACCTCGCCACGGAACGGGAGCTGCGGCGGCGCACGGACGAGCAGTTGCAGGCCTTGCTCGACGCGCTGCTGGAGGGTCATCAGGCCCCGGGGCTCGCGGCGCGGGCGGCGGCCGGTCTCGATCTGCCCGAGCACGGACCGTACGCCGTCGTGGTGCTGCGGACGGAACGCCACGACGGACGGGACGTCTGCGTCCGGCCGGTGGTGGGCGCGGGGCTGCGGTTCATCTGGCGGATGCGGGCCGACTGCGAGATCGCGGTGGTGGCGCTGGACGCCGGACAGGGCCTGGACGGGGTGGCCCGGCTGCTGGACGGCCGGCGGTCGGGCCCGGGCGGCATCTCTCCCGTGGTGACGGGTCTGGGTGAGCTGGGGCGGGCCCGGCGGTGGGCCGAACTGGCGCTGCGCACCTGTCCGCCGGACGCGACCGGTGTCGTACGCCTCGATCAGCGGATGCCGACGGCGCTCGTCGTGAGCCAGCCGGAGCTGGCGGGCCGCCTGGTGGCGGACGTGTTCGGCACGTTGCTGGAGCTCGAACCCGGGGACCGGGCGGTGCTGATCGAGACGCTGGACATGTGGCTGGCCTGCGAGGGGTCAGCGGGGCGCGCGGCGGGACGGCTGTACTGCCACCGGAACACCGTCTTCAACCGCCTGCGCCGGCTGGAACAGCTCACCTCGCGCTCACTGGCCCGCCCCCGCGACCTGATCGAGATGACGCTGGCCCTGGACGCCTACCGGCTGGCGAGCGCGACGACGGTCGCGGGGGCGGGTCCGGTGCCGGGACGCTGAGCCGAGAACGGCCGGCGCCCCGGCCCGCGGGCCGCGGGCCGCGGGCCTTGGGCCTTGGGGCCGGGGGCCCGTGGCCGAAGGCCGGGAGCCCGTGGCCGAAGGCCGGGGACCGGTGGCCGGGGACCGGGGACCGGTGGCCGGGGACCGGTGGCCGGGGACCGGTGGCCGGGGACCGGTGGCCGGGGACCGGTGGCCGGGGACCGGTGGCCGGGGACCGGTGGCCGGTGGTTGGGGATTGGGGGCCGGTGGTTGGGGGCCGGTCGCCGAAGGCCGGGGGCCGGGGGCCGGGGGCCAGCGGCCGAGGGTTAGGGGCCGGGGGCTGGCGGGCGAGCGGCCCACCAGCCTTCGGCCCGGCGGGCGAGCGGCTCTCAGAGCAGGAAGTCTCGCCCGATGTTCTCCGCCACCCGCTCCAGGATCGGTCCGGCGTCGGAGAGGCACTTCGCGATGTCGGGCTCGGCCTCGGTCAGGGGGTACGCGCGCCGGATGCCGGCCCTGCCGAGCGCCTCGGGGGCGAGCGCGAGGCGCCCGCAGACCGCGACGACCTCCTTGCCCGCCGCCCGGGCGGCCGCCGCGACCCCGGCCGGCGCCTTCCCGTGCAGCGTCTGTTCGTCCAGCGACCCCTCACCGGTGATCACCAGCGTGGCGCGCTCCAGCGCGGGCGCGAAGCCGAGCACGTCGAGCATCACCTCGATGCCGGGCCGGAAGCGGGCGCCGAGGACCAGGGCCCCGTAGCCGACCCCTCCCGCGGCACCGGCGCCGGGCGCGGTCGCGTACCCGGCGGCCTTCGGCCCGATCTCCTTCTCCAGGACGCCGGCGAAATGGGCGAGGGCGGTGTCCAGCACCGCCACGTCGTCGGGACCGGCGCCCTTCTGGGGGCCGTAGACGGCGGGCGCGCCCTTCGGACCGGTCAGCGGGTTGTCCACGTCGCTGGCGAGGACGAGGTCGACGCCGGCGAGCCGGTCGTCGAGGCCGGACAGATCGGCGCTCCGCACGTCGGCCAGCGCGGCGCCGCCCGGAGCCACCGGCTCGCCCTCCGCGTCGAGGAAGCGCGCGCCGAGCGCGGAGAGCATGCCCGCCCCGCCGTCCGTGGTCGCGCTGCCGCCCACCCCGAAGACGACGGTGTCGGCACCCGCGTCGAGCGCGGCGCGCAACAGCTCCCCCGTGCCGCAGGTGGAGGACGAGAGCGGCGCGAAGACGCCCCTGGGCAGCCGCTGGAGCCCGCTCGCCTCGGCCATCTCCACGACCGCGGTCCGTCCGCGCAGCGCGAACGCGGCGGTCACCTCGTCGCCCAGCGGTCCGGCGACGCGCACCTCGCGGCGCTCGAATCCGGCCGCGACCGCGGCGTCGACGGTGCCGTCGCCGCCGTCGGCCACGGGCAGCGACTCGACCCGGGCGTGCGGTGCGACCCTGCGCAGTCCGGCCGTCACCCGCTCCGCGACCTGCACGGCCGTCAGTGATCCCTTGAACTTGTCCGCCGCGATGAGCACACGCGGGGTCCGATCCACAGCGGCGTCCGCCACCTTGCATTCCCCTTGCTTCCGGGCCTTGCACACACCAAGGCAGTCGCGCCGCTGCGACCATAACCGGAGCGGACCCTCGCCGTCATGCCCCCGCCCAGCCTGCGGGACCGCCCGGAATTGGGTAGACCGGAGCCATGACCCCTGTGGGCACCGACCTCGCCGACCGCGTCCTCGGGGGCTGGCTCGGCCGGATCGCGGGCAACATGCTCGGCAAGCCGGTCGAGCAGGGCGACCACTGGACGCGGGACCGGATCGACCGTTATCTGCGGCGGGCCGCGGCCCTGCCCCTGACCGACTATCTCCCCGGTCCCCCCGAGGACGGCGCCGGCGACGGGGGCGAGTTCGAGCTGCGGCCCGAGTGGCGCGCGTGCGTGCGCGGCCGCATCCACGGCAGTTGCCGCGACGACGACGTGGACTACGCGATCCTCGGACTCGACCTGCTGGAGACTTACGGCTTCTCGTTCAGCACCGAGCAGGTCGGTGACCTGTGGCTGACGCGGCTTCCGTATCTCCAGACGTTCACGGCGGAGCGCGCGGCCTACCGCAACCTCGCCCAGGGGCTGAGGCCGCCGGTGACCGCCACGTACGAGAATCCGTACCAGGAATGGATCGGCGCGCTGATCCGCGCCGACGTCTACGGCTGGACGTCCCCGGGGATGCCGCCGCGCGCGGCCTCCCTGGCCCGGCGTGACGCCGTCCTGTCCCACACCGGCAACGGCGTGTACGGCGCGATGTGGGCGGCGGCGCTGATCTCCGCGGCCTTCACCGCCCCCTCCGTCCGGGACGCGCTGGAGACCTCGCTCACCGTGATCCCCGCGAGCAGCCGCCTGTCCCGCGCCGTACGCCGGGTGCTCGCGCTCCACGGGACGCGCATGTCCTGGGAGGACACGCTCACCACCGTGTCCGAGGAGACCGCGGGGATGGGCTGGATCCACACGGTCCCGAACGCGGCCGTGCTGACCGCCGGGCTGCTCTACGGCGACGGCGACTTCACCCGCACCATCACGCTGACGGTCCGCGGCGGCCTGGACACCGACTCGAACGGCGCGACCGCGGGCTCCGTCGCGGGCGTCCTGTGCGGTGCGCGGGCGATTCCGCCGCAGTGGAAGGACCCGCTGGAGGACACCGTCCGCAGCGCGGTGTTCGGCTTCGACGGGGTACGGATCAGCGAGCTCGCGTCACGCACGGTCGCGCTGGTCGAGGCCTGAGCCGGCTTCTCGTTACGCTTCCGGGGTGAGCACTTCGGACTACGCCGCCTATATCGCCGGCCTGCCCCGTGTCCTCGTCGGGGCCGCCGCCCTCTTCCGCGACGCCGAGGGGCGGGTGCTGCTCGTCGAACCGAACTACCGCGACGGCTGGACGCTCCCGGGCGGGACCGTGGAGTCGGACGACGGCGAGAGCCCGCGGCAGGGGGCGCGCCGCGAGACGGCCGAGGAGATCGGGCTCGACGTCGAGCTCGGACGGCTGCTGGCGGTCGACTGGATCCTGGGACCGGAGCGCCCGCCGCTGGTGGCCTATCTGTACGACGGCGGGGTGCTGGACGACCGGGAGCTCAAGTCGATCCGGCTGCAGGAGGACGAGCTGCTGTCCTGGCGGCTGGTACCGCGCGAGGACGTGCCGGGCCATCTGTCGGGCGCCACGGGCCGTCGCGTCCTCACCGCACTCGACGTCCTGGCGGAGGGCTCGGGCACGGCGGAACTGGAGAACGGCCACCGGGTGGGCTGAGCACCACCGCGCGGACCGAGAACGGCGAACGGGCGGGCCGACAGCGGACCGGCAACGGTCACCGGCCGAGCCGCCCAGGGCCCCGACACACCTCGGCGGCCGGGGGCCGGGCCCCCGGCCGTCGGCCGGTGTTCACGAAACCGGTCCCAGCCGGGGTTCCTCGCCGGGGTTCGTCAGGGGTCCTCGACGAGGGGCCTCGACCGGGCGTACGGGTCAGCCGAGGATCCGGGCCTTCTGCGCCTCGAACTCGGCGTCGGTCAGCACGCCCTGGGCCTTGAGGTCGCCCAGTTGCTTGAGCTGATCGATCTTGCTGGTCATCTCGTCGCCCGGCGCGGCGGGCGGAGGCGGCGGGGCCTGCTGCTCCTGGTACTGGTACTGCTGCTGTGCTTCCTGCTGCGCCCATCGTCCCTGCTGACGACGTGACACACGGTTGGAGACGGCGGTGGCCGTACCGGCCACCACGGCGGTGCGGGCGACCCCGCGGAGGAGACCTGGCACGGTGGTTTCCTTTCCGGCACACGGCATATGGAACGCGCGCCGAATTCCTCTCGGCGCACCGGGCAGAACCATTGGAGCACCGAACCCGTTTCCCCGCACGTCGATCTCGTCGCCGCCGGGAGCGCTTTTCGATGATCTGCCGGTCCGTCATTCCCGTGGCAAGCTGAAAAGTGGGCCACCGACCGTCGCCCGGTCAGTGGCGAGGTCTACGCGGGAGGAGCTCGCAATGGCTACGACGGGTACGCATCACCGACAGGAGACCGCCGGGGGTTCCGGGGCGTGGGTGTCCGGCTGGACCGCCTTCGCCGGAGTCATGATGATCTTCGGAGGGGCGATGGCGATATTCCAGGGCATCGCCGCCATCGCCCAGGACGACGTGTTCGTCACCACCGGCAACTACGTCTACACCTTCAACCTCACGAGCTGGGGATGGATCCACCTCACCCTCGGCGTCCTGGTCGTCCTCGCCGGCGTCGCCGTGTTCCGCGGCATGCTGTGGGCCCGGGTCGTCGGCATCACGCTCGCGGGACTGGCCATGGTCGCCAACTTCATGTGGCTGCCGTACTCGCCGGTGTGGGCCAGCGTGCTGATCGCCATCGACGCCTTCGTCATCTGGGCGCTGTGCGTCGGATCCGGCCGGGACGCCGCCCGTACCGCGTAGCCGCGCACGACCTCCCCGGAATCTCCGGCCGTCGGGGGGGGGCGGCCGGGGGGGGGGGGCGGGCGGCCGGCGGGGCGGCGGGGGTGGCGGGGGCGGGGGGCGGGGTGGCGGGGGGGGCCGCCGCCGCGCCCCCGGGCCCGCCCCCCCCCCCCGGGCACGCCGGGCGGGGGGCCCCCCCCCCCGGGGGGGGGGGGCCCCCCGACGGCCGTTCGGCGCGAGGTCCGGCCTCAGGCGTCCGTCTCTTCGAGCGCGGCCAGCACGGCCGGCACCGGAATGCGTCCGGAGGCGACGAGCTGGGCGCCGCCGCGGCGCAGCGCGGCGGCGAAGGGCGCCGCCCACAGGTTCTCGTAGACGAGGATTCCGGCGGAGTTCCCGGGCTCCAGCGCCTTCCCGGCCTCCGCGATGTCGTCCTCGCCGAGCAGACCGGAGGACACGCCCTCGAACACGGCGAGGTCGAGGGCTCCGTCGCCGTCGAAGTCGGCGACCTCCATGCCGACCACGGACCCGTCCTCGTCCTTTCTCACGAACAGAAGGTCGAGAATCCGAATGACGCCGCGGTCGACCAGATCGACCAGGATCGGAAGTCCCTCACCGGTCATTCGGTTACCGGGAAACTCCACGACGATATAGTCGATCGGTCCCATCTCGACGAATTCATCTTCGCTCACGGCTTCACCCCTGCGTGGTCATGGTTTTGCCCTGCCCCTGGTCCATGCCATTGCAGCACCGGTCGGAAGCGGCCGCATTTCGGTACGGCGCCTCCGCGAGCCGCCGGTGAGGGAGCCGTTCGAGTGATTCGGGTGGTCGGGTGGTTCGGGTTCGGGGTCCGGTCCGGGTGGTTCACGCGGTGAGCTGGTAGATGCTCTTGCCGACCAGCCACAGTCCCAGGAACAGGAACAGCGACACCAGCGCCTGGTCCTGGTGCCGCTCCATCCAGGCACGCAGCTTCCCGAGCCGGATGCGGGCCGACCGCGGGGAGAACGTCGCGTAGAGCTCCATCGCCAGGATGCTGGAACTGGCCAGCAGGACGTAGCCCATCAGGGCCGCGTACGACGCGGCGTGGTTGAGGTTCGCGTCCACGACGGTGGAGGCTCCGGCCGCGATCATGCCCCACGGCTGGAGCAGCAGCGCCAGGCCGGCCGCCGTCCAGGCGGAGATGTGTTCGATCCGGGACATGAAACCGGAGGACTTCGGCCGCTTGCCGAGGTTGCGCCGTCTGCGTTCCGCGTAGAGCACGAGTCCGACGCCGATGGCCAGTTTGACGGCCAGCGCCGCCGTGGAGGGCGCCGAGTGGGGGGCCGGTGGCTCGCCGCCGGTCATGAGGAGTACGGCGGCGATGATCGCGACGAAGGAGGCCAGCCAGGTCAGGATGAAGGCGAGGCCCTTCCAGATTCCCCTGTCCGCGGAGAGCACCAGCACGAATCCGGTGACCGGCAGGGGGTCGAGCGCGATCGCCAGAGCGATGAGAAGCAGGTCAAGGACCATCACGGCCCCCGCGTGGTCTCGCGCGGCCGAGCGCCGCGGTGTCGCGCATGCCCCCATCGTCACCTCCCCCACGCGCGTCCACAAATCCGATGCCCCGCCCGGCACATCGAAGCCCGGCACCTCCCCGTACGACCGGACGGCACCCTCCCCGTACGGCCCAACGCCGCCCGTGCCGCGGGGCTCGCGGCCTGGGCGGACGGCACATCCTCGGCATCACCGGCGCCGCGGAACAGGGACTGAAGAAGGTGGCCGGGGCGAGCTCCGCGAGCCTGCGCCAGAGCGTCGGGGTGGTCAGCCTGTTGATGGTGCTGCTCTCCGCCACCGCGTGCAGCAGGGCGATGCAGCGGCTGTGCCGGCGCGCCTGGCGGCTGCCGGGCGCGAGCGCGCGCCTCGCCGTCTGGCGCCGGTTCGTGTGGATCGTGACCATGCTCGTCGTCATCGCGTTGCAGGGACCGCTGCGCACCGGATTCGGTGTGGGCTCCTGGCCAGGTATCCCGTTGCTCCTGGTCACCGAGGTCGGTGTCTGGTGGTGGACCCAGCATCTGCTGCTCGCGGGCCGCGTCCCCTGGCCGCCGCTGCTGCCCGGGGCGATCCTGACCGGGGTGGCCCTCACCGGGCTGTCGGTGGTCGCCAAGCTGTACGTGCCCAAGGCGCTCAACCACAGCCTGGAGCGCCACGGATCGCTGGGCGCGGTCTTCACCGTGCTGTCCTGGCTGATCGGACTGTGCGTCGTCATCCCCGCGGGC
Source organism: Streptomyces sp. NPDC096324 (assembly GCF_044763015.1). Classification (NCBI taxonomy): domain Bacteria; kingdom Bacillati; phylum Actinomycetota; class Actinomycetes; order Kitasatosporales; family Streptomycetaceae; genus Streptomyces; species Streptomyces sp. NPDC096324. Next base: position 319,262 of record NZ_JBIWFK010000001.1, on the reverse strand, counting down.
ATCACCGTCAGCGCCGTCATCGCCCGGGAACCCGCGATGGCCCGCCGGCTGGGCTCGCCCGATTAGCTCAACTCGCCGGACAAATCGCCCAGAGTTACCTTGGTGATCCGGGCCGGACGCCCCTCCACGGGCGGGCCCGACCACGATCCGAGGACGGTGACCGGCGGAGTCGACCGCCGGGCGCCAACCGGCGCCAGCCGCCTCGGCGACCACATCGCGGGAGCGTCCCCCATGACCCCCAAGCATCCGGCCGCCAGCCGTCATCCGCACCACACCCCGGCGGAGCGTGCCGCGCTCGGCAAGGCCGCCCGGTCCGCCGTGCCGCGCTCCAGCCATGCCGACTTCGCCCCCTCGCCGAAGCGGCCCGACCCGGTGGACATCGTGGAGGCGCAGTCCGCGACCCGGGTGCCCGAGCTCGTACCGATCCGCTACGGCAGGATGACCGAGTCGCCGTTCCGTTTCTACCGCGGGGCCGCCGCCATCATGGCCGCGGACCTCGCCGGCACCCCCCGGTCCGGGATCCGGGCGCAACTGTGCGGTGACGCGCACATGTTGAACTTCCGGCTGCTGGCCTCGCCGGAGCGCCGCATGATGTTCGACATCAACGACTTCGACGAGACGCTGCCCGGCCCCTGGGAGTGGGACGTCAAGCGGCTGTCCGCGAGCTTCGTCATCGCCGGGCGGGCGAACGGCTACAGCGCGAAGGAGCGTGCCGGCATCGTCCGTACGACGGTGCGGTCGTACCGCGAGTGGATGAGACGTTTCGCCGGGCTGGGCAATCTGCCTGTCTGGTACACGCATTTCGACGAGGACTGGGTGCGGACCCACATCGCGGGAGAGCTGGGCTCGTGGGCCCGCGACCGCTGGAAGAAGACGACCGACAAGGCGCGCAGCCGGGACAGCCTCCAGGCGTTCAACAAGCTCACGCACGTGGTCGACGGCAACACCCTGATCGCCGCGGATCCCCCGCTCGTCGTGCCGCTGCATGACCTGCTTCCCGACCTCGAACGCGGTGCTCTGGAGAAGCAGCTCCGCCGGCTGATCGGGAGCTACGGGCGGAGTCTGAACTCGGACCGGCGGTTCCTGCTGGAGCATTTCCGGTTCGCCGACGCCGCCCGCAAGGTGGTCGGGGTCGGCAGTGTGGGCACCCGCTGCTGGATCATCCTCATGCTCGGCCGGGACGACTCGGATCCGCTGCTGCTGCAGGCCAAGGAGGCGGACGAGTCGGTGCTGGCGCCCTACGCCGGCGCGAGCGAGTACCGGACCCAGGGCGAGCGCGTGGTCGCCGGCCAGCGGCTCATGCAGGCCACCAGCGACATCTTCCTGGGCTGGGAGCGGGCCGAGGGCATCGACGGCCGCCGACGGGACTTCTACGTACGGCAGTTGCGGGACTGGAAGGGCATCGCGGAACCCGAGCTGATGGTGCCGGCGGGCATGCGGGCCTTCGGCGAGCTGTGCGGTGCCACGCTGGCCCGCGCGCACGCGAGGTCGGGCGACCGGATCGCCATCGCCTCCTATCTGGGCGGGGGCGACGTCTTCGACCGCGCGCTCGTCCCGTTCGCCGAGGCGTACGCGGACCAGAACGAGAAGGACCACCGGGCACTCGTCGACGCCGTCCGTTCGGGGCGCGTCAAGGCCGAAGCGGCCTGACCCCGGGCGCAGCTCCTCCCGCCACACCACGCCCTGCCCGACCCGCCCGGCCCTCGTCCTTTCCGGTTCTTCCGGTTCTTCAGGCCCCTCCGGCCCCTCCGGCCCCTCCGGCCCCTCCGGCCTTTCCGGCCCGACAAGGAGACCCGCATGGATCGCTATCCGCCCATCGCCGAGCACGGCCTGGTCGGGGACCTGCAGACAGCGGCCCTGGTGTCGTCCCAGGGAGTGATCGACTGGTTCGCGGCACCGCGCTTCGACTCCCCCAGCGTCTTCGCCTCGCTGCTCGACCACGACGGCGGCGGATACTTCCGTCTGGCCCCCGAACACCCCGAGGGCACCTGGAAGCAGCTCTACTACCCGGACACCGCCGTCGTGGTGACCCGGTTCATGTCCCCGGACGGCGTGGGCGAAGTCCTCGATCACATGCCGGTCCTCCCGGGCCCGACGCCGAGCGACCGGCACAGTCTGGTGCGCATCGTCCGCTCGGTGCGCGGCACCGTGCGCTTCGGTCTGGAGTGCCGGCCGCGGTTCGACTACGCGCGGGCGAGCCACGAACTCGACATCACCCCCCGTACGGCGGCGTTCAGGTCCCCGGTGGCGACCGCGTACCTCCAGGGCAACATCCCGCTCGAACGCGACGGCGACGACGTCCGGGGCGGCATCACCCTGCGGAACGGCGAGGCGGCCGCCGTCGTGTTCACGGTGTGCGGGCCGGGCGGCGAGGCCCCGCCGCCGCCCACCCTCGACGGACTCACCGAGGAACTCTGGAGCAACGTCGACTTCTGGCAGAAGTGGGTCCGCACCTCGAACTACCGAGGCCGCTGGACGGAGATGGTTCACCGCTCCGCGATCACCCTCAAGCTCCTGACGTACGCCCCGACCGGAGCGCCGGTCGCCGCCGCCACCATGGGACTGCCCGAGCAGATCGGCGGTGAGCGCAACTGGGACTACCGGTACACGTGGGTGCGGGACGGCTCACTGTCGGTGCGGGCCCTGCTCGACCTCGGTTTCGTGGAGGAGGCGACCCACTTCACGCGCTGGCTGGGCCAGCGCCTCCAGGAGCGTGAGGGACCGGAGGACGAGCCCCTTCAGATCATGTACCGGGTCGACGGCGACCCGCATCTGGCGGAGGAGATCCTGGAGCACTTCGAGGGCTACCGTGGGTCGTATCCCGTACGCGCCGGGAACGGGGCCGCCGGCCAGTTGCAGCTCGACATCTACGGCGAGGCCCTCTACGCGCTGGCCGAGGACCGCGCGGTGGGTGAACAGGGCGGCTACCACGGCTGGAAGGCGCTGAGCGGCATCCTCGACTGGCTCGCGGACTCGTGGGACCGCCCGGACGAGGGCATCTGGGAGACCCGGGGCGGGCGCAAGGACTTCACCTACAGCCGCGTCATGTGCTGGGCCGCCTTCGACCGGGGTCTGAAGCTGGCCGCGGACTTCAGCAGACCGGCCGACACGGCCCGCTGGACGAAGGCGCGGGACGACATCTTCGAACAGGTCATGGCGCGCGGCTGGGACGACACGGGTCAGGCGATGGTCCAGCACTACGGCGGTGACGTCCTGGACGCCTCCCTGCTGCTGGCGCCCCGCGTCGGCTTCGTCTTCGCGCGGAGCCCCGGCTGGCTGCGCACCCTGGACGCGATGGAGCGCGTCCTCGTCTCCGACAGCCTCGTCTACCGCTACGACCCCGAGGCCTCCCCGGACGGACTGCGCGGCTCGGAGGGGACGTTCAGCCTCTGCACCTTCCTGTACGTCGACGCGCTCGCCCGCGCGGGACGGCTCCCCCAGGCCCGCTACACCTTCGAGAAGATGCAGACGTACGCCAACCATGTCGGCCTGTTCGCGGAGGAGATCGGCCCGAGCGGGGAGCAACTGGGCAACTTCCCGCAGGCGTTCACCCATCTCTCCCTCATCATGGCCGCGACGACGCTGGACGAGGCGCTCGACGGGCCGCGGCCCTGAACGGCGGGATGTCCGGGCCCTGCGGAAGCAGTTCCACGGTCACGAAGGACACGACGGCGGCGAGCACGATCACCGGCACCGTTCCCGAGTTGCCCACGAGGAGCACGACCAGCACGACACAGCTCACCGGCAGCCTGAGCGCGGCGGCGGACGCGGCGGCCATGCCCGACGCCATCGCCGCCGCCACGCCGAACCCCGGGAGCGGGGCCAGCAGGGCGCCCGTCGCACCGCCGAGGAGCAGCGCGGGAAACACCGGCCCCCCCCTGAGGGTGCCCAGACACAGCGCGTACGCGGCGGACTTGAGCAGCACGACGGCCACGAGGCTGCCGACCGACCACGCGTGCGGGTGGGCGGCGAGCTGGGAGAGGGTGGTCTGACCGGACAGGGCCACCTCGGCCGGTGAACGCCCGGTGAGGGCCGCGTAGAGCGCCGCGCAGCCGCCGGCGCCGAGCGCGCACAGCACCGTGGTCCGCATCGTGTGAGCGGACACGGCACGGGCCGCGTAGCGGCCGCCCACGATGATCCAGTGGACGCCGAACCCGATGACGACCGCCATGAGCACCGACCAGACCACGTCCCCGGTGTGCAGGGTCGAGGGCGCGGGGATCCCGATCCTGAGGCTGCCGGTCTGGAGTCCGGTCCAGCTGCCGAACCCGGTGAACACGATGGCGCCGACTCCGCTGGCCAGCAGCGCGGGCAGCATCACCGCGAACAGCTGCGGTCCGCCCACACCGGCGACCTCCATGAGCAGCACGGCGGCGACCAGGGGGCTGCCGAAGATCGCCGAGATGGCCGCGGCGGCGCCCGCGGCACCGAGCAGCGCCGTGCCCGCCGGGGTCGCGGGAGCCCGTACGAGATCCCGGAACAGCAGCGCGAGACCTCCGCCGAGGGCGATCAGCGGCGACTCGGGGCCGAGCACGGCTCCCAGCGGAAGGCTGGCCAGCGCGGCGAGCGCGACGCCCGGCAGAGCGGATGTGGACGTCCCGCCGGCGTGCAGGCCCGAAGCCGGGATGTGTCCGCCCCGGCCCGGGAACCACAGCACGATCAGGCCCACCAGCACCCCGGCCAGCAGCATCGGGGGAAGCGGCCACCACCACGGCGGGTCCGACCACCCTAGATCGTGCGGCCACTGCTCCCACATCAGATGTTCCAGCTCGTGGAGGAGCACCAGGAACCAGAACGCTGCGAGCGAGACCGGGACGCCGATCACGGCGCAGAACACCAGCGCCCGCCGGTAGGCGGGCTGGACCAGCATGTTCCTGAGCTGCTCGGCCTCCATGGGCTGGTTGTCCGGCGGGGACTCGGCCTCGCCGGACCGCTCCCCCGGAGCGGGCCCGGTCTCCTCGGACTTCGGCTCGGTGATGGGTCTTCTCCTACGTGCGTTCGGCGGGGTGCTGTTGTGGGACGACTGGGTGACGGCCGGCACCGCGAGCAGCCGCACCGAGGCCCGTGCCGTGGCCGTCCCTCGCCCATGCCGTCGCCCTGGCTTTGGCCCTGCCCCTGGGACTCTGCCGTCGGGGCGCGAGCGTACCCACGGGATCCGCCGTTCCTGCGTGGCCCGCGCACCGGGCTCCGGAAACCCTCCGGGTGGACGCGCGATCTCCACCCTCATGGCGCAACCCGCGCTGCCCGGCACCAGGGTCCCGCTCCCCGCCGACCGGTCCGTCGCCCGGCCAACACCCCTTCCGCACGGCCCACTTCACCTCACCTACCGAAGGTGGGCCCGGACCGTCGCCGTGCGCCAGGGCGTCAGTTCCGGAATCCCGTCCATCTCGTACAAGCCTTCGGATTCACCGGGAGCACGGGTCGAGGACTGAGTACGACGATCTGGGTCATCCGGTGGCCGTGTCGCTGCCAGGTGGCGCGGTGTGGCGCCAGGAGTACGACCGGCGAGGCAACCGCACTGCGGTGACAGACGCATCCGGAGCCGTCACGCGATTCTCGTACGACGGCCACGGACGTCTGACCGGACTCACCGATGCCCTGGGCGCCGCCACGCGCATGCGGTGCGACGCGGCGGGGCTCCCGCTGACCGTGACGGACCGGGCCGGCGCCGTCACTCGCTACGAACGGAACTCCTTCGGGCGTGTGGTCACCATGGTCGACGCGGTCGGCGCGACGACACGGCTCGAGTGGACGGTCGAGGGGCGGCCTCTGAGGCGTACCGCGGCGGACGGTGCCGTCGAGACGTGGACGTACGACGGCGAGGGCAACTGCGTCGAACACACGGATCCGATCGGCTCGGTCACGTCGTTCGAGTACACGCACTTCGACCTCGTCGCCGCGCGTACCGGCCCCGACGGCGTCCGGCACGAGTTCGTCCACGACAGCGAGCTACGCCTCACACGAGTAATCAACTCGACCGGTCTCGAATGGAGTTATCGCTACGACTCCGTGGGCCACCTCGTCGCGGAGATCGACTTCGACGACCGCACCCGCACCTACACCCATGACGCCGCGGGCCGGCTCCTGAGCCGAAGCAATGCTCTCGGCGAGACCGTGCGCTATGAACGCGACCCGCTCGGCCAGATGACAAGCAAGGACACCGAAGGCCGGCTCACGACCTTCACCTACGCGCCATCCGGTCGGCTCGTCGGCGCGACGGGACCGGGCACCACGCTCGCGCTGGAACTCGACGAAGGCGGCAAACGCCTGTCGGAGACGGTGAACGGCCGCTCTCTGCGATACGCGTACGACGCTCTGGGCCGCCGTACCCTCCGCACCACGCCATCGGGCGCCACCAGCGCATGGACATACGACGTGGGCGGACGGCCGGCCGAACTCACCGTTTCCGGGCACGCGATCGGCTTCGAGCGTGACGGGGTCGGCCGTGAGACTGCTTACCGGTTCGGCGACGCGCTCGCCCTGGCGCAGACGTTCGACACCGTCGGCCGGCTCACCGAGCAGAGCCTGGTCGGCGAAGCGGGTGTGATCCAGCATCGCGCCTTCTCGTACCGCCCGGACGGCGCACTGGCCCGGATCGAGGGCTCGCAAGGCACCCGGAACATCGACCTCGACTCCGCGGGACGCGTGACCGCGGTCCGCGCCGAGAACTGGACGGAACGGTACGCCTACGACGACGCCGGTAACCAGACGTTCGCCGACTGGCCTGCAACTCACCCTCACCATGACGCCACGGGACCTCGCGTGTACGCAGGCAGCCGCATCCTGCGCGCCGGCAGCGTCCGCTTCGAACACGATGCGGCAGGCCGTATCGTGCTGCGCCAGAAGTCCCGCCTCTCCCGTAAACCGGATACCTGGCGTTACACCTGGGACGCAGAGGATCGCCTGACCTCCGTCGTCACCCCCGACGGCACCCGGTGGCGCTACCGGTACGACCCGTTGGGGCGGCGCGTCGCCAAGCAGCGCCTGGCCCCCGCCGAAGAGCGCGTCCTGGAGGAAATCACCTTCACCTGGGACGGACACACGCTCTGCGAATCCTGCGGAATGGCGAGAGAAGGGCTTCAACGCCTTCGAGTTCCACCTGGTCTTCGCGGGGGTGACGGGACTTCGGGTCACCGGATGGGACGCCACCGCCGCAGGAAGTATCGACATGACCGTGCGGGCGGAGGTCTTCGAGGTGACCCTCGGTTCACGCCAGTCGGGAATCACCTTTCACGCTTCCACGGCCCGGATGGCCAGAAGACGCGCGTATCTCGCCTCGGGCAGTGCCTGAACCCGCCGGAGCCGTGGAGGCCCTGTCCGGTCAGGAGGGCGGGAGAGGCTGTTCCGTCCAGACCGTCTTGCCGTCGTGGCTGTAGCGGGTGCCCCACCGCTCGGTGAGCTGCGCGACCAGGAAGAGCCCGCGGCCGCCCTCGTCCGTGCTGAGGGCCCTTCGCAGGTGGGGGGAGGTGTGGCTGGCGTCGGACACCTCGCAGATCAGGCACTGCGTACGGATGAGGCGCAGGGTGACGGGGCCGTCCGCGTACCGGTAGGAGTTGGTGACGAGCTCGCTGGCTACCAGTTCGGTGGTGAAGGCCATGTCCGACAGCCCCCATTCGGCCAGCTTCGCCGTGACCTGCTCCCTGGCGCGGGCGGCGGCGGTCGCCTCCAGGGGCAGGTGCCAGGTGGCGAAATTCTCCGGCGGCAGCACCCGGGTACGGGCCATGAGCAGCGCGATGTCGTCGGTGGGCCGGCGGTCCGTGGGCAGCAGCGCTTCGACCACCCCGTCGCAGATGCGCTCCAGAGGATCGGCACTGTGGGCGAGGCATTCCCCCAGACCCTCGATCGCGGCATCGACGTCGCCGTCGCGCGCCTCCAGGAGGCCGTCGGTGTAGAGCGTGAGCACGCTGCCCTCGGGGAGATCGACGTCGTACATCTCGAAGGGCAGTCCGCCCAGGCCGAGCGGTGGACCCGCGGGCAGGTCGAGCACGGTCACCCGGCCGTCCGGGGTGGAGACCAGGGGTGCCGGGTGGCCGGCGCGTGCCAGGGAGCAGTGCCGGGAGACGGGATCGTAGACCGCGTAGACGCACGTGGCCCCGAGCACCTGCTCGATCGCCGACTGGTTGCCCTCGGCGTTCGTCTCCATCTCGGCGGCCAGCAGACTGACCAGATCGTCCAGTCGGGCCACCACCTCGTCCGGTTCGAGGTCGAGGCTGGCCAGGGTGCGCACGGCGGCGCGCAGGCGCCCCATCGAGGCCGCGGCGTGGATTCCGTGGCCGACCACGTCTCCCACGACGAGGGCGACTCGGGCCCCCGACAACGGGATCACGTCGAACCAGTCACCGCCGATGCCCGGTTCACCGCTCGCCGGCAGATACCGGCAGGCCACCTCGACGGCCGGCAGGTCGGACACCGTGCCCGGCAGCAGACTGCGCTGCAACGTCAGAGCGGCGCTCTGTTGCTGGGTGAAGCGGCGCGCGTTGTCGATGCAGACGGCCGCGCGCGAGGAGAACTCATGGGCCACCGCGGCATCGTCGTCCTCGAAGGGCTCGGAATGGCCCACTCGCCACAGGCTCACTACGCCCAGCACCAGACCGCGTGCCATCAACGGCACGGCGATCAGGGAATGAACGCCGAGACCCAGGGCGACCTCGATCCGCCGCCGGTCCGTGGCGTACCACTCGGGGCGCAGGGACAGCAGCCGTTCGAGAATCGGGCGGCGCTCGGCCAGGCACCGCGCCTGCGGCGACTCCGGAAGGAGCGGGACCACCTCGCCCTCCTGGAACGGGACGCGTGGTTCCGCGGGCGACAAGGCCACGCGCAGGAGCGCACCCGCCATGTCCAGGGGCAGTTCATCACCGAGGGTCACCGGCCTCAGGAGGTCCACCGAGCAGTAGTCGGCCAGGCCGGAGGTGGCCACCTCGGCCAGTTCCCGGGCCGTCTGCGTCACGTCCAGTGAGGTGCCGATGCGGGCGCTCGCCTCGTTCAGCAGAGTGAGCCTGCGGCGGGCCCGGTAGCGCTGGGTCACGTCCTCGATCGTCTCCGCCACGCCGAGGACCCGGCCCGAGGAGTCCTCCATCCGGAACGCGGAGACGGACACCATCCGTTCCCGGCCCGGGGCGTGGCGTGTGCGCGCCGACTGCTCCGTGAAGATCAACGGCTCGCCGGTCTCCAGGACATGGCGTACCCGCTCCTCGGCCGGACCCGCGTCCTCGTCGACCAGGAACTCACCGGAACTACGGCCCACCGGTGCCTGGGCCGTGATGCCGCTCGCCTTCTCGATCGCGCGGTTGACCCGGATCACCTTCCGGTCGGGTCCGTGGATGGCCAGACCGATCGGGGACCGGTGGTACAGGCCGTCCAGCAGCGCACGGTCCCGTTGCCAGGCGACGACCTCCGCGGCGGGGGCACCGACCAGGAACCACTCCTGGCGATCTCCGTCGCGGGTGATCGCACGCGCCCGGAAACCCATCTCCACACGCCGTCCGTCGTGGTGCCGGACCGGCAGGACGCCGAACCAGCCCCCCGCCCTCATGGCGTCCACGACGACGGACCGCGCGAGTGGCAGGTCACAGGCGTCGACCAGGAGGTCCCGCCACGGCCGGCCGATCACTTCCTTGGCCGGGTAGCCCAGCACCTCCTGCGCACGTGCGCTCCAGCCGACCACTGTGCCGTGATCGTCGAGCACGGCCGAAGCGGCATGCCCGAGGGCGAACGGATCCTCCGGACTCTCGCTGAAATGCATCGAAGGCGTCCCCATAACCACCACTCTGTCTCCGTGAGTCCGATGTTCCTCCTCCCGGTCCCCATCCGCGACTCTCCGTGTCCCGCCCGGATATCCCGTCGCTCCCGGCGGGCGAGCGCCGTACCTTCATGCCATGAACAGGCCACTCGTCGCCGTCCTGAGTGGGGCGGGCATCTCCACCGACTCCGGGATCCCCGACTATCGCGGGCCCAACGGGCTGTGGCGGAAGGATCCCGAGGCCGAGAAGCTCGTCACGTACGACTACTACATGGGTGATCCGGAGATCCGGCGCCGGGCCTGGCTGATGCGGGGCGAGAACGGTGCGCTCCAGGCACAGCCCAACGCCGCGCACCGGGCCGTCGCCGAGTTGGAGAAGTCCGGGACCCCGGTACGGGTGATCACGCAGAACGTGGACGGGCTGCACCAGCTCGCCGGGATGCCCGCGCGCAAGGTCCTCGAGCTGCACGGCACCGCACGGGCGGTGGTGTGCACCCGCTGTCACGCCAGGACGCCCATGGAGGACGCGCTCGCCCGCGTCGACGCCGGGGAGGGCGACCCGGCGTGCCTGACGTGCGGCGGGATCCTCAAGCCGGCGACCGTGATGTTCGGCGAACGGCTCGACCCCGTCGTCCTCGGCGAAGCCGCCGCGATCACCAAGGCCTGCCAGATCTTCATCGCCGTCGGCAGCAGTCTCCAGGTCCAGCCGGCGGCGGGCCTCGCGGCTGTGGCCGCCGACCACGGAGCCCGGCTCGTCATCGCCAACGCCGAGCCGACCCCGTACGACGAACTCGCCGACGAGATCGTCCGCGAACCCATCGGCACGGCCCTGCCGGAGCTGTTGCGCCGGCTGCACGCGGCGAGCCGATAGCCACGAAGCCCCGTCCGGCCGCGATGTCGCTGCGCCGGAGGCCGTTCCCGCGCTCCCAGGGGTCCGTTCGAAGTACCGTCGGGAGCGGCGGGCCGGTGGGTGGCGAGGCCTGCTCCTACGTTCGGTCTCATGACCAACGCGTTCACAGACCATGCGCAGACGCTCACCCGACGGGGCGCGCTCGCCGGGCTCGCGGCAGGGGCAGGTGCGGTCGCGCTGTCCGCGGCGGCAGCCGCCCCGGCGAGCTCGGCACCGGCGTTCGCGACGGAGCGTGACGGCCGCCGTTCGGCCCCGGCTCCCGCAGCCGACGCGTCGCCGACGCCCGGTGCCATGCAGCTGTTCACGGACCCGGGGCTCAACTTCAACGCGCTGCTCGCGCTCGGGGGCGCCGGGTTCGGCGCGGCCGAGGTCGGGGAGGTGCTGACCGCCGTCAACGCCATCAACGCCGCCGGGGCGAGCGAGCAGACCTACACCGCGGAGTTCCGCCGCTGGGGCGACCGGCTGACGACCACCGTCTCGCCTCACGAGCAGACGCACCGCGCCCACTCGCTGCGCGCCGCCCAGTACTACGGGCAGGCGCTGTTCTTCGTGCTCGGCTCGGAGACCCCGGGTGACGAGAAGAGGCTCTATCTGGCGGGGCGCCGGTCCTGGGACACCTTCGCGCGGCTGTGCACGCCGGCGGCGATCACCGACCAGGTCCCGTACCAGGGCAGGACCTCGATTCCCGTCTGGTTCTTCCGCCCCGACGACTCGGGAAGACCCCGGCCGACCGTCATCCTCACGAACGGGAGCGACGGCCCGAACGTCGACATGTGGACCTACGGGGTCTCCGCCGCGCTCGCCCGCGGCTGGAACGCGCTCGTGTACGACGGCCCGGGCCAGGGCCAGTTGCTCTTCGTCGACCAACTCGTCTTCAGCCCGCGCTGGGAGCAGGTGGTCTCGCCGCTCGTGGACTGGCTGGAGCGCCGCGGGGACGTCGACGCCCGTCGGATCGCGCTGACCGGCCTCTCCATGGGCGGTGACCTCGCACCACGCGCCGCGGCCTTCGAGCACCGGATCGCCGCTCTGGCCGCGCTGCCGGGCTGCCTCTCCCCGTGGCTGGGCTTCCCGGCGGAGCTTCGGGACATCGTGACGCCGGACAAGGCGGAGACCAACCGTATCTGGAACGAGGAGGTCGCCCCCGGGCTGACGCCGTCCGAGCAGTTCGTCCTCAAGAAGCGGATCGAGCCCTTCTCGATCCCGGCGATGCTCGCCGCCCGGCAGGGCCGGCTCTTCACCGACTTCTGGACACCGGCCCAGCGGATCATGGCACTCGACATCACCCGGATCGTGGGCCGCATCAAGTGCCCCACACTGGTCCTCGACTACGACGACGAGCTCTTCTACCCGGGTCAGCCACGCGAGTTCTTCGAACTGCTGCGCACCCGGAAGGAGTTCCGGCTGATGCGGGCGGCCACCGGTGCCCAGCTGCACTGCTCGCCGATGGCGCCGCAACAGCACTGCGAGGTGGTCTTCGACTGGCTGGAGGACACCCTGGGCCGGGGCGACCGCGACTAGCCGGCACCAGGTCAGACAGGCCCTAGGGGCGGATCCCGTCGCAGGTGATGGAGAGGTGGCGCGGGCCGCGCAGTACGGCGTTCCGGCGGTACGGGGGGACCTCCTCCAGCAGGCGGGGGTTCTCCAGTCTCCGGGCCAGTTCCGCCAGGGCGAACTGGGTCTCCAGCCGGGCCAGCGGTGCGCCGAAGCAACTGTGGATGCCGCTGCCCAGGCCGAGGTGCTGGATGTCCTTGCGGTCCGGGTCGAAGCGGTCCGGGTCCTCGAAGCGCTGGGGATCGCGGTTGCCCGACGCGAGGACCAGCCAGATGGGGGCGCCCTTGGGGATGGTGACCCCGCGGACCTCGATGTCGGCTAGGGCGGTGCGCTGCGGCACCAGTTGCACCGGCGGTTCGAAGCGCAGCAGCTCCTCGACGATGGGCACGGCCAGCCGCGGATCGGCGCGCAGCCGCTGGAGTACGCCGGGGTTGCGCAGCAGGGTCAGCATTCCGTTGGTGATCAGGTTGACCGTGGTCTCGTGCCCGGCGATCAGCAGCAGCGCCGCGGTGCTGAGCAGTTCCATCGTGGTCATGGGACCGTCCTCCCCCTCGGCCGTGGCCAGTTGGGAGAGCATGTCCTCGCCGGGGTTCTTGCGGCGTTCCTCGATCAGGCCGGCCAGGTACATGCCCAACTGCATCCGGGCGTCCTGCGTGTCCTCGCCCCGCTGGGCGGTACCGGCGTCCGGGTCGGGGTCCAGGCTGGCGGCGAGGGTGTCCGCCCAGACGTGGAAGCGCGCCTCGTCCTCGCGCGGCACGCCGAGCAGCCGGCAGATCACCGTCACCGGGAAGGGATACGAGAACTGCTCGACCAGGTCGATCCGTTCCGGGTCGCCGATGCCGTCGATGAGACCGGTGACGATGTCGCGGAGCTCTCCGCGCATCCCGTCGACCCGGTGCGGTGAGTGCGGCGGGCCGAAGGGGCGGTTCGTCATGCGCCGCAGCCGGTCGTGCTCCGGCGGGTCGAGCTTCAGGAAGCCCGGCGGGAGGGTGCTCTCCTGCGCGGGCGCCTCCGAGGCCAGCGGATCGGCCGTGTTCGATGCCAGGTTGCGGGCGTCGGAGCTGATCCGGGGATCATGCAGCAGGCTCCGGATCTCGTAGTACGTGCTGACCACGTACGGCCCGTCGCCCTCGTGGTGGACCGGGGTCTTCCGCAGCTCCTTGTAGATCGGGTACGGGTCGGCCCGGTTCGCGTAGTCCAGGATCTGGTGCAGCAGGGATGGCGTCATGGCGGGTCCTAGAGTCCTCGTGGCCGTGCGGTCAGTGCGCCGGGGTGAACGTCATCCGGCGGTCGGCGGGCGAGTATCCGCTGAGGGTCACGGTGGGGCCGTGGGTGGGGACCGAGGGGTCGGGGAAGTCCGCGTCGAGCGGCCGCTGTCCGTCCGGGCGCCGGTCGACCGTGGCGAACGGCGGCGGGAAGGGCGCGGTGGTCTCGATCAGCTCTTGGTAGAACGGCAGCCACCGGCCGTGGTCGAAGGCGACGGCGCCGATGACTCGGCCCTGGTAGCCGTAGACGCCGAGGAACCGGTGGTCCGCCAGTGAGCCCTGGGAGATGAGGATCTCCGTACCCATCGACGGGATCCCGACGGACTTGATGTTGATGCCGAACTGCGAGGACCAGAACGCCGGCACCTCCAGGTGGGGCAGCCGGTCGCTGCTCTCGCTGAGCATGTTGTGCGCCGCGATCCGGGCCTGTGAGACGGCGTTGCCCCAGTGCTCGAGCGAGAGGAACTGGTAGCCGAACAGGGCGTGCGGGCTGCGGGCGACGTCGCCGGCCGCGTAGATGTCGTCGGTGACGATCCCGCGGATGTCGAAGGCGCGGCAGCCGGCGTCGCAGGCGATGCCACGGGGTCCGGCGCCGAGTCCGGACCCGGCGAGCCACTCGGTGTTGCGGAGGGCGCCGAGCGAGACGATCACCACGTCGGCCTCGACGGTCGAGCCGTCGGACAGATGGGCGGCGCGCACCCTTCCCGAGGCGTCGCCCTCCAGGCGGGTCACCTCGACCCCGCACCGCAGGTCCACCCCGTGCTCGCGGTGCATCTCGGCGGCGACCGCGCCCACGACCCCGCCGAGCGCGCCGACCAGGGGCCCCGCACCGCGTTCGGCGACGGTGACGGGGATCCCGCGTTCGCGGCAGGCGGAGGCGATCTCGGAGCCGGTGAATCCGGCCCCGATGACCAGGACCCGCCGGGGGCCCGCGTCGAGGCGCCGCGCGAGGGCGGCGCTGTCGTCGCGGCCGCGCAGCACGAAGACGCCGTCGAGGTCCGCCTCCTCCTCGTGCGGCCACGGTCGCGCCCGGGTGCCGGTGGCGATCAGGAGCCGGTCGTACGGCACCTCGTCCCCGTCGGCCAGGCGCACTCGTCCGGCGGCCATGTCCAGTCCGGTGGCCGGAGTGCCGAGCCGCCAGGTCGCGTCGACGGCCCGGAGCCTGGGCAGCGCGGTGCGCTCGGCGCTCGCCCTGCCGAGCAGCACCTGCTTGGACAGCGGGGGCCGGTCGTACGGTTCGCAGGGCTCGTCGCCGATCAGGGTCAGGGACCCGGCGAAGCCCTTGTCCCGCAGGGTTTCGGCGGCCCGCAGCCCGGCCAGCGAAGCGCCGACGACGACGATGCGGCCGTCGCGCCTGAGCCGTTCCAGGGATCCGTCAGCGGGCACCGGACACCGCCTCGGCCGGTACGTCCGCGGCGCTTTCCGTGCCGTCGGCCTCCGCGCCACCGGGTTCCACCGCGCCGGGTTCGACGGCGTCGACGAGGACGGCTTGCACGGGGCAGGCCGCGGCGGCCCGATCCAGCTTCTCGCGGTGCGCGTCGTCGGCGTCCGGGTCGTACAGCAGGGCCTCCTGGCCGTGCATGGCGAAGATCTCGGGGGCGAGGAACGCGCACTGCGCGTACCCCTGACACCGGTTCAGATCGACGGCAATCCTTACCACGGGATCGGTCCTCTCCAATGGCCCGTTCACCCCTCCTGCGACCACTGTCGGTGACCTGACGGGAAGCCGCGACGAGGGGAAGACCGTTCGAGTGAGCGTCAGGGCCGGACCGGACCGCGGCAGCGGGCCGACTCTGAGGGCCCGGGGCGACCTCCGTGCCGGGAAGGTCAGGCGGGGGTGGCCTTCCGTGCCGCGGCGGGAGGCCGGCCCCACAGGATGTTCAGGCTGAGCAGCAGCGCCCAGGCAGGGAAGACCATCTCGGACCACGGCACGCCCGATCCCGCCACGAGCAGGGTCAGTCCCGCGAGGTAGCCGATGGCGACGAGCGGGCGCGGGAGGGCGCCCAGACGGCGGCCGATGGTCGAGGTCGCGATGATGAACACCGCCGCCATGCGCATGGCGTACGTGGTCAGCAGGGCGTACGCGAAGTGGCTGCCGAAGGTCGAGTCCCGCGTACCGTCGCCGAGCACGGTCCCGGCCGCCGCGGCGGCGCCGAACAGCGTGGCGACGAAGACCACGCCGCTGCCCAGGAACACGGTGGCGACGAACCGGTCCTCGGCCCGGCCGCCCTGCTCGCGGAGGGCACCCATGAACCACAGGAACGCGATCCCGGCGAACGGCACCAGCTCCAGCGCCGTCCGCAGGCCACCGCGCTGTCCGGCGTCGAGGGTCACGTCGTCCCCGCCACCGGGCAGAGCGGTGCGCACGAGTGCGATCGCGGCGGCCGTCAGGACGGCGAACACCACTCCGGCCACCCCGGCGGCGCGGCGCGTCGCGAGGCGCTTGTGCTTCCGCTCCATGATCTCCCGCTTTCTGCCTGCTCTCCCCTTCGTACAGACATCAGCGATCGCGGGGCCACGCCACCGGGGTCACCCGGGAGGCAGACCGCGGTGCGCCATACAGGTCATGCGTTCGCGCCCACCTCCACGGAGAGGTCGTTGTCGACGGTGTAGTAGGGGCGCAGGGCGGCACCGCCGACATCGGCCGTCGGGTAGACGACGATCTCCTTGCGGTCCGCCAGGTCGTCGAGAAGGCGGCCGACGCGTATCCGGGGTGCCTGGGCCGCGGGACGGACGAAGACGTCCCAGACGCCGGCCCCCGACGGTGTCCCGCCGGCCAGTTCCGCGTAGTCGACGGTGAAGGAGAGGCTTCGTCCCTCGTCCTCGGCCCGCGGCTCCACGGTGCGGGCGGTGGCACCGGCACCCCGCAGCCTCAGGCTCACGACGGCTCCCTCCTGGAGCGAGACGCCGTGCAGGCGTGCCCTGACCGTCATCGAGCGACCGGTGACGTCGACGGCCTCGGCCTCCACGTGGGTGGTGCGCAGCCAGGCGCGGACCGCGAGGTGGCCGTCCTTGGTCATGTACGGGATCCGGACGGCGACCGGGGACGGCCGGTGCCGACGGTGTCCGTCGACGAGTGCCCGCAGATCGCGCAGACCGGCGCGCAGACGCTGCCGCTCGGCTCCCGGTTCCGGGAGCAGGTACGCGTCCCAGCGGCCCTCGGCGAGAACGGGGTGCGCGTCGAGGACCGCGCACCGGCGTTCACCGGCGGGCTCGAAGTCGAGTACGTGGACGGTCTCTTCGGGCTGTCCCTTCTTCGGGCGCAGTCCCAGCAGCAGCCGCTGCCCTTCGGGTGACCCGGGCGGCAGGTCGAAGGTGATCCGGCCGTCCGCGCCGATCGAGCAGCCGACGTGGGGTTGCGTCTCCGGGTCCGTGCTCACTTCTGCCTCCTCAGGGTGCGCAGCGCGCCGTCGGCGGCGCTGTGCGCCACGTCGCGCAGGGCGAAGCCGTGGCCGGCCAGGACGCGGCACGCGGCGGAGCGTTCCCGGAGCACCGGCCGGCCCTCCCGTCTCGCCGACACGGCCTCGGCGAACAGGCGTTCCGCCTGGGTGACGACGGGGCCCGGAGCGAAGCGCCGCGCGTTCTTCCTGGCCGCGCGGCCCGCACGCAGGCGCCACTCGTCGTCGCGGACGAGTCCCCGCAGCGCTTCGGCCAGCGCGTCGCGGTCGCCGACCGGTACGAGCCGGCCGTCCACGCCGTCCTCGATGATCTCGCCCGGTCCGTGCGGGCAGTCGGTGCTCACCACCGGCAGGCCGCAGCTCATCGCCTCGATGATGGTCATGCCGAACGCCTCGTAGTCGGAGGCCGCCACCGCGATCGAGCCCTTGACCCACTCGGCCTCCATGGGGGTGGCCGCGCCCATCAGGAGGACCCTGTCGTACAGGCCGAGGTCCCCGACGAGCCGCCGCAGCCGCTCGTGCTCCGCGCCCTTGCCGTAGATGCGCAACCGCCAGTCGGGGTGTTCGGCGGCGACCACGGCGAAGGCCTCGACGATCAGGTCGTACCGTTTGACGGGGACCAGACGACCTGCCGCGATGATCACCTTGGCGGCGCCGTCGGCGGGTGACAGCACGGATTCCGGCACGCTGTTCGGAAGGGCCTCCACCCGGACTCCGGGCATCCGCACCTTGCGCCGGTAGGCGGCGGCGTCCGCCTCGGTCACCGTGGTGAGCGTGTCGAGCCGGCGATAGGCCCGGCGCAGGGCGGAACGCAGCCGGGGCGGATGGTTGTCCAGGGTGAGGTGCTCCTGGCCGATGCGCGCGACGTGCCGCGGAGTCTGGAGGGCCAGATGCACGTTGAGCCCCGGCCTGGTCCCGATCACGACGTCGGCGTCGGTCTCCGCGAGGCACGCGCCGATCCGCTCATCGGTCAACTCGCTGTACTGCCGGTACCGGTACTCGGCTCGGGGGAACACCCTGGCCGGTCTCAGATGCGACGGATGCTCCTTGTCCTGCCTCAGATCCACCAGCGACCGCAACGAGACGCGGGGATCCAGGGACAGCGTCGGCCGCTCGCGGTGCCGCAGCACCGAGACGATCTCCACCTCGTTCCGCGCGGCGAGCGCACGGGCCAGATTGAAGGTGGTGGTGATCGTGCCCCCGATCCCATAGGCGTTGTGGAGCAGAAAGGAGATCTTCATGGCTGTTCAGACTCTGTCAACTCCCCATGGGTTGCGCTCTGTTGCCAACACGTTTCGATCACCGGCCGGCACGGACCGCCGCCGGTCAGAAGAGTGCCGATCCGCTCTCGAGATCCAGGAGCTGCCGCTTGCGGTCCAGGCCGCCGCCGTAGCCGGTGAGGCTGCCGCCCGCGCCGATCACCCGGTGGCAGGGCACGATGATCCCGATCGGATTCCTGCCGTTGGCGAGGCCGACCGCGCGGGAGGCGCCCATGTTGCCCAGGGCTTCGGCGAGTTCGCCGTACGACCGGGTCTCGCCGTAGGGGATCTGCCGCAGTTGGTCCCACACACTGCGCTGGAAGGGCGTCCCGATCAGGCGCAGTTCGACGGTGAACTCCTTCAACTCGCCCTTGAAATAGGCGTTGAGCTGCTCGGTCACCTCGTCGAAAAGGGTGTCGTCGCGCTCGCCGAAGGTCTCCTCCGGCGGACGGTGGCGCTGAGCGACCATGTGGAGGCCGCACAGGACGCCGTCGTCGTCGGCGACGAGCGTGAGGGGGTCGTAGGGGCTGTCGATGACCGTGTGCCGTTTCACTGGGCGTCCTCGGTGCGTGAGATGCGTGCGGTGCGTTTGACGTCCGGGATGTGCGGGGCGCCGCCCGGCGCCGGCAGGAAATTGATGGGGTGGCTGTCCGTGGCCCACAGGTACTGGACCGCGTACGCCCGCCAGGGACGCCAGGCCGCCGCACGGGCCGTCAGCGCGGCAGGCGTGGACGGGAGCCCCAACTCCCGCGCGGCGCGCCGGATTCCGAGGTCGGTGGGGAGGAAGGCGTCCGGGTCCCCGAGGGCGCGCATCGCGATCACGTCGGCGGTCCAGGGACCGAATCCGGGGAGCGCGAGAAGCCGGGCCCTCGTCTGTTCCCAGTCGCTCTCCACCCCCAGATGAAGTGTTCCGTCGGCGAGTTCGCCCACCAGGGTGGTGAAGGTCGTGCGCCGGGTGCGGGGCATCGCGAGGGACTCGGGGTCGACCGCGGCGAGCGCCCGCGGCGAGGGGAAGAGGTGGGTGAGGCCGCCCTCGGGGTCCTCGACCGGATCGCCGTACGCGGTCACCAGGCGGGCGGCGTGGGTCCGCGCGGCGGCCGTGGAGACCTGCTGCCCCAGCACCGCCCGTACGGCGAACTCGGCCTCGTCGACCGTGCGCGGCACCCGGCGGCCGGGGGCCTTGTCGACCAGCGGTGCCAGCAGCGGGTCCGTGCGGAGCTGGTCGTCGACCGCCACCGGGTCGGCGTCCAGGTCCAGCATGCGGCGGCAGCGGCTGATGGCGACGGACAGGTCGCGCAGGTCGCTGAGGGTCAGCCGGCACGCGATGTGGTCCGGCCTCGGTGTCAGACCGGCGACGCCGTGCCCGTACGGCAGCCGCAGGGTCCGCCGGTACGCGCCGTCGCGCCACTCCTCCACCCCGGGTACGGCGGTGGCGGCGAGGTGTCCGAAGAGGTTGTCGGGGTTGAGCGGGGCGCGGAAGGGGAGCCGGAGGTTCAGGACCCCCGGCGTGCGCGGGGTTGCGGCCGTGACCCCGGCCCGGCTCCTGGGCAGCCGGGCGCGCAGGTCGCTCGGGGACAGCGCGAAGACCTCGCGGACCGTGTCGTTGAAGGTTCGGATCGAGGAGAACCCGGCGGCGAAGGCGATCTCGGCCATCGGGAGCGGTGTCGTCTCGATGAGCAGCCTGGCCGTCTGGGCACGCTGGGCGCGGGCGAGCGCCAGGGGTCCCGCGCCCAGCTCGGCGAGAAGCTGCCGCTCGATCTGGCGGGTGCTGTAGCCGAGCCGGGCGGCCAGGCCCGGTACACCGTCGCGGTCGACGACTCCGTCGCCGATCAGCCGCATCGCGCGGGCCACCAGGTCGGCGCGGTGGTTCCACTGGGGTGAGCCGGGGCTGGTGTCCGGGCGGCAGCGCTTGCAGGCCCGGAATCCGGCCTGCTGGCAGGCGGCGGCGCTCGGATAGAAGGTCATGTTCCGGGGCTTGGGCGGCACGACCGGGCAGCTCGGCCGGCAGTAGATCCCCGTCGTCGTCACCGCGGTGAAGAACCATCCGTCGAAACGCGCGTCCTTGGACTGGACGGCACGCACGCAGCGTTCCGTGTCCGTGTGCATCCCGTTCTGCATGCCTCAAGCATCAGGCACCCCGGAGGGCGGGGCTGGCGAGAATCCGACATCAACGTCGCCCGCCGGGGAGGCCCGCCGCGGCCTGTACGGACACGCGCGGACGGAACCCGGTCAGCGGGTCTCCTCGCCCTGCGCGACCTCCACCTCGTGGTGGAACGCGACGACGCCCGCCCCCGACGCCCCGGCCGAGACGGCGGCGCAGGCGGCGAGCAGGACGGCGATCCAGGCGGCGGCCCGGGGGCGGCGCCGCGGGACGGAGAGCAGGGCGGCGACCCGCTGGGGTACGGGACCCGTGGTGGCCGCGGGGGCGAAGCCGGGGCGTTCGGAGCGGGCCTCGCCGACGGCCAGGGCGGCCCGGGCGATGGCCCGCGCGGTCAGCCGCCGGTCCCCCACGACGGCGGCCGCGGCCTCGTCCGCGGCGCGCTCCGCCGCGAGCGCGACGGTCGCGCGGACCGCGCGCAGCCCCGGGTGGCAGTGGGCCGCGAGTTCGGCCACGACGAGGAAGCGGTGGTGGCCGCCCGCGTTGTGGGCCCGCTCATGGGCGAAGAGGACCTCGCGCTCGTCGGCGCCGAGGCTGCGCAGCATCGCGGTGGTGACGACGATGCGGTGCGGCCGGCCCGGGAGCGCGTACGCGTCGGGGTGCGGCGACTCGATGACGCACAGGTCTCCGGCGGCGGGGCGGCGGTCGGCCTGGCTGCGCGCGGTGCGGAAGGCGCGGACCTGGCGCAGGGCCGAGCGGACGACGGTCCACGCGCCGACGGTGAGCACACCCGTCGCGGCGGCGGCCGCGGGCAGGACGACGAGGTCCGAGGCCGTACGCAGTGGGTGGACGAGGTCACCGAGGCCGGCGAGGAGCGGCACCTTGAGCAGGCCCGTCAGGACGAGCGCGCCCAGCGCGGCCACGGAGGCTCCGGCCAGCACGACGAGCGCGAGGGTCACCGACCACAGCGCGGCCACCGGGCCGAACCGGTCGAGGCAGCGGCGGGCCAGCGGTCCGAGCGCGAAGGGGACCAGCAGGGGAACCAGGAGCAGGATCATCCGGCACCCGGTTCCGGACGCGTGCCGAGATCCGGCTCCAGCAGGTCCCGCAGGAGCCGCTCGTCGTCGGGGCTGAGCTGGGCGACGAAGCGGGCCAGCGCGGTCCCCCTGTCGTCGTCCCGGTCGAGTTCGCTGTGCATGCGGCGCGCGGTGAGGCCGTGCGGGTCCTGGACGGGGAAATACGCGTAGCCCCGGCCCAGCCGCTCGCGGCCGACAATGCCCTTCTCGTGCAGCCGGGACAGGATCGTCGTCACGGTCGTACGGGCCAGACCGGAGTCCAGCTCGGCCTGGACGCGTCCCGGCGTGAGCGGTACGCCCGCGGCCCACAGCGCCGCCATCACGCCGGCCTCCAGCTCGCCGGCCGGCCGGCGTTCGTCCTTGTCCCTGCTCATGGGAACGATCCTCACCCCACCATCGTCTACAGTTCAGTAGACCGTCTACACAATTGTAGTCAGTCGGGCACGGGTTTCGACCGTGCCTGCCCCTTCCAGTATGAGAGGGTCCGCGACGATGGCCGCATCCTTGTTCACGGCGTCCGACCTCGCCGTGAATATTCTCAGCGCGCAGTCCCTGCTCGCCGCGTTCGGTGTGCTGGGCGTGGGCGTGGTGATGTTCGCGGAGACCGGCCTGCTGATCGGCTTCTTCCTCCCCGGTGACTCCCTGCTGTTCACGGCGGGCCTCCTGTGCACCGGGTCGGGGCAGAACGGCCTGAAGCTGTCACTCCCCCCGCTGCTGATCGCCGCGGCCGTGGGCGCGCTGGTCGGCGCCCAGACGGGCTATCTGATCGGACGGAAGGCGGGCGGCGCGCTGCTCGCCCGCGGTTCCTCCCCCCGGCTCGCGTCGGGCGCGCACCGGGCCGAGGAACTCCTGGAGCGGTACGGCCACGCCAAGGCGATCGTGCTGGCCCGCTTCGTCCCCGTCGTGCGTACGGTGCTGAACCCGATGGCGGGCGCCCTGGGCGTGCCGATGCGGACCTTCACCGTGTGGCAGGTGGCCGGCGGCCTCGTCTGGAGCCTCGGCCTCACCCTCGCCGGGTACGCGCTGGGCTCCTCGATCCCGAACGTCGACCACTATCTGCTCCCGGTCATCGCGGTGATCGTGCTGGTGTCCCTGGCCCCCCTCGCCGTCGAGCTGTACCGCTCGCGCCGGCGGGGCGCCGCAGGAAAGGAGGAGGTCCAGGGATGATCCTGGCATTCGACGGATCCTCGATCGACGGCTCCGCCTACGGGTACGTGACCGATCTCGCGCGGGACTCCCCCGCATGGCTCGACGACCTGGTGGCCTTCTGGTCGACGTACGGGCTCGGCCTGTTCGCCGTGCTGATGGTGGTGGCCTGGTGGCGTGCCCGGCGCGAGAGCCCCGGGGCGGCGCTGGTCGCGCTCGCCGTGCCCGTCGTCGTGGTCGTGGCGTACGGGGTGGATCTCGGTGTGAAGCTGCTGGTGCGCGAGGACCGGCCCTGTCAGAGCCTGCGGGTGGCGACGCTGGAGGCGTGCCCGGCCCACGGCGACTGGTCGTTCCCGAGCAACCACGCGGCGATCGCCGCCGCCGCGGCCGTGGCCCTGTTCCTCGTCGCGCGCCGCGTCGGCACCGTCGCCGTCGTGGCCGCCGGCGTGATGGCCGCCTCCCGGGTCTGGGTGGGCGCGCACTATCCGCACGACGTGGCGGCCGGTCTGCTCGTCGGCACGCTGGTCGCGATGACGATGGTGGCCGCCCTGCGCAGGCTGCCCGATGTGTCGGGACACCCGCTCACCGCGTCGCGGCTCGGAGTCCTGCTCCTCGCTCCCCGTCTCGCGAAGAGCGGGTGAGCGGGCCGTATGCGCCGGCGGATCCTGGTCGTCGAGGACGACCACGCGCTGCGTGACGTCCTGCGGCGCGGACTGCGGGACGAGGGCTTCGACACCGTGCCGGCACAGGACGGCGCGACCGCGCTGCGGCTGGCCGGGGACGGCATCGACGCGGCCGTCCTCGACGTCGGCCTGCCCGACGCCGACGGACGGGACGTGTGCCAGGCGATCCGGGCGGGCGGCTTCCTCTCCCCCGTGATCTTCCTTACGGCCCACCACCACCTCACCGACCGGCTGGCCGGCTTCGCGGCCGGAGGCGACGACTACCTGCCCAAGCCGTTCCATCTGACGGAGCTGGCGGCCCGGCTGCGGGCCGCCCTCAAGCGCGCCGGACCGGTGCCGTCCGGCACCGCGGGCGACCTGGTGCTGGATCCCGTCGCGCACAGCCTGACCGTGCGCGGCAGCCGCGTCGCGCTGACCCCGACGGAGTTCCGTCTGCTGGCGGCGCTCATCGCGGCGTCCGGGGCGATCGTCGGCCGGCGGGAGCTGACCCGGGCCGGCTGGCCGGAGGGGGCGCGGGTCAGCGACAACACCCTCGACCAGTATCTGACCCGGCTGCGCCGCAAGCTCCGGGACGGCGGCAGCGAGCTGACGGTCACGACCGCCCGGGGCATCGGACACCGGCTCTCATGAAAGACGGTCCCCCGAACACGCGGCCGAGGCCGGCGGCGGATTCCGGGGCACGCGCCGTGCCCTGGCGGACACGCGCCGCGCGCTGGGCACCGGGAACCCTTCGGGGCCGGCTCTCGCTGGTCGCGCTGACCACCGCCACCCTGCTGATGGTGATTCTCACGGTGGCGTTCAACACCGTCGTACGACAGCACCTCCAGCACCAGGCGGACGACGAACTGCGCACCCGGGCCACCGCCGTCGCCGCGACGGTCGACACCAGCGGCGCCCGGGTGCGTCTCCTGGAGACTCCGGGCGAGGAACTGCTCGACGCGAACGTGTGGATCTACGCGGGCGGGCGGCTCCTGGAGAGACCGCCGACGGCCACCGCCGCGGGCCCGCTCACCCGCGCGGCCGGCGCCCTCGCGGCCCGGGGCGGAACCGGCTGCCTCACCTCCCGCGCGCACGGCCCGGTCCGCCTGTGCGCGCGGCCGGTGCCGGGAGACAGCGCCGACGCGGCCGTCGTCACCGCCCTCGACCTGTCCCCCTACCGCAGTTCGGCCGACACCCTGCTGTTCGCGTCGCTCGCGCTGGACGCCGTCATGCTCGCCTGCACGTACGCGCTGACGCGCCTCGCCGTGGGGCGTGCCCTGCGCCCCGTACGCACCATGACCGACGAGGCCACCCGGTGGAGCGCCGTGGCCTCCGAGGAACGCTTCGGGAGCGTCGCCCGACCCGACGAACTCGCCCGGCTGGGCGAGTCGCTGGACGCGCTCCTGGACCGCATCCGGGCCCTGCTGCGCCATGAGCGGCAGCTCACCCGGGAGCTGTCGCACGAACTGCGCAATCCGCTCGCCCGGATCATCGCCGAGCTCGACTGGCTGCGGTCCCGGCCACGGTCGGCCGAGGAGACCCGGGCCGCGCACGAGGCCGTGGCGGACGCGGCCGGTTCCATGCGCACGATCTGCGACACGCTGCTCGACGACGCCCGTGACAGCGCCGCCGCCCTGCCGGGCGCCGGTGAGGTCGTGTCCGTGCTGCGCCGGCTCGCGGACCGGGCCGCGACGGCCCGGCCGGACGTGGAGATCACCGTCCGGGGCCCGGAAGGCGGTCTGGTGGCCGGGGTTCCGGACGCCCTGCTGGAGCGCATCGTCAGTCCGCTGCTCGACAACGCGCTGCGGCACGCCCGCTCCCGGGTCGCGATCCGGGCGGGAGCGGGGCCCGGCGGCGTCCGGGTGGAGGTCGGCGACGACGGACCGGGCGTACCGGCGTCGTTCGCGCCGCAGCTCTTCCTGCCGGGGCGCCGCGCCGATCCCGGGGACGGACACGGCGGAGCGGGCCTCGGTCTGCCGCTCGCGCGACGCCTGGCCCGCTCCGCCGGCGGCGAGGTCCATCACGAGGAGTCGGGCGCCGTGGGCGCGACCTTCGTGGTCGGACTCCCGTCGGGGTGAGAGCCCGACGGGAGTCCGACCACGCGCCGCGTCGCGGGCACTCCCCGGTCAGCCCGCCCGGAGGGTGGACCGGTCGGCGCCGGCCACGTCGCGGCGGGTGATCGAGAGGTACACGACCAGCCCGAGGATGACGGCCAGGAACAGCACGCTGGTGACGACGGTGCCGAAGCCCAGACCGCCGTCGCCGGTCGGCTGCGAGAGGTAGTCACCGATCGACGCGCCCAGCGGACGGGTCAGGATGTACGCGATCCAGAAGCTGAGCACGGCGTTCAGGCCGAGGGCGAAGTGCGCGACGGCGACCGCGGCGATCGCGAGGGCGAACAGCACGGCGGAGACCCAGTACCCGAGGGCCATGCGCTCGGCGACCAGGTCACCGGCCGCGGTGCCGAGGGCGAACGTGAACAGGACCGCCAGCCAGTAGTAGGCCTCGCGGGCGAGCGTGTCGACGCTGTGGATGGACAGCGTGCCCTCACGGCGGTACCAGACGAAGAACGTCACGGCGAGGGCGACGGCGAAGACGGCGGTGCTGGTCTCCAGCGGCACGCCCAGGTTGTCGGTCAGGTTGTCGCTGATCAGCGTCCCCACGACGCTGATCAGCGCCACCGCGAGCCAGTACACGCCCGCCCGGTAGCTCCTGGTCCGGAACTGGACCACGAGGACGACCGCCAGCAGTCCGCTCATCAGCAGGGAGACACCGGTCAGACCGAGGCCCAGCTTCTCGTTCAGGAGGTCGGCGGCGGTCTCGCCGACCGTCGTGCACAGCACCTTGATGATCCAGAAGTACGCGGTGACTTCGGGCACCTTGTTCCAGCGCACGCGGCGCCCATGGGTGTCCTGGGCGCCGGAGCGGCGGCCGTAGGCCTCGGGAGTCCCGTCGGTCTCTGTTGTCTCGTAGCTCATGAGGCCCGAGGCTGTCAGCGGAAGCCTGAACGCATCCTGACCGCCGTACGCCCCCGGGCCGGGCCCCTGGGGTGCCGTTCACAGCACCCGGCGGCGGATCAGCACGCCCAGTGCCACCAGGCCGGGGAGCAGGGGGAGCCAGACGGTGAGCAGCCGGTAGCCGATCACCGTGGACGCCGCCGCCTCGCCCGGCGCTCCCGCGAGCGTGAGGGCCAGCACGAGGGCGGCGTCCAGGGAGCCGAGGCCGCCCGGGGTGGGCAGCAGGACGGCGGCACTGCTGGCGGCGAGGTAGACGAGGGCCACCCGGGCCGGGGACAGCGGCAGGCCGACGGCCTGGGCCACGGCGATGACCACCGTGGCGTGCAGCGCGGCGAAGGCCAGCGAGCCGCCCCACAGCGCGGCGGCCCGCGCGGGGAGTTCGTGCACGGCGCGGACGTCCAGGAGCACGCGGCGCAGCGCCCGCCGCAGCGGTCCGGCGAAGAGGACCGCGGCCGAGGCGGCGACCACGACACCGGCCGTCCAGGCGGCCACGGTCCAGGTGCTCGCCGTCGGTCCGGGGAGACGCAGCGCGCCGGGACAGGCCACGGCGAGTCCGCCGATCAGACAGCCGCGTACGACGGTTCCGGCGCAGGCCTTGACCGCGAGCGCGGTCGCGGAACGGGCGAGGGGCAGTCCGCACCGGGTCAGGAAGCGCAGATTGACCGCCCCCGCGCCGAGGCCCGAGGGCAGCACATGGTTGGCGGCGGCGGCCGCGAACTGCACCGCCACCAGCCGCCCGGCGGGCAGCGGCTCCGTCACCGCGCCCTGCTGGGCGAGTGCGGAGCACACCCAGGTCGCGAGGGTGGCGGCGGCGGCCACCAGCAGCCAGCCCCGGTCGGCGTGGGCCAGCCGACCGGCGCCCGCCGCGATCATCGGCCAGTGCCGGTGGGCGAGGAACCCGGCGCACACCAGCACGGTCAGCGAAAGCCCGGCGTGCCACCCCACCCGCCCGTCCCGCCCGGCGAGCCGCCGCCCGACGGTCACCCACCGGCCGCCGCCCGCGGGTGACACCGAACCGCCCGGGTCGGTGTCACCCGCGGGCAGCCCGCACACCGGCTCGGGCGGACCGCACACCCGCTCGGGCCGTGGCGTCCCCGGGTCGCCGACCGCCGCCCCGGACCCCGCGACCGACGCGGGCGCACCGCCGGGAGACCCGCTCCAGGGCGCCGAGCCCCGCGCCGGAGCACCCACCACCTCGGGCGGCGACACCCCTGGGGCAGCGGACAGCCCGCTCTCGTCCGCCGGTGAGAGCTGCTTCGGCCGAGGCGTCACGGCGTAGGGCTCCCCGCTCCCGGAGAGACGTAGATGTCGACGGCGCCGGCGCGGTGGAGTGCCCAGGCGCGGGCGTACCCGGGAGGCGAGCCGCCCGGGGTCGCGACGACGGCGACCGGCATGCGCCGGACGGAACGCGCGATGTCGGCCGCGGTGGTGTTGGCGTTGTGCCCGTCGGTCGCCACCGAGGCGCAGCCGGCGTAGAAGGCGATGGGGACGGACAGATGACCGGCCAGCGCGCAGGGCGGCCGCACTCCGAGCCGGTGCAGTTCCGCCGCCGTCACCGCCCAGCCCCGGTGACTGTCGGCGGTGCGCCGCACCGTGGACTGCAGCACCGCAAACTGTGTGACCAGATGCGCGGCGAGGGCGAGGGCCACCAGTGTCACGGCCACCGGCCGCCACCGACCGCCGGGGGCGGTGACCAGGTGGACGAGCGCGTCGGCGGCGGGGATCGCGACGAGGGCGTAGAGGGGCAGCAGGAAGCGCGGCGCCGCGTATCCGATCATGAGGAGGTAGGGGATCCCGGCCGTCGTGGCACAGGCCAGGAGCACCAGGGTGGGTGCCGGGCGACGGGAGCGCACGGCGATCACCAGGCCGAGGGCGGCGATCAGCGGCAGGACGAACCACCACACCATCACCGAGGGGTCCGGCATCCCGCCGGAGCAGGGCCGGCACAGCACGCGTCCGCCGAGGCTGCGCATCTGGTCGCCGACCGCGATGTTCCAGCCGAGGCCGCCCTGGATGCGCGACCCGTCGGCGAGCCGCTGCCCCAGGCCGCCGTAGCTCACGTAGGCCTCGATGATCCACTCGGCCGCTCCGGCCGACAGACCCGCGACGAGCGCGAGCAGCGGCCGGACCCGCCGCCACCTGGGGGCCGCGACGGTGATGACGAGGAGCGGCAGGATCACCCAGACCGCGTCGGGGGGCCGCATCCACGCCATGAGGGCGGCGCTCAGTCCGGTCCCCCACAGGGCCGCCCGGTCGCGGCCGCCCGCCTGGGCCCGGACGAAGCACCCGACGCAGGCCAGGGCGCCGATCGCCACCCAGTAGTTGGGCATGACCTGCGGGCCGTAGAAGACGGTCACCCAGAGCGTCGCGAACAGGGCGCCCGCCAAGGCGAGGACCCGCGCCGGGAAGAGTCCGCGCCAGACGCGCAGGGCCACGAACAGGCCGAGCCCGGAGAGCAGGGCGAGGTAGATCCGCAGCAGGGTGGTGGAGGAGGACCAGGAGGCCACCGGAGCGACGAGCAGGGAGATTCCGCGGGCCCGTGGCGCGCTGAAGAATGCCGCGGGGGCATGCGGGGAGACCTGGCTGGTGTACACGGTCTCGTCCCAGCCGAGGCCCATGTCCGGGTGCACGAGGACCAGTTGGGCCAGGGCGAAGGCGGCCGCGACCAGCGCGAGCAGGCCCAGGTCACCGGGCCTCCGGGACACCCGGGCCGTCCCGTCCGGCGGTCCGGGCCGCCGGACGCCGATGAGCGGGACGTTCTGGGTCTTGGCCATCGTCCACCCTTCAGCCCTACACGCTGTAGGGTTTCCTCACCCTACAAGGCGTAGGGTGAGGCCGGGAGCCGGGGAATCACGGACAAACTACCGCCCACCGGAAGAAGCCGCCGAACACGACAGGCACGCGGGGGACACCCGGGCCGGTACGCGACCTCGCGCATCCCTGGTCCACACCCCTGTCCACACCCCGGACCGGCACCGATCCGGGGTCGACTACGCGCTGTAAGGTGACGGGCATGGCTGGCACAGGTCCCCACGGAAGGGCGGAACGGCGCAGCGCGGGCGAGCTGGAGAGCGAGGTCCTCGCCGCCCTGTGGGCCACCGACGACGCCCTGACGCCCGCCGAGATCCAGGCCGAGATCGGTGGCGGCCTCGCCTACAACACCGTGCACACCATCCTGAAACGTCTGTACGACAAGGGGCTTGTGCTCCGGGACGTTGACGGCCGGCGCGGCGCGTACCGCCCCGCCAAGAACGCGGCCGAGCTGACGGCGGAGGCCATGCACGAGGCGCTCGACCGCGGACCCGACCCGATCGCGGCCCTCCAGCAGTTCGTCACCGGGCTCAGCCGCCAGGAGGAGGAAGCCCTGCGCGATCTCCTGGGAGGGAACGGGCCGTGAGAATCGACGTCTACGTTCCCCTCGTCCTCGCGCTGCTCCTGACCTCGGTCGCCCCGCTGGTCGGCAGGCGGGTGTCGCCCGCGCTGGCCGCCCGCGTCCTGGTCGCGGCCGCCGCGCTGACCGCGGCCGCGTCCACCTGGGCGCTGCTGCTGCTCGGGGTCACGCTGATCAACCAGGCTCCCGAGGTGATCGCCGAGGCGGGCGAGGAGGGCCGGGTACTGCCCGAGCCCGTTCCGGAGACCGTCGCCGTGCTGGCCGTGGCCGCCCTCGCCGTGATCGCCCACCGGCTCCTTCATGTCGTACGCGCGCACAACGCGACCCGCAGGGTCCTGCTCAGGCTCTGCGAGGGGCACCCACCGGACAGCGAACTCGTCGTCGCCGCCTCGCCGACCCCGCACGCCTTCGCGATCCCCGGCAAGCCGGGCCGGATCCTGGTCACGGCCTCGATGCTCGGCGCGCTGGAGCCCGCCGAACGACGGGTTCTGCTCGCCCACGAGCGCGCTCACCTGACGCACCGCCACGCGGCGCTGTCGACCGCCGTGGCCCTGGCCGCGGCGGCGAACCCGCTGCTCGTGCCCGTCCGCGACACCGTCGTCTTCCTGCTGGAACGGTGGGCCGACGAGGAGGCCGCGAGCAGCGTCGGCGACCGGAACACGACGGCCCGCGCGCTGGCCCGCGCCGCCCTCGTCTCCCAGCGCGCCCGCACCCGATGCGCCCTGCACTTCTCCGAGCACGCCGTCACCCGCCGCATCGCGGCCCTGCAGACCGCTCCCCCGCCCGTCGTGCGGTCCGTCGGCGCGGCCGTGCTCGCGCTCGGCGCCCTGCCCGCGCTGGGCGCGGCCGACGCCACGAGCGACCTGCTGCGCCTGTTGTCACAGACCCTGCCCGGTCTGTGACGCGGCCCGGTCTGTGACCCGGCGCGCCGGCGCCTTCGCCCGCCGGTGACCCCACCGGGCCGACGGCGCCGCCCCGCCGATGACCCGCGCCACCGCCGACCGCGCCCGCCCCGCCGGAAGGACCGGCCACCCTTCGGCGGTGCCGGCGGGTACGGTCGCGGTCATGACACCTTCCGAGACGGCTGATCCGGGTGCCCCGCGCTCCGGACGGGTGCGGTTCGCGACGTTCAACGTGCTGCACGGACGGACGTTGGTGGACGGCAGACCCGTGTCCGTCCGGACCGCGGGCGGCCCGGAGCTGCCTCTCGTGGAGGCCGTCGCGTCACTGGACGCCGACGTGGTGGCACTCCAGGAAGTGGACCGGCTGCAGGAACGCTCGGGCGGGGTGGACCAGGCGTCCGCCGCGGCCGCGGGGTCGGGCGCGCCGCACTGGCGCTACGCGTCCGCCTTCCACGGCACGGCGAAGCCGGGCGGCGGCTGGGTCCCGGAACCGTCCGTACCCGGTCTGCGGGTGTACGGGCCGCGCGAGGCCCAGGCTGGCGACGGCGTCCCCTCGCACGGCATCGCCCTGCTGTCCCGGCTGCCCGTACGGCACTGGAGAGCACGCCGACTGGCGCCGGCACCGGTCCCCATGCCGCTGCGGACACCCGGCCGCCGGGGACTCACCATGTCCAGGGACCAGCCGCGGGCCGCGCTGGCCGCCGTGCTGGAGGGAAGCCGGGGGCCGTTCACCGTCGTGGCGCTGCATCTGTCGTTCGTGCCCGGCTGGAACGTGCTCCAGTTGCGCGCCGTCCGCGCCTGGATCGCCGACCTGCCCGGACCCCGGGTGCTTCTCGGCGACTTCAATCTGCCCGGCGCCCTTCCGCGGACGGTCCTCGGCCCCGCCGGACCGGTCCGCGGCAGCCGGAGGGGGCCCGGTGGCACCCCTCCGACGCCGCGCGGCTGGCGGGATCTGGCCCGTACACCCACCTACCCGGCGCACCGTCCCTTCCTCCAGCTCGACCATGTGCTGGCGGGCGGGATCGCGGCGGGCGCGGCCACCGGAGCGCACGCGCCGAGCACCCCCGTCTCGGACCACCGGCCCCTGGTGGTCGAACTGCCCCTGTGACGGGCGATACGGCCGGCCCGCACGCAGGACGCCGCCCGCCGACCCGCCGGAAGCGGCAGGCCCGGCGCCTCGGACGGTGCCCAGGAGCGCCCCGAACGCACGAAGGACCGGCCCCGGTGCCCGCGGGGAGAGCCCGGCGCGCCGGTCCGCTCAGCCCGCGGCCCCGGGCGTCCGGCACCTCATCGCAGTTGCCCGGCGAACGCGTCGTACGCCCGCTCGTCGAAGAGAACGAAGCGGACCTCCTCGACAGCGGTCTCGACGGCCCGGACGGTCTCCACCGCGATGCGTGCCGCGTCGTCCATCGGCCAGCCGTAGATGCCCGCGGAGACGGCGGGGAAGGCGACCGTCCTGGCTCCGAGCTCGTCGGCGGCCTTCAGCGACTCCCGGTAGCAGGACGCCAGCAGCTCCGAGCGGTCGTCCTCCGGGGAGTAGCGGGGGCCCACGGTGTGGATCACCCAGCGGGCGTCGAGGTCGCCCGCGGTCGTGGCGATCGCCCGGCCGGTCGGCAGGCCCTTGCCGTAGTGGCCGGCGCGCAGCTCGCGGCACTCGGCGAGGATGGCCGGACCGCCGCGGCGGTGGATGGCTCCGTCGACGCCTCCGCCGCCGAGCAGCGAGGAGTTCGCCGCGTTGACGACGGCGTCGACGCTCTGCCGGGTGATGTCGCCCTGCACCAGCGTGATCGTGGTCATGACTCTCTCAGCCTCCTCCAGACGGCCTTCGCCGCGTTGTGTCCCGACATCCCGTGCACTCCGGGACCGGGCGGGGTGGCGGAGGAGCACAGGAACACGGCGGGGTGCGGGGTGCCGTACGGGGACGGGGACAGTCTGGGGCGCAGCATGAGCTGGAGTCCTGAGGCGGCGCCGCAGGCGATGTCACCGCCCACGTAGTTGGCGTTGCGGGCGGCGAGGACGGGGGGTCCGGCGGTCGCGCGGGCCAGGACGCGGTCGCGGAAGCCCGGCGCGAACCGTTCGAGCTGGCGCTCGATCGCGTCGGTGAGGTCTCCGGTCCAGCCGTTCGGGACATGGCCGTAGGCCCAGAAGACCTGCTTGCCCTCGGGGGCGCGGGAGGGGTCCACGACGCTCGGCTGCACCGTGATCAGGAACGGCACGTCGGGCGCCCGGCCCTCGCGCGAGGCCGCCCGCAGCGCGGTGCCGATCTCCGCCCGGCTCGCCCCGACCTGGACCGTCCCGGCGACGCGGGCCTGCTCGGCGGTCCAGGGCACGGGCCCGTCCAGCGCGTAGTCGATCTTGAAGGCGCCCGCTCCGTACCGGTAGCCCTCGTAATACCGCCCGAAGCCCGCGATGCGGGCCAGGGCCTTGGGTGAGGTGTCGAAGACGTACGCCCGAGCGGGAGGCAGGTCGTCCAGGCGCTTGACCTCGTAGTCGGTGTGGACCGTGCCGCCGAGGTCCTTCAGGTAGGCGGTGAGCGCGTCCGCGATGGACTGGGAGCCGCCGCGCGCGACGGGCCATCCCCGGGCGTGCGCGGCGAGCGCGAAGACCAGGCCGACCGCGCCCGTGCCGATTCCCTCCAGCGGCGCCATGACGTGCGCCACCAGACCGGCGAACAGCGCCCTGGCCCGCTCGTCGCGGAAGCGGCGCATCAGCCAGGTCGACGGCGGCAGCCCGGCCAGACCGAAGCGGGCGAGGGTGACGGGGTCCCGGGGCAGCGCGGTCAGCGGCAGCGACATGAAGTCGTGCGCCAGGGTGTCCCACTTGCTCAGGAACGGCGCGACGAGCCTGCGGTAGGCGCCCGCGTCCCGCGGCCCGAAGGAGGCCGCCGTCTCGGCGACGGAGCGGGCGAGCACCGCCGCCGAGCCGTCCGGGAACGGGTGCGCCATGGGGAGCTGCGCGTGCAGCCACTCCAGGCCGTACCGCTCCAGGGGCATCGCGCGGAAGGCGGGGGAATTGATCCCGAGCGGATGCGCCGCCGCACAGGGGTCGTGCCGGAATCCGGGCAGGGTCAGCTCCTCGGTGCGCGATCCCCCGCCCACCGTGTCACGGGCCTCGAACACGGCCACGGAGAAGCCCCGGCGGGCCAGCTCCACGGCGGCCGTCAGTCCGTTCGGCCCCGCACCCACCACGACCGCATCGAGCATCGACGGCACCTTCGGACTCCTTTGTCAGCCGACGGCCACTGAGCATCAGGATATGCCGGAGGACTGACAGCCTTGACGGCACGGGGCGTTGGGCCGAAACAGCCCCTGCCGTGCGCCGCCCGCCGCGAGGGACCCGGACCCGCACGGCCCGTGGAGCCCGGCTCGGGCGAGGCCGTGGGGCTCCCGCCCGGGCGCGGCCGTGGAGCTCCGGTCAGGCGCGGCCCTGGAGCTCCGCTCAGGCACAGTCGTGGAGCTCGCGCTCAGGCGCGGGCCGCCACCCACTCCGGCTGTGCCGTCAGCAGGGCGGTCACCCGGCGGGCCGTGGCCTCGTCCCGGGCCGCCGTGAACGGCAGCGCGTTGCCCCCGGTGACGCGGAACGGCTCGCCACTGAGCGTCAGATGGGCACCGCCCGCCTCCTCGACCAGGAGGAGCCCCGCGGCGTGGTCCCAGGCCGCCTCCCAGCTGAACGCCACCGCGTCCAACTCGCCGCGGGCTATGGAGAGGTACTCCAGGCCCGCCGAACCGCACGGGCGCGGGACGACACCCTCGGTCCACAGTCCGAGGAGGGCGCGCTTCTGCTCGTCCGTGGTGTAGTCCGGGTGCGAGGTCGCGATGTCGAGGTCGCGGTCCGGCTCGGGCGATCCCGAGCGCAGCGGCACGCCGTCGAGCACGGCTCCGCGCCCTCGGATCGCGGTGGCGAACTCACCGCGCGCGGGCGCGTACGTCCAGGAGGCGTGCACCACGCCGTCCAGCACGAGCGCGACCAGGGTGCAGAACCCGGGGTCGCCGTGCACGAACTGCCGGGTGCCGTCGACGGGGTCGACGATCCAGACGGGCGCCGTGCCGCCGATCGCCTCGTAGGTGGTGGGGTCGGCGTGCACCGCCTCCTCGCCGACCACGACCGAGCCGGGCAGCAGTGCGGTGAGGGCCTCGGTGAGGTACTTCTCGGCCAGGCGGTCGGCGTCCGTCACGAGGTCGTGCGGGCCGGACTTCTGGTCGATCTCGTCCGCGGAGAGCTGCCGGAACCTGGGCATGATCTCCGCGGCGGCGGCCTTGCGGATGGCGTCTTCCACGTCGGCCGCGCGGTGTGCGAGAAACTCGTCGATGGTTTCGATGTCTTCGATCATGGCTCCATGACAGCACGCCTCACTGACAATCCTCACCCCTCCGGGGTACTCCAGGTGGAATCACCATGAATTCCCGGGGCGGCGCGATCATCACGGCGGTCGTCCCGCCCGTCGCGGGAGGGGCCTCAGCGGCCGACCGCGTATCCCTGCATCCCGCGCGCGTTGGCCGCCGCCGACAGGATCCCGGTCCCGGGATCGCGGGCCACCGCGCACAGCCGCCCCTCGGACCAGGCCTCCGCGACCGTGACGTCGTGGCCCCGGCGGCGCAGTTCCCCGACGACCTCCTCGTCCGTGCCGGACTCGACGGTGAGACTGCCCGGACGCATGCCGCGCGGGTAGAAGGAGCCGGGAAAGCTGTCGTTGTGCCAGTTCGGGGCGTCGATCGCGCCCTGGAGATCGAGTCCGCCGCGCACCTCGGGGCGCACCGCCACGGACAGGAAGAAATGCGTCTGCCACTGGTCCTGCTGGTCGCCGCCGGGGGTGCCGAACGCCAGGACGGGCACGCCGTCGCGCAGTGCGAGGGAGGGCGTCAGGGTGGTGCGCGGCCGGCGGCCCGGGGTCAGGGAGTTGGGCAGCCCGTCCTCCAGCCAGGCCATCTGGAGC
Source organism: Streptomyces sp. NPDC096324 (assembly GCF_044763015.1). Lineage (NCBI taxonomy): Bacteria > Bacillati > Actinomycetota > Actinomycetes > Kitasatosporales > Streptomycetaceae > Streptomyces > Streptomyces sp. NPDC096324. Next base: position 283,915 of record NZ_JBIWFK010000001.1, on the reverse strand, counting down.
CGGGTGCCGAGCGGGAAGCCGAGCTCCGGGACGACCGGGTTGGACTGGAGCCAGCCGCCGCTGGGCGTGGCCGCGACCATGTTGCCCCAGCGGTCGACGACATCCAGGTGGCAGGTGTCGCCCCGGGTGCCTCCGTCGGGTGCCACCTCGGGTTCCGCCGCCGCGCGGGCCATGGTGGGCTCACCGGCGCCCGGCACCGCGAGCGCGTCGAAGCCGGGCTCGTCGGCGGCCACCACGCGCGCGTGCCCGCTCAGCCGCGGTTCGCGGCCGCCCGGAGCACCGGGACGCAGTTCGTACGACGCCTTGTCCCCGACGAGTGCCCGGCGGGCCGCGTTGTAGGGCTCCGACAGCAGCTCGCCGAGCGGCACCTCGGCGGCGTCGCCGTACCAGGCCTCGCGGTCGGCCATGGCGAGCTTGCAGCCCTCGACGAGCAGGTGGACGTACTCGGCGGACCCGTAGCGGGGCAGTTCGGGCGGGAGCAGGGCGAGCTGCTGGAGCAGGACCGGTCCCTGGCTCCAGGGGCCCGCCTTGCACAGGGTCCAGCCGCGCCAGTCGTACGTCGCCGGGGCCTCGTACGTCGCGGACCAGCCGGCCAGGTCGGCGGCCGTCAGGGTGCCGGCGTGCCGCTCGCCGCTGGTGTCCATGGTGGGCCGCCGGGCCTGCCGGACCAGGGCCTCGGCGATGAATCCGCAGCGCCACACCTCCCGTGCCGCGTCGATCTCGGCCACCCGGTCCCCCGCGCCGGAGACCTCGTCGAGCAGCCGTCGCCATGTCGCGGCGAGGGCGGGGTTGCGGAACAGTTCGCCGGGGCGCGGTGAGCGGCCGCCGGGCAGGTACACCGCGGCCGAGGAGGTCCACTCCGTCTCGAAGAGCGCGCGTACGGCGTCCACCGTCTCGCCGACGCGTTCCACGGGCGCGTGCCCGTCCTCGGCGTATCCGATGGCGTACTTCAGGACGTCGGCGAGCGGTTTGGTGCCGTGGTCGCGGAGCAGCAGCATCCAGGCGTCGAACGCGCCCGGCACGGCGGCGGCGAGCGGGCCCGTGCCGGGTACGAGGTCCAGACCGAGGCTCCTGTAGTGGGCGACCGTCGCTCCGGCGGGCGCGACGCCCTGCCCGCACAGCACCCGCACGGGTCCGTCCGCGGGGGCCAGGATGATCGGGACCTCGCCTGCGGGTCCGTTGAGGTGGGGCTCCACGACGTGGAGGACGAAACCGGCCGCGACGGCGGCGTCGTAGGCGTTGCCGCCGTCCTCCAGGACGGCCATCGCGGACTGCGAGGCGAGCCAGTGGGTGGAGGACACCATCCCGAAGGTGCCCTGGAGGGTGGGTCGGGTCGTGAACATGCCTGCCACCTCACGGTACGGAGCGATCGGCCTCGGTCCCGACTATGGCATCCGCCCCGGCCCGGACGGCGGGGCGGGCGGCTGATCAGGGCACGGGCGCCCAGGCCGTGGTCCCCAGGGTGTTCTCGGGACCGATGTCGAGGGGGTCCGGCAGCCGGAGGGTGACGGCCGGCTGCCCCCGCTGCGGCGCGACCCGCAGGAACACGCCGTCCTCGGCGTTCATCCGCCAGTACAGGGAGGCCCGCGCGCTCTCGCCCGGGTGGAGCGTGAAGGGCTCGGGGCCCGGGTCGGCGGGCGCCATGGGCACCTTGTCCGTCCCCGCCACGGCGTGTACGCCCGTGATCGGGGCGCCGTCCCGGTCGAGGACGTGGACGACGGCCGGGCGGCCGTTCACCTCGTACGGGTGCTTGCCGCAGACGGTGAGGGTCAGGGTCATCCCGCGCAGGCCCATGGCCGCGTCGACGGGACCGGTCGCCAGGCGCAGGCCGGACGGCGGGCAGGGGCCCTGCGGCGTCGGCACGGTGTCGGGCCCGGGCACCTCGATGACGAGGGAGTCGCCGGGGGTCCCGGACGGGTCCGGGAGGTGCGCGGCGTCGGTCCCGACGACGCTCGGGACGGCGTCCGGGACGGAGGTCCGCCCGGGGTCGCGCTCACGGTCGATCTCGGCGGACAGGCCGCAGCCCGTAGTGGCCGTCGCGAGAAGACAGAGGAGCAGGACCGGGCGCGCCCACTTCTCCCGGAGGGCGGCGGCACGGGACGCAGTGCCGCGCGCGGGTATGGAGACGGTGGGGACTTCGGACCGGGCCGGGGTTCCGGCGGGGGCCGCCGCGCCGACGCGGCGCCGGTGCGTCACGATCATGGGCCGATCATGGCACGAATGCTCCGCGGAGGGCATCGCTCCGCCTGCCCTCGCGTGCGCGCCGGAGCCCGACTCGCCTAAGAACAGGGCCAGTTGGAGGCGATCGCGACCGGGCGACCACACCGCCGCAAGGATCGGGACACACCGTCGCACGGTCGGCACACACCGTCCGACACCCGGGATCCGGGTACGGAGCGAGCATCACCCGACTCGACAGGGAGAAATTGGCGATCACCGGATCGAACAAAACAGACATCTTGCATCAGCATCAGCCAATCAACGCCAAGGTGAGTCACCGTCATCACACGGGCATGACGTCGGTCGGCCCTTCCGCACCACGGCGTCTCATGTGACACTGGCGTCCCGTCCGCAGTGCGGACTCCTCCGCACCATCCCCCACGAGAAGTGCGCTTTGGGTTCTCTTCCTCTGCCGCTCGCGCTCGCCGCGCGCCTGCTGCCTGTAGCTCTGCTCGCCTCCGCGGGCTGGGCCCTGGCGACCGGCCCGTCCGAAGCGACCCCCAACGCCGAGGACAAATCGTCGCAGAAACAAACGCCGGACGCGTCGTCGGCCCCTTCGACCTCGGCCGCCGTCAAGACGTTCGCCGCGTCGCCCGCCCCCTGTGGCGGCGTCCAGGTCGCGACGATCAAGTCCCTGGTCCCCGGCGCCAAGACGGCCGGCCAGGAGATCGCGTCCACCGACAAGGCGGTGCGCCGCACCTGCTCGTGGAACGCCCTGAAGGGCTTCGACTACCGCTGGCTCGACGTCTCGTACGAGATCAAGGACTCGAACGCCGCGGCGGAGAAGGCCTACAAGGATCGTGTCGCCGACAAGAGCGGCGGCGGTGCGGTGCCCGGTGTCGGTGACTCCGCCTACTCCGTGGTCAATCTCAGCACCGAGGACAAGCAGGAGACCCGTGAGGGCGTGGTGATCATCCGGGCGTCCAACGCTCTGGTGGTCGTCACCTACAACGGCAGCGACTTCGAGACCAAGAAGGCGCCCGGCACCGACGAGATCAACAAGGGCGCCATCAAGGCGGCCAAGGAAGCGGTGGCGGCGCTGAAGGACGGCCAGACCCAGAAGAGCTGACCGTCCTCCGGTCGCCGCGGCCGGTCCGCGGGGGCCATGCGGCCCGCGGCCGGTTCATGGTCAGTCCGCGACGGCGTCCTTCCCGCGCGCAAGCATCAGGACCAGGTAGAGCACCATCGAGGTGCCGAGGCCGACCGCCCATCCGTAGTCGGCGAGCGACTCCAGTGCCGGGACGGGCCGTCCGTCGATCAGGGGATGGAAGTCCGCGCCGCCGACGGCCAGGACACCGCCGGTGACGAAGGCGACCACGGCCCGCCAGTTCCAGCCGCCGTCGTACCAGTACCGGCCGCCCGTGCGGTACAGGTCGGCGAGGTCGAGTCTGGTGCGGCGCAGGATCCAGTAGTCGGCGATGAGGATGCCGGCGACCGTCCCCAGCAGACCGCCTACCAGCCCGAGCCAGGTGAAGATGTAGCCCTGCGGGTCGGAGTACAGCTTCCACGGGAAGATCAGCACGCCGAGCACACAGGTGGCGAGCGCACCGGTCCGGAAGTTGATCCTTCGCGGGGCGATGTTGGAGAAGTCGAAGGCCGGGGAGACCAGGTTCGCCGCGATGTTCACCGACAGGGTCGCGACCAGCACGGTGACCAGCGCGAAGAGGATGCCGACGACGTTGTCCGCCTTGGCGGCGAGCTGGACCGGGTCCCAGACCGCCTTGCCGTACACGGCCTGCGAACCCGAGGTGACCATGACGGACAGGAAGGCGAAGAGCGTCATGGTGGTGGGCAGCCCCAGGGCCTGTCCGACCGTCTGTGCCTTCTGGCTCCTGCCGTACCGGGTGAAGTCCGGGATGTTCAGCGACAGGGTCGACCAGAAGCCGATCATGCCCATCAGCGAGGGCCAGAACAGCTTCCAGAAGTCGCCGCCCCAGCCGAGCTTCGAGGGCTGGTCGAGCAGCGGCCCGAAGCCGCCGGCCTTGTCGCTCATCCACCACAGCATCACGCCGGCGCCGACGAGCACGAAGGGCGCGGCCCAGTTCTCGAACCGGCGGATCATCTCCATCCCCCGGTAGATGATGGCGACCTGGAGCACCCAGAAGACGGCGAAGGACAGCCACATCGTCCAGGCGTGGCCGCCGATCTCGGAGGCGTTGGCCCAGCCGTCCCCGAAGAGCCTGCCCGCGAGGAAGTAGATCGCCTCGCCGCCGATCCAGGTCTGGATGCCGAACCAGCCGCACGCCACCAACGCCCTTACGACAGCGGGGAGGTTGGCCCCGCGGACCCCGAAGGAGGCGCGGGCGAAGACGGGGAAGGGGATGCCGTACTTCGGCCCCGCGTGCCCGGTGAGCAGCATCGGGACCAGCACGATCAGGTTGGCGAGCGCGATGGTGAGGACGGCCTGCTTCCAGTCCATGCCGACGGCGATCAGGCCCGAGGCCAGCGTCCAGGAAGCGGTGTTGTGGGCCATGCCGACCCACAGGGCCGAGAAGTTGTACGTGGTCCAGGTGCGCTTCTCGACCGGAACCGGCAGCAGGTCGTCGTTGGCGTAGGGGCCGGTGGGCGCGGGGGCGTCGGGTGCGATCTCCACCCGGCCGTCGGGGAGCGTGACTTGTCCGGCGGGCGGGACGCCCGGGGAGACTATTTCTGTCATGAGCAGGCCAATCAATGAGGAGTGACGGGAGAGGCCGTGCGGGGACGACTCGGGGGGGTGCGCACAGTGCGCCCTGATCCCCTTCCCGGGACGGCGGGAAGGGGAGACCGGGGGAATTGACCTTCGGTTACTGCCCGTTGACGCCGGGGATGACCCGCGCTCCGTACGCGTCGATCGTGACCTCCTGGGCGTCGTGCATGTCGTAGACCGCGAACTGGTCGACGCCCAGCGCGCGCAGCGCGTTCAGTTTCTCGATGTGCCGCTCGGCGGGTCCGATCAGGCAGAACCGGTCGACGATCTCGTCGGGCACGAACGCGGTGTCGGGGTTGTCGGCCCGTCCGTGGTGGGAGTAGTCGTAGCCCTCACGGGCCTTGATGTAGTCCGTGAGTTCGTCGGGCACGGCCGCCGAGTGCTCGCCGTACTTGGAGACCAGGTCGGCCACGTGGTTGCCGACCATGCCGCCGAACCAGCGGCACTGCTCCCGCGCGTGGGCGAGCGCGCCGGCCGAGTCGTCCTCGGTGATGTACGCGGGCGCGGCGACGCAGATCTTCACCTCGGCCGGGTCGCGCCCGGCGCTCGCGGCCGCGTCCTTCACGGCCTTGACCATGTACTCGGTGAGGTAGAGGTCGGCGAGCTGGAGGATGAAGCCGTCGGCCTCCTCGCCGGTCATCTTCAGCGCCTTCGGGCCGTACGCGGCCATCCAGACCGGCAGTTCGGCACCCGGACGCACCCAGGGGAACTTGACGACCGCACCGCCGAGGTCGGCCTCGTCGCCCCGGGCGAGGGAGCGGATGACCTTCATCGCGTCGCTGATCCGGGCCAGGGTGTTGGGCTTGCGTCCGGCGACACGCATCGCCGAGTCGCCGCGCCCGATGCCGCACACCGTGCGGTTGCCGTACATGTCGTTGAGTGTCGCGAAGGTGGAGGCGGTGACCTCCCACGTGCGGGTTCCCGGGTTGGTGACCATCGGGCCGACCGTCAGCTTCTCGGTGTTGGCGAGAATCTGACTGTAGATCACAAAGGGTTCCTGCCAGAGCACGGCCGAGTCGAAGGTCCAGCCGTACGTGAAGCCGTTGGCCTCGGCCCGCTTCATCAGGTCGATGACACGGGAGGCCGGGGGGTCTGTCTGCAGGACGAGTCCGAAGTCCATGGCGCCACTCCTGGTCGCTCAGAGAAGGTACTGACAGGTGGAACGGGGGGTGTAGACGCCGTGGCCGGCTCGCCCGGTGAACTCCCGGTCGGTGATGACCATTTCGCCGCGCGACAGCACCGTCTCGACCCGTCCGGTGACCCGCTTGCCCTCGTACGCCGAGTAGTCGACGTTCATGTGGTGGGTCTCGACCGACATGACCTGCTCGGCGTGCGGGTCGTAGATGACGATGTCGGCGTCGGCGCCGGGCGCGATGGTCCCCTTCTTCGGGTAGAGGCCGAACATGCGGGCCGGTGTGGCGCAGGCGATCTCGATCCAGCGGCGGCGGGAGATGTGCCCGTCGACGACGGCCTGGTGGAGCAGGTCCATGCGGTTCTCGACGCCCGGAAGCCCGTTGGGGATCTTCGAGAAGTCGCCGCGGCCGAGTTCCTTCTGGCCGGTGAAGCAGAACGGGCAGTGGTCCGTCGAGACGACCTGGAGGTCGTTGGTGCGCAGGCCCCGCCACAGCGCCGCCTGGTGCTCCTTGGGGCGAAGGGGCGTGCTGCACACGTACTTCGCGCCCTCGAAGTCCGGTTCCGCGAGATTGTCGGTCGACAGGAACAGGTACTGGGGGCAGGTCTCGCCGAAGACGTTCAGTCCCTCGTCGCGCGCCCGGGCGATCTCGGCGACGGCCTCGGTCGCCGAGACGTGCACGACGTAGAGCGGGGCGCCCGCGACCTGGGCGAGCTTGATCGCGCGGTGGGTGGCCTCGGCCTCCAGCAACGCCTTGCGCACCTCCCCGTGGAAGCGCGGATCGGTCTCGCCCCGTGCCAGCGCCTGTTCGACGAGGACGTCGATCGCGATGCCGTTCTCGGCGTGCATCATGATCAGGCCGCCGTTCTCGGCGGAGCGCTGCATGGCGCGCAGGATCTGGCCGTCGTCGCTGTAGAAGACGCCCGGATAGGCCATGAACTGCTTGAAGGAGGTGACGCCCTCCTCGACCAGCAGGTCCATCTCCTTGAGCGTGTCCTGGTTCACGTCGGAGACGATCATGTGGAAGCCGTAGTCGATGGCGCAGTTGCCGTCCGCCTTGGCGTTCCAGGCGTCGAGACCCTCGCGCAGGGAGCGGCCGACGCTCTGGACGGCGAAGTCGATGATGGTGGTGGTGCCGCCCCAGGCGGCGGCCCGGGTGCCGGTCTCGAAGGTGTCGGAGGCGAAGGTGCCGCCGAACGGCAGCTCCATGTGGGTGTGGGCGTCGACGCCGCCCGGGATCACGTACTTGCCGGTGGCGTCTATGGCGCGCTCGGCCGTCCACGACTCGGCCGCGGGCGTGCCCGTCGCGGCGAGGGCGGCGATCCGGCCGTCCTCGATCAGGACGTCGGCGTGGATCTCGTCGGACGCGGTGATGACGAGACCACCCCGGATGACGGTACGGCTCATGCTCCCTCTCCTTCCGGTCGTACGTGCGCTGATGGCCTTGCGGGGCTGTCGGGGGCCGGGGCCGGTACGTCCCGGCGAGGAGGCCCGAGGGGTGGTTCGCGGGACGGCCGGTGCCGGGTGCCGTGCCGCGGGTCCCGCGCTCGGATCGCGGGACCCGCGGCACGGACGACTGGAGCGTGCCCCCTCCGGACGGTCAGGGCGCGGTGAGCGGCCCGTACGCCACCGGGGCGCGGTCGCGGTAGAACTGCCACCGGTCGCGGACCTCGCGGAGCTTGGCCATGTCCAGGTCGCGGACGACGAGTTCGCTCTCCTTGTCGCTCGCCACCTCGCCGACGAACTGGGCCTCGGGGTCCACGAAGTACGAGGTCCCGTAGAAGTCGTTGTCGCCGTACTCCTCCTGCCCGACCCGGTTGATCGCACCCACGAAGTACTCGTTGGCGACGGCGGCGGCCGGCTGCTCCAACTGCCAGAGGTAGCCGGACAGTCCGCGGGAGGTGGCCGACGGGTTGAAGACGATCTCCGCGCCCGCGAGACCGAGGGCCCGCCAGCCCTCCGGGAAGTGCCGGTCGTAGCAGATGTAGACGCCGATCCGGCCCACGGCCGTGTCGAAGACGGGCCAGCCGGAGTTCCCGGGCCGGAAGTAGAACTTCTCCCAGAATCCCGGCACTTGGGGAATGTGGGTCTTGCGGTACTTGCCCAGGTAGGAGCCGTCGGCGTCGATCACGGCCGCCGTGTTGTACAGGACGCCGGGCTGTTCCTCCTCGTACATCGGCAGCACGAGGACGAGGCCCAGCTCCTTCGCCAGCGCCTGGAAGCGCCGGACGATCGGACCCTCGGGGATCTGCTCGGCGTACGCGTAGAACTCCTTGTCCTGCACCTGGCAGAAGTACGGTCCGTAGAACAGCTCCTGGAAGCACAGGACCTGTGCGCCCTGCGCGACCGCGTCGCGGGCCGCCTGCTCGTGGACCTGGATCATCGATTCCTTGTCGCCGGTCCATGCCGTCTGGAAGACGGCGGCGCGGATCACTCTGCTCATCGGGACCTCCGGTCGCTCGGTGTGCTGGGGCGGACGCCGGAGGTCGCGTCGTCCGCCCGGAGGGCGGGCCCTGCGTCGTCAGGTGCGTGCTCTCGGCGTGCCGGGCACAGGACCTCGTACTGGATGTACTGGGGCCTGTGCCCGTTGCGGCGAGTGGGGGTCCCCCCTGCTCGCAGAGCTTGGGGGAGCGTGCCGGGCGGCGCAGGGCAGACGCGCCCTCCGGTGTCCGCCCCAGGAGACTAGAAAGCCCCGGCCGGTTCTTTGAGTTGCACCGTGTCACGTCCGACGTGCCGTGCCGTTCCACGGTGTCACCTCCGCGTTCTCCCGTGTTGCGCCTGACTGGTTCCGTGTTTCACCGCTGTTGCGCGTCGTGCGCGAGCAGCGCGATGTGGACGGAGGCGGCCTGTTCGAAGTCGTCCAGGTCGACGCCGAGGCGGGCCTGTATGACCTCGAGCCGGCGGTAGAGCGCGGGCCGGCTGACATGGTGGAGCTCCGCGGTGCGCGACTTGTTGCGGCCGGTGGCGAGGTAGGTCCGCAGCACGGGCAGCAGCCGTGCATCCGCCTGCGGACCGCCGAGCAGACCGTCGAGTTCGCGTTCCGCGAAGGACTGGACGTTCGGGTCGTCCCGCAGCAGCCGCACCAGGCCGCGCAGATGGACGTCACGCAGCCGGACCAGCGCGGGCCGGTCCTGGCCGGCGGGCGGGTCGCCGGCGGCCTCGGCGACGTGCAGGGCCTCGCGCAATCCGGAGGGCACGTCGTCCCAGGCGGTGCGGGGCCCGGCGGCGGCCACGGTGGCGGGGGCCCCGGTCTCGTGCCGCAGCCGTACGGCGAAGTGCTCGGCCAGCGCCTCGGCGTCCTGGTCGCGCGGAAGGCTGAGCAGCAGCGCGGTCGCTCCGTCGGACAGTTCGGCGACGAGGCCCGGCAGCCCCAGCAGGCGCAGCACACGGTCGAGTTGGGCCGCGTCGCCGTCGCGCACCACCAGGGGCACGAAGGTGCGGCGGTTCACGGGCAGTCCGGCGGCCCGCGCTCGCGGCAGGAGCTGGCGGGCCGGTACGACACCGCTCACGAGGTCGGTCAGCAGGCCCTGCGCGGACTCCTCCTCCCAGGAGTGGGCGGGTCCTGCGAGCATGCGGTGCAGGACCAGGGCCTCGGCGGCCCGGTCGGCGAGCAGCCGCCCGGTCGCCGCGTCGCCCCGGTGGCCGCACAGCACGATGCGGCCCCATCGCTCCCCCCGTCCGCCGAGTTCGGCGCGGATCCATCCGTCGCCCTCGCTGCCTCCCGCCTGCCGGGCGATGCGGTCCCAGTCGCGCAGCACGTCATCGACGGCGGAGCGTTCGCCGGCGGTGGCGAGGACCCGGTGGGCGAGGTTGGTGACGACGACCGGGCAGGCGGCGTGCACGGCGATCTCGTCGAGCATGTGCTGGAGCGGGGCACCGGTGGTGATCAGTCCGGTGAGCGCGGTGCGTACGGCTTCGGAGAGGCTCACCGCCGCGAACTTGTGCCGCACCAGCCGGGACTGGACCTCCTCCGTCAACTCGGCGAAGGGGAACGGGCGGTGGAGCACCACCATCGGCAGGCCGCAGCGTTCGGCGGCCCGGCGCATCACGTCCGGGGGCGCGGGGAAGGCGCGGCCGAGCCCGAGGACGACGGCCGCGGCCTCGGCGCGGTGCAGCGAACGGATGTACTCGGCCTGGGCATCGGGGTCTCCGGCGAGCAACACCCCGGTGGTGAGGACCATTTCGCCGCCGCTGAGCATGACACCCACGTCGGCGGCCTCGGCGACGTGCACCCAGCGGACGGACCGGTCGAGATGGCCGGCACCCGCCACCACCTCGGGCTCCCCGGCGAGCACCCGGTCCAGGGCGAGGACCTGGCGTACCGAGAGGGCGGGTTCCAGGACGGTGGTCATGGCGGCGTTCCCCTTCGTCCGTGGCGCGGTTCGCCTCCGGAGCGCTGCGGGCGGCCGCGGGGACTCGGCGCGCGCCCGGACCGTCGGGTCCTCGCGCGCCGGGTCTTCGAGACCACCGCCCCTTCGGCTCACCCGCCCGTGCTCATCTGTTACTGGGCCCGCCTCAGAGCGCGTTCCAGGATCGACGCGCCCTCCTCCGCCTCCGCGACGGTGAGGGAGAGCGGTGGGGCGATACGCAGCACGCTGGTGTCGTGTCCGCCGCCCTTGCCGATCAACAGGCCTTCCTCGCGGGCCGCTTCGAGGACCGCCGCGGCTCCTTCGGGGTGCGCCCGGTCGGTTCCGGGCTTCACCAGTTCGATGCCGATCATCAGTCCGCGGCCGCGCACCTCGCGTACACCGCCGAACTGCGCGGCGACCGCGCGCAGCCGTTCGATGAGCAGGCCGCCGACGCGCCGGGCGTTGCCCTGGAGGTCGTGTTCGAGGAGGTAGGTGAGATTCGCGAGTCCCGCCGCCATCGTGACCGGTGAACCACCGAAGGTCGAGATGGAGTTGGAGTCGAGGCAGTTCATGATCTCGGCGCGGGCGACGACTCCGCCGATGGACATGCCGTTGCCGATGCCCTTGGCGAAGGTGAGCATGTCGGGCGGGCCGGAGGCGGCGTGGGCCTGCCAGCCCCAGAAGTGTTCGCCGGTGCGGCCCCAGCCGGTCTGCACCTCGTCGGCGATCCAGAGGACGCCGTGCTCCGCGAGGACCTCGCGGAAGGCCGCGTACAGGCCGTCGGGGGGCGCGGTGAAGCCGCCGACGCCCTGGATCGGTTCGGCGATCAGCGCGGCGGGCGGGCGGACATGGCCGAGCAGGTCCTTCAGGTCCGCCACGCAGGCGTCGGTGAACGCGGCGTCGTCGAGGTCGGCGTAGGGGCCGCGGGTGCGGACACCGCCGTGCACGTACAGCGTCTGGAGCGGGGACAGGGAGGTGGGCGACCAGCCCTTGTTGCCGGTGATCCCGACCGCGCTGAACGACCGGCCGTGGTAGCTGTTGCGCATGGCGAGGATCTGGTTGCTGCGCCGGTGGGCGGTGGCGAGCAGCAGGGCCGTGTCGTTGGCCTCGGTGCCGGAGGTGGTGAAGAAGACGCGGGCGTCGGGGATGCCGGACAACTGGGCGACGCGTTCGGCGAGTTCGACCATCGGCCGGTTGAGGTAGAGCGTCGAGGAGTGGATGATCCGGCCGGCCTGCTCGCTGACGGCCTTCGTCACCTCGGGCAGGGCGTGCGCGGTCATCGTGGTGAGGATGCCGCCGAAGAAGTCGAGGTATTTGTTTCCGTCGGAGTCCCAGACGTGGCGGCCCTCGCCGTGGGTGATCTCGATCGGGTCCTCGTAGTAGAGGGCCAGCCAGTCCGGCAGGACGGCCTGGTGGCGGGTGTACAGGTCGGTCATGGCCGCACCAGCCCTTCGTAGGCGTCGGGGCGCCGGTCGCGGTAGAACGCCCACTGTTGGCGTACTTCCTCGATGAGGCCGAAGTCCAGGTCGCGGACGACGAGTTCCTCGGCCTTGTCGCTCGCCCGCTCGCCGACGAACTGTCCGCGCGGGTCGACGAAGTACGAGGTTCCGTAGAAGTCGTTGTCGCCGTACTCCTCCTGCCCGATCCGGTTGATCGCGGCGATGAAGTACTCGTTGGCGACGGCCGCCGCGGGCTGTTCGAGCTGCCAGAGGTAGGCGGACAGGCCGCGGGAGGTGGCGGAGGGGTTGTACACGAGCTGGGCGCCGTTCAGACCGAGCTGCCGCCAGCCCTCGGGGAAGTGCCGGTCGTAGCAGATGTAGACCCCGACCCGGCCGACGGCCGTGTCGAAGACGGGCCAGCCGAGGTTGCCGGGCTTGAAGTAGTACTTCTCCCAGAACCCCTTCACCTGCGGGATGTGGTGCTTGCGGTACTTCCCGAGGTAGGTGCCGTCGGCGTCGATCACGGCCGCGGTGTTGTAGTAGAACCCGGACTGCTCGACCTCGAACACGGGTACGACGATCACCATGCCGGTCTCGCGCGCGAGCTCACACATACGGGTGACGGTGGGCCCGTCGGGGACCGGCTCCGCCCAGGCGTAGTGCTCCGGCTCCTGGACCTGGCAGAAGTAGGGGGCGTTGAAGACTTCCTGGAACCCGATGACCTTGGCGCCCTGCCGGGCCGCCTCACGGGCGTGTTCCTCGTGCTTGGCGACCATGGATGCGGTGTCGCCGGTCCAGGTGGCCTGGACCAGGGCGGCACGTACGACGTTGCCCATGAGCTGCTCCTTCGACGGGACGTCAGAGAGCCTCTACGCCCGTAGACAAAGGCTGTAGAGGCTCGAAAGTAAGCCCCCCGGACAGCCTTGCCAAGACCATCGTCGTTAACCCGCTGAGTCGATCACGTTTCTGACCCTCACGGGTGAGTGACGTGGCCGCCGGAACCGGAGGTACGACCGACCGGGCGAACGCCCGGAGGGCCGGGTGGTCGCGCGCCCGGAGGGCCGGGTGGTCGCCGCCGCGCGCACGGGCGGTCGGCGGATCGCCGTCTGGGCCGAGCCCTGCGCCGCCTGCACGCGGGCGTGCATGGGCGACCACGGGCGGGCGGCGTCGTGAGCTCGCCGGGCGGCGGGTCATGGTGTGAAGCCGGCGACGCGCAAGGCGTGGACCAGGTCCCACTGGCATTCGTCGGACACATCCCGGGCCGCCCGCAGGAGCAGCGGTACGAGGCGCTCCGGGTCCGTCTCGGCGCTGCGGGCGGCTTCCTCCGGGGCGCAGACACGCACGTACGCGTCGAGGAGCGCGCCGATCTCGCGGCCTCGGCCCTGGTCGGCGAGGCCGAGGACGGCGGCCCCTATCTCGGGGGCGGGCCGGGTGACGCCCTGGCGCAGCATCTGCCTGCCGTCGGCGGTGCGGCCGGCGACGGTGAGCGCGTCGGCCGCGGCGACCAGCCGGTCGGCCGGCAGCGAGGCCGCCTCCCAGAGCAGGGTGGCCCAGTCCGCGTCGAGTCCGGCGCCGTGCAGTTCGGCGGCGAGCAGGGGGAAGCGGGCGGGGGGCCAGTACGCCGCTTCGACGAGCAGCGCGTGCGCCTCCCCGCTGCGGCCCTCGCCGCGCAGCCGCGTGAGCGTCGCGACGGTCTCCGCCGTGTGCCGCCGCGCACCCTCGTCCAGCGGCTCCGGCTGTGTCGTCGCGTGGGGGCGCGCGGGCTCCTCGGCGGCACCGGCGAAACGCGCGCCCCGGGGCGTACGTCCGCCCCGCGCGGGCGGGGCGGGCAGCACGGGACCGGCCTCCGGCACAGCCACGGGAGCCACGTCGGCCTCCACCATCCCGGCGAAACGCGCGCCCCCTCGTCGACGCCGCTTGGCACGCTTGGCCGGATGCGGGTCGGCGCCGGGCGGGGTCCTGTCGTGTGCCGGGGCGGGAGTGGCGGCCCGCTCCCCGGGACGAGACCTGTCGTCCTCCGGCGCGAGGCCCGTGGGCCGGGCCCCGGGCTGTGCGTGGCCGCCCGGAGCGTGGCCGACGGGAGGAGGCCAGGGCTCGGCCTGCTCGGCGGGGGCGGTCGGGCGAGAACCGGGGGCCGTCCCCGCGGCGAGGTCGGGGACAGAGCCGTAGCCATGCCCCGCGCCGTAGCCGGAAACTGGGCCGGGGCCGGAACCTGAGCCGTGCCCCGCGCCGTAGCCCGAATCAGGGCCGGGGCCGGAACTTGAACCGGGGCCTGAACCAGAGCCGGGGCCGTAGCCGTGCCCCGCGCCCTGGCCCGAATCAGAGCCAGGGCCGGAACCAGAGCCGGGGCCGGAACCTGAACCAGAGCCGGGGCCGGAACCTGAGCCGGGGCCGTAGCCGTACCCCGCGCCGTGGCCCGAATCAGAGCCAGGGCCGGGACTTGAACCGGGGCCGAAACCTGAGCCAGAGCCAGAGCCGACGGCGGGGCCGGTGCCGGTGCCGGAATCTGTGCCAAGGTCCGGGCCATAGCCGGGACCCGGCCCTGCCCCGGAGTGCGGACCCGGGCCCCCGCCGTGGTCATGTCCAGTGTCGAAGCCCGGTCCCGCACCATGCCCCGGCCCGGCCCCGGGGCCATGCCCAGGGACGAGGCCCGGTCCGGCGCCGGAGCCAGGGCCTGAACCAAGGCCTGCGCCCTGAGCCGGGAAGCCCGGCATGTGTCGCCCGCGGGCCCGCAGGGCGTGGCGGTCGACGTTCTCCATGCGGTGGCGCAGTTCGACGCAGCGGGCGGCGGCCCGTTCATGATCGTCCTGGGCCCAGGCGAGGTCCAGGCGGATCGCCTCGGCCTCCCCCCGGGAAACCGCCGAGGGCAGCCGTCCGCTCAGCTCGACCTGGCGTTCGGCGGCGTAGCGCTGCTCGCGGAGCATGACGTCCAGGCGGTCGCCGAGCGCGTCCCGGCCGCCCGGACGGACGTCGTACGCGGCCAGCGAGGCCGCGTGCAGCGGCCGGGCCCGTGCCGTCTCCTGGGCCGCGGCCCGCTCCCCGTACTGCTCGAAGACGTCCTGGAGGAGTGCCTCCACGACGTCCCAGGGCGGCACCTCCCGTCCTTCGAGGCACGCCCGCATGCCGTCGGGGTCGCGTTGCCAAAACACCCCGCACCAACCGCCGCTCCGGTCGAGCCGGTCCACAAGCCCGTTCAGATACCGCGCGAACTCCAGTACCTGTTCCGGGAGTTGTCCTACAGCCATCACTCAACTCCCCGCCCGACGTGAGCACTTCGACCCGACAGAGAACACCAGTCGTGTTACGGATCGACTACGGGGAGTTTTCGGCGGGGACGCGGAGCTCTCGCCGAGGGGGCGCGTCGGAGCACGCCCGCGCAGGCGTGCGCCCGAAGAAGAACTCGGGCGCACGCCGGGACGAACGGTCCACCGAAGGCGCGGCGGGCCGGAACGGCGGACCTCACCGCCCCCTCAGATCCGGCACGCCTCCACCCCCGCCGCGCGGGGCAGGACGAGCCGGATGAGGGCGGCGACACCCTCGTCGTCGTTGCTGGGCAGCACGATGTCGGCGGCGCGCAGCGTGTCCTCGTGGGCGTTGGCGACGGCGGCGGCGAGCCCGGCCGCGCGCAGCATCGGGATGTCGTTGGGCATGTCGCCCACGGCGGCGGTGCGTTCCAGCGGAAACCCGCTCCGCTCGGCGAGCGTCCGCAGCGCCTCCCCCTTGTCGACACCGGGAGCGGACATCTCCAGGAAGTCACCGGTGGATCTCGTGATCACCGCGCGGTCCCCGACGACCGAGGCGATCAAGGCGGCGAGTTCGTCCACGAGCAGCATCGGATGGGCGGCGAGGATCTTGACCACCGGGTCCGCGTCCGCCGGTGCGGAGACGCCGTCCAGCGCGACATGGCGCCAGGTGTTCGGCACCCGTCGCACGAAGGCCGTCTCCAGGCGGAGCCCGGACACGGAGTCGACCCCCAGCGCGACCCCGGGCACCGCGTCACGGACCGCGCGCAGGATGCCCGCCGCGTCACCGGGGCCGAATCCCCGGCAGTCCAGCAGGCGCCCCGACTCGGCGTCCACGGTCACCGCCCCGTTGCTGCACACCACGGGCCCGGTGAGCCCGTGGCGCCGGGCCAGGTCCAGGGTGTCGCGGACGGGCCGTCCGGTCACCCCCACCACGGCGATCCCGGCGCGCTCCGCCTCCGCGAGCGTTCCCAGGGTGCGTTCGCGGATGGCGCCGGACGAGTCGAGCAGGGTGCCGTCGAGGTCGGTGCAGACGAGCCGCACGATCGCGGGCACACGGCGGCCGCGCCTCGCCGTGCGCTCTGCCGTGGTGGAAGGCCGCGCTTCGCCGGGCGCGGGCTGCTGCGAAGTCGCCACGCCGGAGCGGGCGTTGGTGTTCGACATGGCCGGAGGTTAATGACTACGCGCGTAGACGACAAGGGAACAAGCAGTGAATTCAACAATTTCTCAACACGGGCCATCCAAGTCGCACACGGGCCACCTGAACCGGACGGCGAGACCTCCGGGCCACAGGGCGTCACGAGCCGACTCGACACCCCCAGGTCACCGAGCCCTCAGGCCCTCACGCCGCCGGCACCAGCGCGCACCGCACGACGAGCTCGTCCATCGAGAGGCCGAGAGCCCGCGCCAGTGCGGCGATCGTGAAGAAGGCCGGCGTGGGGGCGCGCCCGGTCTCGATCTTGCGCAGGGTCTCCGCGGAGATCCCCGCCACCCCGGCGATGTCCGCCATGCTGCGGCCGCCGCGGGCCTCGCGCAGCAGCCGACCGAGCCGCTCGCCGCGTTCGCGTTCTTCCGGGGTCAGTGGGGTTCGCACCATGACACCATTCTAATACCGGTATAGTAATTGGCATGGTGGAACTGAAGACCGACACATCGATCGACGAGATGTACGCGGCCGGCCAGGTCGTGGGCAGGGCACTCACCGCGGTCCGCGAGGCCGCCGACGTGGGCGTCTCCCTGCTGGAGCTGGACGAGGTGGCGCATCAGGTCCTGCGCGACGCGGGCGCGACGTCGCCCTTCCTCGGCTATCACCCCTCCTTCGCGCCCACACCCTTCCCCGCGGTCGTGTGCGCCTCGGTGAACGAGGCGATCGTGCACGGCATCCCGACGGGCTACCGGCTGCGCGACGGAGACCTGGTCTCCATCGACTTCGGCGCCGAACTGGGCGGCTGGGTGGGCGACTCGGCGATCAGTTTCATCGTGGGCGAGCCGCGCGCCGCCGACGCGCGGCTCGTGGAGACCGCGGAGCGGGCCCTGGCCGCGGGGATCGAGGCGGCCGTCGTGGGCAACCGCATCGGGGACATCGCGCACGCCATCGGCACGGTGTGCCGGGCGGCCGGGTACGGGATCCCGGACGGGTTCGGCGGCCACGGCATCGGGCGCCGGATGCACGAGGACCCGGGTGTCCCGAACGAGGGCCGCCCGGGACGCGGGATGCCACTGCGGCACGGCATGGTCCTCGCCATCGAGCCCATGCTCATCGGCGGCGGCACGGACGACTACCACGCGGCCCCGGACGGCTGGACGCTGCGCACGAACGACGGCTCCCGTGCGGCGCACGCGGAGCACACGGTGGCCATCACGGACTCGGGCCCGCGCATCCTGACGGCCCGCTGACCCGCCGGTCACCCACGGCCACGAGGCGGACGGCACCGCCCCGACGGCGGGCAGCGGCAACCCCGCCCACCGCGGGGAGGAGATCGGCACCGTCCCCACCGAGAGGCCTCCTGCCGCGGGGCAGGACACACCCCCGCCCGTACGGCGGTGACCGGCTCGGACGCCGCCGTACAGCGGAGCGGCTAGGAAGAAGGCCGTACGACCATGGCCGAGCCTCCGCCCCGGCGGACCTTCTCCGCCGCGGCCAGCCAGGTGCCGTTCGGGAGGCGCTGGACGCCCGTGGCCGCGCCGATCTCCGGGTTCACCTTGAAGGAGTGCCCGATGGCTTCGAGCCCGGCCCTCAACGGGCTGTCGTACAGGCCCGGTTCGAGCTCGGTCTGCGCCGCGTTGCGCTGGCTGGCGCGTGGCGCGGCGATCGCGTCGACCAGGGGGAGACCGCGGTCGACGAACTCGGTCAGCGTCTGGAGCACGGTCGTGATGATGCTCGCGCCACCGGGCGAACCGAGCGCCACGACAGGCTTTCCGTGCCGGTCGAGGACGATGGTCGGCGAGATCGACGAGCGCGGACGCTTTCCGGGACCCGGCAGATTCGGGTCGTGCACGGCCGGGTTGGCCGGGGCGAAGGAGAAGTCCGTCAGCTCGTTGTTGAGGAGGAAACCGCGTCCAGGGACGGTGATCCCGCTGCCGCCGGTCTGTTCGATGGTCAGCGTGTAGGCGACGACGTTGCCCCACTTGTCGGCCACCGTGAGGTGGGTCGTGTTCTCTCCCTCGTACGTCGTCGGGGCGGCCGTCCCGGTGCCGGCGCAGGCGGCGGGACTGTTCGGGTCGCCCGGCGCGAGCGGGCTCGTCAGCACGGCGTCGTCCTTGACGAGGCAGGCCCGGCTGTCCGCGTATTTCTGCGAGAGCAGGCCCTTGGTGGGTACGTCCTCGAAGGCCGGGTCGCCCACCCAGCGGCCCCGGTCCGCGAACGCGATCCGGCTCGCCTCGATGTAGTGGTGCAGGTACTGCGTCTCGCTCGCCTTCGAGAGGTCCGTCCCCTCCAGGATGTTGAGCGCCTCGCCGACGGTGGTGCCGCCGGAGGAGGACGGGGCGATCGAGTAGACGTTCAGACCGCGGTACGAGGTCCTGGTGGGCGCCTGGCGCTTCGCCCCGTAGGCCGCGAGGTCCTTCGTGGACAGCTTGCCGGGCCGGGCGTCGTAGCCGGACGCCGGGTCCACGGGCGGCTTGTTCACGGTGGCGACGATCTCCCGGCCGAGGGCGCCGGTGTACAGGGCTCGCGTGCCCTTGCTGCCCAACTCCTCGTATGTACGGGCCAGATCGGGGTTCTTGAAGGTCGATCCGACGACCGGCAGCGAGCCACCGGGCAGGAAGAGCTTCGCGGTGTCGGGGAAGTTCGCGAACCGGGCCTGGTTCAGCTCGGTCTGCGAACGGAAGGTCGGGTCGACCGTGAACCCGGAGCGGGCGATGCGCTCGGCCGGCTCCAGGACGGTGCCGAGGCGTCTGCTGCCCCATGAGTCCAGGGCTGTCTGCCAGGTGGCGGGCGTGCCCGGTGTGCCCACGCTCAGCCCGCTGGTGACCGCGTCGGCGAACGCGAGCGGCTTGCCGTTCTCCAGGAACAGCCCGGAGTCGGCGGTCAGGGGTGCCGTCTCCCGTCCGTCGATCGTGTGCACCGTACGGGACTTGGCGTCGTAGTAGACGAAGTAGCCGCCTCCGCCGATGCCGGACGAGTAGGGCTCGGTCACACCGAGGGCCGCCGCCGTGGCGACGGCCGCGTCGACCGCGTTGCCGCCCTTCCTCAGCACCTCGATGCCCGCGGCGGAGGCGTCCGCGTCGACGCTCGCCACGGCGCCTCCGGAGCCGACCGCGACGGGCACCTTCGCGGCGGGCGTCCTCGCGGCCGTACCCGCCGTCGGCGCTCCGGGCGGCGCCGCCGCACCCACTAATGCCGTCGCGGCCGAAACCGCCAGGACCGTCAGATTCCGCACAAGAGGACGTCGCATCAATACCTCCAGTCAACAGCCGTCCGCGCAGCGTAACTTCACGGCGGCGACCACGTCAGGCCCCCTCGAACACGGTTCCGTGGGCCCGCTAGCATGCGCGCACATGAATGACGACGTGCGCAACATCGTCCTCGGCGTCCTCGCCGCCGGCCTCAGTGCCGCGCTCGGCTGGGTCGCCCGCACCTACCTGTGGAAGCGCAAGCTGCGCCGCAAGCAGGCGTTCTTCGGGCTGCCCGACAACTCCGAGTCGCTCCTCGTGGTGAACCGCGAGGCGGGCGGTCCCGAACTGACGGTGATGCGCCACGACGTGTTCGCGCTGCTCGAACTGTCCGCGCTCATCAAGGACTGCGGCGCGCACGCCCAGGTCATCGCGCACGACGCGACCCAGCAGGGCTTCGGCGAGCGCACGGAGTTCTGCGTGGGCGGACCGGCGTCGAACCGGCGCATGGCCGCGCATCTGCAGTCCCTGCTGCCGGGCGTGCAGGTCAACGTCGACTCCGGGCGGGGACCCGACCGGGGCGCCTTCCAGATCGGCAGCGAGCGCTACCGACTGGAGTCGGGCCAGGCCGAGTACGTGATCCTCGCCCGGCTGACCGCGGGCCAGAGCCGTGACGTGAGACCGGTCTTCCTCTTCTGCGGCCAGCGCGCGATCACCAACCAGGCGGCGACCCGCTATCTCGCCCGCAACCACGCGCGCCTCGCCCGTAAGCACGGCGGCAACAGCTTCGTCCTGCTGCTGAAGGTCGTGAACTCCCAGGCGTACGGCCCCGATGTCGTCGAGGTCGTCGCGGACGTCACGCGCGCCGCCCAGGCCCCGCTGCCGACGCCGCCGGCCCTGGACCCGGGGCCGGACCCGGCGTCCGACCCCGGCCAGGACGGGGAGGCAGCGGCGAAGGCGGCCACGCCTCGGGCACGTCGGCGTACGTGACACCCGCGGTCCGCGGAGGTGCGGCGCTTTCCGGCCGTTCGTGGCGGCACACGCCGACGAGGTTTGAACGGATGGAAATGAACACTTCAACAATCGTTACTCGCACGTAACTTACCGACGGGTTACTTCGAGTAAGCCGCCGCGGTTACCGTCGGGTCACCTTGCACTGACCAAGTGAGGAGTGACCCGTTGGGAAACGGTCGCAACCCCCTGCGCACGTCCGCCGTCGGCGCCGTGTCCGCGACGCTGATCGCGGCCGCGAGCCTGGGCCTGGCCCCCACCGCCCAGGCCGCCGGCAGCTCGGGAGGTGTCCGCTTCGTCGACATCTCCGGTGACGGCGGCACCACCCTCAAGGCCAACGTCACCACCCCGGCGGGAGCGGACGGCACCCGCTCCTACCCGCTCATCGTGCTGCCCACGAGCTGGGGCCTGCCCCAGGTCGAGTACCTCGCACAGGCCCAGAAGCTCGCGAACTCCGGCTATGTCGTCGTCGGTTACAACGTCCGCGGCTTCTGGCAGTCGGGCGGCGAGATAGACGTCGCCGGCCCCCGCGACACCGCGGACGTGTCCAAGGTGATCGACTGGGCGCTCGCCAACACCCCGGCCGACGCGCGGAAGGTGGGCGTGGCGGGCGTCTCGTACGGCGCCGGGATCAGCCTGCTGGCCGCCGCGCACGACCAGCGCATCAAGGCGGTCGCGGCGCTGAGCGGCTGGGCGGACCTGACCACGTCCATCTACTCCGGCCGTACCGAACACGTCCAGGCGGCCGCCCTGCTGGACGGCGTCGGGCACATCACAGGCCACCCGAGCGCCGAGACCCAGCAGGTGTTCAAGGACTTCTTCTCCGGAAACCTCGCCAAGGAACAGGACCTGATCGACTGGGGGAAGAAACGTTCTCCCGAGACCTACCTCGGCCGGCTCGACAAGAACGGCCCCGCCGTCTTCATGGCCAACACCTGGGGCGACACGATCTTCTCGGCCAACCAGTACGCCAAGTTCTACGAGGAGCTGACCGGACCCAAGCGGCTGGAGTTCCGTCCCGGCGACCACGCCACCGCCGAGATCACCGGTCTGTTCGGGCTCCCCAACGACGTGTGGACCGACACCGCCCGCTGGTTCGACCACTATCTGCGGGGCGAGGACAACGGCATCGACCACGAGCAGCCGGTGCAGCTCAAGTCCCGCTCCACGGGGGGCTACGAGGGCTACGCGGACTGGAAGTCGGTCGGCGCGACCACGAGGAAGATCGCCCTCGGGGGCACCACCCGCATCCACACGAACGTCGACTCGGGCGCGGACGGCGGGGTCATCTTCCTGTCCAGCATCCTCGACCAGCTCACGCGGATCCCTCCGATGGCCTCGATCCCCCTGCTGCCGCGCTACTGGACCGCGGTGTGGCAGTCGGAGAGGTACACGAGCACCCAGCGCGTACGAGGGACCGCCAAGCTCCACACCACGGTCACCGGCACCAAGGAGAGCGGCACCTTCATCGCCTACCTCTACGACGTGGGCCCGCTCGGGGTCGGCAAACTCGTCAGCAACGCGCCGTACACCTTCCACGGGCAGACGCCCGGCACGCCGTTCGGTGTCGACCTGGACCTGTTCTCCACGGCCTACGACGTCCCGGCCGGGCATCGCCTCGCCGTGGTCGTCGACACGGTCGACCCGCTGTACATGGAGCACAACCCGTCCGGCGCGCAGCTGACCTTCTCCTCGCCGGAGCACGACCCGTCCTACGTGTCGGTACCCCTGCGCGAGCAGTGATCTCCGGCTGGCGCCGGCCGGGCCTGGCCCTGTGAGCTGCTGCTCCCCCTACGGTCTCGGGGCTGTGGGGGGTACCCCACCCGGCAGCAGCGTCCCTGGTTCGGCCGGAGCCACGTCCACGGCCTCGGTCTCGGGACTGTGCCGCTTTCGCCCGTACGCCGGCGGGGCGGACCGGGAGAGCGGCACACACATCCCGATGCGGATCGGTGAGATCACCGTCGTCACGGGGATGAACGGCAAATCGTAGTCGAGGATCGCCGCGATCGGCCTCCCGGGCCCGGGGAAGCCCCCGGCGAGGGGCGCGCGCTCGCGCCCCCACCGGGGAACCGGCGGGTTCGGACGCGGATGGCCGTGCCTCACGTGGCAGTTGACGATCTGTTCGACGGGCCGGTGATCACGACCACCTCTCCCTTGCCGTCGGCGAGGTCGTGGACCTGCGGAACATGCGGCTCCCCGAAGTGCGTGGTGACGTCGTACGGGTCGATCAAGGGATCGACGGTCACCCCGGTCCAGCCTGCTGTCGGCCGGGGCGGTCACCGCAAACTATCGACGCGAATCACCACATAACGGACGACACGCACGTCGGGTCATTAGCCGTATTTGAGGCTGGATGACGAGCGGATCACGACAGGCGATCACGGCACCCCGGGCACTCGGCGGGACGGCCGTCCAGCCCCTCCCGCGCTCGCCGGGACGGCCGTGCGGGCCCCCGGTCAGGCCTCCGTGGCCTCGGCGTACATCTGGGACAGCTCGGGGACGCCCTGCACGGCCCAGTCGAGGCCGGCCTCGACGACCGGGATCTCACGGCCCGAGGGGAGCCGGACGGCCGGACTGCCGCCCGCCCAGACGTGCCAGGAGGCACCCGGCACCGTGCGCACCACGACGGTGCCGAGATAGAGGCCGGCGTCGTTGCCGAGCCAGGGAAGCGCCTCGGG
Source organism: Streptomyces sp. NPDC096324 (assembly GCF_044763015.1). NCBI lineage: Bacteria > Bacillati > Actinomycetota > Actinomycetes > Kitasatosporales > Streptomycetaceae > Streptomyces > Streptomyces sp. NPDC096324. The sequence goes on along the minus strand of NZ_JBIWFK010000001.1, from coordinate 260,823 downwards.
GTCGTCGCGCCACAGCGGCAGAAGCTGGTCGAGCGCCACCAACGAGTCCGGGGTGTCGTCCAGTTCGAGACCGACGGCCGCGGCCTGGGAGCGGAGCAGTTCACACTCCGAGAGCAGTTCGGCCACACCCACGGGGTCGTCCTCGAACGCCTTGGCGAGGGGACGCCCCTGCCGCACCGGATGCCGCTTCAGCAGCTTGTCCAAGAAGGGGATGTTCATGGCCGGCCTCTCCGTGGGGTGCGATCGTCGAAGCTCCGCGTTCCCGGTATGTGAACAAAATGTAGCTCGCGCCATCGCATCACGGTATGAGGTGAATCGTGACGTCCGGAGAAACACCTCGAGTCATCACCGGTTCCCGAGCCGCCCAAGAAGAAGGGTGCCCACGATCGCGGGGCCGAACGCCTGTCCCCCGTCGCGGGCACCCTCGGGCCCTGAGGCCGCGGCACCAGGGCCTGTCTGACAGGCCCTAGACGTCCAAGTCCACCACGACCGGTGCGTGGTCCGAGGCGCCCTTGCCCTTGCGCTCCTCGCGGTCGACGTACGCGTCCTTGACCGCCGTCGAGAACGCCTCGTTGCCGTAGACGAGGTCGATGCGCATGCCGCGGTTCTTCGGGAAGCAGAGCTGGCGGTAGTCCCAGTACGTGTACGGGTGTTCGTACTTCAGGGGGCGCGGGACCACGTCCGTCAGTCCCTCCCCGCGCAGGGCGGCCAGCGCGGCACGCTCGGCCGGGGTGACATGGGTCAGTCCCTCGAACGCGGCCACGTCGTACACGTCGTCGTCCGTGGGCGCGACGTTGTAGTCGCCCAGCACCGCGAACGGGCGGCTGCCCGCCGCGTCGCCCGCCACCGCCGCCCTCAGGGCCTCGAACCACTGGAGCTTGTACGCGTAGTGCGCGTGCTCCACCTCGCGGCCGTTCGGCACGTACACCGACCAGACGCGGACCGGACCGCAGGTCGCGGAGACGGCCCGGGGTTCCTCCGCGCCCTCGTACGCGGGACCCCCCGGCAGGCCCCTGACCACGTCCTCCAGGCCTACCCGGGAGATCACCGCCACGCCGTTCCACCGTCCCGTGGCGTGCACGGCCGCCTCGTAACCCAGCTCGCGGAGCTGTTCGACGGGGAACTGCTCGGCGGCGACCTTGGCCTCCTGGAGGCACAGCACGTCCGTGCCGCTGCTCTCCAGCCAGGCCAGCAGCCTCGGGAGCCGGGCGGTGATCGAGTTCACGTTCCAGGTGGCGATACGCATGCCTCACAACCTACCGGGCGGGTACGACAACGGGTCCGCCGGAGACACTCCGTGCCGTCCCCTGACCACCGGGACGGCAGGCGAGCACGACGGGTGCGGGCGCGGCCGGCTCCGGCTCAGACCTCCGCCGACGCCCCCGGTGTCAGCCGCAGATGCTCGGAGCCGCCGAGGGCGCCGATCTGGCGGTCGTAGATCGGCCGCGCGAGGTCCGTGAGCAGGGCGTCGTGGATGTCGTACGCGCGTTGCGGCTTGACCTCCCGCACGTACTCGATGACCTCGGAGATCTTGTTCCACGGTGCCATCACCGGGAGCATCAGCGTCTCGACCGGCCGGTCGGGGACGGTCAGGGCGTCCCCGGGATGGAAGACGCGGCCGCCGTCGACGAGATAGCCGACGTTGGTGATCCGCGGGATGTCCGGATGGATCACCGCGTGCAGTTCGCCGTGCACCTGGACGTCGAAACCGGCGGCGGTGAAGGTGTCGCCGTGACCCACGGTGTGCACCCGGCCGGGGAAGGCGGCGGAGACCTTCTCCGCCACCGACCGCAGGGTCCAGATCTCGGCCGCCGGGTTGGCCTCCATGGCCGCGCGGAGCCGCTGCTCGTCGAAGTGGTCCGGGTGCTCGTGCGTGACGAGGAGGACGTCCGCGCCCGCGGCGGCGTCCTCCTCGCTGAAACCCCCGGGATCGATGACGAGCGTCCGCCCGTGCTTCTCGAGGCGGACGCAGGCGTGCGACTTCTTCGTGAGCTTCATGAGTCCATGGTGCCCGCGTACCCGGCCCGGGGGTCACTCCTGTGGACGAGTCCGCCGGACGGCTCCGCCCGTTCACTCCTGGGGGGTCGTCTCCTCACGGATGATCTTCTGGGCCACCCGGAAGGCGCTGTTCGCCGCCGGCACACCGCAGTACACGGCCGTCTGGAGCAGCACTTCCTTGATCTCCACCGGGGTGAGACCGTTGCGCAGGGCGGCGCGGGTGTGGACGGCGAGCTCGTCGAGGTGGCCTCCCGCGACCAGCGCGGTCAGCGTCACACAGCTGCGCGAGCGCCGGTCGAGTCCGGGCCGGTCCCAGATCTCGCCCCACGCGTAGCGGGTGATGAACTCCTGGAAGTCCCCGGAGAACTCGTCCGCCGAGGTCAGCGCCCCGTCGACATGAGCGTCCCCGAGCACGTCGCGGCGCACTTTGATCCCGATGTCGTACGGATCCTGCCGTCCCACGGGCTCGGGCGCGACGGGGGCCGGGGCGATCTCGGCGAAGGGCGCGACCGGCGGCGGGGCGGCCTGCACGGGGTACGCCTGCGCGACCTGGACCGCCATCTGACCGGTGGACGAGTCGAAGGCGGGCAGCCAGGCGCTGGAGAAGTGCCGTACGAGCAGATCCGTCACGGCGGCGGGCTGCTCGACGGGAACCAGGTGCGAGGCACCGGGGACGACCGCGAGCCGGGCGTCCGGTATCCCGGCGACCAGCGTGCGCGCCTCCGCCGGCCCGGTGACCTCGTCGTCGGAGCCGGCCAGGACGAGGGTGGGAACGCCCACCATGCCCAGTTCACCCCGCACATCGAAGGCGGCGAGCGCCTCACAGGCCGCGATGTAGCAGCCGGGGTCGGTCGTGCGGACCATCTGCACGGCCCACTCGGTGATCGCGGGCTGGGCCGCGGCGAAACCGCTCGTGAACCAGCGTTCGGGCGAGGTACGGGCGATCGGGTCCAGGCCGTTCGACCTCACGATCACCCCACGCTGCCGGAACTCGTCGGCCGTGCCGAAGCGGGGCGAGGCGGCGATCAGCGCCAGGGACGCCACCCGCTCGGGGCGGCGCAGCGCCAGTTCGAGCCCGATGGCCCCGCCGAACGCGCAGCCCGCGTATCCGAAGCGCTGGATGCCCAGCCGGTCGAGCGTCGTCAGCAGCCGTCCGGCGAGCTCGGCCACCGATCCGGCCGGATAGGCGGGTGCTCCGCCGTGTCCCGGGAGATCGAAACGGAAGATCCGCCAGCTCTTCGAGAGCTCGGGAATCTGCCGGTCCCACATGTGCCAGGTGGTGCCGAGCGAGGGTCCGAGTATGAGGACCGGAGCGTCTTCCGGGCCGTCGAGGCGGTATTGCAGGGTATTCGTCGGTGTCTCACTCACGCCCTGCACGCTCTCACATCACACGAATTTTCACGTGATCGGGCCTGAATCCCGTACGAGCTGTCCCCCTATGGGGTGGCGTCGTAAGGGTCCTCCGGCGTGGCTTCACGTATATGTTCGTCGGACCTCGATGCCCAAAGCGCACCAGAGCTCCCGCTCCACGTCCGTCGGCGGGACGTGCGCCGCGGGCCGCTCCGGGTGGCCGACCGGTGGCCGGCAGCTCGTGTCCGGCGTCCGGTCCGACTCCTCCCGGTGGACGGAGGGCGTGGGCAGCGGGCATCCCGACAGCATGGAGCCGACCGCCAGCAGGCCGGAGGTCCACCGGGCGAACACGTCGGCCCATGGGCGTGAACGGCGTATGTCGGTCATGTCCTTGCCGCTCCTTCGTCGAGGGCGTCCACCTCAGCGTGGGAACGGAGGGTATCCCTTTCCTGCAGGACACCGGGGATCATCCCGCCGACAGGGACGACCCGGTCGGCGTCAGAGCTCGCCCGGTGCGCCGAGGCCTGTCAGGGCACCGACCGGGTCGAGGTCCGGGGTGCCGCGCGGCCACCAGTCGTCACGGTCCGGCTCGGACTCGTACGCGTACCAGAGGCCGTTGCGGCCGAGGCGGAGCTGGGCGTGGCCGTGCGGGTGGGTGAGGTGGTTGCGCCAGGGGCGGAAGGCCGGGAAGTCGGCGGCCATCAGCAGCGGCCGGGCCCGGTCGAACCGGCCCGCCGGGGGGTCCCAGGGCTCTTCGAGCACGGCGAGCGCGTCGAACCCGCCCTGCCGCCAGGCGGCGACCGCCCGGGCCAGTTCGACCGGGGTCCGGCCGGTCGCGGCCGCGAGCGAGGAGTAGAGGGCACGGGTGGCGGCCGTGAGCCCCGATCCGGGGCGGGCCGCGGCGAGGCGCACCGCGTCCTGCCAGAGCGTCAGTTCCGCGACCGGATCGCGGCCCGAGGTGAGCAGCGCGTGGGCGCGGGCGGCAGCGTCCGTGGCCAACTGGTCCAGCGCGAAGGAGTCCGGGCCGCCCGGTGCTCCCGGGTAGGCCGGCGGCTGCCCGGGATGCGCGGGCGGCGGCAGCGGAGCGGGAAGGGGCGGCAGCACACGCCGGGCGAGGACGTCACGGGCGCGTACGCCGGCCGGCTGTGCCGGTTCCCGTTCCTGGGCGGCGCGGGCCGCGCGCGTGGCGTTGCGGCGGGACAGCGCGTCGAGCAGCTCGCGCTCGCCCCGGCCGCGCAGCAGGAACAGGACGAACGGGTCCTGGTCGAGCAGCCGCGCCGTCTGGTAGCAGAGTGCGGCCGCGTGTTTGCAGGGGTGTCCGAAGTCGGGGCAACTGCAGTGGGGTTCGAGTTCGCCGGGGCCCGGCAGCAGCTCGACACCGCAGTCCGCGAGCGACCTGGGCATCTCCTTGTCGAGCAGCGCCGCGATGTGTCCGGGCCGCTCGGCGGCGGCGTCGAGGAATCGGTCCCAGTCTTCGTCGGTCAGCGTCCGCACCCTGATCTGGACGCGGTACGGACGCGGCCGGCTGCCGTGCACATAGGCGAGCACCAGGCCCGGTGTGACCGTGACGGCGTCGACGTGGCCGTGCCCGGCGTACGTCCGCCCGCGCGCGAGCCGCGCCGCGTCCAGCGCTCCTTCCTCGAGTGCCGTGACCCAGGCGTTGCCCCACCAGGTCTCGGCGAAGCCGCCCTCCTCCGGGACCCGCGCGGGGAAGGCGGGGAAGGTCCGGCGCAGCTCGCCGTCACGACCCGGGGACGCCATGGAGCGGGGATGCCGACCGGCGGGGCCGGGGGCCGGGGTGACCCGCTCGCCGCCGATGGACCGAGCGGTCTCTTCGGCCTCCGGGGACCCGGCGCCCGCCCCAGGGGTGAAGAGCTCCGGGACGAGGGAGCCGAGCTTGAAGGGCTCTGAGGCCTCGGAAGCCTCGTAGATCTCGGAGGCCTCGGAAGTCTCGGAGGCCTCGGAAGTCTCGGAAGCCGATGGCTGCCGCTGGGGCGCCAAGTCTCCCGATTCCTCCGGGGGTTGGGGGTGTTCGCGGTGAACGGGGTGATCGGGGTGTGCGTCCGCCTCGGGTTGCGCGGAGTGCTCCGGGTGGGCGGAGTGCTCGGGGTGTTCGTCGTGCTCGGGGTACGGGGCGCGGGCGAGTCGGCCGGGGCCTGGGTCCCGGGTCGGCTCAGCGGCGTCGGTATCCGCGTCGGGGTGCGACGGCTGGCCCGTCTCGGCGGCCACGTCGGGGGGCAGCCGGAAGGCGTCCGCGAGCAGACCCCGAAGGCGGCGCTGCTGGGACACCCGGTCCGTGCTCACGGAGTACGCGGGACCCCGTCTTCCACCGGCTCCGGCCGGGGACGTCCTGTCGGCCCGCCGCCTCGATCCGGCTCCGCCCCAACTGCCCTCCGTCGACCGCTCCTGGCCGCCGTCCGCCTCTTCGGACCGGAGCCGCCGTGCCTCGTCGCGCGCGGCGCGCAACGCCTCACGGGCGATGTCACCAGGGCGCGCGCCTCCCCCGCCCCCCGCGCCCGAACGATCCGTCGTGGCCGACTCCGTGGCCGTCGCCCGCCGCAGGGCCTCGCGGGCCGCGTCGCTCGGCCTCACCGCCGGGGCGGATGCCCTCGACGGAGGCTCGGACGCACCGGACCCGGCGGACGCGGCGGACTCGGCGGACTCGGCGGACTCGGTGGGCGCGGCGGAAGGGGCCGCGGACACGGATTCCCGGTCGCCAGTCACCGCTTCCCGCTCGGCACTCCTACCGGAACCGGCACCGGCACCAGCTCCTGCACTCGCCCCCTCACCCTCGTGATCGTCGGTGGCCGCGGCCTTCCGGGCGGCGCGCAGGGCGCGGCGGGCCGCGTCGGCGGGGCGTTCCTCGGTGACAGGGCGTTCCCCCGTGACGGGACTGTCCCCGGTGACGGGACCCTGCGGATCGGCGCCGTCGGCCGGTTCGCCCGCTCCGGTCCCGGGCACGCGGGACTCCTCTCCCCCGGTCCCGCTCATGACGGCCTCCGGAGCGAGACGAGGTCGGACAGCTCGCGGTCGGTGAGTTCCGTCAGGGACGCCTCGCCGGAGCCGAGGATCGCGTCGGCGAGGGCCCTCTTCGCTTCGAGCATCTCGGCGATGCGGTCCTCCACCGTGCCCTCGGTGATGAGCCGGTGCACCTGGACGGGCTGGGTCTGGCCGATGCGGTAGGCGCGGTCGGTGGCCTGCTCCTCGACCGCGGGGTTCCACCAGCGGTCGAAGTGGACGACATGGCCCGCGCGGGTGAGGTTCAGACCGGTGCCGGCCGCCTTGAGGGACAACACCAGGACGGGGGTCGCCCCGCTCTGGAAGCGGTCCACCATGTGTTCGCGGTCGGCGACCGGCGTGCCGCCGTGCAGGAGCTCGACCGGGACGGCGCGGGCGGTCAGGTGTGCCGTGATGAGGCGGGCCATGCCGACGTACTGCGTGAAGACGAGTGCCGAGCCGTCCTCGGCGAGCAGGGTGTCCAACAGCTCGTCGAGCAGGGCCAGTTTGCCGGAGCGGGGGGAGGTCCCCCGCGCGGCCTCCCGTACGTCCTCCTTCAGGAACAGGGCCGGATGGTCGCAGATCTGCTTGAGGGAGGTCAGCAGTTTGAGGACGAGTCCCCGGCGGGCGATGCCGTCGGTGGTCTCGATCGCCAGCAGGGATTCGCGGACCACCGCCTCGTACAGAGAGGCCTGTTCGCGCGTGAGGGGTACGGGGTGGTCCGTCTCCGTCTTCGGCGGGAGTTCGGGGACGATGCCGGGGTCGGACTTCTTGCGGCGGAGCAGGAACGGGCGGATCAGCCGGGCCAGCCGGGCCACGGCCTCCTCGTCCTCGCCGTTCTCCACGGCGCGCGCGTGCCGGGCTCGGAAGGACTTGAGGGGGCCGAGCAGCCCCGGGGTCGTCCAGTCCAGCAGGGCCCACAGTTCGGAGAGGTTGTTCTCGACGGGTGTGCCGGTGAGCGCGACGCGCGCCGGGGCCGGGATCGTGCGCAGGGCCTTCGCCGTCGCCGAGTAGGGGTTCTTGACGTGCTGCGCCTCGTCCGCGACGACCATGCCCCAGCGCTGGTCGGCGAGGTGGGCGGCGGCCGAGCGCATCGTGCCGTACGTGGTGAGCACGAAGCCGCCGTCGAGACCGTCCAGGGTGCGGTCGGGGCCGTGGAACCGGCGCACGGGGACGCCGGGCGCGAAACGGTTGATCTCCCGCTGCCAGTTGCCGAGGAGCGAGGCGGGGCAGATCACCAGCGTCGGTTCGCTGCGGGCCCGCCTCAGGTGGAGCGCGATGAGCGTGACGGTCTTGCCGAGACCCATGTCGTCGGCGAGGCAGCCGCCGAGCCCGAGGGAGGTCATGAGGTCGAGCCAGGCGAGGCCGCGGAGTTGGTAGTCCCGCAGGCGGGCGTCCAGGCCGGGTGGGGGCTCGACGGGGGTCACGCCCGCGGTGAGGCGGTCGCGCAGGGTGGCGAGGGCTCCGACCGGCACCGCCTCGACGGTCTCGCCGTCGACCTCGGCGGTTCCGCTGAGCGCGGCCGACAGGGCGTCCACCGGGTCGAGCAGGCCCAGTTCGCGTTTGCGGGCCTTGCGGACGAGGGCGGGGTCGACCAGGACCCACTGGTCGCGCAGCCGGACGACGGGCCGGTGGGCCTCGGCCAGGGCGTCCATCTCGGCCTCGCTGAGCGGATCCCCGCCGAGGGCCAACTGCCAGCGGAACTGGAGGAGTTCCTCGCTCTCGAAGAATCCCGTCCCGTCGGTGGCCGAGCCGGGCGCCGGGCGCACGACCGCGGTGGCGCTCAGGTCGTGCGCCAGGTCCCGGGGCCAGTGGACGGCGACACCGGCGGCGCCGAGCCGGGTCGCGACGACGCCGAGCAGATCCGACAGCTCTTCCTCGGAGAGGGCGAGCACGTCCGGCACGTCCTGTTCGGACAGGCGGTCGAGGGGTGGCCAGACCCGGGCGGCGCGCCGGACGGCGAGCGCGGCGTCGACGCGGGCGCGGGGCCCGAACACCGTGTCGGCGTCCCCCGCCCACAGGGCGGCCGCGTCCACGACGAGTGTGGGGTCGGCGAGGCTGTGCACCTGGACGACGGCGGCGCCCGCGCGCCGCGCTCCCTCTCCGTCGTCGAAGAGCTGGTGGGCGGACAGATCGAGGCGCAGCGAGATCCGTACGCCCGCGTCCATGCCGGCGGCGACCTCGGCGGCCCAGTCGTGGGCGCCGGTCAGCCGCTGCGGCTCGCGGGCCGCGAAGGGTCCGCCGGCGGTGTGGGGCGCGGCGGGGGTGCGGGGCAGGGTGTCGGCGACCGCGTCCAGGAACGACCGCACCAGGGCTTCCGGCCCGGGCAGCCGCACGGGTCCCCTGCCGGGCAGGGGAACGGCGTGTCCCTCGTACGGGAGGGCCTCGGCGACCGACCTCAGGTGGGCGATGTCCTCCGGGTCCAGGGGACCCGCGCGCCAGGCGTCGAAGCCGTCGGGGGTGAGCCCCGGCAGCAGGCGTCCGCGGGCGACGAGGCGCAGCGCGTGGAGCGCGGCGGCGCCCCAGCAGACGGTGGCGGGATGGGCCGCGGGGTCGCGCCGGGCCCCGGCCAGCAGGGGGAGGGCTTCGGCGACCGAGAGGGTCACCGCGGGGACGGTGCTCCTGCGGACGCCCGAGCCGTGCGGTCGTACGACCGTCAGTTCGGTGTGTCCGGGCGCGGAGGCGTGTGTGCCGGGTGCGGGTGCGGTGGCCCCGCCGGGGTGATCCCCTGGCCGCGGGCCGTCCCCGTCGTCCTCGGCGGGCGGGGTTTCCCCCTGGGGGTCCCAGAACGCGACGCGTCCCTCCCGGGGCAGCGGCGCGGGCAGGAAGACGGCGGCGAGCCGCGTGGAGGGCGGCCGCTCGGCCGATGGCCGCGCGACCTCGCGCGGCCGGGCGTGGGCCGTGGACGCGGAGGATGCCCATGCCGAGGGCGCGCCCGCGGAAGGCACCCGCGCGGTCATCGCTTCCACCCCGTCCCGCATACGTCCGGTCACCTCCCGCCCTTCGGTCGAATCAGTTGTCTTCGACTCTACGGGCGGGGTCTGACAATCGGCTCCCACGGCGGCGGTGGGCGGCTGCGGCCCTCGTCACCGGGCCCGGCCCGGTGTGGCGGAGCGGGGCGGGGGCGCTACGGGATCGTGCGCGAGACGAGGTAGACCATCGGGTGGTCCGTCTCGGATCCGTTCACCACGATGTCCTGGGTGGGCGCGGGGTCCTTCTGCTTGTGGACGAGTCCCCACCAGGGGCCGGGGCCGGTGAACTCCCATCCGACGACCTTCTGGTTGCGGTCGCTGATGGTGATGTGGTCCTTCTTCAGGGCGGCACGGCTGGTGCCGACACCCTTGAGGAACCCGTCGAGCCCCGCCTGGGTGGTGCCGAACTGGACGTACAGCCGGCTGGTCTTCCAGTTGTTCGTCTCGTAGTACGCGACGTCGGTGGACTTGCCGGGGATGGGCACCTGGTAGAGGCGGCGCTGGACGCGCGAGGGCCAGCCGGAGGTGAGGCCGGTCGCCGAGTACTTCGCCTCCTTGTCCTTGCCGCTGTTGCGGCTCTGGTCGGCGGAGATCACCAGGTAGCCGGCGGGTACGCCGATGAGCAGCACGATGATCAGCAGGGTCAGCGCGCGGCGGCGGAACTTGCGGCGCGGGTCCTCGGGCGGCCGCTGCGGCTCGTCCGGGGAGGTCGCCTGACGGGGGAGCGAGGCGGTCACTGCGACTCCTGCTGCGTCGTGCGGCGGGTCTCGGCGTAGCGCTCGTACCGCTCGTAGCGCTCCACGCGGCGCCGCTTGGCGCGCCGGAAACGGCGGGCGACCAGCCGCGCGAGGTCGGCGGCGCCGACCATGCCGGCCTCGGGGCCGAGCTGGGCGCGCGCGATCCGTGCCTCGGGGCGGTAGCCGCGGCCCGTGAGGTGCCGGCGGAAGGCGTCGCGGGCGGGACCGATCAGCAGGTCGTCGGCCGCGCTCACCCCGCCGCCGATGACGAAGCAGGACGGGTCGAGGGCGGCGGCCAGGTTGGCGATGCCGACTCCGAGCCACTGCCCGATGTCCTGGAGGAGTTCGACGCACATGGCGTCGCCCTCACGGGCCAGCTCGGTGATCATCGGGCCGGTGATGTCGGCGATGTTGCCCTTGACGTGCTCGATGATCCCGAACGCCACCGGGGAGTCGGCCGCGGCGAGCTCGCGGGCCTCGCGCACGAGGGCGTTGCCGGAGCTGTACTGCTCCCAGCAGCCGCGGTTGCCGCACGGGCAGCGATGGCCGCCGGGCACGACCTGCATGTGGCCGAACTCTCCGGCGACCCCGAACTTTCCGCGTTTGACCTGGCCGTCCTCGAGGATCGCGCCCCCGATACCGGTGCCGAGGGTGATCATCACGAGGTGGTCCTCGCCGCGGCCGGCGCCGAACCGCCACTCGGCCCAGGCGGCGGCGTTGGCGTCGTTGTCGACCAGGACGGGCACCGCGAGCCGACCGGCGAGGCGGTCGCGCAGCGGCTCGTTGCGCCAGGACAGGTGCGGGGCGAACAGGACGCGGTTGCGTTCGGCGTCGACCCAGCCGGCCGCCCCGATGCCGACGGCGTGCACGTCGTGCCGGTCGGAGAGGTCCAGCACCAGTTCGACGATGGTGTCCTCGACGACCCTGGGGCTCTTGGACTTGTCCGGCGTCTCGGCGCGGACCTTCTCCAGGATGGTGCCGTCGGCGTCCACCACACCCGCCATCACCTTCGTGCCACCGATGTCGATGCCGACGGTGGGGACGCGGGGTGCCGTCAGATGGGAGCGGCGCTCGCGTGTGCCCACGGTCCGCAGGACGGTGGCCCGCGCGGAGCCGATGGGGGTGCCCCCCGCGCGAGCGGAGCCGAGAGCTCGGGGCAGCGCGAGGTCGCGGTAGGTGCTCATCGCGCCGATTCTGCCCTACGCCGCACCGGGGCCGCACCGTGGAAGCGCGGTGACACAGGTGACCTGTGGGCCGCCTGTGGCCTCTTCCGGACGGTCCGCGGGGCCGTCCGGGTCACGGCCCCGCGCCCCTCACAGGGCACGGTTCTCCAGCTCGTGCCGCAGGTCGTCCAGCTCGCTTCCGCCCGCCATCTGGCGCGTCAGCTCGTCCAGCGTGATCCCGTCCCGGGTGTAGCTGCCCGACATGGTGCCGCGCTTCAGCAGCACGAAACGATCACCCACGAGATAGGCGTGATGCGGATTGTGGGTGATGAACACAACACCCAGTCCGGCGTCTCGTGCGGCGGCCACATATTTGAGGACCACACCGGACTGCTTCACACCGAGGGCGGCGGTGGGCTCGTCGAGTACGAGGACCTTGGCGCCGAAATGGACGGCGCGGGCGATCGCCACGCACTGGCGCTCGCCTCCGGAGAGGGTGCCGATCGGCTGGTCGACGTCCCGGAGGTCGATTCCCATGCGCAGGAGTTCCGCGTGGGTCGTGCGCCGCATGTGGTCGACGTCGAGGTGCTTGAACGGGCCGAAGCCCTTCCGGGGCTCGGAGCCCAGGAAGAAGTTCCGCCAGACCGGCATCAGCGGGACGACGGCGAGGTCCTGGTAGACGGTGGCGATACCCCGGTCCAGGGCCTCGCGCGGCGACGCCAGCCGGGTCTCCTCGCCCTCGACGCGCAGAGTGCCCCCGTCGTGCCGGTGACGACCCGCGATGATCTTGATGAGAGTGGACTTGCCCGCGCCGTTGTCGCCGAGCACACAGGTGATCTCGCCCTCGTGGACCGCCAGCGAGACGCCTTCGAGGGCGCGGATGTTGCCGTAGTACTTACTGACCTCGTCGAGCTCGACGAGCGCCGGGCGCCGCGCGGCGGCGGGTTCCTCGGTCATGTTCTCCGTCGTCACTTCGTGGCCTCCGCGCGCTTGCGGACCCAGTGGTTGAGCAGGGTCGCGAGGAGCAGCATCACGCCCAGGAAGAACTTGAACCAGTCGGGGTTCCATTCGGCGAAGACGATGCCCTTGCTCACCATGCCGAAGATCAGCGCGCCCACGGCCGAGCCGATCGCGGAGCCGTAGCCGCCGGTGATCAGACAGCCGCCGATCACGGCCGCGATGATGTAGATCAGCTCGTTGCCGACGCCCTCGCCGGACTGCACGACGTCGAACGAGAACAGCAGGTGCTGCCCCGAGATCCAGGCGCCGAAGGCGACGCCCATGTAGAGGCCGATCTTGGTCTTGTCGACCGGGACGCCGACCGCGCGGGCCGCCTCCTCGCCGCCGCCGACGGCGTAGATCCAGTTGCCGACGCGGGTGCGCAGCAGGATCCAGGTGGCCACGGCGACGAGGACCAGCCACCACAGGATGGTGATCTTGAAGTCGACGCCGCCGATGGTGATCGTCGAGGCGAAGACGTCCTTGGCGGAGGAGAAGCCCTCCATGTCGGAGATCGACTTGGTGGAGACGGTGCCGCTGATCAGCTTGGTGAAGCCTAGGTTCATGCCGGTCAGCATCAGGAAGGTGCCGAGCGTGATGATGAAGCTCGGCGGGTCGGTGCGGGTCAGCATGACGCCGTTGAAGACGCCGATCGCGAGGGTGGCGAGGAGCGAGACGAACACTCCGACCCAGACGTTCGCCGTCATCTGGTAGCTGAACATCGAGGAGATCAGCGCGGAGCTGGTCACCATGACGCCCGCGGAGAGGTCGAACTCGCCGCCGATCATCAGCAGCGCGACCGGGACGGCCATGATGCCGATGGTGGACGCCGCGTACAGGACGGTGCTGAGGCTCGCGGCGCGTACGAAACTGTCCGCGAAGAGCGCGAAGAACACGAACACGGCGAAAGCGCCGACCACCGAGCCGAGCTCGGGACGGCTCAGCAGCTTGCGCAGGGGCGAGGTCTTGAGGAGACGTTCGTCGGTCTCGGGGCCGGGCGCCGGCGCGGGTGCCGTGGCGGTCATCGGGTCCCCCGATCCGCGTACTGCTCCAGCTCGGCGGCCTGGTCCTTGGTGATGATCTGCGGACCGGTGAGGACGGGCTTGCCGCCGCCGAGGACGTCGGCGTTGTACTTGTAGAGCCAGAGCAGGTCCACGGCCTCGTAGCCCTGGAGCCAGGGCTGCTGGTCGACGGCGAAGCCGAGGGTGCCGTTCTTCAGCTCGGCGGCGACCTTGGCGTTCAGGTCGAAGGTGTCGATCTCGGCCTTGCTGCCCGCGTCGTCCCTGGCCTTGACGGCGGTGTCCGCGAAGGGGGCGCCGAGGGTGACGACCGAGTCGATCGACGTGTCGGCCTGGAGCTTGGCGCCGATCGAGGACTGGACGTCGGGCATGTTGGTGCCGGTGACGTAGAGGTTCTCGACGGTCCCGTCGAAGGTCTTCTTGACACCCGCGCAGCGCTGCTCGTGGCCGACGTTGCCCTGCTCGTGCAGGACGCACAGGGCCTTCTTCCGGCCCCGCTTGTTCAGCTCCTCGCCGACGGCCTCTCCGGCGATCGTCTCGTCCTGGCCGATGTGGGTGAGCGCGCCGAAGGCCTTCGACTCCTCGGAGCCGGAGTTCACCGTGATCACCGGGATGCCGGCCTTGCGGGCGCGGGCGACCGCGGCCTTCATGGCGTCGGGCTTGGCCAGCGTGACGATGATGCCGTCGACCTTCTTGTCCACGGCGGCGTCCACGAGCTGCGCCTGCTGCTGGGCCTCGTCGTCGTGCGAGTACAGGAAGTTGATGTTGTCCTTGACGGCGGCCTGCTTGGCGCCGTTCTGGACGATGTCCCAGAAGGTGTCGCCGTCGCCCGAGTGGGTGATCATCGCGAAGGTCCAGCGGGGCGTGTTCACCGCGGCCCTGCCCTGGGCCGCGGCCGCCTTGCGGGCATCCTCGGCTCGCTTCCCCCCGGTGCTGCTGCATCCCGCGAGGGACAGGGTCAGTGTCCCCGCCAGCGCGATGCCCACCCAGGTCCGTGTCCGTGCCACGAGGCCGTGCCCTTCTTGCCGTGCTCTTGGTGTGCCGGGCCGAAAGGACCGACCCGGGGGCCCTCCTGCGGGCCCTTGAGGACCGGAGTCGTACCGGCCCAAACGGCCAAGTATCGATCATTGGGATCATCCGCCCAAATCACGGTTCCCGCGCGCGCGGAGCGGCGGCCTCCCCGGCGGCGGCACGGAAGCCCGCCGAGCCCGGGCCGTTCAGGGAGCCGGAAGGCTGTTCAGGGCCGTACGAGGAGCTGGAACTCGAAGGAGTAGCGCGAGGCACGGTAGATGTGGGAGCCGAACTCGACGGCGCGGCCGGTGTCGTCGAAGGTCGTGCGCTGCATGGTGAGGACGGGGGTCCCGGCCGGCTCGCCGAGTCGCTCGCCCTCGTCCGCGCTGGCCGCGCGTGCGCCGACGGACTGGCGGGCGCTGTGGAGGGTGATGCCGGCCCCGCGCATCAGCCGGTACAGGCCGGTGGCCTCCATCCGGTCGCTGTCGAGCTCCAGCAGCTTGGAGGGCAGGAAGTTGCAGAGGTACGCCATCGGCTCACCATGCGCGAGACGCAGCCGTTCGACACGGTGGACCTCGCTGCCCTCGGGCACGCCGAGGGCGGCCGCGACCTCGGTCGACGCCGGTTCGACGGCGTTGACGACCACCTGCGTCGCGGGGCGCTGGCCGGCCGACTCCAGGTCGTCGTAGAGGCTGCTCAGTTCGAGGGGGCGCTTGACCTGGCTGTGCACGACCTGCGTACCGACGCCCCGCCGCCGCACGAGCAGTCCCTTGTCGACGAGGGACTGGATGGCCTGGCGGACCGTGGGACGGGACAGACCGAGCCGCGCGGCGAGCTCGATCTCGTTGCCGAGCAGGCTGCCGGGGGTCAGCGCGCCGTGCTCGATGGCGGCCTCGAGCTGCTGCGAGAGCTGGAAGTACAGCGGGACCGGACTGGTGCGGTCGACGCCGAGCTGGAGCGACACGGTCGGATCCACGACTGGTTTGGCCACGGATCGAGCGTAGCCCCGGGACATGTTGACGGGAAGTTGTGAAGTTCGATTGTCCGGACAAACCATTGACAGCGCGACGCGTCGCCCCCCAGTTTGTAGCCATGCGCATCGGACTCATCGGAGCGGGCCGTATCGGTACATTTCATGCGGCCACGCTCAGCCGTCACCGTGAGGTCGGAGGCTCCCTCATCGTCACGGACGCGGATCCCGTACGGGCCCAGCGACTGGCGGACCGGCTGGGCGCGACGGCGGCACCCACCGTGAACGAGATCTTCACCTGGGGCGTGGACGCGGTGGTCATCACGGCCGCCACCTCGGCCCACTCCGAACTGATCGGCCGGGCGGCGCGCTCCGGACTCCCGGTCTTCTGCGAGAAGCCCATAGCTCTCGACCTGGCGGGCACGCTGGCGGCGCTCGCCGAGGTCGATGCCGCCGGAACGGTTCTGCAGATGGGCTTCCAACGCCGCTTCGACGTCGGTTACACCGCTGCCCGCGAGGCGGTGCGCTCGGGCCGGCTCGGCCGGCTGCACACCGTACGCGCGATGACGTCGGACCAGTCGCCGCCCCCGGCCGACTACCTCCCGCTGTCCGGCGGGCTCTACCGCGACTGCCTGATCCACGACTTCGACATGCTGCGCTGGGTCAGCGGCCGCGAGGTCGTCCAGGTGTACGCGACCGGCTCCGACGCCGGGCCCGCGATGTTCCGCGAGGCGAACGACATCGACACCGGCGCGGCCGTCCTCACCTTCGACGACGGCATGCTCGCGACGGCGACGGCCACCCGTCTGAACGGCGCGGGCTACGACGTGCGCATGGAACTCTCCGGCGAGCTGGACCAGATCGCCGTCGGCCTGGACGACCGTACGCCGATCGCCTCGACCGAACGGTCCGGACCGCCGCCCGCGGACAAGCCGTGGACGGGCTTCCTGGAACGCTTCGGCCCCGCGTACGAGGCGGAGCTCGCCGCGTTCGTCGAGGTGGTCCGCGGCGAGCGCGCCAATCCCTGCGACGGCCGCGAGGCACTGGAGGCGCTGCGGATCGCCGAGGCCTGCGAGCTGTCCCGGCGGGAGCGGCGCCCGGTCTCCCCGGCGGAGATTCCGGGCGGCAGACTCTGACGGCCGGGGGACTCGTTCGCTCCCGGAGAGGCGGTGGCCGTGAGCCGGCGCGAGGCGAGTCGGCGCGAGGCCGGCCGGCGCGAGGCGAGTCGGCGTCTCACCCCAGGAGCCGGACGCCGGGGGTCGCGCTGTCGACGCCGAGTCTCCGGTCGCAGTGCTTGCACGTCAGGTGGTGCGGCCGGACCAGGTTGGTCTGGATGCTGCCGGTCCCCGGCTCGTTCGCCTCCGGGCAGTGATAGGCGAGGTGCAGTCGCACCCAGGGGTGGCTCGTGGGCGCGGCGGCCTTCCGGTCGTCCCGCGTGTCGGTGAAGGGAGCCCACCAGAAGTCGACCAGCGCCCGGACCGCCAGCCGGTCCCGGCCGCTCGTGGTGTCGAACGCCGCGATCCTCCCCGCGGTGTGGTGGCGCTGGAACCCGCTGCGGCTGCCGGAGCACAGCGCCTGCTCGGTCCCGCGCTCGAACACCGTGGTCCGTCCGGTCCGCTCGCAGATGAAGCAGTCGAGGGTGAACTCCAGCCGGGAGCGCCAGTAGAGCTGATGACGGGATTCCTCGAGACCGGTCAGCTCCGCGGTGATCTCCGCCGTACGCAGCACGGGCAACGCTCCTCACACGGCACCGGGCCGCTCACCAGCGCACCGGCATCCGGCGCACGCCCCTCATCAGCATGCCGGGCAGCCAGCCGCTCGGCGGTCCGTCGAGCGCCAGGTCCGGACACCGCTCCAGCAGGGAGCGGAGGGCCACTTGGGCTTCGAGCCGGGCCAGCGGCGCGCCCAGACAGTAGTGGATGCCGTGCCCGAAGGCGAGATGTCCCCGGGTCTCGCGCCGGAGGTCGAAGCGGTCGGGCTCCGGATAGCGCGCCGCGTCACGGCCGGCCGCGCCGAGGCCGATCATCACCTCTTCCCCCCGCGCGATCGCTATGCCACCGATGTCGAGCGGCTCGGCGGCATAGCGGAAGGTCGCGTTCTCCACCGGGCCGTCGTGGCGCAGCGTCTCCTCGATGACGCCGTCGAGAAGCGTCATGTCCGCGCGGACGGCGGCGAGTTGGTCCGGATGACCGAGCAGGGACCGGACGGCGCCGGAGATCAGGTTGACCGTCGTCTCGTGTCCGGCGACAAGGAGCAGGAACGCCATGCCGCGCAACTCGCCCGCCGAGAGCCGGTCGCCGTCCTCGGCCCTGGTACGGATGAGACCGCTGAGCAGGTCACCGGTGGGACCCGCGCACCGCTTGTCCTCGATGAGTTCGCCCAGATAGTCGCCGAGTTGGACGAAGGCCTTCTGCTCGCTCTCGGCGCTGGTGGGAGCCACCGTCTCCGTGGACAGGGCTCGGAAGGCGGCCCGGTCCGGCTCGGGCACCCCGAGCAGCTCGCAGATCACGGTCAGCGGGAGCGGATAGGCGAAGGACTCGACGAGGTCCGCGCGCCCGCGTGGAATCATCGCGTCGAGCAGCTCGTCGGTGATCTCCGTGATCCGCGGGCGCAGCGCCGCGACCCGCCGGCCGGTGAACTCGCCGGCGATCAGGGTCCGGAGCCGGGTGTGCCGCGGCGGGTCGGCGAACAGCATGTGCCGGCCGATCAGTTCCTCTCCGTAGAACACGAACCCCGCCGTGTCCGGGTTCTTGGCCAGCCGCGGGTCGGCGAGCGCGGCCCGCGCCTCCTCGTACCCGACGACGAGCCATGTCTCATGGCCCGCGTCCGGCGGTGGCAGCCGCACCCGGTGCACAGGGCCGAGGGCGCGCAACTCGGCGTAGACCGGGTGCGGATCCTCGGTGAACCGCGCTCCGTACTCCCCCAGATCGATCACGACTCTCCCTCCCGTCAACCCGCTCAACGCGCGAGGGCCCCGCTCAGTGCCCGTCCTCCTCCAGCAGTCCGGCGTCGTAGGCGAGCAACGCGATCTGCACACGGTTGTTGAGGCCGAGCTTGGCGAGGATGCGGGAGACGTGGGTCTTGACCGTGGCGACGCTCATGAACAGTCCCGCGGCGATCTCCGCGTTCGACCTGCCCCGGCCGACCTCGACGGCGACCTCGCGCTCGCGCTCGTTCAGGCCGGACATCCGGGAACGGGCGCCGGACCTGCGGGTGTCGAGGGTGGAGCCGGCGGCGTGCTCCATCAACTGGCGGGTGACGGTGGGCGACAGCACCGGGTCTCCGGCCGCGACCCGGCGCACCGCCGACAGGATCTCCGCGGGCGGTGTGTCCTTGAGGACGAACCCGGCGGCGCCCGCGCGCAGTGCGCACAGCACCTGCTCATCGGCGTGGAAGGTCGTCAGGACCACGACCTGGGGCGCCTCCGCGCGGGCGCGCAACCGCTCGGTGGCGGTCAGTCCGTCGACGCCGGGCATCCTGATGTCCATCAGGACGACGTCGGGCCGGGTGCGGTCGACGAGTTCCTCCACCTCGCTGCCGTCGGCGGCCTCGCCGACGATCTCGACGTCCTCGGCGCCACCCAGCATGAGGGCCAGTCCCGCCCTCACCAACGGATCGTCATCCACAAGCACCAGCCGAATCCCAGTCATCCCCTCACCCAACCAGCATTCCTTCGCCCCCTCCGCCCCTACCCGACCCGTACCCGGGGCTCCGCCCCGGACCCCGCTCCTCAAACGCCGGAGGGGCTGAATTTTTTCCCCGGCACCCGAAAGGCGGACCGGGGCGAGGCCGCCCCCTGGGACTCCGCCCCGGACCCCGCTCCTCAAGCGCCGGAGGGGCTGAAACTCTCCCGGGCCGGGGCTGGATTCTCCCGGCCGGGACTGAAACTCTGCCCGGCCGGGGCTGGGATGTGGACCGGCCACCACGACACACCCGCACCCGGCCACGCACCGTCGGGGACGTGCCGGTACATCGATGCCCGTCGCCACCGACGGTCACCTCTCCGTCCAACGGCGACGGGCTGATGCACCGGCGCGGCCCCGACCCACCCACCGGACCGACACCGCGACAGCGGTAAGCCGGCGACTACGCCCCCCACGGCAACCAGGCCCGAACCCGAAACCCCCCACCCCCCACAACCCCATGCTCCAGCCACCCTCCGGCCAGCGTCGCCCGCTCCGTCAACCCGATCAGCCCCTGCCCGGACCCCGGCACCTTCGGCACCGGCCCCGGCGGCGCGGGATGGGCGACGGTCACGGTCAGCCCGGAGCCGGCAGCGCCCCGCACCGTCACCGTGACCTCCGCCCCCGGCGCGTGCTTGCGCGCGTTCGTCAGCCCCTCCTGAACGATGCGGTACGCGGTGCGGCCCACGGACGCGGGCACGGCGCCCGGATCGGCGACCAGGTTGTCGAGGACGACCTTCGCGCCGGCCGCCCGCGACTCGGCGACCAGCCCGTCGAGCGCCGCCAGCGTCGGCTGCGGCCGCCCCGCCTCGTCGGAGTCCCCGGCCCGCAGCACCCCGATGATCTCGCGCAGGTCCTGTAGCGCCTCGTGCGCGCTCTCCCGGATCACTCCGGCGGCCCGGGCGACCTCCTCCCGGGGCGCGTCGGGCCGGAATTCGAGTGCTCCCGCGTGCACGCTCAGCAGCGTGAGCCGGTGCGCGAGCACGTCGTGCATCTCGCGCGCGATCGCCTCCCGGGCGAGCCGCTGCGCCTGCTCGGCCCGCAGCGCCGCCTCGGTCTCGGCCCGCCGCGCGCGGTCCCGCAGACTCAGCATGAGCTGGCGCTTGGACCGTACGAACATGCCCCAGCCGACCACCGCGGAGGTGAGCAGGGCGGTGACGGCGAGGGCGGCGAGATACGGCAGCTCGGGGTCGGGCCGCAGCCAGAAGAACGCCGGAAGCAGCGCGAGCTGGACGCCGGCGACCCAGGCCACGTACCGGAAGGGCCGGTGCACGGCGAGGGTGAACAGGGCCACGAGCCCCGCGCCGCCCGCGGTGTTCGAGACGAGGCCGACGGGGATCATCGCGACGGCCAGTCCCAGCGGCCAGCGCCGGCGCAGCCAGACCGCCGCGCAGGCGAGCAGGCCGATGAGCTGGTCGGCGACGGCGAGGCCGTGCGGGACGTCCGGGTCGTCGCTCAGCGTGTTCGCGGCCGCTAGCCCGATGACGACGGCCAGCAGGAAGCAGCCGAAGTCGACGACCCAGTCGCGCACGGTGCGCCGGGGCCGTCCGGAGGGCCCGGCCCGCTCGGCGTCGGGATCGAGCTCCGCGGCCACGGCGGACGGCAGCAGCCAGCGCCGCCCCGACAGGACCGGCGCCGGTACGTCACGCGGCTCGAGCGCCGGATGGTCACCACTCACGGTCGACAAATCTACGCAGCCGAGGCCGCCGCCACCTCCCCGCGAGCCCTGCCGACGACCAAAGTCGACACGCTTCAGACTTTCGTCCGGCCGGGACGGGCGCCCGGCGACGCCGGTCGTAGGGGAACGCGTCGCGCGACGGCCGTCCGCCGACCCCGAAGGCCGGCGTCCGGGCGCCCGACCGCCCGCGACCCTAGTAGCTGCCGTACGTCGGCCGGCCCTCGCGCTCGTACGTGTTGACCGCGACGCCCGAGCCGGTGATCGTGCCGCCGGTGCGCCGGAACGCGGTGGGGGCGGCGCCGTCGGCGAACAGGCGGCGGCCCTCGCCGAGCACGACGGGGAAGGTCATCAGATGCAGGGTGTCGATCAGACCGAGCGCGAGCAGGGACTGGGCGAGGACGGCGCTGCCGTGGATCTGGAGCTCCCCCTCGGTGCGCTCCTTCAGGGCGGTGACCTCCTTGCCGAGGTCGCCGGTGATCACGGTCGTGCCCTCCCAGGCGGGGTCGGTGAGCGTCGAGGAGGCGACGTACTTGGGCAGCGAGTTCAGCTTGGAGGCGATCGGGTCGGCCGGGTCGGTCATCTTCGGCCAGTAGCCCGCGAAGATCTCGTACGTGCGCCGCCCCAGCAGGAACGCATCGACGTGGGAGAAGTTGTCGACGACGAAGCGCCCGAAGTCGTCGTCGCCGAAGGGAACGCTCCAGCCGCCCTGGCCGAACCCGCCGCTGGGGTCCTCCTCGGGACCGCCCGGCGCCTGGTGGACTCCGTCGATGCTGACGAACGCGGTGAGGGTGAGCTTGCCCATGGCAGTGCCTGCTTCCTGACGGTGGGGTCTGTTGTCATCAGGTCAGACCCCACCGGTGCCCGCAACTCATCGGTCCGCGCCCAAATCGCCCGACGCCACAACCCGGCGCCACGACCGGGCGTCAAGCCGGCGCCACGACCAGGCGTAGCGACCGGGCGCCACGACCGGACGGGCACGCTCCGCGCGGGCCGAGGGCTCACCCCGCGTCGGTCGAGAACAGCCCGCCCGTCGGACCCTGCTTGTCGCCGCCCTGGGCCTTTCTCAGGGCGTTGGCGAGGCTCTCGATGGTGAGGGACTGAAGGATCACCCGCCCGTTGCCCTCCAGCGTGGCGAGCGACAGGCCCTCACCGCCGAAGACCGCGTTCATCAGGCCCTGCCGGTTGAGGCCGCCGATGCGCTGGACGCCGTACTGGATGCCCTCCTCGAAGGCGACCACACAGCCCGTGTCGACCTCGATACGGCCGCCGAAGTCGGCCGGGTTCAGGTCGATGAAGTTGCCCGCGCCCGCGATGATCACCGTTCCTTGGCCGGTGAACTTCTCCAGGACGAAACCCTCGCCGCCGCTGCGCCCGGTCCGGCCGCCCTGGAAGGCGATGCCGAACCGCACGGTCGACTCAGCCGCCACGAAGGCGTCCTTCTCGGCGAACCACGCGCGCGTGCCGTCGAGCTCCAGGGCGCGCATCTCGCCGGGCAGCACGCCCGCGAAGCCGACGGTGCCCTCGCCGCCCGTCGACGTGAAGTACTGGAACGCCAGCGACTCGCCCGCGAGGGCCCGCTGACCTGCCTGCATGGCGGTCCCCACGGCTTGGCGCAGCATGCCGCCCATGCCGCCGCCACCGCTCGGCTGCCCGCCGCCACCGCCGCCCGAGGGCCCGGAGAGCCGCGTCTCCATGGTCACGTTGGTGGTCTTGAACAGGAACTTTCCCGCCTCGCAGTACACGGTCTGGCCGAGGCCCAGGTTCACGACGGCCATCTGCATGGCATTGCCGACGATTTCTTGCTGAAGAGTCACGCCGTGAGAACGCGGGAGGCGGAGCGAAGAGTTCCGGATGAAGTGCGACGACCTGCGGGGCAAGCGTGAAGGGGCACCTGCGACCCCCGGCATCAAGGACGGTCCGGACCGCCCGGACCATCCGGACACCGAGATCGTGTCCGACCTAGAGGTACGACCTGACCACCACGACCGAGACGAGCTCGCCGGCGGCGGAGCGGCCGAACAACACCGACCACGTTCCGTCGCCGCCCGTGCAGAACAACACCAGGCCGCCGCCGTCGGCCCCGCCCACGCCCCGCCCCTCCGCCACCCTCAAGATCCACCGGCCACGACAGGCACGACCGGTGCCGTCGGAGGTGTGGGCGTCTGGGCAACGGTTCAGGGGCGCGGCGGCAGCCAGCCCTGCTGGACGGCTCGTACGCCGGCTTCGAAGCGGCTGCGGGCGTCGAGGCGTTCCATCAGTTCGGAGGCGATCCGGCGGGCCGTGCGGTGGGAGACCCCGAGCCGTTTGGCGATGGCCTCGTCGGTGTGGCCCTCGGCCAGGAGCCGAAGGGTGGTGGTCTGCTGGCCGGTGAGTCCGTTCGGGTCGGTGGGGACGGTCTCGCCGAGCGGCTGGGCGGATTCCCAGGTGGTCTCGAAGAGCGCGCACAGGGCGGTGAGGGTGCCCTGGCCGGTCAGCAGGACGGCGCCGGCGGCGGTGTCGTCGCTGCTGACCGAGATCATGGCGGTGAGCCGGTCCATGAGGATCATCCGGGTCGGCAGGGACGGCACCGTGCGGACCCGGCCGCCCAGCCGGGCCAGCCAGGTGGCGTGTTCGACGGTGGGTCGGTTGGTACGGACACTGTCGAGGTAGATCGTGCGCATGCGCACCCCGCGACCGAGCAGGTCCTCGTTGAGCGGCCGGGACGCGGCCATGTTCTCCGCGGTCTGCGGTCCTCCCGGGGCGAAGGCGAGGAACTCCTCGCGCACCTCGCGGGTGAGTACGGCCAGCCGGTCGCGTATCTGGTCGAGGCCGACGAGTTGCTCCACCCCGGGATGGCTGGTGGCCGGGCGGAGCTCGGCGTACTCGGAGATGAGCTGGGCCGCGGCGGCCCGGGAGGATTCGAGGCGCTGCTGCTGGGCCGCCAACTGGGCCTGCTGGCGGCCCATGAGGATCTCCATGCCGATGTCGGGGGAGACGGCCCGGAGCCGGCCCGCGTCCCCCGCTGCGGGGCGCACCAGCGCCAACTCGCTCAACGTGTCAAGGGCGTCGCGCACCTCTTCCCCGGGCAGCCCCACGGCATCGGCGAGGGCCGCGACACCGGCGGCCGGACTTCTGAGCATGGCGCGATACACCGTCTCCGCGGCGGCATCGAGTCCAAGCGCGGTCAGCATCAGGTTCCCCCCAGATTCCACAGACCCTCCCCTGTCCCACGATGATCTTCGCAGAGGACCGGGGATCGTCACAGGGGGGAGGACCAAAGCGGCCATGGACTCAACTGGCCACCGCACGGGCCGACTTGTTGGCGTATCCCGTTGAGATTCTGGATTGCATGTACCTGGTCCACACATATCTGGAACTGCCGTCCGGCGACGAACTGCCGCAGAACATCAGGACTCTGGTGCGATCGGCGATCGTCCCCCGCGACGGTGTCGAGCACGTCGCCGTGCATGCCGTCTCTTCCTGCGAACTCACGCTCGGCTTCTACCTGTTGGCCGATGCGCTGGAGGAGGCGGAGGAACGAGCGGTACGGGCCACCCGTCGACTGCTGCGCGCCGTACCGCAGTTGGCAGCGGCGCGGCCGACCGGCGCCGGAGTGCCGCTGATGCCTCTGGCCTTCGAACCGCAGACGGTGGACTGAAGCGGCCCCCGTGGACGCATCGGTCCAAGGCCGCTTCCGTCCATCCGTGAACCCTTTCCTCTGGCCTGAGCCGCGACGAACCTATGAGTCACCGGCCGAGCAGAGCGCCACCGCGGGGCGCGACGGCAGGCCGGACACCGCATCTCGTCCCGGAAGGAACGGAAACAGCCATGCTTCGTACCCGCATCGCCAAGGCCGCCGCGGTCTCCTCCCTCGTCGTCGCCGCGGCTCTCGCCGCCCCGGTGGTCACGCACCGGTCCACGGCGGACGCGGTTCCGGCCTCCTCCGTTCTCGCCTCCGACGCCGGCTGGCAGGTCGCTCCGACGGACGCCGGCTGGCAGGTCGCTCCGACGGACGCCGGCTGGCAGGTCGCTCCGGCCGACGCCGGCTGGCAGTAGGCCGCCCGCCGCGTCCCACAGCCACGCGCAGCGGCCGCGTCCCGTCGACCTGAAAGGGCGGCGCCCCCTCGACCCGAGGAGGCGCCGCCCTTTTCGGCGTGGGCCGGAGCACGGCCAGGACGGACATCCCCAAGGGCGTGGGGCGTACGGACGCCCGAAGGCCCCGCCGGGGATCGGCGGGGCCTTCGAGGCGTCGGGTGGGGCGTCAGGCGATCTTCTTGTAGCGCAGGGCGACGTAGTCCGAGGCCGGGTGGCCGCTGATGTCACCGCTGTTGATGTTCGCGGTCGAGTAGTTCATGTCCGTCGCCGGGCTGCTCTCGGAGTAGTAGTAGAAGGTGCCCGTGTCCTGGTTCTTCCAGCCCGCGAAGATGACGGCGTGCTCGGAGTAGTCGTTCAGCGCGTCACCGGGCAGGAGGTCGGCCTTGCTGATCTGCGTGCTCGCGCTGGGAAGCGTCTCGGTCGTCAGGGAGTTGGTGAGGTGCCAGGCCATGGAGACGAAGCCGGAGCAGTCGGTGCGGTAGGAGTGGTCGCCATCGACGTCCACGGCGGAGGCGCCCTGGTCGTACTGGACGTTGCGGGAGTACCAGTTCTTGGCCCGGTCCATGACCTCGCTGCGGTAGATGGTGCCGCCCTGGACGGACTTCGGCGGCGCCGACGGCACGTAGGCGCAGTTGTTCGCGTAGGCCGACAGCAGGCTCTGGGTCCAGCCGGAGGCGTCCACCGGGTCGTCCGAGTGGTAGGTGACGTCGCTGCCGTCGCCGTCGGTCGGGTCGGCGTCGGAGTACCAGTACATGCCGCCGTTGGTGCGGCCGTAGTAGAGGCCGCCACCCGGCGAGGAGAGCGAGTCGACCGCCGACCAGCCGCTCGCCTTGAGGACCGAGAGGTCCCAGTCGTTCACTCCGTTGATCTTGTAGCTGAGCAGCCGGCCGTCCGCGGTCGAGGCGACGATGCGGTCGTCGCCGGCCGCGGCGAGCGTCTTGAGGACGAAGCCGGTGTCGATCACGACGTGCTGGCCTATGTGGGCCGAGCCCGCGGGCTTGGGCTGCGAGACGACGTACTGGTGGAGCTGGCCGTCGACGGTTCCGTAGAGGTGTCCGGCTCCGTCGTAGACCATCTTGTCGAAGGTCCAGCCGCCGTCCCAGATCTTGACGACTCCCGCGACCCCGAGGGAGGTGTTGTTCGTCTGGATGTCGACCCGGTAGAGGTCGCCGGTGGTGGACGTGACCAGGACCGTGTTGAAGTTGAGCGTCGCCATCGCCTTGGGCGTGAAGCCGAGGTTCGGGCCGATGAGCGTCTTGACGCGGTTGCCCGTGTCCGGCGCGATCTGCGTGTACGTCAGCCGTCCGTCCGCCAGCGTGCCGTACACCGACACGTCACCGGAGCACGAGGCGACGGCGTGCGCGGCGCCGGCGGTGGTCGCGACCATGCCGAGGGACATCGCGCCGACGGCGGCGACTGCTGCGGTGGTACGGCGGACGGCGTGGCTGAACTTCATGATCTCTCCTGCGGTGTGAAGTCGAACGGGCGAAGGCACGTCACCGACCGCCCGGCTGCCCTGCAGGTGCAGCCGTGGAGGTCGTCCCGGGCGGATCTCCCGGTGGCAAGAACTACTTTCGCCGCAGGTCACGAGGGGTGGAAGAGAGATCGGCTGGACGCAAACGTCCTTGGCCTGTTACGTCCTGACAGGGCATCGGAAAGCCCCGGGACGTCACGCTCGGTGCCCCGGGGCCGGTCGTTCCACGTGAGGTGCGCGGGCTTCAGGAATCCGCCGGGCGCCTCGGTGGGGTGAAGGTGTACAGATCGAGGATGTCCGGCGGCGGAGCCAGTCCGGGACCGCCGGCGCGCACCCAGGCCACGATGTCCTCGGTCGCGTCGGGGTCGTTGACGAGTCCGAGCCAGACGGGCCGTGCGCCGGCGGCCCGGCCCGCGGCGGACGGCTGTACGACGATGACGTTGGCCTGGTCGCACACGTCGAGGCACTCGGAGACGCGCACCGGTACCGCCGCGCGCAGCCGCGCGGTCTGTGCGGCGTGATCCACTCCGGTCACCTTGGGACTGCCGCAGCAGCAGTCCCGGCACACGACGACCCGGCACGGAACGGGTCCGCCCACCACGGGCTCCCCCGGTGTCTCTTCCGAAGGTGTCTCGGGCACGGCACACCACTCCCCTCCCGGGGAGATCCGCCCCGGTGTCGCTCGAGGAGGCGACCGCGTGAGTCTCCTGGCTCCCGGATCCTTGAACGCTCCGCCTCCCCGCCCCGGTCGGGGCGGTGGCCTGCCGCAGCGCAGTCACCGGTCACAGTGGCGGGACCGCGCCGGATTCACACCGGCTTCCTCGTTCCGCCGTCGCCCTATGTCGTCGATCATCATGTCATCCACCGATGTCGGTGTCCGTTGGCCGCCAGCGCCACACGGCTCGAACGGCTGGGATGGGTCCATGACTTCTCAGCGAGACATGAACGGCAAGGTGGCCCTCGTGACCGGCGGGAGCCGGGGCATCGGGGCCGCGACGGCGCTGCGGCTGGCCCGCGAGGGCGCGGACGTGGCCGTCACCTATGTGAGCGGCAAGGAGGCCGCGGAGGACGTCGTACGGGGTGTCGAGGCGCTCGGGCGCAGGGGACTCGCCCTGAGGGCGGACGCCTCCGACGCGGCGGAGGCCGGCACGGTGGCGGACAGGGTCGTCGCGGAGTTCGGGCGGCTCGACGTCCTCGTCAACAACGCGGGGGTGGGGGTGCTGGGTCCGCTCGCATCCCTGACCCTGGCGGACGTGGACCGGGTGCTCGACGTGAATGTCCGGGGGGTCTTCCTGGCTTCCCGGTCGGCCGCGCCGCACCTCGGGGACGGCGGGCGGATCGTCACGATCGGCAGTTGCATGACCCAGCGCGTCCCCGGTCCGGGAGGGACGCTCTACGCGATGAGCAAGTCCGCGCTGATCGGCCTGACCAAGGCACTGGCGCGGGAACTCGGCGACCGCGGGATCACCGCCAACATCGTCCATCCCGGCCCCGTCGACACGGACATGAACCCGGCGAACGGCCCCTACGCGGCGGGTCAGAGCGCGATGACCGCCGTGGGCCGCTTCGGCGCCGCCGAAGAGGTCGCGTCGATCGTCGCGTATCTGGCGGGCGGCGAGGCGGCCTACGTCACGGGGGCGGAGTTCGCGGTGGACGGCGGACACGCGGCGTGAGGACCGGAGCGCGGGTGCGGGCGCCCTTGCGGGCGGGGCAGCCCATGCCGGGGAGATCCCCTGCCGGGGGACCAGCTCCGTACAAAGGGCAGCCCCTGTCGGGGGGACCCCCGGCCGTGGGAGCGAGTCCGGCCGAGGGGCAGCCAACGCCGAGGGGCAGCGCATGCCGAGGGGCCCGTGCGGGGGGGGCGGCCTCTGCCGGGGCAGCGCACGCGATGAGCCCCCTGGCGGGGCCCCTTGCCTAGGGTGCGGGCCAGTGACCGCAGCGCGGGGGCCCTCTCCGGGACGGCCCCCGCGTAGGCCCCGGTGACGGTTCGCCCGGCTGCGGAACTGGGCGGCTCAGCCGCCCAGTTCCTGGTGGCGTGCCGCCAGGCGGGACGCCCCCTCCTCCGTCAGGGAGCCGAAGAGGCGCAGGCGGGAGATGCCGCCGTCCGGGAAGATGTCCACGCGCGCGTGCGTGGCGACGGCGGGTGCGGCGAGGGTGAAGCGGTGATTGGTGTCGGGCTGGAGCCGGGTGCGGGGCAGGATCTCCGTCCACTCCCCCTCCCCCGCGTCTCCGTCGCGCACCGACACCGAGGCCCATCCGGCGCTGTTGCCCTTCAGGTACGCCGTGTCGATCTCGACGGCGCGGATCTCGGACCGGGCGACGAGCCGGTAGCGGATCCAGTCGTTGCCGTCGTCGCGTCGCCTGCGGGTCTCCCAGCCGTCGTCCATCTTGCGTGAACGGCCGGGCTGGATGGTGTTGGTGGCCGGTGAGTAGAAGAGGTCGGAGGCGTCCTCGACCTGTCCGCCGTTCTCCAGGGCGACCACGTCGAAGGTGCCGAGGGCGGACAGCCAGCGCGGGTCGGGCACGACCTCGCCGTACACCCGCAGTCGCGCGATGCCCCCGTCGGGATGCTGGTTGACCCGCAGGTGGGTGAAGCGCTGCTCGACGGAGACGGCGAATCCGTTGGCGGCGTGACCGCCGACCGGTGTGCGTGGTACCAGGGTCGTCCACTTCACCTCGTCCGCCAGGAGTTCCTCGGGTGAGGGCGAACCGGGCACCGAGGCGCCCTCGACCGACACCGCCTGCGGATAGTTGCCGCGGAAGTGGGCGGTGTCGACGACGATCCCGCGGATCACACCGGGGGCGCCGAGCCGCACCAGGGCCCAGTCGTGGTCCTCGGCGGCCGGCCACGGGTGCTCGGCGGAGGCACCGCGGCGCCGCCGGGTCTCCCAGCCGTCCATGACCTTGCCCTTGTGACCGAAGTGCTCGGGGTCGAACTCGGCGGGCCCGGCCACGAGAAGGTTCTCGCGCTGGGCGAAGAACTCGTCGTTGGCGGCGACCACACCCGCGCCGAGCTGCCGGTCCGCCAGGTTGGCGTACCGGGTGAAGGGGAAGTCGGCGGTGCGGTAGTCCGCGTACGGGTCACCGCCGCCGTAGGGGTGCGCGTCTCCGGTGAAGCTCTGGGTCGCCGTCACGGTGATCAGGGGTTCCTTTCGGGAGTCGGGCCGCCGCGGGGCGGGAGGATCGGGTCGGGGCTGGAGGATCGGTCGGGGCGGGAGGATCGGGTCGGGTCGAGGCTGGGGTTCGGGCGGGGTGGGGGGTCAGGTCGTACGGGTCAGGAGGTGACCCCGCGGATCGGTGAACTCGCCGTCCGCGAAGACGCGTTCGCCGCGCAGCCAGGTCGACCTCACGACGCCGTCGAGGGTCCTGCCCGCGTACGCCGTCACCCGGTTGCGATGCTGGAGCGCGGCGGGGTCGACGGTGAAGGTCTCGTCGGGGGCGAACACCGCGAAGTCGGCGTCGTGGCCCGCGGCGATGGCGCCCTTCCTGCCGCCCAGGCCGACCAGTTCGGCCGTGCGGGAGGACATCCAGCGGACCACGTCCTCCAGGCCGTGGCCGCGTCCGCGCGCCTCGGTCCACACGGCGGCGAGGCTCAACTGGAGTCCGGAGATGCCGCCCCACGCGGTCGCGAAGTCGTCCGTCTTGAGGTCGGCGGTCGACGGGGAGTGGTCGGTGACCACGCAGTCGATGGTGCCGTCGGCCAGCGCCCGCCACAGCAGGTCCTGGTTGGCGGCCTCGCGGATGGGCGGACAGCACTTGAACTCGCTGGCACCGTCCGGGACTTCCTCGGCGGTCAGGGTGAGGTAGTGCGGGCAGGTCTCCACCGTGAGCCGGACGCCGTCCGCCTTGGCCGCGGCGATCAGCGGGAGCGCGTCGCTCGACGACAGGTGCAGCACGTGCACCCGCGCGTCGAGACGCCCGGCCTGCGCGACCAGGCTCTCGATGGCGGTGTCCTCGGCGTCCCGGGGGCGCGAGGCCAGGAAATCGGCGTACTTGCGGCCGCCCTTCTGCGGGGCGGCGGCCAGGTGGTGCGGGTCCTCGGCGTGCACGATCAGCAGGCCGCCGAAGCCGGCGATCTCGGCGAGGGACCGGGCGAGCTCGTCCTGATCGAGTTCGGGGAACTCCTCGACCCCGGACGGTGAAAGGAACGCCTTGAACCCGAACACCCCCGCCTCGTGGAGGGGTTGGAGATCCTTGACGTTGCCGGGCAGCGCGCCGCCCCAGAAGCCGACGTCGATGTGCGCCTTGGAGCGGGCGACGTCCTGTTTCGTACGGAGGTGGTCGACCGTCGTCGTCGGCGGGAGGGAGTTGAGCGGCATGTCGATCAGGGTCGTGATGCCACCGGCGGCCGCGGCGCGGGTCGCGGTCCAGAAACCCTCCCACTCGGTGCGGCCGGGGTCGTTCACATGGACGTGGGTGTCGACGAGCCCGGGCAGCAGGACGTCGTCACCGAGGTCCTCGAGCCGGGCGCCGGACGGCACCTCGGCGTCGTACGGCAGCACCGCCGTGATCGTCCCCGCGGCGACCGCGACCGAAGCGGCGCGCGTCCCCTCGGGCGTGATGACGCGCGTCGAGCGCAGCACCAGTTCGGCATCGGACACCCGGACCCCTCTCTCCGCCGCCGTCGACTTCCGTTGCCACCGGGTTGCTTCCGCGTAACGGAATTCAACTTTCTGTTGAAGAAGTCTTCACCCCGACCTCCGCCCCGTCAAGGGCTCATTCCTCCAGCTTCCCCCGGCCCGGCCGGCATCCGCCTCCGCTGCGCCCCGAGCGAGCATTTTCCGCATAGCAGAATCTTTATTCCGTCATACAGAAGGTGGCTTACCCTACCCGGTGGCCCGTCGGCTGCCGGGTAGGCTGCGCTTCTGCCTGCCCGCCACCCGCCGCCGCCCCCTTCGAGAGTCTTCGGGTCACCCCGCTCGATACCGCGCCCCGAAAGGACCGCCGCCGTGCCGCCGTCCAGCGCCAGCACCACCGACCCCAGATCGTCCGCTTCCAGTGGCGGCGTCCAGTCCCTCGAGCGCGCCTTCGATCTGCTGGAGCGCATGGCGGACGCCGGGGGCGAGGTCGGTCTGAGCGAGCTCTCCGCGAGCAGCGGGCTGCCGCTGCCCACCATTCACCGGCTGATGCGCACCCTCGTGGCCTGCGGATACGTACGGCAGCAGGCCAACCGCCGGTACGCCCTCGGCCCCCGGCTGATCCGCCTCGGCGAGTCCGCCTCCCGGCTGCTCGGCACCTGGGCCCGCCCCTATCTGGCGCGTCTGGTGGAGGAGACCGGCGAGACCGCGAACATGGCGCTGCTCGACGGGGACGAGATCGTCTACGTCGCCCAGGTGCCGTCCAAGCACTCGATGCGCATGTTCACCGAAGTGGGCCGCCGGGTGCTCCCGCACTCGACGGGTGTCGGCAAGGCGCTGCTGGCCCACACCCCGGACGACGAGGTGCGCGCGCTGCTCGCCCGTACCGGCATGCCCGCCGCGACGGAGAAGACGATCACCACTGCGGACGGCTTCCTCGCGGCGCTCGACGAGGTGCGCCGCACCGGTTACGCGATCGACGACAACGAGCAGGAGATCGGCGTCCGCTGCCTGGCGGTCCTGGTCCCCGACTCCCCGACGGCGGCCGCGATCTCGATCTCCGGCCCGGCCGGCCGGGTCACCGAGGCCGCCACCGAGAAGATCGTGCCGGTGCTCCAGCAGGTCGCGGTGGAGCTGTCGGAGGCCCTGGCCAGCTCGGGCCCGGGCATCGGCTGACCCGGACACCGCCCCCGTCCGGATCACTCCGCACCCGGCGCCGCGTCCAGGTCACTCCGTCCCTGGCGCCTCCGCCGAGTCGCTTCGCCCCCGGCGTCGCGTCCGGACCACCGCCCCCACACATCACGTCCGGGTCACCGCGCCCCGACACCACGACAGGTCACCCCGTCCCTGGCGCCGCGGCCGAGCCATCCGCCCCCGACACCATGACAGGTTCACTCCGTCCCCGACACCGTGGCCGAGTCACCCTGCCCCCGACAGCGCGACCGGCGCCCCCAGGCGCCCGTCCCTCATCTCCCGTACCGCGTCCGTCTCGCCGAGGCGGGCGCGGTCGTGCGTCACGAGGACGGTCGCCGTCGCACGTTCACGGGTGAGCCGCAGCAACAGGTCGAGCACCGCCGTCCCCCGCTCCTGGTCGAGGGCGCTGGTCGGCTCGTCGACCAGCAGCACCGAGGGCTCGTTGACCAGCGCGCGGGCGATGTTCACGCGCTGGCGCTGACCGCCGGACAACTGGTGCGGACGCCGGTGCGCCAGGTCACCGAGCCCCACCTCGGCGAGCAACTCCCGTGCGCGCCGGGTCACTTGACGGCGTCCGTCCAGGTGGCCCATCACCTGGAGCTGTTCCAGCGCGGTCAGCGAGGGCAGCAGGTTGGGCTGCTGGAACACGATGCCGATCTCGCGCCGCCGCAGGACGGCCCGCTCGGCGGAGGTCAGCGCCCCCGTCTCCGTACCGCCGACGAGAACGCGCCCGCGGTCCGGGGCGGCCAGGGTCGCGGCGACCGCGAGGAGGCTGGACTTGCCGGATCCGGAGGGACCGACGACGGCCGTCGTCGTGCCGGCCGGCACTCGCAGGCCGACGCCGTCCAGAGCGGTCAGACGGCCGTCGCCGTCGGGGTAGGTGAGGGTGATGTCGTCGAGGGTCAGGCTCACGCGGCACTCTCCTGTGCGTCGGTTCGGTCGGTCCGGGGCCCGGGGCCCGCCGTTTGGATCATGCGAAGGGGCGCGGGCCCGCCGGTGAGCCCGGCCGGGGTCCTCATCGGGCGCCCGCCAGAGCGGTCAGGGGGTCCACGGCCGTGACCCGGCGGACGGCGAGTCCCGCGCCGAGTGCCCCGAGCGCGATCGTCACGGCGGCGGGTCCGAGCACGGTCGTGACGTCCAGGGCGTACGGCACGTCGCCGCCCCGCACGAGTGCGCCGGCTCCGGCCGCGAGCCCGCTGCCGAGCAGCGTCCCGGCGGTGAGCATGACGACGGCCTGGCCCAGCGCGTCGCGCAGGAGGTACGGCGTGGAGGCGCCCAGGGCTTTGAGGACCGCGATGTCGGGCGACCGCTGGATCGTCCAGACCGTGAAGAACGCCCCGGTGACGAGCGCCGAGATGACGAAGAGGAATCCGCGCATGAGCTGGAGCGAGCCGTTCTCGGCGCGGTAGGAGCCGATGGCGGTGAGGGCCTCGCCTCTCGTGAACGTCTTCGTGCCCGCGGCGCGGTCGCCCGCCCGCAGATCGGCTCCGTCGGTGCACAGGGCGAGCACGGTCGCCGGACCGGAGAGCTCGGTCCACACGACGGGGGTGTGGCTGTACGAGGCATGGCCGGCCACGGCGGCGACGGTCAGCCCGGCGCCGCCGAGCACCACCCGGTCCCCTCGCCCCACGCCGAGTGCCGCGGCGGCCTTCTCGGACAGCACGGCGCGCCCGGGGGCGACTCCCGCCGGAGCGATGCCCGAGCCCGGCCGTACGGCGAAGGACGACACCGCGGCCGTACGGTCCCCGGCGGAGGCGTTCAGGGTGCGGATGCCGATCGGCTCGGCCGAGGTGACGCCGGGCCGCCCGGCCCAGGTCTCCCGGGCGTGGGCCGGCATCGGGGTGCCGGTGAAGGACACCGGCTGTCCGGCGGCCGGCGCGGCGAAGGCGAGGTGGTCGGCGGGCAGGGCGGTGACCGCCGAGGTGTTCTCCTCGGCGAGCCCGGCGGTCAGCCCGGACAGCAGGCCCACGAGCAGGGTGATCAGTACGACGACGGCTCCCATCAGGGCGAACCGCCCCTTGGCGAACCGTAGGTCTCTCCATGCGACGAACATGCTCCGAGCCTGCCGCCCGCACCCGGTCCGGGGCATCGCGCCGCCGCATGCTTCGGCCGGGCCGAAGGAGGGGTGTCGGAACCGCCGGGAGAGGCACCGGGCGGAACCGGAGGAACGCCTGCTCACGGACCGGGGAGGGAGGCGGCGCCGACGAAGGGAGCGGCCCGCTTTCAACCTTTCGGTTGACCGGGGCGGGCCCTGTCCCGCCTACCCTGGAACGACCATGAATGTCCCCCGCCACTCCCCCGTCCTCGCCGTCCTGCGGCTGTGCCTGTACGTCCTGCTCGCCGGTCTCCTCCTGCTGGCCGCCGTCCGCTCCGGGGACACCGGGCACCCGACGGCTGTCGTCCTGTCGGTCCTGGTGACGGGCGTGGTGCTCGTGGCGGGCGCGGTCTCCCCCGCGGTGCACCGCTCACGGCGTGCGGCCGCGCTGTGGGTGGCCGCCCTCGGCGCGAGCTGGCTGGCGCTCGTCGCGCTCTCCCCGGACGGGCTGTGGGCCGCTTTCCCGCTCTACTTCCTGCAACTTCACCTGCTGCCTGTGCGCTGGAGCCTGCCCGCGGTCGTCCTGACCGCCGGGGCGGCCGTCGCGAGTTTCGTGGCGCACGGCGCGCCCCTCACCCCCGGCGCGTTCATCGGCCCGCTGCTCGGGGCGGGGGTCGCGGTCGCCACGGTCCTCGGGTACGAGGCGCTGTACCGGGAGAGTGAGCGCCGCCGCGAGCTGATCGAGGAGCTGATCACCACCCGCGCCGAGCTGGCCGAGGCCGAACGCGCCGCGGGCACGCTGGCCGAGCGGGAGCGCCTGGCCCGGGAGATCCACGACACGCTCGCCCAGGGCCTGTCCAGCATCCAACTCCTGATGCGGGCCGCCCAGCGGCTGCTGCCCGCGGACTCCCCCGCCGCCCCGCATGTGGAGCAGGCCCGCGCGACCGCGCAGGACAACCTCGCCGAAGCCCGCCGCTTCGTCCGCGCGCTCACCCCTCCCGATCTGGAGCGCGGCTCGCTGGCCGCCGCGCTGGAGCGGCTGTGCCGGTCGGCCGCCGTGGACACGCCGAAGGTCCGCTTCTCGGTGAGCGGCACGCCGGCCGGGCTTCCGACCCCGTACGAGGTGGCCCTGCTGCGGATCGCCCAGTCGGCGCTCGGCAACTCGCTGCGCCACGCGCACGCGGATCGCGTGGAGATCACGCTCAGCTGCATGGACACCTCGGTCGCGCTGGACGTGGTGGACGACGGCACCGGCTTCACCCCCGGCGGCGTACGGCCGGACCGGGACCGTCCGGACCGGGACCGTCCGGACCGGGACCACCCGGACGGGGACACCGCGGACGGGGGCGCGGCAGACGGGGGCGCGGCGGACGGACACACCGCCGACGCGGACGTCGTCGGCGGAGACACGACGGACGGGGGCTTCGGGCTGCCCGCGATGCGTTCGCGCGCTCGGTCGCTGGGCGGGACGTTCACCGTCGAGTCGGCTCCCGGTCAGGGCACGGCGGTGGCGGTCACCCTGCCGCTGCCCGTCCCCGCCGCCGGGGAGCCGGCCGACGCGGACCGACGCGCCGTGGGGAGCCGGGTATGACCGTCCGACTGCTGCTCGCGGACGACCACCCCGTCGTCCGCGCCGGACTGCGCGCGGTGCTGTCCGCGGAACCGGACTTCGAGATCGTCGCGGAGGCGGCGACGGCGGAGGACGCGGTGGAGCGGGCCGGGGCGGGCGGTGTGGACGTGGTCCTCATGGACCTCCAGTTCGGTGCCGGGATGCACGGGGCGGAGGCCACGGCGGCCATCGCGGCACGCCCGGGCGCACCCCGGGTCCTCGTCCTGACCACGTACGACACCGACGCGGACATCCTGGCCGCGGTCGAGGCGGGCGCCTGTGGCTACCTCCTCAAGGACGCCCCTCCCGAGGAGCTGTCCGCCGCCGTGCGCACCGCCGCCTCGGGTCACTCGGCGCTCGCCCCGAAGGTCGCCGACCGGCTCATGGACCGCATGCGCACTCCGGCCGCGGCCCTCAGCCGTCGTGAACTCGAGGTGCTCGAACTGGTCAAGGACGGTCTCTCGAACCAGCGGATCAGCAAGGAGCTGTTCCTGAGCCAGGCGACCGTGAAGTCCCATCTGGTGCACATCTACGCGAAGTTGGGCGTGGACTCCCGCACATCGGCCGTGGCGGCGGCCACTGAGCGGGGTGTCATCCGCAGAGGGCGCTAGAGCCGTCCTGCGGCTCAGAGGCGGGTTCGGTGCGGGGGTTCTCCGAAGAGTTCGACCGCGCTGCGGACGTCGGCGAGGC
This sequence comes from Streptomyces sp. NPDC096324, assembly GCF_044763015.1. NCBI lineage: Bacteria > Bacillati > Actinomycetota > Actinomycetes > Kitasatosporales > Streptomycetaceae > Streptomyces > Streptomyces sp. NPDC096324. The sequence continues at coordinate 224,593 of NZ_JBIWFK010000001.1, read as the reverse complement.
GGGTGGCGAGTGCGCTCACCGAGCCGATCGCGCCCGCGACCAGGAGGAGCGAGCGGCGCAGCCGGGGAATCTCCGGCATGCCTCCGGCGGCCATCGCGGCGAGGGACGCGAGCTCGTCCTCGGCGATGCCCCGGTCGGGGAACTCGACCGGATGGACGGCGAGTTCACGGCGCAGCCGGGCGACGGCGGTACGCAACCCCGCCACCCTCGGATCCTCGTCGCTGCCCGTCACCGGTCTCTGCCCCAAGCTCCGCAACACAGCACTCCCCCTCGCGCACGCTGTTGTGCGTCGGTCCCGCCCATGTCGGCTTCAGCCCCCGTGGCGGTGGTCGGGCGCCGGGGGACGCGGGCCAGTAAACGCCACCCGGTGCGCCGGGCGCCACTGCGCGGACCGAAATTCAGCCTGGGGACACCGCGGTGACGGCCGGGGTTCCGGGGCATGCCCTGGCCGGGTCGGGTATGCAGGGGTCATGACGGAGAACAAGGGCGAGGTGGCGGGGCTGGTGCTGGCCGCCGGAGGCGGACGGCGTCTCGGGGGCCGCCCCAAGGCGCTGCTGACCCACCGGGGAAGGCCCCTCGTCGAGCACGCGGTGGAGGAGCTGCGGGCCGGCGGCTGCGCCCGCGTCCATGTCGTGCTCGGCGCCCGGGCCGACGCCGTACGGGATCAGGCGTCGCTGGCCGGGTGCGTCCTCGTGGACAACCCCCGCTGGGAGGAGGGCATGGGCTCCTCGCTGCGGGCCGGGCTCGACTCGCTGGCGGACTCGGGGGCGCGGGCCGCGCTGGTGTCGCTGGTCGACCAGCCGGGGATCGGCCGGGAGGCGGTGGCCCGGGTGCTGGCCGCGTACGCCTCCCCGCTGACGCTCGCCGCGGCGGCGTACGACGGTGAACGCGGCCATCCGGTGCTGTTCGGGGCCGGTCACTGGGCCGGGATCGCGGCGGCCGCCACCGGCGACCGGGGGGCGCGGGCCTATCTGAAGGCCCACGCGGACACCCTCGTCCTCGTCGAGTGCGGGGACGTGGCACGGGCGTACGACATCGACACGGAGGCCGACCTGGTCCACCTTGAGTGAACGGGGTGGCACCGAGCGCCACCTCCCGTCGACCTGGAGAATCTCGACATCAACAAATCATTGAACTTCCACCATGAGGAAATTAGTATCCACTGATCAGAAGCGCCTCGCCCCGCCGAAGGCGCCCGGCCCGGCCCGCGTGGGCCGCGGCACCGGGTGCCAGGCGCGGTGACGCCTTCCGTGATTCGCTCGTCCGACCGGCATGCGGCGCGCCCGCAGGCCCCGTACGCGGATCGCCACGACCGGCTCGCCCGCACGCAGCTCGCTGAAGGAGTGACAGCTCATGTCCGCACCAGCGCCGTCCCCGCTGGCCATCGTCGACGCCGAGCCCCTGCCCCGGCAGGAGGAGGTCCTCACCGAAGCGGCCCTCGCCTTCGTGGCCGAGCTGCACCGGCTGTTCACGCACCGGCGTGACGAGCTCCTCGCCCGCCGCGCGGAGCGGCGCGCCGAGATCGCCCGCACCTCCACGCTCGACTTCCTCCCGGAGACCGCCGCGATCCGCGCGGACGACTCCTGGAAGGTGGCCCCGGCGCCGGCCGCGCTGGAGGACCGCCGGGTCGAGATCACCGGCCCCACCGACCGCAAGATGACCATCAACGCCCTGAACTCCGGCGCCCGCGTCTGGCTCGCGGACTTCGAGGACGCCTCGGCGCCCACCTGGGAGAACGTGGTCACCGGTCAGCTCAATCTGATCGACGCCTACACCCGGAGCATCGACTTCACCGACGCGGGCTCCGGAAAGTCGTACGCCCTCCGGCCGGACGCCGAACTCGCGACCGTCGTGATGCGGCCGCGCGGCTGGCATCTGAACGAGCGTCACCTCGTCGCCGCCGACGGCACGCCCGTGCCCGGCGCGCTCGTCGACTTCGGTCTCTACTTCTTCCACAACGCGCGGCGGCTGCTCGACCTCGGCAAGGGCCCGTACTTCTATCTGCCCAAGACCGAGTCCCACCTCGAAGCCCGCCTGTGGAACGACGTGTTCGTCTTCGCGCAGGACTACGTCGGCGTCCCGCAGGGCTCGGTCCGGGCGACCGTCCTGATCGAGACGATCACGGCCGCGTACGAGATGGACGAGATCCTCTACGAACTCCGCGACCACGCCTCCGGATTGAACGCGGGCCGCTGGGACTACCTCTTCTCCATCGTCAAGAACTTCCGTGACGGCGGGACCAAGTTCGTCCTTCCGGACCGCAACGCGGTGACGATGACGGCCCCGTTCATGCGGGCGTACACCGAACTCCTCGTCCGCACCTGCCACCGGCGCGGCGCCCACGCGATCGGCGGCATGGCCGCGTTCATCCCCTCGCGGCGCGACGAGGAGGTCAACAAGGTCGCCTTCGAGAAGGTCAAGGCCGACAAGGACCGTGAGGCGGGCGACGGCTTCGACGGCTCGTGGGTAGCCCACCCCGACCTCGTCCCCATCGCGCTGGCCTCCTTCGACGCCGTCCTCGGCGACCGGCCGAACCAGAAGGACCGGCTGCGCGAGGACGTGTCGGTCGCGGCCGGAGACCTCATCGCCGTCGACTCGCTCGACGCGCGGCCCACGTACGCCGGTCTGGTCAACGCCGTGCAGGTCGGCATCCGTTACATCGAGGCCTGGTTGCGCGGCCTGGGCGCGGTCGCCATCTTCAACCTCATGGAGGACGCCGCCACCGCCGAGATCTCGCGCTCGCAGATCTGGCAGTGGATCAACGCGGGTGTCGTCTTCGAGCACGACGGCGGGACCGTGGCGGCCACCCCGGAGCTGGCCCGCGAGATCGCCGCGCGGGAACTCGCGGACATCCGCGCCGAGATCGGTGAGGAGACCTTCGCGGCCGGCCGCTGGCAGCAGGCGCACGACCTGCTGCTGAAGGTCGCGCTGGACGAGGACTACGCGGACTTCCTCACCCTGCCCGCCTACGAGCAGCTCACCGGCTGACCCGGCTCACTCCGCCGCGCCCGCCCCGTCCGCCCCGTCCACCCCGTCCGCCGTACGGTCCGAGTGGCCCAGGGATCTCTCCGGGGCCACTCGGTCGCGCACCAGGCGCTTGACCGCGGTGGGCTCGGGGAAGCCCTGTTCGCGGCGGTCCCAGATCACCTCGTCGTTGACCCGGACGACGAAGACCCCGCCGGTGCCGGGCTTCAGGGACAGTTCGTCGAGCTCCGCCTCGAAGGTGGTGAGCAGTTCCTGGGCCAGCCAGGCCGCGCGGGGCAGCCAGCGGCACTGGGTGCAGTACTCGATCTGGACCCGCTGGACGTCCGTCATCCCAGATGCACCGACCAATCCTGTTCCGCCGCCGGTTTGCCGTGCAGGTCGGGGACGCGCTTGAGCCAGTCCGGGCGGCCCCGCTGGGTCCGCTCCGCGCGGTCGGCGTCCTCGGCCGCGAGCTGTTCGCGGCTCGGGAAGTCCGTGGGGAGCCAGGCGGCGGAGGCGCGGACACGGGCGACGAGGTAGCCGACGTAGGCCTCGCGGACCGCGTCGGGGCTCGCGAAGCCCGGCTCGTCCATGAGCCAGGCGTCGGGCACCTGCGCCAGGACCGTGCGCAGGAGTTCCTCGGTGACCTTCGGCGCCAGTTCGGCGTCGGCCGCGCGGGTGTCCGGGCCGTGGCCACCGAGCGCGTGGCTCCTGAAGTCGTACGCCTTCTCCGGCGCCGAGGCGTCCCAGCGGTGGTGGAAGACGAGGGCGGCGCCGTGGTCGATCAGCCACAGGCGGGGCGGCGCGATGCCGAGGGTGGGCCAGATCATCAGGTTCGAACTGTGCACCGTCCGGTCCACGTTGACCGTGAGGGCGTCCAGCCAGATCACCTTGCCCGCCTCCAGCGGGTCGACCGGGAACGTCCGCGCGACCTCGGGGGTGAAGTCCTTCGCGCCCGGCAGGTAGTCCATGCCGAGGTTGAGTCCGGCGCTGGCCCGGAGCAGGTCCTGGACCTCCTGATGGGGTTCGTGCTCGCCGGAGGCCGGGTCGAAGTGGACGAGGACCAGTTCGGGGAAGCGCAGGCCGAGGGCCCGGGCCAGCTCACCGACGATGATCTCGGCGACCAGCGCCTTGTGACCCTGGGCGGCCCCCGTGAACTTCACGACGTAGGTCCCCAGGTCGTCGGCCTCGACGAGTCCCGGCAACGAGCCGCCCTCGCGCAGGGGCGCGAGGTAGCGGGTCACGGTGACGTCATTCAGCATTTTCCCAGGCCATCCGAGTCTTCAGCCTGCCTTCCGGTCGCCCCGTCGGCGACGGTGGGCCCCTTGCTCCAGGTATCCGGCATGGAGTGACCATAGTAACCGCGCGTCATCATCGGCGAGGGGCGGCGACCGCCGCGAGCACGGCCACTCGCCGGCGGCCGCGCACGCCCACCCCGGAACGGCCCGGTCGGGGCCGCGGGTGTCAGGTCCCGGCCAGCGGGTTCGGCAGCGGGACGTAGCGGGCGGCGGCGCCGTCCGCGGATGTCCAGCGGAGCAGCAGATTGGTCTTGCCCGGGAGAGTGGGTGAGGTGAGCAGGGCGGCGACCTCGGGGAGGTCGTGGTCCGCGCCGCAGTGGCGGAGTTCGCCGCGGACGGCGGGCCAGGGGTCCGTGCCGGGGAAGCGTTCGGCGAGGAGGGCGGCGAGTTCGGAGAGGTGGTTGACGACCAGGCAGTAGACGAGCCGTTCCCAGCCGGCCGCGCGGGTCACCTCCGGCAGCAGTTTCACGCCCTCCGCGTCCCGGTACAGGGCCTGGACGGGCATGCCGTCCCCGTCCACGGCCACCAGCGTGTTCTGCAGATGCGCCTCGACGACGACCCCGTGGCGGGCGAACGCCTCCAGCACCGGGGGCACGGTGTGACGGAGGTACGCGTGCCACCAGTCCGCCGGGTCGGTGAGCCGGTCCAGCGGGCTGCCCTCGAAGCCCTCGACCAGGGCGGCGGCGAGCAGCGGGGTGGCGCCGGGGAGGAGGTGCGGGCGCAGTCCGTCGCGGACCAGGACGGCGAGTTCCTCGAAGGCGAAGCCGGCGGTGCGGTAGCCGCGGTCGCCGAGCCAGGCGGCGGGACCGTCCTGCGCGGCGAACGCGGCGGCGGTGGCCGCGTCGGTGGCCCGCATCTTCAGGAGGTCGTGCCGCCACAGCCGGCGGATGTCGTTGGTGATGCGGACGTCGAGGCTGAACTTGACGAACAGGTCGTCCTCGGGGGCGTAGAGGGTGCGGATCGCGGCCGTCGGCCACAGCGGGCGGGCCGTCGGTCCGAGGCGCAGGAGACGGCCGTCGGCGAAGGCGTCCCGGATCGCCGGGATCGACCCGGTCAGCGTCAACTGCCAGGGGTGGGCGGGGAGCAGCCGGTAGCCCGCCGGGGCCCGGCCCAGCGCGTCGAGGGCCCGTGTGTCGCCCTCCTCGACGACCGCGTCCTCCCGCACGGCGAGCAGTTCCAGCGGGAAGCGGGTGTACGCCTCGGGCGCGTACGGCAGCCAGCCGGAGGCCGGGCCGCCGCCGCGGGTCTTGGGTGCCGGGTGGTACGGGTGCCCCATGATCAGGGACTGTTCGGACCGCAGATACGGGTCCTCGGGGGGTGTCGTGCGGGCGCGGGCGCGCAGGAGGGCCGCGACCACGTCCCGGCTGTCGGTCATCTCCGCGGGCAGCCCGGTGTTGTCCACGCCGGTGAACTCGCGCAGTTCTCCGGCGGCGAGTGCGATCAGCTCCGGGTGGGTGAGCCGCCGGCGGGCTCCGTCGGCGCGCAGTTCGGGTGCGAAGGGGCGCCGCGTGCCGCGTACGCGCAGTTCCCGGCCGCTCGCGCGCAGCCGGAACACGCCCGGTTCCCCCGTGGGGTCGGCGAGTTCGCGGAGGAGACAATTCAGCAACGGCGCGGCGGCGTACGCGTCGGCGGCCGCGTCCATGTCGCCAGCGGTGAGCTGGGGGAACACGGTCGGCTTGAAGTCCACGCGATCCATCCGGTCCATTCGATTCATACGGTGCACTGGTGATCAGTATGTCCGCCGCGGCGGACGATCACGACGCAGTCCCCGTACGCAAGGAGCCCGCCTGTGCCCCGTCCCTCCCCGCCCGACACCGAGGCCGCGTTCGCCGAGGAGCTGAGTGTCGTACGTCCCGGGCTGTCGGCGCCGTACGCGGAGGCGCTGCCCGGGGCACGGGCCGCCGTACTGACCCGGCTGTGGCGTGCGCTGGCCTGCGAGCCGCTGCCGTGGATCGCCCGCCGTGACACGGACGGTGAGGGCCTGACCCTCCGTCTGACGGACGGCCGCCGGCTGCGCGGCCCCCTCCCCGACCCGTACTCCACGGCCGCCTACGTGAGCGAAGTGCGGCTCGGTGAGCGGGTGTACGACCGCCCGGACGTCCTCGTCGACGCCCTCGGCGTGCCGCACGGGGGTGCCTTCTCGGCCGAACTCGCCGACAGTGTGGCCTCCTTGGCGCTGTCACGGGCCGACCGGCGGCCGGACGAGGCACCCGGGCCGTCCGAGGCGAGCTGGGCGTGGGAGCAGCGGATCGTCGACGGGCATCCGTATCACCCCAACTGCCGTGCGCGGCCGGGGTTCTCGGTGGCCGAGCAGCTCGCGTACGGACCCGAGCACCGGACGTCGGTGCGGCTGGGCCTGGCGGCGGTGGACGACGCGCTCGTCACGGGCGAGTGGCCGAAGTGGCTCCGGGACGGGGAGCGGACGCTGATTCCGGTGCATCCCTGGCAGGTCGCCCATGTACTGGACGCACCGGTCCAGGAGGGTTTCGCCGGGCGCCCGTTGATGTCGCTGCGCACGCTCGCGGTGCCGGACGGGCCGCATGTGAAGACGGCGCTGAGCGCCCGGCTGACCTCGTCGGTGCGGGACATCTCGGTGTACTCGGTGCGGACGGCGGACACGGTCTCGGCGTTCATGGAGGAGATGGCGGCCCGTCTGGACGCGCCGTTGCACATCACCCGCACCCTCGGCGCGGCGACCGCCGGTTCCCCCGATCTCGCGGCGGTGGTGCGGGAGTCGCCGGACGAGTACGCGGGCGACGGCGAGCGCTGTGTCCCGGTGGCCGCGCTTCCGCTGACGGGGCTGCCCGGGAAGCCGTCCTGGCTGGCCGAGTTCACCCGTCTCGTCCTCACGGTGGGGCTGCGGCTGCTGGAGCTCGGGGTGGCCCTGGAGGCACACGGCCAGAACCTGCTCGTGGTCCTCGACCGCGCGGGCTCCCCCGTCCGGCTCGTCTACCGCGACCTGGCCGACATCCGGGTGAGTCCGGTCCGGCTGGGCCGGCACGGCGTCCCGGTCCCGCCACTGTCCGGGCGCATCGTGACGGACGACGTCACCGCCCTGCGCCGCAAGCTCTTCGGGTCCCTCGTCGGCGGCGCGCTGGGCGCGACGGCGGGTTCGACGACCGCGCTGCGCGAGGCGCTTGAAGGCGTCGCGGCGGATCTCCCGCGCACCGCGGACCTCGCCGCGCTCCTCGGCGAGCCGCTCCCCGTCAAGGCGCTGACGTTGATGCGGCTCTCCCCGGAGACCCCCGGTGACCTGTGGACTCGGCTTCCCAACCCGCTCTCCGGACCCGGCGCGTCCTGACGCGGGACACCTCTCGTTTTTACGAGCGGCACCTTTGATCAATAGGATCCGCCGATGATCACAAGACAACGGCTGGCGGCGGGCGTCTGCGCCCTGCTCGCCTTCCTGGCCGCCGGGATCGCCTACCCGGCCGGCGCGGTCGCCGACGAAACGACGGCGACCGCGCCCAAGGTCGAACTCCTGCTGGACGTCAGCGGTTCGATGCGGGCCCGGGACATCGACGGCGAGTCGCGGATGTCCGCGGCGAAGCAGGCGTTCAACGAAGTGCTCGACGCGACTCCGGAGGAGGTCCAGCTCGGTATCCGCACCCTCGGCGCCAACTACCCGGGGGACGACCGCAAGACCGGCTGCAAGGACACGGCCCAGCTCTACCCGGTCGGGACGCTCGACCGCACCGAGGCCAAGACCGCGGTCGCGACCCTCAGCCCGACCGGCTGGACCCCGATAGGCCCGGCCCTGCTCAAGGCGGCCGACGACCTCCAGGGCGGTGAGGGCACCCGTCGCATCGTGCTGATCAGCGACGGCGAGGACACCTGCCAGCCGCTCGACCCGTGCCAGGTGGCCCGCGAGATCGCGGCCAAGGGCATCGACCTGACCATCGACACCCTGGGTCTGGTCCCCAACCTCAAGGTGAGCAGGCAGTTGAGCTGCATCGCCGAGGCCACCGGGGGCACGTACACCTCGGTGGAGCACAAGGAACAGCTCAGCGACCGCGTCAACCAGTTGGTCGACCGCGCCGCCGATCCGGTGGTCAAGCCGGTGGCCGTCCAGGGTGCCGACTCGTGCACCGCGGCGCCCGCCGTGAAGTCGGGCATCTACACCGACCGCGAGGAGTTCGCCCAGCACCGCTGGTACCGCGTGGAGGTCGCGCCCGGCAAGGAGTTGCGCGCCTCTGTGAGCATCGCGGCCGACCGTCAGGTCAACCCCGACTACGGGGTGCTGCTGCGGGCCGTCACCACGCACGGCCGGGAGATCGTGCGCGGCGAGTCGGCCGGGAACGGCCGCACGGACGTCGTGTCGACCGGACTGCGCTACCCGAAGGCGGAGAGCGACGACGACGGCGCGCCCGCCGAGGTCGTGTGTCTGCAGGTGTCCAACTCCTTCTCGGCCGCGTCCGGCGTGAAGACCACGCCCGGACTGCCCCTCGAACTGACCGTCGACGTCGTCGACGGCCCGGACCAGGCGAGCGACGTGGCCTCCTTCGGCCTCGGCCGCGGCTGGTGGCTGCTCGGCGCCCTGGTGCTCGCCGGCTTCGTCGCCGGTCTGCTGTGGGGCTGGATCTCCCGCTGGCGGTTCTCGGTCTGGAGGACCAACTGATGCGTATCCGACGTGTACTGAGCACCGCCGCCCTCCTCGCGGGAGTCGCGACACCCGCGTTGCTCGGCGCGGCCGCCTCCCCGGCGCTCGCCGACTCCTCGCCGTCCGCGAGCCCTTCGGGTGACGACTCCGCGCCCACCGAGGCCGGTACGTCGTTCCGTACGGCGACCGAGATCGAGCAGGGAGTGCAGGCCACCGCCGGCGGCTCCACGGGTGACTACCTGTACTGGCAGTTCCCCGCGGACGCCGGGCAGCGGCCCACCGTGAAGGCGACGGTCAAGCTGCCCGAGGCGTCCAAGCGCGGCTCCTCCGAGACCTGGCAGATCGACGTGTACGACGGTCTGCGGCGCCGTCAGGCCTGCCAGTACGGGGCGCAGACCCGCACGGCGGGGTCGGACGCGTCCTCCGTGGAGCTGTCCTGCACCCTGCGCACCGTGCGTGCCTGGTCGGAGACCTGGGCCAACGACCCGCTGCCGGGCACCTATTACATCCGGCTCACCGCCACCGGTCTCGGCGCGGCCGATCTGGGTCTGCCGATGAGCACGGAACTCCGCGTGGACTCCAAGGACATCGGCGGTTCCGCGGCGGTCGACGGCTCGCTCGCCAAGCCGTTGGTCCCGGGCATCGCCGTGACGTCGGAGAAGTCCGACGACTCCTCCGACGAGGGTTCCGACACGAAGACGGCGACGCTGTCCTCGCTCCGGCCCGACACCTCGGGCTGGTGGTCCGACCGCTGGGTGTGGACCGGGATCGGCGGCATCCTCGCGGCCCTCGCCGGCATCTGGGGGTACTCGCTGACGCGGGGCAGGGGACGCCCGTCCCGGATTCCGCCGGGCGTCTGATCCGCAGGCCGTGAACCGGGGCCCGCGCCGCTCCGTCAGGGAGCGGCGCGGGCCTCTCGCTTGCGGTGCACGGGTTCCCTTCCCGAACCCGGGACGGGGGTGCGGGATACCTTCCGGCGCGCGGGACGCGTCACGCCTCGCGCAGGGCCTCGGCGAGGGGGCTGTCGCCCGTCACGGCGACGCTTCCCTCGCGCAGCGCGTCGAGCAGCGTCAGGGTTCCCCGGTTCATGGCCTCGCAGGCGCGCGCGTCCGGCGCCAGGCGGGCGTCCGGCTCGCGCGGGGCGGGCCCGTCGCCGTACAGCGGCCCTTCCCCGGCACCGAGCCACACATGGAACAGCCCTTCGTCCAGGCGGACTTCGACCAGCCCCTCGCCCGCTCCGGCGGCGTCGAGACCGCGCAGCAGCGGCAGCGCGAACCAGTGGGCCCGGAGAGCGTCGGTGGGCCGCCGCTCGCCCAGCGCGGGCCCGCCCCACTCCCCGAGTGCGTGCAGAACGGGGAGCAACTCCTGCCCGCGGGCGGTGAGTTCGTACACGTAAGCCGCACCCGGAGGCGGCAGGCGGCGCCTCGTGGTCAGCCCGTCGCGCTCCATGTCCCTCAGCCGGGAGGCGAGGACGTCGGTGCTGACTCCCGGGAGATCGGCGTGCAGATCGGTGTACCGGCGCGGTCCGCCGAGCAGTTCGCGGACGATCAGGAGGGTCCACCGGTCCCCGACGGCGTCGAGGGCGCGGGCGGCGGAACAGTACTGGTCGTAGCTTCGGCGCGGTGACATGCGACGCAGTCTAGCTATCTTGTTGGACTTTCCAAGCTCCTGCTTGGTAAAACCAAGCAACACCACAACCGGAGGGCGCAGCGCATGGAGTTCCGGCAGTCGAGCAAGCTCAGCGAGGTCTGTTACGAGATCCGCGGCCCGGTGATCGAGCACGCCGACGCACTGGAGGCGGCGGGCCACAGCGTGCTGCGCCTCAACACCGGCAACCCGGCCCTCTTCGGTTTCGAGGCGCCGGAGGAGATCCTCCAGGACATGATCCGGATGCTGCCCCGGGCGCACGGCTACACCGACTCGCGCGGCATCCTGTCCGCCCGCCGGGCCGTCGCCCAGCGCTACCAGGACCGGGGCCTGGACGTCGGCGTGGACGACGTCTTCCTCGGCAACGGTGTCTCGGAACTCATCTCCATGGCCGTGCAGGCCCTGATCGAGGACGGCGACGAAGTCCTCATCCCCGCCCCGGACTACCCGCTGTGGACGGCCGTCACGACCCTCGCCGGCGGCAAGGCGGTCCACTACCTCTGCGACGAACAGGCCGACTGGTACCCGGACCTGGACGACATGGCGGCGAAGATCACCGACCGGACCCGCGCGGTCGTCATCATCAACCCCAACAACCCCACGGGCGCGGTCTATCCGAAGGAGATCGTCGAGGGCATCCTCGATCTCGCCCGCCGGCACGGCCTGATGGTCCTCGCCGACGAGGTCTACGACCAGATCCTGTACGACGACGCCGTGCACCAGTCGGCCGCGGCCCTCGCCCCCGACCTGGTGGTCCTCACCTTCTGCGGCCTCTCGAAGACCTACCGCGTCGCCGGTTTCCGTTCCGGCTGGCTGGTCGTCACGGGCCCCAAGCAGCACGCGCGCAGCTATCTGGAGGGGCTGACGATGCTGGCCTCCATGCGCCTGTGCGCCAACGCCCCCGCGCAGTACGCCATCCAGGCCGCGCTCGGCGGCCGCCAGTCGATCCACGAGCTGACCGCGCCCGGCGGCCGGCTCCGCGAGCAGCGCGACCTCGCCTGGGAGAAGCTCAACGAGATCCCCGGCATCTCGTGCGTCAAACCCAAGGGCGCGCTGTACGCATTCCCGCGCATCGACCCCGCCGTGTACCCGATCCACGACGACGAGAAGTTCGTCCTCGACCTGCTGCTGCGCGAGAAGATCCAGGTCGTGCAGGGCACCGGCTTCAACTGGTCGCGGCCCGACCACTTCCGCATCCTCACCCTCCCGCACGCCGACGTCCTCGACGCGGCGATCAGCCGGATCGGGCGGTTCCTGAGCGGCTACCGCCAGGAGAAGGGCTAGGGCGGACACGACCTGGCGGCGACCGGCAGGAGGGGCTGAGGAACCGGGTGGGCCGACCGGGGGATCCGGGGCTGCGGCCGCGGCCGCCCGGTGGCACCGTACGAGGGACGGCAGCGGACGCGGGGACGGAAAGGGCGCGGCGATGGGTGACCTGCTCCTCGTACGGCACGGTGAGACCGAATGGTCGATGTCCGGGCGGCACACGGGGTCGACCGACGTCCCGTTGACCGACAACGGCCGCGAACAGGCCCGGCGGCTCCGTCCGCTGATCGCCCGGCACCACATCGCGGCGGCGTTCGTCAGCCCGATGCGCCGGGCGCGGGAGACGGCCGAGCTGGCCGGGATCGGCCACGCCCACGTCGACGCGGACCTGCGCGAGTGGGACTACGGCGGGTACGAGGGGGTCACGACCGTCGAGATCCACCGGGAGCGGCCCGACTGGTTCCTGTTCACCGACGGCGTCGCCCCCGGACCGCCCGAGCATCCGGGGGAGAGCCCGGAGGAGGTCGGGGTGCGCGCCGAGCGGGCGCTGGCCAGGATCGACGCGGCGCTGGCCGAGTCGGAGGGCAGCGTGGTCGTCGTCTCGCACGGCCACTTCCTGCGGGTGCTGACCGCGCGGCGGCTCGGTCTGAGCGCCCAGGCGGGCGCCGTCTTCCAGCTCGGCACCGGGACCATGAGCCGGCTCAGCACGGAGCACCGCCGGCATGTGGTGGCGGGCTGGAATGTCAGACCCGACGCGTACTGTTCCCATGACTCCTTCTCCTCGGCCGACTCGGCGGGAGAGGGAGCGGAGGAACACTGAGCCGCGGCCGGGCCGGAGCGCCGTGGCACCACCGGGTGGTGGAGGGAGCGCGCCGTGATACGACCGCCGACCGCCGCGCAGCGGCGCATCGTCGACGCGGCCGACCCCGTGACCGGACGGCTGAAGGGCACGGAGGCCCAGCTCGCCGCACTGGTGCGGCGCGGGCTCGCCTTCCGTCATCCGCGTCCCCCGCGCGACCACTTCCTGACACCGGCCGGGCACCGGCTGCGCGAGGCACCCGGGGACTCCGGACCGACGGCGGCCGCCGAGCAGTCCGCTCCGGCGCCGTCCGGGGTGTTCGCGGCGCGGGCCGGCGGCGAGGAGGGGGCCGCGGAGGGGCCCGCGCGGCTGAGAGAGGTGCGCGGGGCCTGGCAGGGACTCCTGGAACTGCGCCGGATGACCCGTCCGGACGGCGCGACGGACCTTCCGTGCGCCTGGGAGCGTACGCACCTGGTACAGGCCGCCGCGCTCGCGCTGGAGGCGGCGGGGCACCGGCCCGCCCGGGCGGAGGGCGGTGGGTACCGCGTACGGGCGACGCCGCAGCCGGAGGCCGTCGCCGTGCACGAGCCGGACCCCGGGGCGCTGCGGGCCTGCGCGGCCACCCTGGAGAAGGCGGGCTGGCAGGTCGGCGAGCACACGGAACCGCGCACGGGCGCCCGGTACGTTCTGGCGTCGCCCCGGCGGATGTGAGCGACGTGCGTCGAACCGGCGATGCGCCGAAGCGCCGAGGCGCCGAAGTCGAAGTCGAAGTCGAAGTCGAGCAATCAGCAGTAGTCGCAGTCGTCGGAGGGAAAGTCGTGGCAGAGGCCGTGGGAGAACCGTTCTTCGTCCCCGTGACCGTTCGCGGATACGAGACCGATGTGCAGGGCCATCTCAACCAGAGCGTGTATCTGCAGTACGCCGAGCACGCCCGCTGGTCGGTACTCCAGGCTGCCGGGATCGGCCAGGCGGAGCTGATGGCCCGCGGTCTGGGCCCGGTCGCGCTGGAGACGACCATCCGCTACCGGCGCGAGCTGCGGGCCGGCGACGAGGTCGAGGTGACGTGCGTCTTCCTCTGGGGTGAGGGCAAGAGTTTCCGCATCGAGCAGACCATCAGGAAGACCGATGGCACGGTCGCCGCCGAGATCACGGCGGTGGGCGGGCTGATGGACCTCACCGAGCGCCGCCTGGTGCCGGGAGCCCGGGACGCCTTCAAGGCACTGGCGAGGGACCCAGGTCCGCTGGGCCTCTGACCGAACGGCCGGCTGGTCCTCTGACCCGGCGGGTCGCACCGCCGCTGCCCCGCCGCACCGCCGCACGGCTACGCGTCGACCAACTCCGGCCGGTGCTCGGCGTCGTAGGCCGCGCGGGACTCGGCGATCGTGACGCGGTGCCGCTCGGCCCAGTCGGTGAGCGAGAGCAGCGTCGCGTGCAACTCGCGCGCGACCGGGGTGAGTTCGTACTCGACCTTCGGCGGGACCGTCGGGTGCACGGTCCGCGTGACGAGGCCGTCGCGCTCCAGATTGCGCAGGGTCAGCGTCAGCATGCGGCGGCTGATCCCCTCGATGCTGCGCTCCAGTTCGGTGAAACGGATCGGTCCGTGGGCGGCGGCCACGATGATCAGCACGCTCCATTTCCCGGCGACCCTGTCAAGAACCTCGCGGACCGGGCACGCCTGCGCGAGCACTGCCTGCGCGGTAACACCGGTGTTCCCCTGGGACATCGAAGTGCCTCCTTATGCCGGTCTCCCATGGTCACTCACGATGTCCCCCGTTACAAGTCGTGCACCAAGGGAGAACGTCCGTGGAACCGGAGCGGTCCACGGAGAACACGGAGGCCACCGTCATGCCGTCCCGGACCGAACCGGCGAGCCCGTCGACGCCACGAGCGTACTCACGATGGGCCTCCCTCGTCGTGCTGTGCGCGGGCACCCTGATGACCGTCCTGGACGGGAACATCGTCACCGTCGCCATGCCCGCCGTCCAGAGCGACCTCGGTTTCTCCGCCCCCGGACTCGCCTGGATCGTGAACGCCTACCTGATCCCGTTCGGCGGGCTGCTTCTGCTCGCCGGCAGGCTCGGTGATCTGCTGGGCCGCAAGCGGATGTTCACGGCCGGGCTCGCCGTGTTCACCGTCGCGTCCGTGCTGTGCGGGGTCGCCGACGGCCGGGGCGTACTGGTCGCGGCCCGCGCTCTCCAGGGCTTCGGCGGGGCGATGACCTCCGCCGTGGTCCTCGGCATGCTGGTGGCGCTCTTCCCCGAGCCGCGTGAACAGGGCCGCGCCATCGCGGTGTTCAGCGCGGTCGGCGCCGCGGGCGGGGCCCTCGGCACGTTCCTCGGCGGCGCGCTGACGCAGGCCCTGAACTGGCACTGGATCTTCCTGATCAACCTGCCGATCGGCGTGGCGGCCCTGGTCGCCGCCCTGCGGATTCTCGCCCCGGACCGGGGAGCGGGCCTCGGCGGCGGGGCGGACTATCCCGGTGCCGCCCTGGTCACCGGCGCCCTGATGCTGACGGTGTACGCGATCGTCGGCGCCGGGGAGCGGGACCTCGCCGGAACCCTCGCGCTCGGCGCGCTCGCCCTCGCGCTCTTCGCCGGCTTCACTCTCCGCCAGGCACGGGCCGCCCGGCCCCTGCTGCGGCTGCGGCTGTTCCGCTCGCGAACCCTGACGAGCGCGAACGGCGTACAGATCCTGATGATCGCCGGGATGTACGGCTTCCAGTACCTCGGCGCGCTCTACCTCCAACGCGTGCTCGGCTACAGCGAGTTGCTCACCGGTACGGCGTTCCTGCCCGCCCCGGTCGTCATCGGCGCCCTGATGCTGACCCTGTCGGCGCCGGCGATCGCCCGCTTCGGCCCGTACCGCGTCCTGCTCGCCGGACTCGCGCTCATCACGGCGGGCCTGGCCCTGCTCGGCCGGGCCCCGGCCGAGGGCGCGTACGTCGCCGACGTGCTGCCCCCGCTGCTCCTGCTCTCCGTGGGGTTCGCGGCCGCGATGCCCGCGGTGACGGGGCTCGCCATGACGGACGCCGGCGCGGAGGACGCCGGTCTGGCCTCCGGACTCTTCAACACCACGCAGGTGGTGGGCGGTTCACTGGGGCTGGCGGTGCTGACCACCCTGGCGGCGAGCCGCACCGAGCGGCTGACCGGCGCGGGCGAGCACGTCGTCGCGGCGACGGCGGACGGCTACCGGCTGGCGTTCACGGTGGCCGCGGTGGTCGCGGCCACCGCCTTTGCCCTGGCCGCCGCGCTGTTGCGGCCCCGCCGGGAACCCCGCCGTGTTCCCCCGGCGCGCCCGCACGACGCGTCTCCCGACCCCCGGAGCGTCAACTCGCCTTTCCCTAAAGGGTATACGCCGTCCTCCAACTCTGGTAGGAAACTTTCCTAACAGTACGCGGAAGCACCGCTCCCCCATCGGAGGTACCGTGCACACCCCCCACATAGCCCCTTCGCGTCGCACCCTGCTCACCCTGATCGGAGCCTCACTGGTGGCAGGACCCCTGATCGCCACCCAGAGCGCGACCGCGGCCGCGGTCGGACTGGACGACCCGGCGAAGAAGGAGATCGCCATGAAGCTGGTCTCCAGCGCGGAGAACTCCTCGCTGGACTGGAAGGCGCAGTACAAGTACATCGAGGACATCGGCGACGGCCGCGGCTACACCGCCGGGATCATCGGCTTCTGTTCGGGCACCCACGACATGCTCGAACTCGTCGAGCTGTACACGCAGCGCAAGCCCGGCAACGTCCTGGCCAAGTACCTGCCCGCGCTGCGCGAGGTGGACGGCTCCGACTCGCACGAGGGCCTGGACCCCGGCTTCCCGGCCGACTGGCGCCGGGCCGCCCAGGACACGGCGTTCCAGCAGGCCCAGAACGACGAACGGGACCGCGTGTACTTCGACCCCGCCGTCCGGCAGGGCAAGGCCGACGGCATCGGCACCCTCGGCCAGTTCACGTACTACGACGCCATCGTGATGCACGGCAACGGTGACGACAGCACCAGCTTCGGCAGCATCCGGCGGCGTGCGCTCGCCAAGGCCAGGCCGCCGGCCCAGGGCGGCGACGAGGTGACGTATCTGAACGCCTTCCTCGACGCCCGTGTCTGGGCCATGAAGCAGGAGGAGGCCCACTCCGACACCAGCCGGGTCGACACCGCGCAGCGGGTCTTCGTACGCAACCGGAACCTGAACCTGAACACACCGCTGGACTGGAAGGTCTACGGCGACAGCTATCACATCGGCTGACACCGGCGATCGGACGCGGGGCGCGGCACGCTCCACGTCGAGGACGAACCACTCCGGGGCGCGCACGTCCGTGCGCGCCCCGGAGACGGCCGGCGTGGACCCGGCTCGGGTCCACGGCCACCGGCCGAGGGCCGTCCCCCTCGGCCGGAGTTCCGCGGTGGGTCAGTCCTGCCCGGCGATCCGCGCGAGGCGCCGCGCCTCGTCCCGGGTGGAACGGGCGATGGCGTCCTCGTCCACCAGCAGCAGGCGGCCGTCCTCGACGACCGGACGGCCGTTCACGAGCGAGAGGGTGACCGGCGCGGCGGCGCCGAGGACGAGCGCCGTCACCGGGTCGGCGATCGAGGCGTGCGCCAGGGTGTCCATTCTCCACAGCACGAGGTCGGCGAGCTTGCCGGCCTCCAAGGAGCCGATCTGGCTTGCCCGGCCCAGGACTTGAGCTCCTCCGTAGGTGCCGAGCCGCAGCGCCTGACGGGCGCTCAGGGCGGCCTCGCGGTGGGCGCCGAGCCGGTTGACGAGCAGGGCGTTGCGCAGCTCGGTGTGGAGTTCGCCGGACTCGTTCGACGCGGTGCCGTCGACGCCGAGGCCGACCGGGACGCCGGCCGCGAGCATGTCGGGGACCCGGGCGATGCCCGCGGCCAGCCGGGCGTTGGAGGAGGGACAGTGGGCCACACCCGTCCTCGTCCGGGCGAAGGCGGCGATGTCGGAGTCCTTCATGTGGACGCAGTGCGCCATCCACACGTCCTCGCCGAGCCAGCCGGTCGACTCGAAGTACTCGGTCGGGCCCATGCCGAACAGCTCCTTGCAGAACTGCTCCTCCTCCACGGTCTCCGAACCGTGCGTGTGCAGCCGTACCCCCTTGCGGCGCGCCAACTCGGCGCCCTGCTTCATGAGTTCGGTGGAGACGGAGAAGGGCGAACAGGGCGCGACGGCGATCTGGGTCATGCTGTCGAAGGAGGCGTCGTGGTGCTCGTCGACGGTCGCCTCGGTGGCGGCGAGCGCCCCTTCGAGGGTCTCGACGGCGAAGTCCGGGGGCAGTCCGCCGTCCTTCCGGCTGCGGTCCATGGAGCCGCGGGCCAGGGTGAAGCGGACTCCGGTCTCGTGGGCGGCCCGGATGATCGCGCCGGACAGGTCCCCGGAGCCCTTGGGGAAGACGTAGTGGTGGTCCATGGCGGTGGTGACACCGCCGCGGGCCATCATGGCGAGGGAGCCCTGTGCGGCCACGTAGGCCATCCGCTCGTCGATGCGCGCCCAGGTCGGGTAGAGCGCGACGAGCCAGTCGAAGAGGTTGTGGTCCGTGGCGAGGCCGCGGGTGATCCACTGGTAGAAGTGGTGATGGGTGTTGACCAGGCCGGGGGTGGCCAGGTGCCCGGTGCCGTCGACGCGGCGGACCACGTTCTCCAGGTTCTCCGGGGCCTTTCCGGCACCCACCGACTCGATCCTGTTGTCGGCGACGACGATGTGCCCCGAGGCGTACTCGGTGTCGCCCGCGTCCACGGTCGCGATGGCGCAGTTCTCGATGACGATGCGCTGGACTGGCACTGCGGTTCCTCGTTCTTCCGGATCGGCGGACGGACCCGGCGGCCGATCGGGGGGACGGCCGGGTCCGTGAGGCGGTTCTAGAGGTTGGTGAGGTCGACCGGGATGCGCGGGTCGCAGCCGTCGCGCAGGACGGTGGCCTCGATGAGTCCGTAGGGACGGTCGGCCGCGAAGTAGACCTCGTTGTCGTTCTCGAGGCCGAACGGCGTGAGGTCGACGAGGAAGTGGTGCTTGTTCGGGAGCGAGAAGCGGACCTCGTCGATCTCGTCGCGGTGGTCGATGATCCGCGCGCCCATCTCGTACAGGGTCTGCTGGAGCGAGAGGGAGTAGGTGTCCGCGAAGGCCTGGAGCATGTGCTTCCTGGCCTCGTCGTAGGACTTGTCCCAGTCGGGCATCGTCTCCTCGTCGCCGGTCCAGTTGAAGCGCCAGCGACTGGAGACCTGCGTGGCCAGGATGCGGTCGTACGCC
Source organism: Streptomyces sp. NPDC096324 (assembly GCF_044763015.1). Classification (NCBI taxonomy): domain Bacteria; kingdom Bacillati; phylum Actinomycetota; class Actinomycetes; order Kitasatosporales; family Streptomycetaceae; genus Streptomyces; species Streptomyces sp. NPDC096324. The sequence continues at coordinate 205,775 of NZ_JBIWFK010000001.1, read as the reverse complement.
TCCGGGAGCGTCGTGTACCGGTCCTTGACGTAGCCCCAGAACTCGGAGTTCGTCGAGTTCATCACGACGAGGTCCTTCAGGCCCGAGACGACCTCCCAGGTCTCACCGTCGTAGGTGATCTGGGTGACGCGCGTCTCCTGGTTCCTGCGGACGAAGGAGTGCCTCGGCTCGTCCGCGCCGGCGGTCCGGGAGGCGGCGTCCGGGGCCTCGATGCGCTCCCAGGCGTACTCCTCGATCCGGACGCGCGCCCGGTGGATCGGCTCCTGGCCGGTCACGAAGTGCCGGGCGAGATGGATGCCGAACCGTTCGGCGGACTCGATGCCGTGCTCCTTGGCGAACGCGTACACCGTGTTCTTGGTGGTGTCCGTCGGCAGGACGTTGGCGTTGGAGCCGGAGAGGTGGACCTCGTCCATGTCGCCGCTCAGCGCGACGGACACGTTCAGGTCCTTGATGTGGTGCGTGGCGCCGTCGCGGGTGATGCGCACGACGCGGTTCTCGGCCTTGCCGTACTGGTTCTGCCCCAGGAGCACCGGGCGGCCCTGGCGGGAAGGTTCGGTCATGTCTGCTAGCTCCCTCGGTAAACGGAGTAGCCGAACGGGTTGAGCAGCAGCGGTACGTGGTAGTGCTCGCCCGGCCTGACGGCGAAGGTGATCGTCACCTCGGGGAAGAACGTCTCGCTGTCCCGATTCGCGGGGGCGTCCTGCTGCGCATCGGCTCGCTGTGTCGTTGTCGCCGGATCCTGCTCGAAGTACCGCTCGACCTCGAAGTCGAGCCGTACGTGGGTCGTGTCCTCCGGCAGCGCCGGAAGGTCCCTGCACCGGCCGTCCGCGTCGGTCGCGGAACCGCCGAGCGGCCGCCAGTCGCCCTCGCGCCCCGCGCGGGCGGCGAGCCGGACCGCGACGCCCCGGGCGGGGCGGCCCACGCTGGTGTCCAGGATGTGGGTGGACACGGAGGCCGTGGTGTCGGTGCTCATGCCTCTTCCTCCTGTACGGGGTCCGCGACGAGTTCCTCCGGTTCGCGGTCGCTCACGAGGCGGCCGAGCCGGATGCGGTTGATCTTTCCCAGTTCGGCGCGGACGATCTCGCGCTCCCGCCCGGCCGGGTTGCCGATCCGCTCCTTGACCGCGTCGCGCATCTGCTCCCCGGTCCGGCCGGTGGCGCAGACGAGGAAGACATGGCCGAACTTCTCCTGGTAGGCCAGGTTCAGTCCGAGCATCTCCTCCTTCAGCTCGGCGGAGGCGCCGGCCATCCCGCGCTGTTCGCGCGAGGAGGCCGGGTCGCCGGGCTCGGGCCGTCCGATGGGCGGGTGCCCCGCCATCGCCTCCGTCAGGTCGGCGATGGCGAGGCCCGCGGTGGCGGCGTCACTCTCGGCGTACAGGTCCTCGGCGGTGGCGTAGGGACGGGCGGCGAGCAGCCGTTCGGCCCACGTCCGGGAGGCGCACACCTCGTGGAGGACGGCGAAGGCCGCGGACTCCTCGAGGGTGTTGAGGCGGGCCAGGCCGCCGGATGCCGTACTCGACTCCATGGGAAGCCTCCGTGGCCGTGTGCTGGACGGGCTGCGGACAGCTAACGCCCTCGACGATGCGACGTCAACACTTTGTTGAAAACTTCGGGTTGCGGGAGATGACGAAAGCCGCCACCCGGTCGTCCGGGCGGCGGCGGGGTGGCGGCCGGTGACACCTGCCGCCCGAAAGGCGTGTTCGCGCCGGTCAGGCGCCCTTCTCGCGGTTCAGGTAGTTGTAGACGGTGAACCGGCTCACGCCGAGCGCGCTCGCCACGGTCTCCACACCGTGCCGCACGGAGAAGGCCCCGCGGGCTTCCAGTATGCGCACGATCTCCTGCTTGGCCTTGCGGTCGAGCTCCGCGAGCGGCACGCCCCGCTTGCGCTCCAGGGCGGCGAGGATGTGGTCGAGCGAGTCGGCGAGCTGAGGCAGGCGCACGGCGACGACGTCCGCGCCCTCCCAGGACAGGACGACGTCGTCCACGCCGGCCCGCTCGGGCGGCAGCATCTCGCCACCCATGGCGTCGACCAGCGGCTTGACCGCCGCGACGAAGGGGTCGTCCGCGATTCCGGTCACTTATCGCCCTCCCCCGCCGGCCCGACGACGTTGACCTGGAGCGAGACCCGGGTGGCGCCCGCGTCCAGGACCTGGCGCAGCAGCGCCTCGACGGCGGCGAGCACGGCGTCCGCGCCGCCTTCCGCCGTATTGCCGAACGGGCCGACGTCCACGGCGTCCAGCTCGGCCGCCTCGATGACCTCGCGGGCGACCAGGGCGTGCCGGGGGGCCTCGTCGAGATCGAAGGGCTCGGTCGTGAACTCCACTCTCAATCGCACGGGCTCAACCTACTGCCCGGCGCGGCCACCCCGGCAAGCCCCCTGCGGCCGGAGCGGGCCGCCCTCACGGCTTTCCGCCGGGACCCCCCTTGACAACGCTCACGACCCGACTGCAATCTTCCATTGAGCAGAAACAAGTTTCCGCATTACGGAAAGGAGACCGGACCTCATGGGATTCGCGGACCAGCGCTTCACCGCCAATCTGTCGATCCTCTTCACGGAACTCCCGCTGCTGGAGCGCCCGGCGGCCGCGGCCGCCGCGGGCTTCACCGCGGTCGAGCTGTGGTGGCCCTGGGTCGACTCCCCCACCCCCGAGCGGTCCGAGCTCGACGCCCTGAGGACGGCGATCGAGGCCGCCGGTGTCCGATTGACCGGCCTGAACCTCTACGCAGGCCGGCTCCCCGGCCCGGACCGGGGCGCCCTGTCCCTGCCCGGCGCGGAGTCCGAGCGGTTCCGGGCCAACATCGACGTGGCCACCGATCTCGCCGGCTCACTGGGCTGCACGGCGCTCAACGCGCTGTACGGCAACCGCCTCCCCGGCGTGGACCCGGACGAGCAGGACGCGCTGGCGCTGGAGAACCTGGCCCTCGCGGCCCGGGCCGCGGACCGGATCGGCGCGATCCTCCTGGTCGAGGCCCTCAACGAGCGGGAGTCACCGGACTATCCGCTGGTGAGCGCCCCGGCGGCGGTCGCGGTCGTCGACAAGGTCAACGCGGCGACCGGCCTCGGCAACACCAGGTTCCTCATGGACCTGTACCACCTCGCCATGAACGGCGAGGACCTGCCGCGGGTGATCGCCGCCCACGCCGGCCGGACCGGCCATGTACAGATCGCCGACAGCCCCGGCCGCGGCGCGCCGGGCACCGGCGCGCTCCCCCTCGAAGCGCTCCTCGACCAGCTCGCCGCGGCCGGTTACGCGGGCTGGGTGGGCCTGGAGTACAAGCCGGGCGACCGGCCGAGCGCGCGGGCCTTCGACTGGCTGCCCGCGACGGCCCGGGCCGCCCGCCGAGCGGCACCCCGGTGACGCGGCGGCGGCACGGATCGCGGCGGCACGGACCGGACAGACGCAGCACGGATCGCACGGATCGCAGAGAGGCACCCTCATGAGCGACAACCTGCCCAAGGTGGCGTGGATCGGTCTCGGCATCATGGGCTCACCCATGTCGGAGAACCTGATCAAGGCCGGGTACGACGTCACGGGCTACACGCTGGAACAGGACAAGCTGGAGCGCCTGGCGGCCGCGGGCGGCACCGCCGCCGGTTCGATCGCCGAGGCCGTGCGGGACGCCGACGTGGTGATCACGATGGTGCCCGCCTCCCCGCAGGTCGAGGCGATCGCGTACGGTCCCGACGGCATCCTGGAGAACGTGCGGCCCGGCGCGCTGCTCATCGACATGTCCTCGATCACCCCGCGGACCTCGGTGGACCTCGCCGAGGCCGGCGCCGAGAAGGGCGTCCGTGTCCTGGACGCCCCGGTGTCCGGCGGCGAGGCCGGGGCGATCGAGGCGGTGCTGTCGATCATGGTCGGCGGTGACCACGAGGACTTCGACGAGGCGGAGCCCCTGTTCGAGGCGCTCGGCCGGACCATCGTGCGGTGCGGTCCGCACGGCGCGGGCCAGACCGTGAAGGCGGCCAACCAACTGATCGTGGCCGTGAACATCCAGGCGTGCGCCGAGGCCGTCGTCTTCCTGGAGCGCTCCGGCGTGGACCTGAGCGCCGCGCTCGACGTCCTCGGCGGCGGTCTGGCGGGGTCGACGGTGCTGGCCCGCAAGAAGGACAACTTCCTGAACCGCGACTTCAAGCCGGGATTCCGTATCGACCTGCACCACAAGGACATGGGCATCGTCACGGACGCCGCCCGCTCCGTGGGCGCCGCGCTGCCGGTGGGAGCCGTGGTCGCCCAGCTCGTCGCAAGCCTGCGTGCGCAGGGCGACGGCGGGCTGGACCACTCCGCGCTGCTGCGCGCGGTCGAACGCCTCTCCGGCACCCGGGTCTGACCGGGCACCTCGAACGTCCGGGCCGTGGCGGCGCCGACATCTGTCCTGTCGCGCCCAGGCGCCGCCACGGCCCGGATCCGCGTTCGGAGAGCTGAGCTCCCGGACCGCGTCACGGACGGCCCGGATGAGGGGTGGCCGTCGCGGACACGGTCCGGGCGGGTGAGGACCGCGGCGGCCCGCGAGCCGGTGCGGTGGTGAAGGATCGGTTCCCCCTTCTCGACCTGAGGGAAGGGTGACTCCGGTCCGTCGCGACCGCCGCGGTCCCATCCACACATCGGCCGCGGCCACGCCCCGGCTCCTGCCGGAGAACGGCTTCGGCCACGCCCCCAAGAACCCCGTCCGGCGGCGCGAACGTACTGTCGCGCCCAGCCTCGCGCCGTCGGACGGCAACAACCCCACGGTCCCGCCGGAGGCGCCCGGTGCCCGGCTCCGGGTGCGGATTCCGGCCGCGGCCAGCAGCCTTGGACCATGGACGCTGACGGCAAGGAACTCCCCAGGATCGTGGTGCACACACCGGGTCTGGACGGGTCGCGGCGGGTCACCGAGGGCGACCGGGTGCTCGGCATCGCGTACCACCTCGACGACGTGGTCGAGATCCTGCGCCAGGCGGACGTCGACCTCGACGTGATCGAGGTCGAGGAGAGCGACATCATCGACTGGCAGGGCGGCGGCCCGGACGACTGGCCCGGCCTCTCCGAGCACACCGAGGTCTGAGGACCGTACGCCGTGCGCGCCGGACCGCGTGTCGCGCCCTTGATCCACGAGCCGGAAACGGGCGCCGAACGGACCCCGTCCGTACGCAAGCGGGCGTAGGACGCCTACGGAACCCTCAAATCAACCTCTGAACACCGCCCCGGGGGCTTCACCTCCGGCCGGATAAGGCACATCCTCGGCACACGGGGCCCGCCGGCACGGGGGCGGCGGGTCCCGAACGGGGGCACGGGGGAAGCACCATGAGCGGAAGCGCGGCGGTCGGGCCTGGGCCTTTGACCGTCGCGCTGCTGCGTGGCGGGCCGCGCGCGGCCGTGAAGGTCGCCGTGGTCGCCCTGCATCTGCGGGGAGCGGTGGCCCCGGGCCCGCAGGGCACGATACGGACCTCGAACCCGTCCCCGGGGACCTCGTTCGCGTCGGGGCTCGCCCTGGAGAAGGCCGTGCGCGGCTCGCTCTACCTCCCGGCGGGAGTGCGGGAGTTGATGGACCGGCCGCGCGTGCGACGGGCGCTGGCGGAGCTGCGCGGCGAGGCCGCCGCGGCCGGACTGCTGCGCCGCCTGCCCCCGCGCCGGACGCGTGCCGCCCGGCGTGTCCTCCGGGAGCTGCGGGCCTCGGTCCCGCTTCCCGCCGGGCCGGAGGGCCTGTCCCCGGCCGAGGTCCTGCTCGCGGTCGCCCTGTACGGCGACACCGCCCTGACCGCGCTGGTGCCCCGCTTCACCGAGGCCGCCGGCCTGAAGGGGCGCGGCGGCCCGCAGGAGCGCGGACTCTCCCGGGGCGGCGACATGGGGGGCGACGCCTTCATCGGCTGCGCGGGCGGCTGGGGGGCCTGACCCTTCGTGCGGTGACCGCACGCGGATTCTCCAGGAACGGCAGGACATGCCGGAGGAAGAGACCGGGGCGTTCGTTGTACGGCTCGTGGGCCGTGGGCAGCCGGACACTCGTCGTCCCCGCGGGCAGGACGCGTCGGGCCCGGCGGCCGTCGAGGAACGCGGGGACGACGGGATCGCGGCTCCCCCACAGCAGCAGGATCGGCACGCGGAGGGCGGCCGGGTCCGCGAGGCCGAAGTCCGGGTCGACGAGACCGCGCCACAGCGCGCAGTGCACCGCCAGTCTCCGTTCGTCCCCCGGCAGCCGGCGCACCCGGGCGTAGGTCTCCCGCGCGCTCGGGGTGCCCAGCCGGCCCAGATAGGCGCGGGCCAGCGGGACGACGAGCCGACGGGCACGGGCGGGGCGGCCCATCACCTCGCGGCAGAACCAGCGGGTGAGCGCGGTGTGCCGGGTGAAGCCCGCCGGGTCGACCAGGACGAGCGCGCTCACCGACGCGGCACGGGGACCCTCGGCGAGACGGCAGGCGACATAGCCGCCGACGCTGTTGCCGAGCACGGCGAGCTCCCGTACGCCCCGCTCCTCGGCCAGGGCGTCGATCACCCGCTCCGCGACCCCCACCAGTCCCTCGGGGGTGACCCGCCCGGGTTCCGGGGCGGTCGAGTCCCCGTACCCGGGCCAGTCCACGACGAAGGTGCGGTACCGGTCGGCGAGGGCCGGCAGCACGGCGTCGAAGTCCCGGCCGTCCCCCGGGTTGGCGTGCAGGAGCAGGAGAGCGGGCGCGCCGGACGAGGCCGGGGTCCCCGCCGGACGGGCGCCGGGGAGGGGGTCGAGGCAGCGTACGGCGATGTCGCCGAGGGGGGTGGGGACGGTCATCCGCATGGGGCGAGCATGCCGGACCGGCCCGCTCCTGGGAACAACGCGCCTGGGCGGACCGCCACTTGTGGCGGTCCGCCCTGACACGCCAAGGGGAGCTCCCGGGCACGCGGGGGAAAAAGATCCCGACGCGCGCAGGAGGGTTCCGGCAGGGGACGGGAAGGTCCCGGCAGGGGACGGGAAGGTCCCGGCACGGACCCGGAAGGTCCCGGCAGGCGCGGAGAAGGTCCCCGCACGCGCGGGGAAGCTCCCGGCACGGACCCGGAAGGTCCCGGCAGGCGCGGAGAAGGTCCCCGCACGCGCGGGGAAGCTCGCGGCACACGCGGGAAAGCTCGCCGCGCGGGACGGAAGCTCCCGGCACGCGATGCGGAGCGCCGGGTCAGACCTTCAGTGTCCTGATCGCGGTGGGCGCGTGGCCCGGCTCGGTGGCGATCTCCTCGAACTCGACCACGTTCCCGATGTCGTTGGTCCTGCTCATGGCGATGTTGGTGACGCGCTCCAGGATCACCTCGACGACGACGGGAACCTGGAACTCGGCGGCGAGTTTCCCGGCCCGCTCGAAGGCGGCGCCGAGCTCGCCCGGGTCGGTGACCCGGATCGCCTTGCAGCCGAGACCCTCGACGACCTTGACGTGGTCGACGCCGTAGACGCCGAGCTCCGGGGAGTTGATGTTCTGGAACTCCAGGTTGACCTGGAAGTCGATGTCGAAGCCGAGCTGCGCCTGCCGGATCAGGCCCAAGTAGGCGTTGTTCACCAGGACATGCACGTACGGGATCCTGTGCTGGGCCCCGACGGCCAGTTCCTCGATCATGAACTGGAAGTCGTAGTCGCCGGAGAGGGCGACGACCTGCGCGCCGGGGTCGGCCCTGGCGACGCCGAGCGCGGCCGGGATCGTCCAGCCGAGCGGGCCCGCCTGGCCGCAGTTGATCCAGTGGCGCGGCCGGTAGACGTGCAGCATCTGGGCGCCGGCGATCTGCGAGAGACCGATCGTGGAGACGTACCGGGTCTCCGGGCCGAAGGCCTTGTTCATCTCCTCGTAGACGCGCTGCGGTTTGATCGGGACGTCGTCGAAGTGCGTCCGGCGCTGGAGGGTGGCGCGCTTCTCCTGCGCCGAGGCGGCCCACGCGGAGCGGTCGGGCAGCGTGCCCGCCGCCTTCAGCTCCCTCGCCACCTCGACGAAGAGTTCCAGGGCGGCCCCGGCGTCGGAGGCGATGCCGAAGTCCGGGGCGAAGATCCGTCCGAGCTGGGTGGGTTCGATGTCGACGTGCACGAAGGTCCGGCCTGCCGTGTAGACATCCAGGTCGCCGGTGTGGCGGTTGGCCCAGCGGTTTCCGATGCCGAGGACGAAGTCGGACTCCAGGAAGGTCGCGTTGCCGTAGCGGTGCGAGGTCTGGAGGCCCACCATGCCCGCGTTGAGCTCGTGGTCGTCGGGCAGGACGCCCCAGCCCATGAGTGTCGGGACGACCGGGGTTCCCGTCAACTCGGCGAACTCGACGAGGAGTTCGGCGGCGTCGGCGTTGACGATCCCGCCGCCGGCCACGATGAGCGGGCGCTCGGAGGCGTTCAGCAGCCCGATCGCCCTCTCGATCTGGGCGCGGGTCGCGGCGGGCTTGTACGCCTTCAGGGGCTCGTACGCCCCGGGGTCGAACTCGATCTCGGTGAGCTGGACGTCGATGGGCAGGTCGACCAGGACCGGCCCGGGGCGACCGGAGCGCATGAGGTGGAAGGCCTGCTGGAGGACTCCGGGGACCTGCGCGGCCTCCAGCACGGTGACGGCCATCTTGGTCACCGGGCGCGCGATCGAGGCGATGTCGACGGCCTGGAAGTCCTCCTTGTGGATCACCGCGGTGGGTGCCTGGCCGGTGATGCACAGGATCGGGATCGAGTCCCCGCTCGCGGAGTACAGACCGGTGATCATGTCGGTTCCGGCGGGACCCGAAGTGCCCACGCAGACACCGATGTTGCCCGGGTGGGTGCGGGTGTAGCCCTCCGCCATGTGCGAGGCGCCCTCCACGTGGCGGGCGAGGGTGTGGCTGATTCCGCCGGACGCCGCGAGCGCCGCGTAGAAGGGGTTGATCGCCGCGCCCGGAACGCCGAACGCGTCGGTGACGCCCTCGCGCTTGAGGATCTCGACTGCCGCGCGGGCAGCGGTCATACGAGCCATGGAGTACTCCTGCTTCGGCTGTCGGATTCGCACTCCCGTCGCGCCCCGCGGAGAGCCGTTGATCCCAGTTCTTATTCCGCATTACGGAAACTAACTTCTACTATCTGGAAGCAATGTAGGTGGCGGGGCAGGGGGCGTCAAGGGTGGGCGGAGCGCGGGGCCCGGCCCGTGCGCGTCGGGGCGTTTCCCTGCCGGACGCCGCCCGGCTGGAGGACGATGGACGCGCTGTCCCGACGTGAGTTCCTGGAGTGGGCCATGGCCGAGAGCGTGCCGGTGCGGTGTCCGGCCTGCCGCCGCGAGCACCTGTACGCGGCCCCGTCCTACCCCTGCGTGTGCGGATCGCCCGTGACGGCCCCGCTCGACCACCTCGCGGAGGCGACCCCCGTCGCCCACCGCGCGTGGGACGAGGAATGGACGACGGTCCGGTGCGACACCTGCGGCCACGGGAGTCAGTGGCCACAGCCCGAGCTGGGCTGCGCCTGCGGAACGACCCTGCGCATCCCGCTGCGAACGGACCCGGCCCGGAAGACGGACCCGGCCACACCCCGGACCGACGACGGCGAAACCGAGGCGGCCGCCCACCGGGACGGGGACCAGCAAGCCGGGGCTGACGCAGGCCGGGAAGCCGAGGCTGCCGCCCACCAGGGCGAGGACCGGGAGGCCGAGGGGACCGCCCGCCGGGACGAGGACCGGGAGGCCGAGGGGGCCACGCGCCGGGACGGCGACCGGGACGTCACGGCCGGCACACACCGGGAGCGGGACGCCGGGGCCGATGCACACCGGGCCGGGGAAGCGGACGGGCGCCGGGACGGCGTGGCCGAGGGCGGCGGTCCCGAGGGGGGCTCGGACGGGGGCCGTCGCGCCGGGCTCGGGCACTCCGGCCACCACGGCTCCGGCCACGACGGGGGGACCGGCCGGAGGCCCGCGTTCCGGCCGGTCGCCATTCGTACCGCTCGCGACGCCGTCACCGCCGCCGCGCTGTATCTGGGCTGGCTCGGCTACCGCGACATCCGGCGCGCCGACCAGCGGCCCACGTCCGGGATCGGGCTCGCCGCGCGCGGCGTCCTGGCCCAGGTGGACCCCACCGTGCGGCCGGCCTCACTGCGGGACGTGGAGTGTCTGTGGCTGACGGCCATGACGGAGTCGGCGAACTGCGTGTTCTTCTCCCTGGCCGGGTACGCCGAGGACGCCCGCGCCCGCGCCGACACCCTCGGCGTCCCCCTCTTCGTCCTGGACCTCACGGGCACCCCGCAGCCGGTGAACAGCCCGGCCGCCGAACTCATCGCCGTCCCGGACTGAACACCCGGCACGGGACCAGGCGTCGGCGGCGGCACGGCAAGCGCGGGCGCGGGTGGCCCGGGAGCCCTACTCGGCGTACGTCTCCCGCAGTTCGATCTTCCGCACCTTCCCCGAGACCGTCATCGGGAAGGTCTCCAGGACGCTCAGCCGGCTGGGGATCTTGTAGTGCGCCAGCCGGCCCTCGCAGAAGGCGCGCAGCTCCTCCAGCGTGAGCGGGTCGGCGGGATCGCGCGGGATGACACAGGCGAGCACCTCCTCGCCGTAGCGCTCATGAGGAACACCGACCACCTGCACGTCGGCGATCTTCGGGTGGGCGTACAGGAACTCCTCGATCTCACGGGGATAGATGTTCTCGCCGCCCCTGATGATCATGTCCTTGATGCGTCCGACGATCTCGACGTACCCGTCCTCGCGCATCACGGCGAGGTCGCCCGTGTGCATCCAGCGCCCCGCGTCGACGGCCTCGGCGGTCTTCTCGGGCTCGTTCCAGTAGCCGAGCATCACGCTGTAACCGCGGGTGCACAGCTCCCCCGTGGTGCCGCGCGGCCGGGTCACCCCGTCCACCGGGTCGACGACCTTCACCTCCAGGTGCGGCAGCACCCGGCCGACCGTGCCCGTGCGGTGCTCCAGGTCGTCGTCCCGGCGCGTCTGGAGCGAGACGGGCGAGGTCTCCGTCATGCCGTAGCAGATGGACACCTCCTCCATGTGCATCTCGGCGACCACCCGTTTCATCACCTCGACCGGGCAGGGCGAGCCCGCCATGATGCCGGTGCGCAGCGTGGACAGGTCGTACGAGGCGAAGTCCGGGAGGTTCAACTCCGCGATGAACATGGTGGGTACGCCGTACAGCGACGTGCACCGCTCCTGCTGCACGGCCCGCAGTGTGGCGGCCGGGTCGAACGACGGCGCCGGGACGACCATGCACGCGCCGTGCGAGGTGGCGGCCAGATTTCCCATGACCATGCCGAAGCAGTGGTAGAACGGCACGGGGATGCAGACCCGGTCCCGCTCCGAGTAGGAGATCGACTCCCCGACGAAGTAGCCGTTGTTGAGGATGTTGTGGTGGGAGAGGGTGGCTCCCTTCGGGAACCCGGTCGTCCCCGACGTGTACTGGATGTTGATCGGGTCGTCGCAGGACAACTCGGCCTCGCGTGCGCGGAGTTCGCTCCGCAGTTCGGGGGTACCGCGGCGGATCAGCGCGTCCCAGCCAGGGTCGCCGATGTACACGGTCTCCCTCAACCGCGGGCACCTGCCCCGCACTTCCTCGACCATCGCGCGGTAGTCGCTGCTCTTGTGGCTGAGCGAGGCGAACAGCAGCGAGATCCCGGCCTGGTCGAGGACGTACTCCACCTCGTGGGTGCGGTAGGCCGGGTTGATGTTCACCATGATCGCGCCGATGCGGGCGGTGGCGTACTGGACGAGCACCCACTCGGGGCAGTTGACCGCCCAGATGCCCACCCGGTCGCCCTTGGCGACTCCGGACGCGAGCAGCGCGTACGCCAACTCGTCCACGGCCGCGCCGAATTGGGCATACGTCCAGCGTCGGCCCGAGGGCACGTCGACCAGTGCCTCCCGGTCCGGCCAGGTGGCGACGGCCCGGTCGAGGTTGGCCCCGATGGTGTCGCCGAGCAGCGCCGTGCCGCCCGTCCCGTGCGCGTACGACAGTTCACTCACCGGAAGTCCTCCTCGCGGTACTCGGCGTCCGAGCCGGCGGCCGTGGCCTCGCGCAGCTCGATCCGGCGGATCTTGCCGGAGACGGTCTTGGGCAGCTCGCCGAACTCCAGCCGGCGGATGCGCTTGTACGGCGCGAGCACCGTGCGCGCGTGCTCGAAGAGGACCTTGGCGGTGTCGGGTCCCGGCTCGTACCCGGCCGCGAGGACGATGTACGCCTTCGGGACGGCCAGGCGCAGTTCGTCGGGGGCCGGGACCACGGCGGCCTCGGCGACCGCCTCGTGCTCCAGGAGCGCGCTCTCCAGCTCGAAGGGCGAGATCTTGTAGTCGGAGGCCTTGAACACGTCGTCGGCGCGGCCGACGTAGGTGATGTAGCCGTCGGCGTCGCGTGAGCCGACGTCCCCGGTGCGGTAGTAGCCTCCGGCCATCGCCTCCGCCGTACGGTCGGGGTCGCCGTGGTAGCCGGTCATCAGGCCCACGGGGTGCGCGGACAGGTCGAGGGAGATCTCGCCCTCCGCGGCGCCGGGGGCGCCCGTGACCGGGTCGAGCAGTTCGACGCGGAAGCCGGGGCTGGGGCGGCCCATGGAGCCGGTCTTGAGCGGCTGGCCGGGGCTGTTGGACACCTGGACGGCGGTCTCCGTCTGCCCGAAGCCGTCCCGGATGGTGACACCCCAGGCGCGCCTGACCTGCTCGATGACCTCGGGGTTCAGCGGCTCGCCCGCGGCGACGACCTCGCGCGGCGGGGTCCGCAGCAGGCCCAGGTCGGCCTGGATGAGCATGCGCCACACGGTGGGCGGGGCGCAGAAGGTGGTGACGCCGGCCCGGTCCATCTCGGCCATCAGCCGGCCCGCGTCGAAGCGCGTGTAGTTGTACAGGAAGACGGTCGCCTCCGCGTTCCACGGCGCGAAGAGGTTCGACCAGGCGTGCTTGGCCCAGCCGGGTGAGGAGATGTTCAGGTGGACGTCCCCGGGCTTGAGCCCGATCCAGTACATGGTGGCCAGGTGGCCGATGGGGTACGAGACGTGGGTGTGCTCCACGAGCTTGGGCTGAGCGGTGGTGCCCGAGGTGAAGTAGAGCATCAGGGGGTCGTCCGCGTGGGTGGGGCCGTCGGGTTCGAAGACGGGATCGGCGGCGGCCGTCTCCTCGTACGCCTGCCAGCCGGGGCGCGTGCCGCCGACCGCGACACGGGTGTAGTCCCCGGGCACCGCGTCGAACTTCGCGGTGTCCTCGGAGCGCGCGACGACGTGCCGCACCCGGCCGCGTTCGATCCGGTCGGCCAGGTCGGCGGGGCCGAGCAGCGGGGTGGCCGGGATGACGACGGCGCGCAGCTTCATCGCGGCCAGCGCCGTCTCCCACAGCTCGACCTGGTTGCCGAGCATGACGAGGACACGGTCCTCCGCCCCCACACCCCGGTCCCGCAGCCAGTTGGCGACCCGGTCGGAGCGCTCGGACATCGCGGCGAAGGAGACCTCGACACGTCCGCCGTCCTCCTCCACGATGTGCAGGGCGGTGCGGTCGTTGTCCCGCGCGATGACGTCGAACCAGTCGAGGGCCCAGTTGAAGTGCTCCGGGCGGGGCCAGCGAAAGCCCTCGTACGCCGTGGTGTAGTCCGAACGGTGCTCCAGCAGGAAGTCCCGTGCGGCACGGAACTCGTCCGCCCTGCCCGTTGTCGCCGTCATGTGTCCTCCTCGTTGCCGGACCGCCGCCTACCATCGTGTATTCCGTGATGCAGGTCTCACCACCCCCGAACGGGGGGTGCCCCGCGATGAAGGGACGAGCAGGTGGCAGCGGACACGGCCGAGTCGGTGGAAGTGCGCGCGGCGCTGGTGCGGCTGCGGCGTGCCACGGGGCTGCCGGTGGCCTTCGGCGGCCTGGTCGACTCCGGCGGGCGGCTGGTGCGCATCAGTGAGCTGAGCGGTACGGCGACGCGCGCGCTGAGCGCGCTCGCGGTCTCGTCCGGCAACGGTCTGGGCGGCAAGGCGGTCGCCCTCGCCCGGCCCTGCGCGGTGAGCGACTATCCGGCCTCGCGGCAGATCAGCCACGAGTACGACACGGCGGTGGCGACGGAAGGCCTGTGTTCCGTCCTCGCGGTTCCCGTCGTCGTACGGCGCCGGGTGCGCGGGGTGCTGTACGGCGCCCTGCGGACGGCCCAGCCGCTGGGCGACCGCACGCTCGGGGCGGCCGTCGCCGCGGCCCGGGACGTGGAACAGGCGCTGGTCGTCAGGGACACGGCGCACGAACTGCTGGGCGTCGTCCGAGAGCCCGGCCCGGCGCCGGGAGCGACGGGTGACGCGGCCTGGGAAGAGGTGCGCGAGGCGCACGGGACACTGCGGGCGCTGGCGCCGCGGATCGCGGACCCGGGGCTGCGCGCCGAACTGCTCTCCGTGTGCGGCCGGCTGGCCGACGCGGCCGCTCCGTCCGAGGGGGTGGTCCACGATGTCGTACTCGCTCCGCGCGAGGTGGACGTCCTCGCCTGTGTCGCGGCGGGAGCGACCAACGCGGCCGCCGCCGAACGGCTCGGGCTCCGCCCCGAGACCGTGAAGGGGTATCTGCGTTCGGCCATGCGCCGGCTCGGCGCGCACACCCGACTGGAGGCCGTCGTCGCCGCGCGCCGGGCGGGGGTGCTGCCCTAGCGGACCCGCCCGCCGCGGCCGCCCGCCGCGGGACCCTTCATTCAATCGTCCGGACCGTGAAATGACGTATGCGTACCATCTGTTATTTCCCTCACCACCCGGACTGTCCGAAATTCAAAGAGACGTTGCCTAATATTGGCCAGGACACGACACACGAGGGGAGCGGTGACCGTGCGAGGGGACTTCAGGGAACCTGCGAGACCGCGCCCCGACCTGGTCATCGGCCGGGAGGAACTCTTCGCCGCGGCACGCGAGCAGCTCTCCGACGGTGGCAGTGTGCTCGTCCACGGGCCCGCGGGAATAGGAAAGTCGACCGTTCTGCGGGCGCTGGCCGCCGAATGCGCCGAATCGGCGCGGACCGTCTTGCGTTGCTCGGCCACCGAGTCGGAATCCCATCTCCCCTTCCTCGCGCTGGCAGACCTCCTCGGTCTGGTCGTCGACGAGATAGCCGACCGGCTGCCCGCCCCGCAGCGCACGGCCCTGGAGTCGGCGCTCACCGGCCGCGGTGAGTCCACCCTCCAGCGCGACGGTCTGGCGCTGCGGCTCGCGGTGCTGTCGGCGTTCCGCGCCCTCGCCGCGCGCGGGCCCGTGCTGATCGTCGCCGACGACCTCCAGTGGCTCGACCCGGCCAGCGCCGAACTCCTCGGCTTCGCCGCCCGCAGGCTCGGCGGCACACCGGTCCGCATGCTCACCGCGGTCCGTACGGAGACCGAGCCCCAGGCGCAGGACCACGACGGCTTCCTCCGCGCGTCCGTCCCGGAGACCCTGGCCCTGCGGGTCGCCCCGCTGGCCCGCGCCAAGGTGGCCGAACTCCTCGCGCAGCGCGGCTACACCGGTCTGCCGCGCTCCACCGTGCGCGACATCCACCGCACCAGCGGCGGCAATCCGCTCTTCGCGCTGGAGCTGGGCCGTGCCCTCGCCGAGTCGCCGACCCGGCCGAGCCCGGGCGAACCGCTCCCCGTGCCGACGTCACTGCGGGCGCTCGTCCTCAGCCGTCTGGACATGCTGTCCGCCGAGGCCCGCCGCACCCTGCTCGTGGTGAGTGCCGGCGCCCGCCCGACCCTGGCCCTGCTGCACGCCGCGGGCCGGGAGAACGCGGAGGCGGAGACGGCCTCGGCCGCCGCCCTCGGACTGCTCGCCACCGAACGCGAGACACCGGGCATCCGGTTCGCGCACCCCCTGGTCTCGGCCGCCCTGTACGCCGAGGCCGACGCGCAGGAGCGGCGCGCCGCCCACTCCGCCCTGTCCCGCGCCGCCTCCGATCCCATCGAACGGGCCCGGCACCTCGCGCTCGCCACCACGGGCACGGACCCCGCGGTCGCCGACCGGCTCGGCGAGGCCGCGGCCGCCGCCCGTGACCGCGGCGCCCCCTCCGTCGCCGTCGGACTCGGACTGCTCGCCGCCCGGCACACCCCGGCCGACACCCGGCCGGGCGCGGACGAACGGCGCCTCCAGGCGGCCGAGGACGCGCTCACGGCCGGGGAGACGGACCTCGCCCGGGACATCGCCCGCCAGGTGCTGTCACGAGCCACCGCCCCCGCCGAACGGGTCCGGGCCTGGATGGTCGTCGTCGACTCCGCCGGGCAGGCCATGGCCGAGATCGACGCCGTCTTCCCGCAGGCGCTCGCCGACGCGGGCGACGACCCCGGCCTCGTCGCCCTCGTCCGCTACCAGCTCGCCTGGCGGGCGCTGCTGATGGACGGCGAGATGACCAAGGCCCGCGAGGAGGCCGCCCGGGCCGCCCGGCTCGCGGCGCGCGCCGGCGACCGGCGCACCGAACTCCTCGCGCTCGGTTTCCAGGCGCAGATGGAAACCCTGATGGGGCACCCGGACGCGCCCGCGACCATCCAGCGCGCCATGCGCGAGCCGCAGGACCCGCGGGTCGCCTGCGACCACAACGGGGCCGGCGCCGCCCGCTTCCGCTGGCTCATCATGGGCGACCGGCTCGCCGAGGCCCGCACCGCCATCACCGCGCTGCTGCGCGAGGTGCAGCGGCGCGGCATGGTCGAGAGCGAACTGCACTTCCTGCGCGGCCTCGCCGAGACCGAACTGCGCTCCGGCCACTGCGGCCGCGCCCTCGACCTGGCCCGGGAGAGCCTGCGGCTGGCCCGCGACACGGGCATCGGCGAGGCCGCCACGGCCATGTTCACCTCGCTCGCCGAGGCGGCCGGCGGTGACGTGGGCCGCGCGCTCTCGCTCGCCCACGAGGCCGTGGACCGCGCCGAGGAGGACGGCGACCTGGTCTACCTCTCCCGCGCCCTCGGCGCCCTCGGGCACGCGCAGCTCGTCGCCGGGGACGCGTCGGCCGCGGTCCACTCCCTGCGCCGGGTACGGGAGCTGGAGGAGAGCCTCGGTGTCATCGACCCCGCCCGGGGGCGCTGGCACGGGGACCTCGCCGAGGCCCTGGTGAGGATCGGCGAGACCGCCGAGGCGCAGGACGTCATCGACGTGACCCGCAGGCGCGCGCTGCGCCTGGAGCGCGAGAGCGTGCTCGCCGTGCTCGACCGCGCCGAGGCGCTGGTCCGGGCCGCGCGCGGCGAACAGGGACCCGCGGAGCGCCAGTTGGCCTCCGCGCAGGACCGCCTGGGCAAGCTGGGCTACGGCCTGGAGGAGGCCCGTGCCGCGTACGCCCTCGCCGGGCTGCGCGCCTTCCCGCACGTTCCCGGGTCCGCTCGGGCGGGCGGTACGACCGTGCCGGGACCCACGTCCTACGACGAGGCGGCCCGGCTGTTCCGCCGGTGCCGCGCGCTGCCCTGGCTGCGGCAGGTGGAGTCGGCGGCCGCGCGCCCGCCGGCCGCGCCGCCCCTCGCCCCCGCCGCCCTCGACACCCTCGCGGCCACCGAGCGTCAGGTCGCCGCCCTGGTCATGGAGGGCGCCACCAACCGTGAGATCGCCGGGCGCCTGTTCATCAGCGTCAAGACGGTCGAGGCCACGCTCACCCGGGTGTACCGGAAGCTGGGGATTCGGTCGCGGGTCGACATCGTGCGTCTGGCGGCGGAACGCAGGCCCGACTGACGCTCCCCCGGCCCCTGGGGAAGCCGCCCCGCCGGGCGGGGACTCCGGGACGCGAGCGCCGGGCCGTGTCCGCGAGGTCGCGCCGCGCCCGCCCGGGGGCGGTGCCGGCCGAAACCGTGACGCGGGGCACGCCGGAAGCGGCCGGACCGGTGAGACTGCGGGCCGGAACGGTGACGCTCCGGCCGACACCGGTAGAGCTCCCGGCCGGGGCGGTATGGCTGCTGGGTGATTCCTTCGGGTGAACGTGCGCCGGACGGGCGGGGCTCCCTGGCCGGGACCGGCCGTCCGGCGCCCGCGTCAAACACGGCCCGCGCCCCGCAAGGGTTTTCCCTCCCCCGTCTCGACTAGGGGGTTCCCTCATTGGGGGAGAGCGGTCACAACCCCTAGCGTGTGGGCGTGCCGCTCGCTCGGGCCTACGACACCCCATCCAGAGGCGTCGTGACTCCCCCCACACACACCCGCGCGTCCCCCCACCGGCAACTTTCAAGGAGACCGATGTTCGGGCTCATCCGCCTCAAGAACAGCGCAGCCATCTGCGCGGCGACCGCCGCGGCAGCCGCGACCACGCTGCTCGGCGCCCCGTCCGCCGCCGCCGCTCCCCAGCCCATCGTCGGCGGCACGACGACCACGACGACCGCGTACCCGTTCATGATGCAGATCACCGACGCCAGGCAGAACCAGTTCTGCGGTGGCACCCTCGTCGCCGCCGACAAGGTCGTGACCGCGGCCCACTGCATGTCGGGCGAGACCACCAACAGTATCCGTGTGGTGGGCGGGAGGACCTTCCTCAACGGCACGGACGGCACCGTCGGCACGGTCAGCAAGATCTGGATCAACCCCGACTACACCGACGCCACCGACGGCGACGACGTGGCCGTCCTGACGCTGTCCACGCCGATGCCGTACACCCCGGCACCGTACGTGTCGGGCTCCGACACCGGCCTGTACGCGGCCGGCACCGAGTCCCGCATCGTGGGCTGGGGTACCACCTCAGAGAACGGCACGTCCTCCAACCAGCTCCGCACCGCGACCGTCCCGATCGTGTCGGACTCCAGTTGCGCGGCCTCGTACGGCTCCAACTACGTGGCCTCCGACATGGTCTGCGCCGGTTACGACGCCGGCGGCGTCGACACCTGCCAGGGCGACAGCGGCGGCCCGCTGCTCATCAACGGTGTGCTGGCCGGCATCACCTCCTGGGGAGAGGGTTGCGCGGAGGCCGGCTACCCGGGGGTGTACACCCGCCTGACGACGTTCTCCAGCCTGGTGACCGAGCAGGTCGACTCGTAGGAACCCATGATTTCCTGAGTACCCCTCAGGTAAAAGCCGAGGGGCGTTGCGAGCCTCCACGAGCGGTCCGCAACGCCCCTCATCCAAGGACATGCCCCTGATACCTGCCGGCGGACGGCTTCCCCGCGGCGCCCCCCGTCCGCCGGCATCTCAGGGCCGCGCGACCGTGCCGAACCGGATGTCGTACGTCTCTCCGGCGTGCATCGTCGTGAGCATCCGTTCCCCCTCCGCGGTGACCTCGTCCCGCCGCGCGCCGCTGAGCCCGCCGAAGGGTTCGACGACCAGCGCGCCCTCCTCCAGCTTCCACAAGCCGGCCACGAAACCGTCGACGAGCAGGGTGCGGTAGGCCTGATTGCCCCGCCACGTACGCCCCTTGAGGTCCGCGGGGACGACCCGGGAGCGGTCGGCGTGGGACAGCAGCAGATTGTCGAACTCGGGCAGGAAGCGGGGCGGGGCGGGGGTGTCCGGGTCGGGCCGGGACGCGTCGGGCAGGTCGAAGAGCTCCACTCCGTTCTCGTCGCGGAACACCTCCAGGGCGGGCCGGAGCCGCTCGAAGACCTCGCGGAGCCGGGTCAGGCCGGCCCAGGTCTGCATGTCCTTGACCGAGGCGGGGCCGAAGGCTGCGAGATAGCGCCGCACCGTCACGTCCGGTGCGGGGGCGGGTTCGGCGGGGCGGCCCAGCCAGTGCTCGGCGGTGGTGAGCGCGACCTGGCCGCTGCGGCCCCACACACCGCGCGGGGTGACCTGGACGAGGGGCAGCGTGCAGCGGGCCGCGACGGAGAGGGCGAACGGGTCGGCTTCCGGCCACGTTGCGAGCAGTGCCTCCCGGAGCTGCTTCATGGTGCGCGGCTCCGCCTCCACCAGCTCGCGGCCGATCGCGGCGAGCCGGTCCAGGTCGACGCCGGTGAGCCCCTTGCGGAACTGGCCCAGCTCCCGGTCGCGGGCGGCCTGGACCAGCGGACGCAGGGTGAGGGCGTCGTCGGCGGTGTGCGTGTGGATGGTGGAGCGCATGGTGACGATGCGGACGACGTCGCGCGCCTCCATGGCCGTCGACAGGTGCTCGGGCCGGAAGCCGTCCAGGCGGGCGGCGAGGGCGTAGTACGGCGGCTTCACGTTCTGCGCCTGGAGGCCGAGGAGGTGCTCGACGGCGGCCGTCGCGGCCATCGGGGAGCGGCGCAGCAGGAGCTGACGGTCGAGGGTCGCGCGGTTGAGGGCGCGGGCGCCGAGCACGGGGGCCGTCGCGGTCGTCTTCGTCATACCCGGCACGCTAACGCCCCTCGCGGACACCCTCTGTCCGCAACTCCCACCCGGCCCGCCTCCCGGATACCCGGCCGGTGACGGTACGCGGGCCGTTTGCCCCGTATATCCTGCTCGGAGATCGCGCAGACGTACGTTCGACCCTGGAGGCAGCCGCGATGTCCGAGCGACGCGCCCGCTCAGCCTCGGATGACCGGAGGGGCCCGGGGGCCACGGACGGCCCCGGGGAGGCGAAAGACCCCGCGAGCCCCGGGGGCCGGAAGCACATGGGGGCCGCGCGGAAATCGCTCTGGCGGCGCGCCCTGACGCCGCCGTCCGCGCCGCCCCCGCGGCACACGCCGCCGCGGGAGGCGCCTCCCGCGCCGGAGCCCACCGAGGTCGTCAGCGTCGTCCAGTCCGCGCTGTACCGCGACGGGGTGAGGGTGTCGACGCCCGCGTCGCTGGCCGAGACCTTCCGTGAGCTGCGCGAGCAGCCGGACGGCATGGCGTGGATCGGCCTGGCCCGTCCGACGGCGGCCGAACTCCATTCACTGGCGGCCGAGTTCGATCTGCATCCGCTGGCCGTCGAGGACGCGATGGAGGCGCACCAGCGTCCGAAGCTGGAACGCTACGGGGAGACGCTCTTCGTCGTCCTGAGCGCCGCCCGCTATCTGGACGCGGCCGAGGAGGTCGACTTCGGCGAGCTGCACGTGTTCGTGGGGCCGGACTTCGTGATCACGGTCCGGCACGGCGCGGCACCGGACCTCTCGGCGGTGCGCCGCCGCATGGAGGGCAGTCCGGAACTGCTGCGGCTCGGCCCGGAGGCCGTCCTGTACGCGATCCTCGACTCCGTCGTCGACGGTTACGTCCCGGTGGTCTCCGGCGTCCAGAACGACATCGACGAGATCGAGACCGAGGTCTTCCGCGGCGACCCCGCGGTGTCCCGCCGCATCTACGAACTCTCCCGCGAGATGGTCGAGTTCCAGCGCGCCACCCGCCCGCTGGTCGGCATGCTGCACAGCCTGATGGCCGGCTTCGCCAAGTACCGCACGGACGAGGAGCTCCAGCGCTACCTCCGCGACGTCGCCGACCACGTCACGCACACCAGCGAGCGGGTGGACGGATTCCGCCAGGCGCTCACCGACATCCTCACGGTCAACGCGACACTCGTCACCCAGCAACAGAACGCCGAGATGCGGGCGTTGGCGGAAGCAGGCTTCGAACAGAACGAGGAGATCAAGAAGATCTCGTCCTGGGCGGCGATCCTGTTCGCCCCGACACTCGTAGGAACGATCTACGGCATGAACTTCGAGAACATGCCGGAGCTGGGCTGGACCTTCGGATACCCCTTCGCGATCGGCTTGATGGGCGTTGTTTGCGCCAGCCTCTACGTGATTTTCAAGCGCCGGGACTGGCTCTAGGCCCCGCGCGCCCGTCTCCCCACTCAGTCGGCGGCGAAGAACCCGGCGATGTGGCGGGCCACCTCGTCGAGGTCGCCCAGGGTGTACTCCCGGGACTCCTCCGGCGCGGACCCCCGCACCGTCACCCGGAACGCCTCCCCGTCGCACGCGACGCGGAACACCCGGCCGTCCCGGTGGGGCGGCGGCTCGGTGAAGCGGAGTTCGCCGTAGCTGATCTCCGGAAAGAACCTCCGCAGTTCACCGAAGGACGCGAGCCGGACGAGCAGACGCTGGCCTCCGGTGGGGTACTCCGAGGCCAGCAACTCCTCCCAGCGGGCATCGGCGACCCTCCCTTCGGCGAACGCGCGCGCCAGCGTCCCCACCTTCATGAACGGGAACTCCGCCGCGTAGTCGTCGAGATGGGCGCCGCCCCGCCAGGCGGCGACCGCCCGGCGGGCCCGACCGAGGTCGTCGGTCGCTCCCGAGGCCCATTTGACACCGGACTCATGGATGGCGATGCCGAAGCTCCGCTCCTCGGCCGCGACCCAGACCGAGACGGTGCCGCGGTCGGTGGCGAGTTCCGCCTGGCCGAATCCCTGGACGAGCCCGTCGAGCGCCGGCCCGAGACCGGAGGCGCCACGCCTGAGCGCCTCGGCCAGGCCGTCGGACATGTCGAGGTCGGGGTAGTGCACCGTCGGATCCCATGAGTCCTTCGGTGGCCTGTTGCTCTTCATCCCGGGGAATCGACCCTTCGTTTGCAGGCTTACGAGATCTCTACGAACACAAGATCAAATCCGGCCACGGTCATCACCGTCAACGGACAACCCGACCAACCCCGGTCGTTTGGCGGCCAGTTGGGTCATTCTTGGTCACGCCAAAGCGACTCCCCCGGTTGCCGCCACCGGCAGGACGGCTTCCAGGAGAAGGAAGGGCCGCTCCCTGAGGAGAACTCTGGGAGTACGAGGGGTTCCGCGACATGAATTTTCGTCATGTACCGCTGCTGCAACGGGCGTTGGGGCATCCCCGCGATCGCCCTGATGGCGGAGGTGTGCACGAGCCTGTACGGCGTCCCCCAACGGCGCGACTGGCTCCGAGCAGCGGCGAGGAGGACGGTTCCGCATCGGCCGGTTTGCCGAACTGTGCGCTGTGGAAGGTCTGTTGGGGCTCGTCGATCGTCATCACCCGCCCGCCCGCGGAAGTGCTGCTCAAGGGCACGGTGGGGTCAAAGCGCCCGGAGGGGGACAACCGTCGGCGGAACCGGCACCAAATCTTGAACACAAATTCCACACATCCCCCTCTTCATAGCGGCCCTGATGGTCTAGATTGACCGTGCTTCAGCTGTTCGGACATGAGGCGACCAATAATGATCTATAGGTCCGGCGCCAGGAATGCCAGCATTGGCCTCCTCGACGCCAGACGTGGGGGTGGTCGGTCCTTGCGGCCCTGAAGGGTTCGGGTGCGGGGAGCACCCGGGTTCTCGACGGGTTTCCGGACACACAGCGCGGCGCGGGAGGCGGGGGCCTCCCGGGGGAGGAACAGCGCGTCGCGGCGCGGGGGGCGGGGGTGCCTCCCGGGGCGAGAAACAGTGTTAGGCGAACACGTCGAACCACTGGAACCTGGGGGGTTCTGTGCGGCAAGGGGGACTAGTACGTCCGTTTCCGTCTGCGCGCGAGCGTCTGACGGACGGGGCGATGCATCAGCCTGCGACCGACTGGGAGCAGCGGTACCGCCGGACCGTGATCACCAGCGACATGGTCGCCACGGCCTTCGTGGTGGCGTCCATCGGGAACTTCTTCGGTGCCCGGGACGCGGCCAACTGGCACGAGAAGTGGGGCATCCTCGCGTTCGGCACCGAGCTGCTGGTGCTGGGGGCACTGGCGGTGAGCCGTTCGTGGGCTCCGGCCGTCTTAGGCCAGGGCGCGGAGGAATTCCGCCGGCTGGGACGCTCGCTGTTCGCGGCGACCGTGGTCCTGGCGCTCGGCGGGATCGCCCTCACCTCGCGCAACATCAAACTCTGGATCTTCGTCGCGATCCCCGCGATCGCCATCGTGACCATGACCGTGCGCTATCTGCTGCGGCTGTGGCTGCACAAGCAGCGGAAGGAAGGCCGGTGTCTGCGACCGGTGCTCGCCGCCGGCAGCCCGGCCACCGTGCGCGATCTGGTCACCCGCACCCGCAAGTTCCCGCATCTCGGCTGGCGGGTGGAGGCGGTCTGCACGACGGACGGTCACGGCTTCGACGGTGACCACCTCGACGGGGTGCCGGTCGTCGGCCGGCTGGCGGACGTCGCGAACCATGTGCACCGCGACGGCTACCGCGTCGTCGCGGTCACCCCCGACCCGCACTGGTCGCCGGACCGGCTGCAACGGCTGGCCTGGAACCTGGAGGGCAGCGACGCGGAGATGGTCGTGGCCCCCGTGCTGATGGAGGTGGCCGGTCCACGGCTGCACGTCGACGCGGTGCTCGGGATCCCGCTGCTGCGGGTCAGCATGCCGACCTTCACCGGCGGCCGCCGGGCGGTCAAGGTGGTCGTCGACCGGCTGGGCGCGGCCGTCCTGTTGTTACTGTTCGCGCCGCTCATGGTCCTCGTCGGCCTGCTCGTGCTCCTGGACAGCCGGGGCGGGGCGTTCTACCGCCAGCGCCGGGTCGGCAAGAACGGCCGCGAGTTCACGATTCTCAAGTTCCGCACCATGGTCTCCGGGGCCCACAAGGCACGTGCGGAGCTGGCCGGCCTCGACGAGGGCGCCGGACTGCTGTTCAAGGTCCGCCGGGATCCGCGGGTGACCCGGGTCGGAGCGGTGCTGCGCCGGTACTCGATCGACGAACTCCCGCAGCTTTTCAACGTGTTGGCGGGATCGATGTCGCTCGTCGGTCCACGGCCCCCGTTGCCGGAGGAGTCCGCCGCGTACGGCCCGGACATCCGGCGGCGGCTGCTGGTCAAGCCCGGGCTGACCGGCCTGTGGCAGATCAGCGGACGCAGCGACCTGTCGTGGGAGGAGGCGGTGCGACTGGACCTGCGGTACGTCGAGGACTGGTCGCTCGCCCTGGACACAGTGATCTTGTGGAAGACGCTGCGTGCGGTGCTCTACGGGCAGGGGGCCTACTGATGCGCGGAGGGTGTCGTCCGGCAGGCGCGTGTACGGCAGGCCGCAAGGGTCTGCCCTGGGGGAGGAACGGGTCATGAAGGTCAGCGTTTTCGGGCTCGGTTACGTGGGCTGCGTGTCGGCCGCGTGCCTGGCCGGGCAGGGCCACGAGGTCATCGGGGTGGACGTCAACCAGGTGAAGGTCGACCTGGTCAACGACGCCAAGGCCCCGGTGGTCGAGGAGGGGATCGGCGAACTCGTCGCCGACGTCGTGGGGAGCGGGGCCTTACGCGCCACCACCGACGTCCGTGAGGCGATCGAGAACAGCGAGGTGTCGCTGATCTGCGTGGGCACGCCCTCGGAGCCCAACGGCAGCCTGTGCACCACCTACTTGGAGCGGGTCACCGAGGAGATCGGTGCCGCGCTGGCCGAGCGGGGCGGCCGGCACACCGTCGTGTTCCGCAGCACCATGCTCCCGGGCACCTGCCTGAACCTGCTGCTGCCGATCCTGGAGAAGTACGTCGGCGGAACGGCCGGCGTGGACGTCGGGGTCGCGGTCAACCCCGAGTTCCTGCGCGAGGGCACGAGCGTGCGGGACTTCTTCGACCCGCCGAAGACCGTCATCGGCGAACTCGACGCCGCGAGCGGCGACGTGGTGGCGGCTCTGTACGAGGGCCTGCCCGGCGAGGTGTTCCGGGTGCCGATCCCGGTGGCCGAGGCGATCAAGTACGCGGACAACGCGTTCCACGGCCTCAAGATCGGCTTCGCGAACGAGCTGGGCGCGGTGTGCCAGGCGCTCGGGGTGGACTCGCACCAGGTGATCGACGTGTTCCTGGCCGACCGCAAGCTGAACATCAGCCCCGCCTACCTGCGGCCCGGCTTCGCCTTCGGCGGCTCGTGCCTGCCCAAGGACCTGCGGAGCCTGGTCCACGCGGCGCAGCGGGCCGACGTGTCGGTACCCATCCTGTCCCACGTGCTGCCCTCCAACGCCGACCATCTGCAACGCGCGGTGGAGATGGTCGAGCGCACCGGCAAGCGCAAGGTGGGCCTGTTCGGGCTGTCCTTCAAGCCCGGCACCGACGACCTCCGCGAGAGCCCGCTCGTCGAACTGGCGGAAAGGCTCTTCGGCAAGGGGTACGACCTGCGGATCCACGACGCCAACGTGAGCCTCTCCCGGCTGCTCGGCGCGAACCGCGAGTACATCGAGACCCGGCTGCCGCACCTCGCGCAGCTTCTCGCGGACTCCGTCGACGAGGTGCTCGAACACGCCGAGGTGTGCCTGGTCGGGACGAAGGACCCGGCCGTGCTGTCGGCGCTGCCCCACGGTGACGGTCCGGTGATCGTCGACCTCATCCACCTCCCCGACGCCGAAGCGCGCCGGGCCGAACCGGGATACATGGGCCTTGCTTGGTGACTCGACCAGCGGCGACCGGCCAAGCCGGCGCGCGCTGATCCTGGTGGAGAACCTGTCGGTGCCGTTCGACCGACGGGTGTGGCAGGAATGCACGACCCTGCGCGACGCGGGTTGGACGGTGCACGTCATCTGTCCCCAGGGCAGTAAACGGGACACGGAGCCGGAGGCGGTGATCGACGGGGTGCGGATCCACCGCTACCCGTTGCGCGCCGCCACCGGCGGACCGGCCGGTTATCTGCGGGAGTACGGATCGGCGTTGTGGCACACCATGCGGCTGGCCCGGAAGATCGGCCCGGTCGACGTGGTGCACGCCTGCAATCCGCCCGACCTCCTGTTCCTGCCGGCCCGGTGGCTGAAGCGGCGCGGGGCGCGGTTCGTCTTCGACCAGCACGACCTGGTGCCCGAGCTGTACCTCTCCCGGTTCGACCGGGGCGAGGACCTGCTCTACCGCGGCGTCTGCGCGCTGGAACGGATGACCTACCGGGCCGCGGACGTCGTGCTCGCCACGAACGAGAGCTACAAGGACACCGCGGTACGCCGTGGCGGCAAGCGGCCGGAGGACGTCTTCGTCGTGCGCAGCGCGCCCGACATCGACCGGTTCCACCCCGTGCCGCCCGAGCCGGAGCTGAAGCGCGGCAAGCCCCATCTGCTGTGCTACCTCGGCGTGATGGGCCCGCAGGACGGCGTCGACTACGCCTTGCGGGCCCTCGCGAAGCTGCGCGACGAGGTCGGCCGGACCGACTGGCACGCGGTGTTCGTCGGCGGCGGAGACACCTTCGACGCGATGGTGGAGCTGTCCAGGCAGCTCGGACTCGCGGATCAGGTGCAGTTCACCGGGCGTATCCCGGACGCGGATCTGGTGCGCTACCTGTCCACCGCGGACGTCTGCCTCTCCCCCGACCCGCACAACCCGCTCAACGACGTGTCGACCATGAACAAGGTCCTCGAGTACATGGTGATGGGCCGGCCGCTCGTCTCGTTCGAGCTCAGGGAGGCCCGTGTCTCCGCCGGTGACGCCGCCGTCTACGCGCCCGCCAACGACGAGGGCGAGTTCGCGCGGCTCATCGCGCAGCTGCTGGACGATCCCGAGAAGCGGGCCCTGATGGGCAAGATCGGCCAGGAACGGATCAGCGGCCCGCTCTCGTGGCGGAACTCGCAGGCGTCCCTGCTCGCCGCCTACGCCGCGGCCTGCGGCGACGCCGCTCCGGCGGGCGGCCCGGAACGTGCACAGGGCGGAGGCCGCACCGTTGAACGATGACACGATACGCCTGGTCACGATCGGCCGGATCGTCCGTCGGCGCTGGCGGCTCCTCGCCGCGCTCGCCCTGGTGGGCGCGCTCGCCGGCTACGGCACCTCGCTGCTCTTCCCGCCGCGCTACACGGCCTCGGCGTCGGTCCTGCTGCCCGGCGCCTGGGAGGAACGCGAACTGCTGACCCAGCAGGAGATCGCGACCAGTTCGGTGGTGGTGGACGCGGCCGCCGACCAGCTCCACTGGACCGACGTCGGCAAGAACGAACTGCGGGACCAGGTCGGCGCGAAGACCGCCGACGGGAACATCATCAAGATCTCGGGGACGGCCGAGACCCCGGAACGCGCGCAGCGGCTCGCCGACCAGGTGGCCCGGCAGTTCGTCACGTTCGCCGCGCGGGTCGCGGACAACAACACCGACCCCGATACCGCGGCGCAGCGCGAGGCACTGCAACAGACGGTGACCCAGACCAGCAAGCGCATCACCGAGCTGGCCGACGCCGCCGATCCCGGGCAGACCGTGGAGGGCGTGCAGGCCCGCACCGAGCTGGAGAAACTGCGCACCACGCTGCAGGAGGCCATCAACAAGCTGGACCAGGCCGACCCCTCCGCCCGCAAGGCCAACATGGTCGTCATGGGCTCGGCCCCCCGCCCCACCGGCGAGGCACCACCGACACGACTCCAGCTCGTCGTCGCCGGAGCGCTGCTGTTCTTCCTGCTCGGGGTCGTCGGCCATCTCACCGCGGCCCGCATGAGCCGCCGGCTGCGCACCCAGCCGGAGATCGCCGCGGCGCTGAACGCGGAACTGCTGGGCACCGTCGACGTTCCCGCCGAGCGGACCGGGCACCGGTCGGAGAGCGATGGCTCGCACTCCGGGATCCGCCGGCTGCTCGGCGTCGACGTCCGCTGGGACATCCCGGCCCCCCAGGCCTCGAGTGACGAGGTCAGCAGGCAGATCCGCTACCAGCGTGTGTGCGCCCGTCTGCGGGACCGGCTGCCCGCCCCCCGGCGGCTGCTGGTCCTCGTCCCGGACGGTGACGAGACCGCCCGCCTCGCCGCCGGCCGGCTCGTCGCCGAGGCCGAGGGCGATCCGGCACTGCGGATGGTGGGGGTCTCGGTGTCCCAGCCCCTGGTGCCGGACCGCGGCAGCGAGTCCGGTGCCCTGGTCGTGCTCAGCCCGGGGAACTGGACCGCGGCCGAACTCGCCGGCATCGCCGAGGCGTGCGCGGACGCCAAGCACGAGGTCGTCGGTGTCGTCCTCGCCGGCATGGTCCGCGCCCTTCCGGCGCGGTCCGCCGGCCGTCCCCGGAACGCGGCCACGCCGTTGCTCGCGGTCGGCCACGACGTGAAGGGAAGTTCAGGGTGACGACGAGTACGACAACGGAGTCGTCGGCCGCCGCTCCGCTGCTGGACCTGCAGGCACTGGTGGTGGCGGTGCGCAGACGGCGCCGCTTCTGGTGTGCCGCGGGTCTGCTGGGGCTGCTCGTGGGCGCGGCGGTGGCGGTCCTGCTGCCGGCGCCGCCGACCGCGGTGACCAAGGTGCTGGTCGCGCACCAGGAGGACCAGCCGAACGACCCGGGGACGCTGATCCGCACCGACGTCGCGCTGCTCCAGACCACACGGATCGCCGACCAGGCCCTGAAGTCCCTCCACTCCTCGGAGAAGCCGGAGGACTTCATGCGGGACTACTCGGGGATCGGGCTGACCAACAACCTGCTGCAGATCACGGTGACCGGTGACAGCGACGCGCAGGCGGAGGCCCGCGCCAAGGCGCTGGCCGACGCGTTCGTCACGGACCATGTGAAGCGGATCCGGGCGGCGGCGGACGCCGAGGCCAAGGCCCTGCTCGACCAGCGTGACCGCCTTCAGGGCGAACTCACCAAGGTCAACAAGGCGATCGGGGACGCGTCGGCACAGAGCGGGCCGACGGCGTCGGCGGACCTGGAGTCCCTCTTCGCCCGCCGGGCCGAACTCACCTCGCGCATCACCGACTTCGGCCAGCGCGCCGCGGAGGCGCGCATCGGCACGCCGCAGCTCATCGCCGGCACACAGATCGTGGACGCCCCGAGCGCGGTGCGCGGCTCCCTGCCCAAGGCCGCCGCCACCAACGGCGTGATCGGACTCGTCCTCGGCCTCGTCCTCGGGCTCGCGGTCGCCGCCGTCGGTTCGGTTGTGGCGGACCGCCCCGTCCTGCGCCGGGAGATCGCGTCGAACCTCGGCGCCTCGGTCATCGCCGAACTGCCCCGCCGGAAGGGCAGGCCGGGGCGGCGCCGACGGGTCCGGGTGGCACGCGAACGGCTCACCACGTCGCTGGCGCGCACCGCGCGCGGCTCCGCGGAACCGGTGTCGCTGCTCGAACTGGGCTGTGCGCGCGGCACCACCGAGATCGCCCTGGACCTCGCAAGGGCGCTGGCGGCGGACGGGCCGGTGGTCGTCGTCGACGGTCTGCCGGGACCCCAGCTCGCCAAGCGCCGCCCGAAGCAGGGCGACCCGACGGTGGTCAGCGGCGAACGTGCCGCGGCCCTGCCGCACCAGGACCGCCGGGTCGGGGTCGGCTCGGTGGCGCCCGGCACGGCGTGGACCGACCTCCAGTACCTCGGTACGCGGACCGTACTCGTCGTACGGGCCGGGCACGGCAGTTCGGCGTGGCTGCACACCGTGGCACGGCAGCTCGCGGACCAGCGGATCGCGGTGATCGGTGTCGTACTGATCGACCCCGATCCGCGTGACCGGACCGACGGCACGCTGTGGGACGGGCTGGGCACCGCGCTGCGCGGCCAGGACGAGCGGGCGGCCCGGCAGAGCGGGCCGGCCCGGCGGGCGGAGCGGCAGCCGATATGGGCGGCCCGCGTCCCGGACAGCGACCAGGAGGCACGGTAGGACATGTGTGGCATCGCGGGGACTTACCGATGGCCCGACGGGAAGGCGGTGGCCGACCGGCTCACCGAGACGCTCGCCCACCGCGGTCCGGACGGGGCGGGCCACTACAGCCACTCCGCCGGTGACGGCGAGGTGCACCTCGGGCACCGCCGGCTGGCCATCATCGACCTGTCCGAGACGGGCGCCCAGCCGATGGTCTCGGACGGTCTCGTCCTGACGTACAACGGCGAGCTGTACAACGCGCCCGAGCTGCGCGCCGAGCTGGAGGCCTCGGGGGTGCGCTTCCGCGGCACCTCCGACACCGAGGTGCTGCTGGAGGCCTGGCGGCGCTGGGGCACGGACTGCCTGCCCCGGCTGCGCGGCATGTTCGCGTTCGGTGTCTTCGACGAGCGGACCGGCGAACTGACGCTCGCCCGCGACCAGCTCGGCATCAAGCCGCTGTTCCTGCTCCGGCGCGGCGGGGGCCTCGTGTTCGCCTCCGAGCTCAAGGCGCTGGCCGCCGTGACCGGCGGGTCGCTGGAGGTGGACCACGCGGCGCTGGTGGCGTCGCTGCTGTACTACTGGGTTCCGGACTCGCGGTGCGCGTTCCGCGAGGCGGAGAAGCTGCCGCCGGGGAGCTGGATCCGCTTCCGGCCCGACGGCGGGGTGCAGCGCGGCCGGTACTGGAACCTGCGGGAGGTCGCGTCCGAGGGCCGGGAGCGTGCTCTCAGCGGCGACCTGCCGGACATCGCCGCCGTCGTCGAGGAGTCGACCCGGCGCCATCTGCTCTCCGACGTGCCCGTGGCGACCTTCCTCTCCGGGGGGCTCGACTCCAGCTATCTGACCGCGCTGGCGGCCCGCGACCGGCCCGGGATCTCCGCCTACACGATCGGATTCCGTGCCGAGGACGCCAAGTTCGAGGCGATGCCGGACGACCTGCGCTATGCCCGGCAGGTGGCCGAGCAGTTCGGCGTCGACCTGCACGAGATCGAGATCGCCCCGGACGTGCTCGACCTGCTGCCGCGGATGACGCACCACCTGGACGAGCCGATCGGCGACCCCGCCGCGATCAACACGTTCCTCATCTGCTCGGCCGCCCGGGAGGCCGGGGTCAAGGTGATGCTCTCGGGGATGGGCGCCGACGAGCTGTTCGCCGGCTACCGCAAGCACCTGGCCAACGTGATCGCACTGCGCTACCAGCGTGTCCCGCGGCCCCTGCGGCGCGGCGTGTCCGCGGCCGTGGACCGGCTGCCGGTCGCCTCGGCCCGCCGGGGGTACCGCTCGGTGCGCTTCGCGAAGCGGTTCCTGTCCTTCGCCGATCTGCCGGAGGAGACCGCGTTCCGGCGCAGCTACACCATGTACGACCGGGCCGAACTGCTGGACCTGATCGATCCGGACCTGGCCGGGACGGTCGACGAGGTGCTGACCGAGCACGCGGACGTCTACGAGGACAACGACCTCGACGACTTCGTCAACCGTATGTGCCTGGGCGACTCCCGGATGTTCCTGCCGGGTCTGAACCTCGCCTACACGGACCGGTCGAGCATGGCCGCGTCGACCGAGGTGCGGGTGCCGTACGTGGACGTCGAGGTGGTCAGGGCGGCGTTCGCGGTGCCCGGTGACCGCAAGATCGTCAAACGGCAGGGCAAGGCCGTCCTCAAGGAGGCGGCCGCCTCGGTCCTGCCCCGGGAGATCGTGTACCGGCCCAAGGGCCTGTTCAGCGCCCCGCTGCGGGCCTGGATGAGCCGGGATCTGGCACCGCTGGTGCGCGAGGTGGTGAACGACGGCGAGCTCGTCCGGTCGGGGCTCCTGCGCCGCGACGCGCTGGCGCGCATGGTCGCCGAGGACGCCGCCGGGCAGCGGGACTTCTCCAAGCATCTGTGGCACGTGCTGACCCTCGAGTACTGGTATCGCGGCGCGACCTCCGGGGCCGGCCAGCACTCTCCCGTGAACGCGTAGAGACAGTAGAGACAAGAGGATTTCGGTGAAACAGGTCGTACAGAACTACAAGAGCGGTGAGCTGGCGCTGCTCGACGTGCCGGTGCCGGGATGCAAGCCGGACGGGGTGCTCGTCCGGAGCGCCTACTCGCTGATCTCCACCGGTACCGAGCTCATGAAGGTCTCCGAGGCCGGCATGTCGATGCTGGGCAAGGCCCGCTCCCGTCCGGACCAGGTCGCCAAGGTCATGCAGAGCGTCGCCACCAACGGGGTGCCCGCCACGTACCGCAAGGTGATGGGCAAGCTGGACTCGTACACGCCGCTCGGCTACTCGCTGTGCGGGGTGGTCGAGCAGGTCGGCGCCGGGATCGACGACGTGAAGGTCGGCGACCTGGTGGCCTGCGCCGGCAACGAGCACGCGCTGCACGCCGAGTTGAACTGGGTGCCGAAGAACCTCTACGCCCCGGTGCCGGACGGACTCGCGCCGCGGCACGCGGCCTTCGGCACCGTCGGGTCGATCGCGATGCAGGGTGTCCGCCAGGGCGAGTCGCGGCTCGGCGAGGTGGCGCTGGTCATCGGCCTCGGGCTGATCGGGCAGTTGGTCGTGCAGCTCCTCACCGCCTCGGGCGTCCGTGTCGTCGGGGTCGACCCGGACCCGGCGCGCTGCGAGCTCGCCGAGCGCCTGGGCGCCGCGGCCTGCGGCGATCCCTCCTCCGCGGCCGTGGAGAACTCCGTCGCCGAACTCACCGGCGGCCATGGCGTGGACCAGGTGTACCTGGCCGCCGGCGGCGGCAGCAACCAGCCCGTCGAGCTGGCCGCCCGGCTCTGCCGCGACCGCGGGCGGGTCGTCGACATCGGCAAGTGCCGCCTCGACCTGCCGTGGAACGCGTACTACGAGAAGGAGCTCGACGTCCGGTTCTCCCGCAGCTACGGACCCGGTCGCTACGACCCGGCGTACGAGCTGGAGGGGCGGGACTACCCGATCGGCTACGTCCGCTGGACCGAGCGGCGCAACCTGGCGTGCTTCCTCGACCTCGCCGCCCGCGGCAGCGTCGACGTGGAGCCGCTGATCTCCCACATCGCCGACTTCGACGACGCCGTCGAGACGTACCGGAGCCTGAAGGAAGGCGAACTGAAGGCCGTGGCCGTGCTGTTCCGGTACCCGGAGCAGACGGCGGAGCCGGACGCCGCGGAAACCCCGGCGAAGGCACCGGTGCTGGCCGTGCCCGCGGTGAAGCGGGGCGGCGGCGAGGGGTCCGCGCCGGTCCGGGCCGCGAAGACGCCGGTGCGCCTCGCGTTCGTCGGCGCGGGCAACTACGCCACGTCGATGCTGCTGCCGCATCTGGCGCGGCGCGACGGTGTCGAGCTGTCGACGGTCGTCACCACGACGGCGCTGTCCGCGGCCAACGCGCAGCGGAAGTTCGGCTTCGCCGAGGCGACCACCGATCTCGACGCCGTGCTCGGCGACAAGTCCATCGACGCGGTGTTCGTGGTCACCCGGCACAGCTCGCACGCCGAACTCACCCGGCAGGCCCTGCTCGCCGGCAAGACCGTGTTCGTGGAGAAGCCGCTGGCCCTCACCGAGGAGGAGCTGGCCGGGGTGCTCGCGGCGGTGGAGGAGTCCGGCAACGACCGGCTCCAGGTGGGCTTCAACCGCCGCTTCTCGCCGCTGCTCCAGGAGGCCAGGAACCAGTTCGGCGCCCGGACCGGTCCGGCGAGCCTGCGCTATCTGGTCAACGCGGGCCGGCTGGCGCAGGGGAGCTGGTACCTCCAACAGGGTTCCGAGGGCTCGCGGTTCGCCGGCGAGGGCGGCCACTTCATCGACACGGCGAGCTGGCTGCTCGACGCCGATCCGGTCTCCGTGTACGCGGTCGCCTCGTCCGGCAACGAGGACCTCCAGATCGTCCTGCGCTACCCGGACGAGTCCACCGCCACCATCAGTTACGTCACCACGGGCGCGCCCGGCTTCCCCAAGGAGACACTGGACCTCGTCGCGGACGGCAAGGTGCTCCGCCTCGACGACTTCGTCCGCGCCTCGGTCCACGCCCGCAAGCGGTGGCTCAGTTCGCGGCTGCCCAAGGCCCGGGACAAGGGCCAGTCGGCCGAACTGGCCGCGTTCGTCAAGGCCGTCCGTACCGGCGGTCCGATGCCGGTGCCGCTGGAGTCGCTGGTCGCCACCACCGCGGCCACCCTCGCCGTGCAGACCGGCCTGGCCGGCGGCGTGCCGGTGACGTTGGCGGCGGCTCGATGACCATGAGCGCGGGCTGGTACCTGCGCCGTCTGTCCCGGATGGGGCCGCGGGAGGTCGGCGGCCGGGCGGGCGACGCGGTGCGCAGGCGGCGGTGGCGTGCGGCGCCGCCGGACTGCCCGGAGGTGACCGGCGCCCGGTTCACCGCGACGCTGCCCGCGGGGACTCTCGCCGAGGTGGCGCCGGACGCCGCGAAGCGTCTGGTCGCCGCGGCGGACCGGCTGATGGACGGGCACGCCGAGTTCTTCGGGGTGGAACGCGACGACCTGGCCGACCCGGACTGGTCGTACGACCCGAAGACCGGACGCCGGGCCCCGCAGGTGTACGCCTTCGACGTGCCGTACCGCGACGAGGACGCGGTCGGGGACATCAAACAGATCTGGGAGCCGTCCCGGCACCAGTACCTCACCGTGCTCGCCGCCGCCTACGCCCTCACCGGGGACGAGCGGTACGCCGAGCGGGTGGCGGGGCACCTGCGGTCGTGGTGGGAGGCCAACCCGCCGCTGCGCGGGGTGCACTGGACCAGCGGCATCGAGCTGGGCATCCGGCTGCTGTCCTGGGTGTGGGTCCGCCGGCTGCTCGACGGCTGGCAGGGCGCGGCCGCCCTCTTCGAGGACAACCCGGTGGCGCTGAACCAGATCTGGCACCACCAGCGCTGGCTGGCCGCCTTCCCCAGCCGTGGGTCCTCGGCGAACAACCACGTCATCGCCGAGACCGCCGGGCAGTTCGCGGCGGCCTGCGCGTTCGGCTGGTTCCCCTCCTCGGCGCGCTGGCGCTCCGACGCCCTGCGGTCCCTGGAGCGGGAGCTGCGCGGCAACACGTTCCTCTCCGGCCTCAACCGCGAGCTGGCCACCGAGTACCACGGCCTGGTCCTCGAACTCGGCCTGGCCGCGCTGGCCGAGGCGGACGCGGCGGGCGTCCAGGTCCCCGCGACGGTCCGGCTCGTGCTGCTGCGCATGACGGACGCGCTCGCGGCCGTCGTGGACAACCGGCTGCGGCCGCCTCGTCAGGGCGACGCGGACGACGGGCACGGTCTGATCGTGGACGGCGCGGGCACCGACCGCTGGGCCTCGCTGCTCGCCACCGGGGAGGCCGTGTTCGGCCGGCTCGACTGGTGGCCGGCGGTGACCGGCACCGACGTGCGCACCCCGCTGCTGGCCGCGTTCATCCAGCCGTACGCGAGGAAGGACACCGCACCGGCCGTGTCCCGCCCCGCGGAACGGCCCGCCCATTTCGCCGACGCGGGCATGACGATCCTGCGCGGGCCGGAGGAGATCTGGGTCCGCTGCGACGGGGGTCCGCACGGATTCCTGTCCATCGCCGCGCACGCCCACGCCGACGCGCTGTCCGTGGAGGTCCGGCACGACGGGGTCGACGTGCTCGCCGACCCGGGCACGTTCTGCTACCACGGGCAGCCCGAGTGGCGGCGGTACTTCCGCTCCACCCTCGGCCACAACACCCTGGAACTCGACGGCGGTGACCAGTCCGTCTCGGGCGGCCCGTTCCTGTGGACCCGGCACGCCCGCAGCCGCGTCCTGGTCGCGGACGCCTCCGGCGCCCCGGCCGGGGGGACGTCCCGCTGGTGCGCCGAGCACGACGGCTACCAGGACTCGGTGCACCGGCGTCTGGTGGAACTGGCGTCCGGGAGCCGGGAGCTGACCGTGTTCGACGAGGTGCGCGGCCCGCACCGGGACGTACGCCTGGCCTTCCACCTCGGCCCGGCGGTCACCGCGGAACTGGAGGGGAACCGGGCGCGGCTGACCTGGTCCGTCGACGGCGAGGAGCGCTCCGCGGAGCTCGACCTGCCCGCGCGGCTGACCTGGCGGGCGCACCGCGGCGAGAGCGAACCGCCCCTGGGCTGGTACTCCGCCGGCTTCGGGCGCAAGGAACCCGCCACGACGCTGGTCGGCACCGGCGTCGCCGACGGCACGCAGGGGTTCACCACCGTACTCAGGTTCCACGGCTAGGGAGGAAGGACGCTTGGGGATCAACTGGCGGCACTGGGCGCTGCCGGCTGCGCTGTTGGCGCTGGCCCTGCCGGCGGCGACCGGTTGCGACAGCTCACAGGACTCACGGCTGAAGCCGACGGCCGGGCCCTCCACGTCCGTGGCCCGGATGTGCGCCAAACCCGCGTCCGGGCCGGCGAAGGCGCCGGCGGGCGCGGTGACGGTCGACCCCTCGAAGGCCGGCGACCTGGCCGAGAAGACCAAGAAGAGCCCCCCGGGCACCACGTTCTGGCTCAAGCCGGGCAAGCACAGGCTGGAGCGGGATCGCTACGCCCAGGTCATCCCCAAGAAGGGGGACGTCTACCTCGGCGCTCCGGGCGCGGTGCTCGACGGCCGCAAGACCAATCAGTACGCGTTCGCCGGCGCGGCCCCGGACGTCACCATCCGCTATCTGACCGTGCAGGGGTTCGTCGCCCCGCGCGACGAGGGCGTGGTCAACCACGACTCCGCCGACGGCTGGGTGATCGAGCACGCGACGATCCAGCACAACTCGGGTGCCGGGCTGATGGCCGGGGCCCGCCAGCAGGTCCGCGCCAACTGCCTTCGCGACAACGGCCAGTACGGCGTGAACGCGTACAAGGGCAACGGTCGTATCAGCGGCCTGGTGCTGGAGGGCAACGAGATCGTCGGCAACAACACGGACGACTGGGAGCGGAAGCGGCCGGGCTGCGGCTGCACCGGGGGCGTCAAGTTCTGGGCCGTCGACGGCGCCGACGTACGCGGCAACTGGGTGCACGACAACCGCGGAACCGGGCTGTGGGCGGACACGAACAACAACGACTTCCTCATCGAGGACAACCTGATCGAGGCCAACGACGGTGCCGCGCTGATCTACGAGACCAGCTACAACGCGGTCGTCCGCAACAACACGATCCGGCGGAACAACTGGGTCGAGGGCCGCAAGTACGCGGACCGCGGGGACAACTTCCCGTTCGCGACCATCTACATCTCCGAGTCCGGCGGCGAACCGCGGGTCCACGCCCGCACGGACAGGATCGACATCTACCGGAACGTGCTGGAGAACAACTGGTCCGGGATCACCCTGTGGGAGAACGCCGACCGGTTCTGCAACAGCCCGGCCAACACCTCGTCCGGGGACTGCACCTTGCTGGTGAAGGACATGCGCCGCTGCGCCCGGCCGGGGATCGCGACCGAACCGCTGTACGCCGACTGCCGCTGGAAGACCCAGCGGGTGGACATCCACAACAACCGCTTCGCGCTGGACAAGTCCGTCGTCGACTGCGCGGTGAAGTGCGACCGCATGGCGGTGCTGGCCAACTACGGCACCTACCCGGACTGGTCGCCGTACCAGGGCGAGCGGGTGGCGGAGGCGATCACCGGCAAGCAGCACAACCGCTGGCACGACAACACCTACGTCGGGCCGTGGAGGTTCGTCGCCCACGACCCGAGCCGGGTGCTCGATTCCGGCCAGTGGCAGGGGACGCCGTATCTGCAGGACACGGGCAGCACCTTCCGCGCCCAGGACGGTGGCTGAGATGAACACGGACCGTACACCGAAGATCATCGGGACCGTCTGGGGGCTGCTGATCCTCAACACCCTCGGGTCCGCCGGGGCGAAGACCATCGTCCCGCTGCCCCGCTCCCTCATCCAGATGGTCACCATGGGCGCGCTGGTCACCGCGTTCGCGCTGGCCCTCGCGGTCAATCTCCGGCTGCGCATCCGGACCAGCGCCTACCTGTTCCTGCTCACCCTGCTCCTGGTGATGAGCGTGATCTCCAGCATGCATCTGGAGTCCGGGTTCGGCGCCCTGTTCCGCTGCTTCCGGCTGGCCCTCTTCGTCGGCACCCTGTGGCTGGTCAGCCGCTGGTGGGACGGCGGCCAGACGTTCGTCCGGCACCACATCCGGATGTACCTGGCGGTGCTCGCGACGGTGGCCGCCGGTCTGGTCGCCTCGCCCGGCGCGGCCCTGCCCGACCTCTACGGCGGGCGGCTGGTCGGCGCGCTCTGGCCACTCACCCCGCCGCAGATCGGACAGTACGCCGCGGTCATCATCGGGCTGACCGTGCTGCTCCTGCTGGGCCGCCGGACCGACCGGACCAGCGCGGCCGTGGTCATCGTGCCCTCCCTCGTCCTGCTCGCCCTGACCCACACCCGTACGGCCACGCTCGGCCTGCTCGTCGGGCTGGCGCTGGCGATCGGCTCGCTCATCCTCACCAGCGGCGCCGCCCGCCGGTTCTTCACCTGGTCGGTGACGATCGGCACGGTGGCCGCGGTCGGGTTCGCCTCCGCGCTGCAGACGTGGTTCCTGCGCGGACAGAGCCAGGAGAACTTCTCCAGCCTCACCGGCCGGGCCAAGGTCTGGCACGCGCTGCTGGCGGAGCCCCGGTCGACCACGGAGTATCTGTTCGGCGCCGGTCTGGGCGACAAGTCGTTCGACGGGCTGCCCATCGACAACAGCTGGCTGGCCGTCTTCAACGAGCAGGGAGTGGTCGGCGTCGTCCTGGTGGCCGCGATCATCATCGTGCTGGGCGGTGTCGCGCTGCTGCGGCCGCCGTCGCTGTCGAGGGCCTGCGCGATCTTCCTGATCAGCTACTGCGCGATCGCCTCGTACACCGAGGCCGGACTCGGCGACGCCTCGCCGTATCTGCTGCACCTGGCCGTGGCCGCCTCGCTGCTGGCGACGCCCGACCGGGCGGCTCCCCCGCCGGGGCCCCGGCTTCCCCGGCGACACGTCCCTCGATGGGCCCAGCGATCGGAGGTGATCTGAGCATGCACGTCCTCGTGGTGCACAACCGCTACGCCTCGGCGCAGCCGAGCGGGGAGAACAAGGTCGTCGACCAGGAGGTGGCGCTGCTGCGGGAGGCCGGCCACCGGGTCGAGACGTTCGAGCGGCGCAGCGACGACATCGCCGCCCGGTCCCTGCCGGGCAAGGTGGCGATACCGCTGCTGGTGCCGTGGAACCCGGCGGTCCGCTCGGAACTCGCCGACCGGCTGCGCGCGGACCGGCCGGACGTGGTGCACGTCCACAACGTCTTCCCGCTCCTGTCGCCTGCCGTGCTGGCCGCCTGCGCCGACGCCGGCGTGCCCGCGGTGGCCACGCTGCACAACTACACCCAGATCTGCCCGCCCGGCACGCTCCAGCGGGACGGCCGGCCGTGCACCGAGTGCGTCGGGTCCACACCGCTGCCCGCCGTCCGGCACGGCTGCTACCGCGGCTCCCGGCTGGCGACGGTGCCGCTCGCGGTCAGCATGTCGGTCAACCGGCGGCGGTGGTGGACCGGGGTGGAGCGGTTCTTCTGCATCTCCGCAGCGCAGCGCGACGTCCTGGTGAAGGCCGGCATGCCGGCCGGGCGGCTGGCGGTGAAGCACAACTTCGTGCCCGAACCGGGCGCCCGCCGGGAGGGCGCGGGCGAGCACGTGCTCTATCTGGGCCGGCTCGCGGAGGCCAAGGGCGTACGGCTGCTCATGGCCGCCTGGGACGAGATCGCCGCCGGGGGCGGTGTGGGCGTACCGCTCGTGATCGCCGGAACGGGACCGCTGGAGCCCGAGGTGACCGCCTGGGCCGCAGGCCGGGACGACGTCCGTTACGTCGGCCTGTACGACCAGGAGCAGTGCCGGCGGGCGATCGCGCGGTCGGTCGCCGTGGTGGCTCCCTCCACCTGGCTGGAGGCGTTCGGCCTCGTGGTCGTGGAGGCGATGGCGGCGGGGGTCCCTACGGTCGCCGCCGGTCACGGCGCCTTCGTCGAACTCGTCGAGGACGGGGTGACGGGGCTGCTGCACGAGCCGGGTGAGGCCGCCTCGCTCGCGTCCTGTCTGCGCCGGATCACGGCCGGGCCGGACGACAACCGGGAGATGGGGAGGGCGGCCCGGCGCCGTTACGAACAGGGCTTCAGCCCGGCCGTCGGGCTGGAGCGCCTGCTGGAGGAGTACCGGACCGCGATCGCGGGACGGTCGGCACATGCTCGCGGCGGGGACACCCGCGCGTTCAAGGGGGATGGGGAAAGTACATGACACGATGCCGACTCTGCGGCTCGCACGCGACGGCGAGCGTCGTCGACCTGGGGGCGACACCGCCGTGCGAGAGCTTTCTCGCCGCTGACCAACTGGACCAGCCCGAGCCCGCGTACCCGCTGCACCTGCGGGTCTGCACCGACTGCTGGCTCGCGCAGATCCCTCCGCTGATCGAGCCGGAGGAGACGTTCACGGAGTACGCGTACTTCTCGTCCTACTCGACGTCCTGGGTGGAGCACGCGCGCACGTTCGTCGACGACGCCGTACAGCGGGTGGGCCTCGGCCCCGACGCCTTCGTGGCCGAGGTCGCGAGCAACGACGGATACCTGCTCAAGCACGTGGTGGAGCGGGGGATCCGCTGCCTGGGCGTCGAGCCCTCGGTGAACGTCGGCGCCGCGGCCCGCGAGGCGGGTGTGCCCACGCTGACGGCGTTCCTCGACCCGGACACCGGTGCCGCCGTGCGCGCCGAGCACGGGCCGGCCGACCTGGTCGTGGCCAACAACGTGTACGCGCACATCCCGGACGTGGTCGGGTTCACCCAGGGTCTGCGCGCCCTGGTCGCCGACGACGGCTGGGTCTCCATCGAGGTGCAGCACCTGCTGACCCTGATCGAGGAGAACCAGTACGACACGATCTACCACGAGCACTTCCAGTACT
This sequence comes from Streptomyces sp. NPDC096324, assembly GCF_044763015.1. NCBI lineage: Bacteria > Bacillati > Actinomycetota > Actinomycetes > Kitasatosporales > Streptomycetaceae > Streptomyces > Streptomyces sp. NPDC096324. The sequence continues at coordinate 164,900 of NZ_JBIWFK010000001.1, read as the reverse complement.
ACACCGTTGCTTCCGCGGTCCGAGCCCTTGCCAGCGGTGGACTCGCGCTCGTGGACGTCGAGTTGCTGCCCACGCACGGCGGTTCCATCCGACTGTGGGCGCGGCCCGCCGAGGTGGCCGGCGAGCCCTCCGCCCGCGTGGCCGAGGTGCTCGACCGGGAGAAGGCCGCCGGGCTCCAGGAGCTGTCCGGGTACACCGAGTTCTCCGCACGCGTGGCCAAGGTCCGCCGGGATCTGCTGCGGTTCCTCATCGACGCGGCCGAGCGCGGCGAGACGGTCGTCGGCTACGGCGCCCCGGGCAAGGGCAACACCCTGCTCAACCACTGCGGCATCCGGCCCGACCTGCTCGCGTACACGGTCGACCGCAACCCCTACAAGCACGGCCGGTTCACCCCGGGCACCCGCATCCCGATCCTGGCACCCGAGCGGATCGCCGCCGACAAGCCGGACTACGTCCTGGTCCTTCCGTGGAACCTGCGGGCCGAGCTGACCGAGCAGTTGTCCTTCGTGCACGAATGGGGCGGCCGACTCGTGTTTCCCATTCCGGAACTGAGCATTGTCGAGGTCAAGGCATGAAGGTCGTCCTGTTCTGCGGCGGTTACGGGATGCGGATGCGCAACGGAACCTCCGACGACGTGCCGAAGCCGATGGCGATGGTCGGCCCGCGCCCGCTGATCTGGCACGTCATGCGCTACTACGCGCACTTCGGGCACAAGGAGTTCATCCTGTGCCTCGGCTACGGGGCCCACCACATCAAGAACTTCTTCCTCAACTACGAGGAGACGACGTCCAACGACTTCGTGCTGCGGGGCGGGCGGACCGAGCTGCTGTCCACCGACATAGCCGACTGGACGATCACGTTCGCGCAGACCGGCATCGAGTCGCCCATCGGGGAGCGGCTGCGCCGGGTGCGGCACCACCTGGACGGCGACGAGATGTTCCTCGCCAACTACGCCGACGTGCTCACCGACGCCCCGCTGCCGGAGATGATCGACAACTTCGCCCGGCGCGACGCCGGCGCGTCGATGATGGTCGTCCCGCCGCAGTCCTCGTTCCACTGCGTCGAGTTGGGCGAGGACGGCCTGGTGGGCGGCATCACCGCGGTCAGCGACATGCCGCTGTGGGAGAACGGCGGCTACTTCGTGCTCCGCCAGGAGGTCTTCGACCACATCCCGGAGAACGGGGACCTGGTGGCCGACGGCTGCGCCCAACTGGCCAAGCAGGGGCGGCTGGTGGCGCACCAGCACCGCGGCTTCTGGAAGCCGACCGACACCGTGAAGGAGCGGGCCGCGCTCGACGAGGCCTACACCCGGGGCGACCGCCCGTGGGCCGTGTGGGAGCGGGGCGGCACCGTGGCACGGGTGCCCGCGAGCCGGGTCGGCGCCACGGCGGGCACCGCGTGATCCGGCTGGGGGCCGGGCGCCTGAACAGAATCGTCGCGGTGGGCGCGCACTGCGACGACATCGCCATCGGCGCCGGCGGCACGCTGCTGACGCTGTGCCGCGCGCATCCGGGCCTCCGGGTCGACGCGCTGGTGCTCAGCGGTGGCGGCGGCGAGCGGGAACAGGAGGAGCGGGCCGCGCTGGCCGCCTTCTGCCCGGGCGCCGACCTCGGGCTGACCGTGCACAAGCTGCCGGACGGCCGACTGCCCGCGCACTGGGACGAGGCCAAGGGCGCGGTCGAGGAGCTGCGCGCGACCACGGAGCCGGATCTCGTCCTGGCCCCGCGCACCGACGACGCGCACCAGGACCACCGCGGTCTGGCGAAGCTCATGACCACCGCGTTCCGCGACCACCTCGTGCTCGGCTACGAGATCGTCAAGTGGGACGGCGATCTCGGCCGTCCGTCGGCGTACCAGCCGCTGGCACCGGAGATCGCCGAGGAGAAGGTGCGGCTGCTTCAGGAGCACTACCCCTCGCAGCAGCACCGGCCCTGGTACGACCGGGAGGCCTTCCTCGGGCTGGCCCGGATCCGCGGCATCGAAAGCAACGCGCGCTACGCCGAGGCGTTCGCCGTCACCAAACTCACTCTCGACCTGGGGGAATGAACCTTGCGCGTACTGCTGACCGGGCACCAGGGCTACCTGGGCACCGTCATGGCCCCGGTCCTCACGGCCGCCGGACACGAGGTCGTCGGTCTTGACGCCGGCCTGTTCGCCGACTGCGTCCTCGGCCCCGCGCCCGCCGACCCGCCGACGCGGCAGGTGGACCTGCGCGACGTCACGGCCGAGGACGTGGCCGGGGTCGACGCCGTGATCCACCTGGCCGCGCTGTCCAACGACCCGCTGGGCGCGCTGGCCCCGGACCTCACCTACGACATCAATCACCACGCGTCCGTGAAGCTGGCCAGGCTCGCCCGCGAGGCGGGCGTGCGGCGCTTCCTGTACGCGTCGACCTGCTCGGTCTACGGCGCCGCCGGCGGCGACGAGCTGGTGGCCGAGGACGCCCCGCTGCGGCCGGTGACGCCGTACGCGGAGTCCAAGGTGCGGGTCGAGGACGACCTGCACGAGCTCGCCGACGGCGACTTCAGCCCGGTGTACATGCGCAACGCCACCGCCTTCGGCTTCTCGCCCCGGCTGCGCGCCGACATCGTGCTGAACAACCTGGTGGGGCACGCCCTGCTGTCGGGCGAGGTCCTCGTGCTCTCCGACGGCACGCCCTGGCGCCCGCTGGTCCACGCCGCCGACATCGCGCGGGCCTTCGCGGCCGCGCTGGTCGCGCCGCGGGAGGCCGTGCACGACCTGGCGTTCAACATCGGCAGCGAGGTCAACAACGTCACCGTCGCCGAGATCGCCGAGCAGGTCGCCGAGGCGGTGTCCGGCGCCAAGGTCGTGATCACCGGGGAGAACGGCGCCGACCCGCGGTCGTACCGGGTGGACTTCTCCCGGTTCCGCGCCGCGCTGCCCGGCTTCGACTGCGAGTGGACCGTCAAGCAGGGCGCGCTCGAACTCGCCGACGCCTACCGCAAGCACGGGCTGACCCGGGAGGCCTTCGAGCAGCGCTTCACCCGGCTCGCCGTGCTGCGGGCCGCGTCGGACGCCGGCACCGTCGACGAGACCCTGCGGTGGCGCCGATGAGCACGGCCGGGGAGGAGATGTACGCGCTGGTGGAGCGGTTGTACCCGCTGTGCCGGAGCATCACCGGCGACGGGGTGCGCGCCACCCTGGACATCGTCGGCGAGCACATCCCGCTCCAGGTGCACGAGGTGCCGACCGGGACCCAGGTGCTCGACTGGACGGTGCCGCAGGAGTGGAACATCAGGGACGCCTACATAGCCGACGGCACCGGCAGGCGGGTCGTCGACTTCGCGGCGTCCAGCCTGCACGTGCTCGGCTACAGCGTGCCGGTGTCGGCGACCATGCCGCTGTCCGAGCTGCGCGGACATCTGCACACCCTGCCGGACCAGCCGGCCCTGGTGCCGTACCGCACCAGCTACTACAAGCCGGAGTGGGGGTTCTGCCTCGCCCAGGAGACCCTGGACGCGCTGCCGGACGGCGAGTACGAGGTGTGCGTCGACTCCACGCTCGCCGACGGCCACCTCACCTACGCCGAGCACGTGGTCCCCGGTCGGGTGACCGACGAGGTGATCGTCTCCTGTCACGTCTGCCACCCGTCGCTGGCCAACGACAACCTGGCCGGCATCGCCGTGGCGGTGTACCTGGCGCGCGCGCTGGCGGAGCAGGACCCGTACTACACCTACCGGTTCATCTTCGCACCGGGCACGGTCGGGGCGATCACCTGGCTGGCCCGCAACGTGGAGCGGGTGGACCGGGTCAAGCACGGGCTGGTGCTGGCCTGCGCGGGTGACTCGGGCCGGCTGACGTACAAGCGGAGCAGGCGCGGGGACGCGGAGATCGACCGGGTGCTGGAGCATGTGCTGCGCACGTCCGAACGCCCGCACGAGGTAAAGGAGTTCACCCCGTACGGCTATGACGAGCGGCAGTACTGCTCGCCCGGGTTCGACCTCGGGGTGGGCTCGCTCAGCCGGACCCCGTACGCCGGGTACCCCGAGTACCACACCTCGGCGGACGACCTGGACTTCGTCTCCCCGGAGGCGATGGCGGACACGCTCGCCGTCTGCCGCGAGGCGTTCGCCGTCCTCGACCGCAACCGGCGGTACGTCAACCTCAGCCCCTACGGCGAACCGCAGCTCGGCCGGCGCGGGCTGTACGACTCGCTCGGCGGCCGCAGCGACGCCAAGGAAGCCCAGATGGCCATGCTGTGGGTGCTCAGCCTCTCCGACGGCGAGCACAGTCTGCTGGACGTCGCGGAGCGCGCCGGGCTGCCGTTCGACACCGTCGCCGCCGCGGCCGGCGCCCTGCGCGACGCCGACCTGATCAAGACGTGACGCCGATGACCACCGAGGGGGAGAATCCGCCGAAGGCGGCGCCACCGGCCGGGTCCGCCAAGCGGGCCCTCGTCGGCCGGCTGTCCTGGGGGCTGGCCGACCAGGCGGCGTCCAGCGTGAGCAACTTCGCGGTGGGCATCTACGTGGCCCGCTCGCTGGGGGTGACCGCGTTCGGCGTGTTCAGCCTCGCCTGGGTGACCTACGGCGTGGTGCTCAACGTCTCCCGCGGGCTGGCCACCGATCCGCTCACCGTGCGGTTCAGCGGCCCGCCCGGCGCGGCCTGGCGCGGGGCGGTGGGCCGCTCGACGGGCACCGCGCTCGGCGTCGGCGGCGTCCTCGGCGTGGTGTGCCTGGTGGCCGGGCTCGGCCTCGGCGGCCGGGTCGGGCCCGCGTTCGCCGCCCTCGGTGTCCTGCTGCCGGGGCTGCTGCTCCAGGACGCCTGGCGGTACTCGTTCTTCGCCGCGGGCACCGGGCGCAAGGCGTTCCTCAACGACGTCGTGTGGGGTGTCGCGCTCGTCCCCGCCATGGTGGTGGCCGCCCACGTCGGCACCGTGGCCGCCTTCGTGTTCGCCTGGGGCGCGTCCGCCACGGTGGCCGCGGGGTACGGGTACATCCAGTCCGGCATCCGGCCCCGCATGACCGAGGCGCGCGGGTGGCTGCGCGAACAGCGCGACCTCGGCTACCGGTACCTGGTCGAGAACGTCAGCCTCAGCGGCGCGAGCCAGTTGCGGGCGTACGGGGTCGGCGTGATCGTCGGGGTGGGCGCGGTGGGGGCCGTGCGGGGCGCCGAACTCCTCATGGGCCCGTTCCTCACCATACTGATGGGGCTTTCGCTGGTCACCGTCCCGGAGGCGGCACGGGTACTGCGCAGGGCCCCGCATCGGCTGGCCAGGTTCTGCCTGCTCCTCGGCGGGGGGCAGGCCGCGGGCTCGCTGATCTGGGGCGCGGCCCTGCTGCTGATCCCCGGCGGAGTCGGCGAGATGGTGCTCGGCGACGTCTGGCACTCCGCCTCCCAGCTCATCGTGCCGATCAGCCTCGGCGTCGCCGGCGCGGGCCTCGGCACCGGCGCGGCGGCCGGGCTGCGCGCGCTCGGCGCGGCCCGGCGCAGCCTGCGCTGCCAGTTGTTCGCCTCCGTCTGCTACGTCGGCGGCGGGCTCGGCGGCGCCGCCGCCGGCGGCGCGGTCGGCTCGGCCTGGGGCGTCGCCGCCGCGACCGTCGGCGGCTCGGCCGTGTGGTGGCTGCAACTGCGGTCCGCCGTGCGCGAGCACGCTCAAGAACCGATCCGCGAAGTGAGGACGTCATGACCGCGCAACCCAGGCTGAGCATCGGCCTGCCCGTGTACAACGGCGAGGAGTACCTGGCCGAGTCGTTCGACGCCCTGCTCGGCCAGACCTACGAGGACTTCGAGCTGGTCGTCTCCGACAACGCCTCGGCCGACGGCACCGAGGACATCTGCCGCCGGTACGCCGCGAAGGACTCGCGCATCCGGTACATCCGGCTGCCCCGGAACATCGGCGCGACGCCGAACCACAACCATGTGCTCGCCGAGTCCCGCGGCGAGCTGTTCAAGTGGGCCTCGCACGACGACCTGTACGGCCGGGACCTGCTGCGCCTGTGCGTGGAGGCACTGGACGAGCGGCCCGAGATGATCCTCGCGCACACCGGCCAGGCGGTCATCGACGGCGACGGCAAGGTGAAGGTCCCCTACGAGTACACACTCGCCACCGACTCGCCGAGCGCGCCGGAGCGCTTCCGCAGTCTGCTGTTCGAGCCCGGCGGCGACGACTTCTACGGGGTCATGCGGACCGACATGCTGCGCCGGGTGAAGCCGATGGACAGCTATCACCACGCGGACCGCACGTACGTCGCCGAGATCACCCTGCACGGGGCCTTCCACCAGGTGCCCGAGCTGCTGTACTTCCGGCGCGACCACCCCACCCGCGCCGAGCGGGCGAACCCCTCCAAGCGCTCCCGGTGCGTCAACCTGGATCCGCGCCGGGCCGGGGTGCTGCACCCGACGCCCCGGCTGCTCGCCGAGTACGTCTGGGGCTTCGCCTCGGCGATCCGGCGAGCGCCGCTGTCCCCGGCCGACCGGCGCGCCTGCCGACGCCACCTGGCCGCGTGGATGACCAGCCGGGTCCGGCCGGGCGCCGGCGAGCGGGTCGAGGACCGCGCCCCGGTCGACCCGGACCGGCTCACCGTGTCCGTCGACGCCCTGGTCGCCGGCCGTGAGGGGAGGCAGGCGTGACGGCGGCGGACGGAACTCCTGTGCGCGTCGGGGTGTTCGGCCTGCTCGGCTCCGGCAACCTCGGCAACGACGGGTCGTTGGAGGCCGTGCTCGGGTACCTGGGGCGCCGGCACCCGGAGGCGGTCGTGGACGCGCTGTGCGGCGGGCCCGAGGCCGTCACCGCCCGGTTCGGCATCCCCGCGACGCGGCTGCACTGGTACCGCGGGGAGTACCGGACGGCGTCACGGGCCGGCGCGGTCGTCGGCAAGGGTCTGGGCAAACTCGTCGACGTCTTCCGCACCGCCGCCTGGGTACGCCGGCACGACGTCGTGATCGTCCCGGGGATGGGTGTCCTGGAGGCCACGCTGCCGCTGCGGCCGTGGGGCTTCCCTTACTCGCTCTTCCTGCTCTGCGCGAGCGGCCGGCTGCTGGGCACCCGGGTCGCGCTCGCCGGCGTCGGGGCCGCCGAGATCCGCAACCGGCCGACGCGGACCCTGGTGCGCTGGTCGGGGCGGCTGGCCGCGTACCGGTCCTACCGGGACGACCAGTCCCGTGACGCGATGCGGGCGATGGGCGTGGACACCGCGCGCGACAAGGTCTACCCGGACCTCGCGTTCTCCCTGCCCGCGCCGCCGTCCCCCGAGCTCTCGGCTTCTCCCCCAGCCTTCGGCCGGGAGGGGCCCCCAGAGCAGGGAGGTACCCCCATCGAGCCCTCAGGTGCGCCGGGCCCGGTCTGCGTCGGTGTCATGGACTTCCACGGCGGCAACGACGACCGCGCCCGGGCCGAGGAGATCCACCGGCGCTACCTCGACGGGACGATCCGGTTCGTGCGCACGCTGGCCGAGGAGGGCAGACCGGTCCGGCTGCTCACCGGTGACACCTGCGACACGTCGGTGGTCGCCGCGATCCTCGACGCGGTGGACTCACCGCTGGTCACGGCCGCCGAACCGGCCTCGCTGGCCGACCTGATGAACGAGATGGCCGCCGCCGACACGGTGGTGGCGGTCCGGTACCACAACCTGATCTGCGCGCTGAAGACCGGCACACCGGCGCTCGCGCTCAGCTACGCGGCGAAGAGCGACGCGCTCATGGAGCGGATGGGTCTCGGCGCGTACTGCCACCCGGCGCGCGAGGTCGACGCCGACCGACTGCTCGAACAGTTCCGGGCGCTGGAGAAGCGGTCGGCGGAGCTGCGGCTGATCCTCGCCGAGCGCAACCTGGCCGCCGCCCGGCAACTGGACGAACAATTCGACGAGTTGAGCGCGACCCTGTTCCCGGCGACCGACCACGCCCACGCCCAGCGGGAGACCCGATGAGAGCGACCCAAGTACCGGCGATCGCCGGCGCGTACCTGTTCGAGCCGACTCCGTTCGCCGACGAACGCGGCTTCTTCTGCCGCACGTTCGACGCGGACGTGGTCCGATCCGTGGGTCTGGACCCGGACGTCTTCCTCCAGGACAGCGTGTCCCGATCGGTCCGGGGCGTGCTGCGCGGCCTGCACCTGCGCTCCGGCGCGGGCGAGGCCAAGCTGGTGCGGTGCTCGTACGGGAAGATCTTCGACGTCGTCGTGGATCTGCGCCCGGACTCGCCGACCTACCGCAACGTGGCCACCTTCGAGCTGTCCGGCGAGACGCAGAAGACCCTGTACATCCCCGCGGGGTGCGCGCACGGTTTCCAGGCCCTGACCGAGACCGCCGACACGTCCTACCGGATCGACCGCCCGCACGATCCCACCGAGGACGTGACCATCGCCTTCGACGACCCGGAGCTCGCCATCGCCTGGCCGCTGCCGGTCACATCGATGTCCCAGAGGGACCGGGAGGCGCCAAGCCTCGCCAAGGTCCTGCAGCACCAAGAAAGTTGAGGCCGGAGTGCCAACCGAAGACACCCAAGAACTCCTCCTGCCCCGCTCGCGGACCGCGAACGAACGGCTGCACGCCATGATTCCCGGGGGCGCGCACACCTACGCCAAGGGCGACGACCAGTATCCCGCCGACCTGGCCCCGGTCATCAGTCACGGCAGCGGTGCCCACGTGTGGGACGTCGACGGGAACCGCTACATCGAGTACGGCTCCGGCCTGCGCTCGGTCAGCCTCGGTCACGCGCACCCGCGCGTGACCGAGGCGGCCCGGCGGGAACTCGACCGCGGCAGCAACTTCGTCCGGCCGTCCATCCTGGAGGTCGAGGCCGCGGAACGCTTCCTCGCCACGGTGCCGACCGCCGAGATGGTGAAGTTCGCGAAGAACGGCTCGGACGCGACCACCGCGGCGGTACGGCTGGCCCGTGCCGCCACCGGGCGTCCGCGCGTGGCGATCTGCGCCGACCATCCGTTCTTCTCCGTGGACGACTGGTTCATCGGCACCACACCGATGTCCGCCGGTATTCCGGCGGAGACCAACGAGCTCACCGTGCGGTTCCCCTACGGCGACCTGGCCGCCACGGAGGAGCTGCTCACCCGGTACGAGGGCGAGGTCGCCTGCCTGATCCTCGAACCCGCCGCCCAGACCGAGCCACCGCCCGGGTATCTCGCCGGGCTGCGCGCGCTGGCCGACCGGCACGGCTGTGTCCTGGTCTTCGACGAGATGATCACGGGCTTCCGCTGGTCCGAGGCGGGCGCCCAGGGCCTGTACGGCGTCGTCCCGGACCTCTCCACGTTCGGGAAGGCGCTGGGCAACGGATTCGCCGTCTCGGCGCTGGCCGGGCGCCGTGAACTGATGGAGCTGGGCGGGCTGCGTCACTCCGGCGAGCGGGTGTTCCTGCTGTCCACCACGCACGGCGCCGAGACGCACTCTCTGGCGGCCGCGATGGCCGTCCAGACCGTCTACACCGAGGAGGGCGTCACCGCGCGGCTGCACTCCCTCGGCGAGCGGCTGGCCGCCGGTGTCCGCGAGGCCGCCGCCGCCATGGGCGTCGGCGACCATCTCGTCGTCCGGGGCCGGGCCAGCAACCTGGTCTTCGCCACCCTCGACGAGAAGGGGCAGCCCTCGCAGGAGTACCGCACCCTGTTCCTGCGCCGACTCCTCGCGGGCGGGGTGCTGGCCCCCTCGTTCGTGGTGAGCAGCGCGCTCGACGACGCCGACATCGATCACACGGTCGACGTGGTCGCCCAGGCATGTGCGGTGTACCGCAAGGCACTTGACGCCGCCGATCCCACCCCCTGGCTCGCCGGACGGCCGGTGAAGCCCGTGTTCCGCCGTCTGGTGTGACATGGGGTGAGGTGACATGGCGTCAGCGCACCTCCCGGTGAACGGCGTCGGCCGTGCGACCGGGCGTCCGGCCCGCGATCCGGCCGGTCCGCGCGCCGGTTGACCGGCCGGGTCTCCGGTCCGTGGTGCGGTCGGCCGTCCGGTGCGCCGTGCGGCCGGCGTTCCGGTCCGCCGTGCGGCCGGCTCTCCGGTCCTCCACGCGGTCGGCCGGCCGGTTCGCGGGACGGCCGCCCGGCGGCCGTCGCGTGGTCCCGTCGGTCCGGCGCTCCACCGTCCGGCCGGCCGCCCGGCCGGTCATCCGGTCCGCCGTCCGGTCGACGAGCCACGCGGCCGCCGGGACCACCGCCAGCGCGGTGCACCAGCCGCCGAGGGCGTCGGTCGGGTAGTGGGCGCCGAGGGCGACCTGCGCCCAGCCCATGGCGGTGCCGGCGGTCAGCGCCGCGCCGAGCACGAGTGCGGTGCCGGCGGTTCTGCCGAGGCCGAACCGGCCGGTCGCGGCCAGCGCCACCGCGAGGGCGAGCGCGGTGGCGAAGGCGGTGTGGCCGCTCGGGTAGGACAGGTTCCCGTCGCCGTGAATGGTGCGCCCCACCAGGGACTTGAGCAGCGTCGCCGTGACCACGGCCGCGGTGGCGCCGGAGGCGACGAGCGCCGCGGCGCGGGGACGCCGGAGGAGCAGACAGCCCGCCATGAGGGTCACGACGAGTGCCGTCGCGCCCGCGGGTTCCCCCAGGAAGTCCAGTGCCAGGGCGACGTTCCGCCACGGTGGGCCGACGTCGTACGCCGCTGTCCCGAGCCGCGCGTCCACCGGGCCGGGCTCGCTGTCACCGGCGTAGAAGGCTCCGAGCGCGAGGACCGCCGACGCGGCGAGGACCGCGGTCAGCCCGAGCCGCAATCGGAGTGCCGGGGGCACCACGGCAGCTTCCGCCCGACGCCAACTCCCCACCGACGAACCCCCGTTGTGTCCGACTGGGCCCGTACGCGAGCCTTTGTCACCCTAACCAACAACGCGGGCCCGGCCCAGCGCCGCCGGGTAAGGAGCGGGTCAACACTTCTTGAAGCCTCAACCGGACGGTGTGATGGTGACTTTGACGTGTTTCATCAAGGGCTGGTCGCTCTGGAGGCTGTAGTCGCCGATCGCGCAGAGGACGTTCATCTCCGGCATGTAGCCCGCCGCGCAGCCGCGGGGGATGTCGTAGGGGATGGCCAGACAGCCGTCGAGACGGCGGTGGCTGCCGTCCTTGGCGGTGCTGACGATCTCGACCGGGGTGAACTCGGAGATGCCGCGTTCGCGCATGTCGTCCTCGTTCATGAAGACCAGCGTGCGCAGGTTCTTGACGCCCCGGTAGCGGTCGTTGTCCGAGTAGATCGTGGTGTTCCACTGGTCGTGGGACCGCATGGTGCCGAGCGCCAGGGTGCCGGGTTCGGGGATCACGTCGGGCAGCGGGGCCGCGGAGAACTCGGCCAGGCCCGACGGGGTGAGGAAGACCAGTTCGCGGGCGGGCTGTTTGATCCGGAACCCGAGCGGCAGGCGTACCCGCCGGTTGCAGTCCTCGAATCCGTCGAGGACCCGGGCCATCGTGTCGCGGACGCGGTCGTAGTCCTCGATGTACCACTCCCAGGGGGTCTCGCTGTCCGGGAGGGCGGCGCGCGCGATGCCCGCGATGACGGCCGGTTCGGACAGCAGGTCCTCGGAGGCGGGGCGCTTCATGCCGACGGACAGGTGGACCATGCTCATCGAGTCCTCGACCGAGGTGCTCTGGAGCCCGCCGCGCTGCTGGTCCTTCTCGGTCCGGCCCAGGCACGGGAGGATCAGCGCCCGGCGGCCGTGCACGAGGTGGCTGCGGTTGAGCTTGGTGCTCACCTGGACGGTGAGCTCACAGTTGCGCAGGGCCGCGTAGGTGTACGGGGTGTCGGGCGCGGCGAGGGCGAAGTTGCCGCCCATGCCGACGAACACCTTCACGTCGCCGCGGTGCATGGCGCGGATGGTGGCCACGGTGTCCATGCCGTGCTCGCGGGGCGGGTCGATCCCGCAGACCTCGCCGAGCCGGTCGAGGAATTCCTCGCTCGGCCGGTGGTCGATGCCGCACGTCCGGTTGCCCTGGACGTTGCTGTGCCCGCGCACGGGTGAGGGGCCGGCGCCCTCGCGGCCGAGATTGCCGCGCAGCAGAAGGAGGTTGACGATCTCCCGTACGGTGTCGACGCCATGCTCGTGTTGGCTGACACCGAGGCACCAGCTCATGATGGTGCGGTCGGCGTCGCGGTACACGCGTGCCGCCTGGAGGATGCCGTCCCGGTCGATCCCGGACTGGCGCTCGATCGCGTCCCAGGAGGTGGCCTCGCAGACCGCGCGGTACTTGTCGAAGTACGCCGTGTGACGGTCGATGAACTCCTGGTCCAGGGCCTTGGGATCCGTCGCGGACTGCTCCAGGATCGCCTTGGCCATCCCTCGCAGGAGCGCCATGTCCCCGCCGATGCGCGGTTGGAGGTTCAGGGTGCTGGTCCGGGTGGACTTGAGGACGGCCATGTCCGTGAAGTCGTGCGGGACGATCGTCCGGGTGGCGGCGGCCTCGACCAGGGGGTTGATGTGCACGATCTGGGCGCCGCGGTGGTAGGCCTCGGCCAGGGCGGTGAGCATCCTGGGCGCGTTGGAGGCGGCGTTGACGCCCATGATGAACAGGGCGTCGGTGGTCTCCCAGTCCTTGAGGTCGGCGGTCCCCTTGCCGGTGCCGAGCGATGCCGTCAGCGCCCGGCCGCTGGCCTCGTGGCACATGTTCGAGCAGTCGGGCAGGTTGTTCGTGCCCAGTTCGCGGGCCAGGAGCTGGTAGAGGAACGTGGCCTCGTTGCCCAGGCGTCCCGAGGTGTAGAAGGAGGCCTGGCCGGGATCGTCGAGTTCGCGCAGCGTGCGCCCGGCGAGTTCGAACGCGTCGCGCCAGGCGATCGGCACGTAGTGGTCCGACTCCGGGTCGTAGAGCATCGGTTCGGTCAGCCGACCCTGGTCCTCCAGGTCGTAGTCGCTCCAGCCGGACAGCTCGGTGACCGAGTGCGCGGCGAAGAACTCGCGGCCGACCCGCTTGCCGGTCATCTCCCACGTGACGTGCTTGATGCCGTTCTCGCAGATGTCCAGGTGCAGGCCCTTGGTGTCGTCGGGCCACGCGCATCCGGGACAGTCGAATCCCGTGTTCTCGTGGTTCATGCGCATGATGGCGCGGGGGCCGTCCACGAGGGCCCTCTCCCGCACGAGGAACTGGCCCACGCTCTTGGCCGCACCCCAGCCGGCGGCGGGGTGGTGGTATGGATGGAATTCCGGTTCGCCCCGCGGGTCGGGCCCCACGTGGGGTTCCCGGCCGTCCTGTCCGTTCTGGGATGCGTTCAAGAGTCTCACCGAGCTAGCACTGGGGTCGCCTTCCGTGGTTCGCGGCGTGCTTGCGGCGGCCCTTCTTCTTCCGGCGTCGCTTCGAGGACATGGGACCTCCCTGGCTCACTCGTGACGCACGCGCGGGACAGCGCGCAGCGTCCTGAACTCCGGTGCTCCACGATTCCATACATCGAATACCACCGCGATCCGACTCATGAGTGCACAAGACGGCGCGGATATGCTGATAGCACTCCGATCCGACTCAGATTGCGCACACCGAGGAGCAGGCATGGCCAGCGAACCGGCACCGATCAGCGAGGCCGCCCGGCAGGCACTGGAACGGGAACTCGACGACCTGCGCACCGAACGCGCGACGGTCGCGGCGACCCTCCAGGACTCGGACGCGGAGGTCGGCGACCACGCGGACGCGGCCGACGAGTTGCAGCGCGCGGACGACCTGCGCCGTCTGGACGACCGCATCTCGCAGATCACCACACGGCTCGCCGGGGCGGACGTGGCGGGCCCCCCGCCCACGGACACGGTCGGCGTGGGCAGTACGGTCACCGTCCGGTTCGCGGACGGTACGACGGACACCGTTCAGATCGGCGACGGGGCGGCGGTGCTGGACCGGACGCTCGTCACGGCCGACAGCCCGCTGGGGCGTGCGCTCCTCGGTCACCGGCCGGGCGACACCGTGGACTTCCAGGCACCCGACGGACCCGGCAGCGCGGTCGTGGTCTCCCTGGGCACATGACCGCGTGACGGCGGGCCGACCGGAGGATCCGTGATCCGGAGTCCTCCGGTGCGTCCGTGCCCCGCGGCGGGTTCAGTCCCCGTAGCTGGAGGGCGGATAGGGGGCCCTGCCCCGCCGGGTGACATCGCCCGTCGGGATCCGGCCGGAGCCCACCTCCAGATCGATCTCCACGCGCTCGCGCCGGTAGGCGGCCTCGGGATCGTCCATGGGCCCGCCGAGCAGTCCGGCTTCCCGCCGCTCGCGGACCGTACGTGCGTAGAGCTCGTCGTCGTCGGACCGCAGGGGCATTCCCCTGTTGTGGGCGTGCTCCGGATCGCCTTCGACAGCCCGGTTGGACTTGTGGTGCGTCATGCGCAGCCTCCTCAAACGACTGCCCGGCGTCTCGCGAGCCCGGGCAGGTCCTCGGTGTCAGGAGTCCTCCGTCCCGTCGTTCGTCGTACGTCGGTCACTTCCCCGCGTCGCCGGCGGGCTCCGCGTTCCCCCGCTCCGCCTCCGCGCCGTCGCCCGAAGGCCCGTCGTCCGAGGCACCGCCGGTCGCGGCGCCCTTGCGCACGGTGCAGCGCACGGAGCCGTCCCGGTCCTCGGCGACGATCGTGTCGCCGGGTTCGGCCTCGCCGCCGAGCAGCAGCTCCGCGATGCCGTTGTCGAGCTCCGTCTGGATCGTGCGCCGGAGCGGGCGCGCGCCGAACTCCGGCTGATGGCCGTGGGCGATCAGCAGTTTCTTGGCCGCCTCGGTCACCTCCAGTTTCATGCCCTGCGCGTGCACCCGGCGTTCGCTCCGGCCGAGGAGATGCTCGACGATCTGCGCCAGATCGTCCTCCTTCAGGCCGTGGAAGATGATGATGTCGTCGATGCGGTTCAGGAACTCGGGCAGGAACCGGGTCCGCAGCTCGTCCATCAACGCGTCCTTGAGATCGGACACGTCGCCCTTGTGGTCCAGGATCCGGTGCGCGCCGATGTTGGACGTCATGATCACGACGCAGTGCCGGAAGTCGACGGTGCGCCCCTGACCGTCCGTCAGCCGCCCGTCGTCGAGGATCTGGAGCAGTGTGTTGAAGACGTCGGGGTGCGCCTTCTCCACCTCGTCGAACAGGACGACGCTGTACGGCTGTCTGCGGACCTTCTCGGTCAACTGCCCCGCCTCGTCGTACCCGACGTATCCGGGCGGCGCCCCGACGAGACGGGCGACCGTGTGCTTCTCCTGGAACTCGCTCATGTCGAAGCGGACCATGCGGCTCTCGTCGCCGAACAACTGCTCGGCGAGGGTCTTGGCCAGCTCCGTCTTGCCCACGCCGGTGGGGCCGAGGAAGAGGAAGGAACCCACGGGGCGGTTCGGATCGCCCATGCCGGCCCGGTTGCGGCGTACCGCCTGCGAGACGGCGGTGACCGCCTCGTCCTGGCCGACGATCCGGGCGTGCATCTCCTCCTCCAGCTTCAGGAGCTTCTCCTTCTCGCTGGCGGTGAGTTGGGACACCGGGATGCCGGTGCGCCGGGAGACGATGTCCGCGATGTCACGGGCGGTCACGGACACGACACCGGCGCGCCGCTCCTCGATGCCCGCGAGTTCGCCCTCCGCCTCGGCGATCCGCCCCTTGAGCCGGCCCGCGCGCTCGAAGTCCTCGGCGGCCACGGCCTGATCGCGCTCGCGGCGCAGTTTCGCGATGCGGTCCTCGCGTTCGGAGACCTCGGTCGAGCGGACGGCGCCGCGCAGCCGCACCCGGGCGCCCGCCTGGTCCATCACGTCGATCGCCTTGTCGGGCAGGAACCGGTCGCTGATGTAGCGGTCGGACAGTTCCGCCGCGGCGGCCAGGGCTCCGTCGGCGAAGCGGACCTGGTGGTGCGCCTCGTACGCGTCGCGCAGCCCCTCCAGGATCTGCACGGTCTCCTCGACGGACGGCTCCGGCACCATCACCGGCTGGAAGCGGCGTTCGAGCGCGGCGTCCTTCTCGACGTACTTGCGGTACTCGTCGATGGTCGTCGCGCCGACCACGTGCAGTTCTCCGCGGGCCAGCGCGGGTTTGAGCATGTTGCCCGCGTCCATGGAGCCCTCGCCCGTCGCGCCCGCGCCGACGACCGTGTGCAGTTCGTCGATGAAGAGAACGATCTCCCCGTCAGACGCCTGGACGTCCTCGATGACCTTCTTCAGCCGTTCCTCGAACTGTCCGCGGTACTGGGCTCCCGCCACCATGCCGGACAGGTCGAGGGAGACGACGCGCTTGCCCATGAGCGTGTCCGGGACGTCGCCGGAGACGATGCGCTGCGCGAGCCCTTCGACGATCGCGGTCTTGCCGACGCCCGGCTCACCGATGAGCACGGGGTTGTTCTTGGAGCGCCGGGAGAGGATCTCGATGGTCTGCTCGATCTGCTCGGCGCGTCCGACGACCGGGTCGAGCCGGCCGGCCTTCGCCTCCTCGGTCAGGTCCCGTCCGAACTCGTCGAGGGTCGTGGCGGGCTTGTCGGGCTCGGCCGGGCGGCTTTCGGGACGCGCCGTGCGTTCCGTGAGACCCGCCAGCTTCTGCGCGTCCTGTCCGTCGGCGCGCAGCAACTGGGCGGCGCCGGTGTCGGCGTCGCCGAGCAGGGCGGCGAGGATGTGTTCGGGGCCGATGTAGGACACCCCGGCCGCCTGCGAGCGCGCGTACGCGGCGGCGAGGGTGCGCTTGGCCGCGGGAGTCAGGCCCGGCTCCGAGGACGGTTCGCTGCTCTCCCGGGGGAGGACCTCGGCGAGCTGGGCCGCGAGGGCGTCGGGGTCCAGCTCCGCGCGGGCCAGCAGCGAGCGGGCGGGTTCGACCTTCGTGGCGGCCCACAGCAGGTGCTCCGTGTCGAGGTCGGAGGTCCCGTCCTGCTGGGCGCGCTGCGCGGCGAGGTTCAGGAGTTCCTGCGAGGACTCCGTCAGCAGCCGTCCGATGGGCACGCGCTGCACGGCCGGTGGAGAGGACGCGGGCGACATCCCGAAGAAGCGGTTCAGCAGGTCACCGAAGGGGTCGGACGAGCCGAAACCGTAGGACGACATCGACATGGACAGCTCCCGGTGCGGCGACGAGTCCTTCCACCATTTCGCGGCGCCTATTGCTCCGCAACCGGAGCGGCCAGCGGCGCCGCGAGGGTCCTGGCCTGCGTGTTCGCCCCGGCGAGGGCGGAACTCGCCGAGAGGTAGGGGGCGTTGGTGAGCGCCGGAAAACCGGATACGGCCCGGCCCGCGGACCCCCGCGAGGGCCCGCCCCGCCCGGGTGACACGCGCGCACCCGCCGGGATCAGACCGCTCCCCCGCCGGTGTCCCCGTTCCCGCCCGTGTGCCCGTTCGTGTCCCTGCCCCGGTCGGTCGACGGGTCGAGTGCCACCACGGCCTCGTCCGTGTGGACGAGGAAGGTCAGGGTCTGGCGGAAGTACAGGTCGACGCCAGTGGCGTCATGGGCGGTGTAGCCGATGGCGAGATCCTCGCCGAGGCGCAGTTCGTAGTCGCCGCCCCGGGTGGTGAGCAGGAAGGCCCCCTCCACGGCGGGTGCCCAGATCAGCCGGCCGTCGAGCAGCCTGCCCAGGTGGGCGGCGACGGGATAGCCGTGGTCGGAGGTCTCGCTGACCGCCGTGTACGCCTCCGCGCCCAGCAGCAGCGCGTACGGGCCCTGCACGCCGGCCAGCCGGAGGGTGCTCAGGGCGTGGCTGACGGCGTCGGGGAAGTCGCGCGGCTCCGCGGGAAGCCGGAGCACGGGGTTGGACGTACGGGCCCGCAGACCGTCGACACGGGCCGCCACGTATCCGTTGAAGACGGTCTGGTCCTCGGCGAACGCCATGGTGCGGGCCGCGTCCTTGACCGGCTGCCAGTCGGAGTCGTTGGCGCCCCGGTCCACGTCGTCGACGGCGTCGCGGCTCACCCGGAACGGCACGGTGAGCTCGACCAGGGGCTGAACCTGGCGCAGCCGGGCCGCGACACCGGGTGACGGGCCGTCGATGCGCGACAGATGGCCGGTCCCGACGGCGGCGAGCACGGGTCCGTCGGGGCCCGTGACGTCCACGACGCGCCGGCCGGCGAGGTTGCGCCGGAACGTGCGGCGCGCCTCGTCCTCGATCTCGTTCCACGCGGCGGGCGTGACGGGTGCGAGTTCACGGTGCAGGTTGCCGGTTCCGGCGGCGATGGCGGCGTCGGGTGCGGTCGTCATGTGCGGACTCCTTTGAGGCTGCCGATCCCCAGCGAGCCGTCCGCCGGCGCGGCCTCGGCGTCCGTGGCGGTGGGGCCCGCGGCGGGCTCGCCGGTCACGGCGGTCGGGTCCGTCGCGCCCTCGTCCGCCTCGCGCTCGCCGGGAGCGGCGGGGAGGTCGTCGAGAAAGCCGGCGGGCGGCACGTGGAAGAGGCAGCCGGTGATCGCGGTCGAGAAGTCGAGGATGCGGTCGTACGCGGCCCGGCCGTCTCCGAGGAACATGTTGCGCAGCATCTGCTCGGTCACCTCGGGGGTGCGCGCGTAGCCGATGAAGTAGGTGCCGAACTCGCCCTCGCCCAGGGTGCCGAACGGCATGTTCTCCCGCACGATCTTGCGTTCGTCGCCGTTCTCGTCGGTGACGGTGTTGCGGGCGACATGGGAGTCGGCCGGTTTGATCTCGTCGGGGAGTTCGGTGTTGGCGAGCTTCGTGCGCCCGATCACCCGCCCCTGCTCGTCCGACGGCAGCGCGTTCCAGGTCCGCAGGTCGTGCAGGTACTTCTGGACGATCACGTAACTGCCGCCCGCGAAGGCGGGATCCTCGTCGCCGACGATCACGGCGTCGACGGCGGCCGGGCCCTCGGGGTTCTCGCTGCCGTCGACGAAGCCGAGCAGGTCGCGCTCGTCGAAGTACTTGAATCCATGGACCTCGTCGACCACCGTGGCCGCGCCCTCCAGCCGTTCCACGACGATCCGGGCCAGTTCGAAACAGAGGTCCTGACGGCGGGCCCGGAAGTGGAAGAGGAGGTCTCCCGGCGTGGCCGGGGCGCGGTGGCGCCGGCCCGTCAACTCCACGAACGGGTGCAGCTCCCGGGGGCGGGGACCGCTGAACAGCCGGTCCCAGACGGCCGATCCGATGCCGACGACACAGGCCAGTTCGTCGGCCGGGGCGCGGAAGGAGACGGAGCGGCGCAGTCCGGAGACGTCCTCCAGCAGACCGCGGACCGTGTCCTCGTGCCCCGGCGTGACGGTGACCACGAGGAACACCGTGGCCCTGGCCGGCCGGGAGATCACAGCCTGTGGCTCGGCCAAGAGTCGGCCTCCTCGGGGGACGCGGGGCTGTCCGTGGCGCACGGACCGGACGGTTCTTCCTCCCATCCTGCTGTGTACCGGGGCAAACCGCACCAGAACGGCTCGCTCCCCCGCCGGGGTCAGCCGCTCACGAGTCCGACGACGACATTGATGGCCGTGGCGAGGATGCTGGTGCCGAACACGTACGACAGGAGGCAGTGCCTCAGCACGATCGCGCGGATCTGCGCGCTGGAGACGCTGGTGTCGGACACCTGGTACGTCATCCCGAGGTTGTAGCTGAAGTAGAAGAAGTCGCGGTACGCCGGTGGGTCGTCGGTGTTGAAGTCGATGCCGCCGTTCCCGTCGTAGTACAGGTAGGCGTAGCGGGTGGCGTACATCAGGTGGAGGGCGGCCCAGGCCAGGAACACTCCGCACAGGGCGGTCACGGCCACGGCGTCACCGCGGTCCGACCCGCCGCCGCGCAGAAGCAGCAGCGCGATGGCGCCCAGCCCGCACAGCGCGACCGCGACCACGACGAGTTCGTCGGTCAGCGGGCGCAGGTCCTCCCGGCACGCGCTCGCGCGGGTCGCCTCGGCGCTCATCGGCCACAGCACCACCCAGCCCGCCAGAACGAAGAACAGTTCCGTCGCGGCGATGCCGGCCAGCGAGCCCAGGAAGACGTCGTTCGAGAAGCCGACGGCCAGCCCGACCGCGGCGCCGAGGATCAGCGAGATGACCAGGCGGGGCACGGCGTCCAGGGGCAGTCTCGGCGGGCTGGTCCTCATACGCCGTCACGCTAGGCCATGTCCGCGATGTCCCGCCTGCGCGGCGGCGCCCGGGTCACCCCGGTCCCGGGACCGCCGGCCGGCCCGGTGGAGACGGCGGGCGGCGGGCGGCGGATCAGACGGGGAACAGCAGGCAACTGCTGGTGGTGTGGGCGAGCAACCGGCCGGACGCGTCGAAGAGCTCCGCCTGGGCGAGCGCGGTGCGGCGGCCGCTGTTCAGGACGGTGCCGACGGCGTGGACCCTGCCGGTGTCCACGGTGACCGGGCGCAGGAACTTCACGTTCAGGTCGAGCGAGGTGTAGCCGGTGCCGTGGGGCAGCACGGACTGCACGGCGCAGCCCGCCGCGGAGTCCAGCAGGGTGGCGTAGATGCCTCCGTGGACGCTTCCGATCGGGTTGTAGTGCTCCTCCCCCGGGACCAGGGAGAAGACCACCCGGCCGTGCTCGACCTCTTCGAGGGTCATGCCGAGGGTCGCGGAGATCGGCGGTGCGGGGAGCCGTCCGGCCTGCATCTCGCGGAGGAAGTCGAGGCCGCTGTGGCGGGCGACGGCGTCCGCGGAGACGGCCGGGTCCTCCCAGTCGTACGTACGAGACCTGCCCATGGTTCTCCCACACTCCCCGCTCGGACGATCTGACTCTGTTTTTCGCAGTCAGCCGGTACGACAGAAGTTAGCCAGCGCCACACCTGGCTGTCAATCTCACAGTCAGCCTACGATGGGGCTCATGACGTGGCTCGACACCAGTACCGAGAACTGCACGGTCCGGCGGACGCTCGACCTGATCGGCGAGAAGTGGTCGATGCTGGTCCTGCGGGACGCGATGAACGGCGTACGGCGCTTCGACGACTTCCGGCGCCATGTCGGGCTCTCCGAGAGCGTGCTGGCGGACCGGCTGCGGAAGCTGGTCGCGGCCGGGATCCTGGACACCGTGCCGTACAGCGAGCCCGGCAGCCGCGCCCGCAACGAGTACCGGCTCACCCGCAAGGGCTGGGACCTGTGGCCCGCCATGATCGCCCTCAAGCAGTGGGGCGACCGCTACACGGCGGATCCCGAGGGGCCGCCGCTGGAGGTCGTGCACGCGGACTGCGGCGAGCAGGTGCGCGCGGAGGTCGTGTGCGGGGCCGGACACGGCACGCTCATCCCGCCGGAGGCCCGGACCCGCCCGGGCCCCTCGGCGCGACGCGCGGAGCCCGCCGCCCGGCCCGCCTCCGGGCGGTGAGACACCCGGTCACGCTCCCGGCGGTGTCACCCGGTCTTGCTCCCCGGCGGTGAGACACCCGGGCCCGCTCCTCGGCGGTGAGGCGCCCGGGCCCGCTCCCGGCGCGGTGAGGGCGCCGTGGGTCGGTGAAGGCGCCCGGGGCGCCTTCGGACGGCACACCGGAGGGGGTGCTCGGCGCGAAACGGGGCCGGGACACCGTCCCCCTCGTGGTGCGGGAGCCCCGCTCGTGGCAGCGTGACCCCATGAGGGCTGTCCCGGCACGTCGGACATGGACGTCCGCCGCGCGGGCATCCGGTCTCGCGTGACCGGCGATGCGGTGCCCTCTCGGACGGCGGCCGCGGTGCCGGACGGACCGACCGGTGGAGGAACGATGAGCACGGAGACGGGGCCACCGGCCCGCGAACGATGGGCGGCGAGAGCCTCGCTCGTGGCGGCGGCGCTCGCCGTGGCACTGCCGCTCGCCTTCGGGGGCGTACGCGGCCTCCTGCTCCTGCTCGCCGCCCTCGCGGCCATGGCCGTCGCGGCCGCGGCGCTGTGGTGGGCGCTGACCCGGCGCGGCCCGGTGCGCTGGATCGCGGGCCTGCTCGCCGTCGTGCTCCCGCTCGCCGTCGTCGTGGTCCTCGCGATCACGCTGCTGTGGACCCTGCTGCTGTCCCCCGTGCTGTGGATCGTCGCCGTGTGGTGCGGCCGCTACGCGCTGCGCAGCGCCCGCGGCCGGGTCCGGGCCATGAAGGAGCACCGCACTCCGCCGCCGCGGCGGCCGTTCGTCATCATGAATCCCCGGTCCGGGGGCGGCAAGGTGGAGCGGTTCGGTCTCGTGGAGAAGGCCGAACGGCTCGGCGCCCGTGTCGTGCTCCTCGACCCGGAGCGGCACCAGGACGTCACCGAGCTGGCCCGGCAGGCGGTCGCGGACGGGGCGGACCTGCTGGGCGTGGCGGGCGGCGACGGGACGCAGGCGCTCGTCGCGGCGGTCGCCGCCGAACACGGCCTGCCGTTCCTCGTCGTCTCGGCCGGCACCCGCAACCACTTCGCCATGGACCTCGGTCTCGACCGCGACGACCCCGCCACCTGCCTGGACGCGCTGAGGGACGGGGTCGAACTGCGGGTGGACCTCGGCTTCGCCGGAGAGCACCCGTTCGTCAACAACGCCTCCTTCGGGGCGTACGCGGCGGTCGTCCAGGATCCCGCCTACCGGGACGACAAGATCGGCACGATCCTGGAGCTCCTGCCGGATCTGCTCACCCGCCAGCGCGGACCCGAGCTGACCGCCCTCGCCGCCGGTACGACGCTGGAGGCGCCGCAGGCCGTGCTGGTGAGCAACAACCCCTACCGCACGAACGACCCGGCGGGTCTGGGCCGGCGCGAGCGGCTGGACTCGGGGCTGCTCGGGGTCCTCGGCGTCAAGGTGGACAGCGCGGTCGAGGCCGCCGCCCTGCTGCTCTCCCCCGTCCCGCACGGCCTGTCGGTCCTCACCGCGCGCGAGGTGGTCGTGACCGCCGACGGCGGCGAGCTGGAGGCAGGCATCGACGGCGAGGCCATGGTCCTGCCCACCCCGGTCCTCTGCCGCGTCGCACCGGGAGCGCTGCGCGTACGCGTCCCGAGGAAGCGCCCGGGCGTCCCGGCGGTCCAGCCCACCCTGGACTGGCGCCGCCTGATGGCCATGGCCCTGCTGGTGAGCCGCACGGCCGGCGTCCACCGCCCGGGCCACGGACCGGGACGGCAGGACGACAGCCGCTGACCGACCGGAGGCGTTGGCGGGGACCATGGCGGGGGCACCGGAGCCGTCGACCTTGCCCGGGACGGGCGGACCGGAGCCGTTGACCTGGCCGAATCCGACCCGGCCGAAGCCGTTGACGGTGCCGGATCGCCGGGCCCCTGCGACGCGGGGGCGCCGGGCCACCGGGGCGTTCGGCTCCGGGAGCCTCGTCGGCGAACACCCCGGACGCCGGGGAGTGCACGTCCGGTCCACGGCCCTTCCGGCGCCTAGGATCGTCCCGTGGTCCTCTTCGTCCTGGAACGCGTGTCCCGGCACCCGGTCGCCGAGAGCTGGCGGCGGCTGACCGACTGGCCCCGGCACGCGGACGTCGTCCCGCTGACCCGGGTCACCGTGCGCACGCCTGCGCCGACACGGCAGGGGACGGTCTTCGTCGCGCGGTCGGGACTGGGGCCGCTCGCGTTCGACGACCCGATGGAGGTCGTCGCGTGGAGCCCGCCGAACGGCGAGGGTCCGGGAACGTGCCGCCTGGTCAAGCGCGGCACGTTCGTCACGGGCTGGGCCGAGTTCGAGGTGCACCCGGCGGACGGCGGCGGGTCACGGGTGGTCTGGCGCGAGGACCTGCGCGTACGCGGACTCCCCGGCTTCGCCGACCGGCCGCTGGGCGGGTCGGCGCGGTGGATGTTCGGGCGGGCGGTGGACGGGTTGCTGGACCGGGGCTGAGCCCCGGCCGCACGCCCGAGCGGCGACGACCGGGGCCCCGCGTCCTTCACTTTCCGGGCAGCAGTGGCGGTTCGGCCAACCGGGCCAGTTCCAGTGCCTGTTGGGGGAACCAGTCACCCGCCTTCGGGTCGACCGTGCCGCGTTCGGGGTCCTCGGGGCCCGTGGTTCCGCGCAGGCAGAGGCCGTCCGACTCGCCGGGCGTCTTGATCCACAGGCGGGCGTCCTGGAGCGGGTCGCCGGTGCGCAGCGTCGGGCGGGCGCCGAGGCCGCGGTCCGGCGGGTTGCACCAGTCCTGCGCGTCGGTGTACTTGCCGGCCGGCGGGGTCCAGGTGCCCTGCCCGTTCCGGCTGGAGTCCGTGACGAAGTGCTTCATCCGGGAGGGCGGGGTCGTCACCCGCGCGTCGATCCAGGCCTGCGCGTCGGCGCGCGACCACCACTGGTTGGGGCACTGGGCGGCGTCACCACCGCCGTCGGCGTAGGCCAGGCAGGACGAGATGAGCTTGCCGTACCAGGAGTTGGCGTCGTCGGTGTGGTAGTTCGAGGCGTTGGTGTAGAAGCCGGATGCCCGGGCCACCCCGCCCTCGATCAGGCGCGGCACGATGTCGTTGACGGAGTGCCAGCCCGGATGCCCGGTGTCGAGATACACCTTCGTGCCGCGCAGCGGCTCCAGGGCGTCGACCGCGTAGTTGACCTCGGTGTAGCGCGCGGCCGTCTTCGTGCCCTGCGCGTCGTCCTGGCCGCAGTCGGAGGGCAGCAGGGCGAGGGCGTCCGGTTCGAGGGTGACGATCGCGTCGCCGCGCCCGATCCCACGGGCCACCGCGTCGATCCAGGCCTGGTACTCCGCGGTGTTCGCGGCGCCGCCGGCCGAGTAGTTGGAGCAGTCCCGGCCGGGGATGTCGTACAGCGCCAGCGCCGGGATCGCGCCGTCACGGCCCGCGTCGCGGACCACCGCGCGGACCTCCTTCTCCACCTCGGCAGGTGTCTGGTCGCCGAACCACACGGACTGCGGCGTGTTCACCATCGCCAGGATGCCCGCGGCGTCACGCAGCCGGCCGGCCCGGGCGAGGCCGAGGGCCTGCCGGTAGGCCGCCGGGTTGGCGTCGGGGACGTACAGCGACGGTCCGCGGCCGGCGGACGGCGCGGCCTGCGCCGGGGGTGCGGCGAAGAGGGCGGCCAGACCGACGGACAGGGCGGCGAGCCAGATGGGCGTGCGTCGTCTCATACAGGTTCACTCCGGGGTCGCAACGGTCACGAGGGACTTGCGGGAGCGCTCCCACAGGAGGTTCGCCGAGAGGCGGGCCTGCGTCAATACGGGGCACGGAAGAACACGGATACCGGCCACGGAAGTACCCGCCCGAAAACGGCGCGACGGCCCGGAGGCGGGCCCTCAGGCCACCGACCCGATGCGCCGCACCGGGGCCGAGGGCGCGTCGTGATGGATGGGGGTGTGCGCCCCGGCGAGGGAGACCCCGCTTCCTCCGCGCCGGTCGGCCACGATCTCCGCGGCGATCGACAGGGCGGTCTCCTCGGGGGTCCGCGCCCCGAGGTCGAGGCCGATCGGTGACCGGAGGCGGGCCAGCTCCAGCTCGGTGACGCCGACCTCGCGCAGCCGTTCGTTGCGGTCCAGGTGGGTGCGGCGCGAGCCCATGGCGCCGACGTACGCCACCGGGAGGCGCAGCGCGAGCCGGAGCAGCGGGACGTCGAACTTGGCGTCGTGGGTGAGGACGCACAGGACGGTGCGGGAGTCGACCTCCGTGCGCTCCAGATAGCGGTGGGGCCACTCCACGACGATCTCGTCCGCCTCGGGGAAGCGGGCCGCCGTCGCGAAGACGGGGCGGGCGTCGCACACCGTCACCCGGTGGCCGAGGAACTTGCCCACCCGGACCAGCGCCGAGGCGAAGTCGATGGCACCGAAGACGATCATGCGCGGGGGCGGGACCGAGGACTCCACGAGGACCGTGAGCGGTGCTCCGCAACGAGAGCCCTGCTCTCCGATCTCCACGGTGGCGGTGCGGCCGGCGTCCAGCAGGGCCGCCGCCTCGCCCGCCACCGTACGGTCGAGTCCGGGATGGGCGCCGAAGCCGCCCTCGTGGGAGCCGTCGGGACGTACGACGAGGGCGCGGCCCAGAAGGTCGGCGGGCCCGCCCACGACGCGGGCGAGCGCCGCCGTCCCCCCGCCCGCCGCGGCGGCCAGGGCCGTCGCGAGCACCGCCCGTCGGGCGGTGTCCCGCGAGCGGACCGGGGTGACCAGGATGTCGATGACGCCGCCGCAGGTCAGGCCGACCGCGAAGGCGTCGTCGTCGCTGTAGCCGAAGCGTTCGAGTACGGTCTCGCCGTCCTCCAGCGCCTGTGCGCACAGGTCGTAGACGGCCCCTTCCACACAGCCGCCCGAGACCGAGCCGATCGCCGTGCCGTCGGTGTCGACGGCGAGCGCGGCTCCGGGCCGGCGGGGCGCGCTGCCGCCGACCGCCACCACGGTGGCGACGGCGAAGTCGCGGCCCTGCTCGACCCACCGGTGCAGTTCTTCGGCGATGTCCAGCATGTCTCGGTCTCCTTGGCAGCGGTTGCGTGGAAGGGGCTCGGCGTCAGCGGACGCCCAGCCAGCCCTCGATCGGGTGGAGCGCGAAGTAGACGAAGAAGACCGCCGTCAGACCCCACATGAAGGCCCCGATCTCCCGGGCCCTGCCCTGGGCGGTCTTGACGGCGACGTAACTGATCACACCGGCCGCCACGCCCGCGGTGATCGAATAGGTGAACGGCATGATCACGACCGTCAGGAAGACGGGGACCGCGGTGGCGCGGTCGGCCCAGTCGACGTGGCGCGCGTTCGTCATCATCATGGCGCCGATGACCACCAGGGCCGCCGCAGCGATCTCGCCCGGGACGATCGCCGTGAGCGGGGTGAAGAACAGGCAGGCCGCGAAGAGGAGGCCGGTGACGACGGAGGAGAGGCCGGTACGGGCGCCCTCGCCGACTCCGGTGGCGGACTCGACGAAGACCGTCTGGCCGGAGGCTCCGGCCACTCCGCCGACCGCTCCGCCGGCGCCGTCGATGAACAGCGCCTTCGACAGACCGGGCATCCGGCCCCGGTCGTCGGCCAGTCCGGCCTCGGTGCCGACGCCGATGATCGTGGCCATCGCGTCGAAGAAACCGGCGAGCACCAGAGTGAAGACGATCATGCCGACCGTCATGGCACCGACCTGGCTCCAGCCGCCGAACTCGACCTTCCCGAAGAGCGAGAAGTCGGGCATCGAGACGGCGCTGCCGTGCAGTTCGGGGGCGCCCCCGGCCCACTGTCCGGGGGCGATGACGCCGGTCACGTCGAGGACGACGGACAGAGCCGTGCCGGAGACGATGCCGATGAGGATCGCGCCGGGGACCCCGCGCGCCTGGAGCCCGAAGATCAGCAGCAGGGTCGCGGCGAAGAGCAGCACCGGCCAGCCTGCGAGTTCGCCGGTGGCGCCGAGGGTGAGGGGGGTGGCCTTGCCCTGGTGCACGAAGCCGGCCTTGACCAGACCGATCAGCGCGATGAACAGGCCGATGCCCATGGTGATGGCGTGCTTGAGCGCCAGCGGGATCGCGTTCATGATCATCTCGCGCAGCCCGGTGACGACCAGGAGCATGATGACCACGCCGTACATCACGCACATGCCCATGGCCTGCGGCCAGGTCATCTGCGGGACGACCTGCGAGGAGAGCACTCCGGACACCGACAGCCCGGCGGCGAGGGCGAGCGGCACCTTGCCGACGAAGCCCATGAGAAGGGTGGTGAAGGCCGCCGCGAACGCGGTCGCGGTGATCAGGGCCTTCTGCCCGAGCACGTCCCCCGCCACGTCCTTGCCGGACAGGATGAGGGGGTTGAGCAGCAGGATGTACGCCATCGCCATGAAGGTGGTGACGCCGCCGCGCACCTCACGCGCGATCGAGCTCTCCCGCCGGGAGATGTGGAAGTACCGGTCGAGCCGAGACCGTCCGGCCGGGACGCGACTGTCCGCGCCCGCGTCCTGCGCGGTGGTCTTCGGCTCAAGTGACTGCTGGGTCATGTGGGCCTGCTCCCAAGGTTCAAAGGGGCACCCGGACAGCCGTCCTGACGGCTGGTCAACCGCTGCTGCGATTGCGGGATTTGGGATGTGCTTCGGCCGCACGACCCGGGGGACGGCCCGAGACGAACGTGGGAAACGAGAGGAACTCCGTTGACGTACTTGCCTCCGGGCGGCGCGGCGGGTGTGCTGTTCCCGGTGCCGCCCGGAGAGGACTGCCCGACGTCTACGCGGTCCCCGTGAGGTGTTCGGGGCGTACCGGCGTCCGGTCGAGCTCCAGGCCCGTCGCGTTCCGGATCGCCGCGAGGACGGCCGGGGTGGACGACAGGGTCGGGGCCTCGCCGATGCCACGGAGCCCGTAGGGGGCGTGGTCGTCGGCGAGTTCGAGCACATCGACGGGGATGGTCGGTGTGTCGAGGATCGTGGGGATCAGATAGTCCGTGAAGGAGGGGTTGCGCACCTTCGCGGTCTTCGGGTCGACGATGATCTCCTCCATGACCGCGATGCCCAGGCCCTGGGTGGTGCCACCCTGGATCTGGCCGATGACGGACAGCGGGTTGAGCGCCTTGCCGACGTCCTGGGCGCAGGCCAGTTCGACGACCTTGACCAGCCCGAGTTCGGTGTCCACCTCGACGACGGCGCGGTGCGCGGCGAAGGAGTACTGGACATGGCCGTTGCCCTGCCCGGTGCGCAGGTCGAAGGGTTCGGTGGGGCGGTGGCGCCACTCGGCCTCGATCTCGACGGCCTCTTCCTCGAGCACGTCGGCGAGATCGGCGAGCACCTCGCCGCCGTCGGTGACGACCTTGCCGCCCTCCAGGAGGAGTTCGGCCGTGGCCCACGCGGGGTGGTACGTACCGAACTTGCGGCGGCCGATCTCCAGGACCTTCTCGCGGACCAGCTCGCAGGAGTTCTTGACGGCGCCGCCGGTGACGTACGTCTGACGGGAGGCGGACGTCGAACCGGCGCTGCCCACACGGGTGTCGGCCGGCTGGATGGTCACCTGGGCGACACCCAGTTCGGTGCGGGCGATCTGCGCGTGGACGGTGACGCCGCCCTGGCCGACCTCCGCCATCGCGGTGTGCACGGTGGCGACCGGCACCCCGCCGACGACCTCCATGCGGACCCGGGCGGTCGAGTAGTCGTCGAAGCCCTCGGAGAAGCCGACGTTCTTGATGCCGACGGCGTACCCGATCCCGCGGACGACGCTCTCGCCGTGCGTGGTGTTGGACAGACCGCCGGGCAACTGCCGTACGTCCGCGGCCTCGCCGGCCGAGAGCCACTGCCGCTCGGGCGGAAGGGGCATCGCCCTGACGCGGCGCAGGAGTTCGGCGACCGGGGCCGGTGAGTCGACGCGCTGTCCGGTCGGCAGGAGCGAGCCCTGTTCCATCGCGTTGAGCTGACGGAACGCGACCCGGTCCATGCCCACCTGGTCGGCGAGCTTGTCCATCTGCGCCTCGTACGCGAAGCACGCCTGGACCGCTCCGAAGCCGCGCATGGCGCCGCAGGGCGGGTTGTTGGTGTAGAGCGCGACGGCCTCGACGTCGACGTCGTCGACCACGTACGGGCCGACGCCGAGCGAGGAGGCGTTGCCGACGACCGCGGGGGAGGCCGAGGCGTACGCGCCGCCGTCGAGGACGATCCGCGCCTTCACGTGGGTCAGCTTGCCGTCCTTGGTCGCCCCGTGCTCGTAGGAGAGCTTCGCGGGGTGGCGGTGGACGTGCCCGAAGAAGGACTCGAAGCGGTTGTAGACGATCTTGACGGGCTTGCCGGTGCGCAGGGCCAGCAGGCAGGCGTGGATCTGCATCGACAGGTCCTCGCGTCCGCCGAAGGCGCCGCCGACCCCGGAGAGGGTCATCCGGACCTTGTCCTCGGGCAGGCCGAGCACCGGGGCGATCTGGCGCAGGTCGGAGTGCAGCCACTGGGTGGCGATGTAGAGCTCGACGCCGCCGTCCTCGGAGGGCACGGCGAGACCGGACTCGGGGCCGAGGAAGGCCTGGTCCTGCATGCCGAAGGTGTACTCGCCCCGGACGACGAAGTCGGCCTTCCGCGCGGCCGCTTCGGCGTCGCCGCGGACGATCGGCTGGCGGTGCACGATGTTCGGGTGCGGGACGTGGCCGATGTGGTGGTCGGTGCGGCCCTCGTGGACGAGGACCGCGTCGGGTGCGGTCGCGGACGCCTCGTCGGTGATCACCGGCAGCTCCCGGTACTCCACCTTGATCTTGGCGGCTGCGCGGCGCGCGGTCTCCGGGTGGTCGGCGGCGACGATGGCGACCGGCTCGCCGTGGTGGCGCACCTTGCCGTGCGCGAGGACCGGGGTGTCCTGGATCTCCAGGCCGTAGTTCCTCACCTCGGTGGGCAGGTCGTCGTACGTCATGACCGCGTACACGCCGGGGGTGGCGAGGGCCTCACCCGTGTCGATGGACACGATCTCGGCGTGGGCGACCGTGGAGCGCAGGATCTGGCCCCACAGCATGTCCTCGTGCCACATGTCGGAGGAGTACGCGAACTCGCCGGTGACCTTGAGGGTGCCGTCGGGGCGGAGGGTGGACTCGCCGACGCCGCCCTTGGTGCGGGAGCCCTGGGTGATGTTCGTGGGTGTGCCGGTGGTTCCCATGGTCAGACCGCCTCGGACTGCCGGGCGGCCGCGAGGCGGACCGCGTCCATGATCTTCTCGTAGCCGGTGCAGCGGCACAGGTTGCCCGAGAGCGCCTCGCGGATGTCCGCGTCGCTCGGGTTCGGGGTGCGCTCCAGCATCTCGTCCGCCGCGATCAGCAGACCCGGGGTGCAGAAGCCGCACTGGACGGCTCCGGCGTCGATGAACGCCTGCTGCACGGGCGAGAGTTCGGCGCCCTCGCCGGTCTGCGAGTCCTGGCCTTTGGCAGCCCAGCCCTGGGCCTCGTCGAGCGAAATGCCCGTAGCCTCGGCCGTGTTGCAGGCTCCCGTCGCGCAACCGGCTTGCTCGGCACGCTGCTTGGCGAAGTCGGCCAGCCCCTCGACGGTGACGACCTCGCGGCCCTCGACCTGGCCGGCGGCGACCAGACAGGAACACACGGGCACACCGTCCAGGCGGACGGTGCAGGAGCCGCACTCGCCCTGCTCGCAGGCGTTCTTGGAGCCGGGCAGACCGAGTCGCTCGCGCAGGACGTACAGGAGGCTCTCGCCCTCCCAGACGTCGTCGGCCTCCTGCCTGCGGCCGTTGACCGTGAAGTTGACACGCATTACGCGACTCCCTCCGTACGGGCGGCGGTGCCGCGGTAGGACTCCCAGGTCCACATCAGCGTGCGACGGGCCATGACGCCGACCGCGTGGCGGCGGTAGCTCGCCGTGCCCCGCACGTCGTCGATCGGGTTGCAGGCGGCGGAGCACAGCGCGGCGAACTGCTTGGCGACCGAGGGGGTGATGATCTTGCCGTTGTCCCAGAAGCCGCCCTCCTCCAGCGCCGCGTTCAGGAACTCCTCGGCGGTCCTCGCGCGGACCGGGGTCGGCGCGGCCGAGCCGATGCCGGTGCGGACGGTACGGGTCTCGGGGTGCAGGGCCAGGCCGAAGGCGCACACCGCGATCACCATGGCGTTGCGCGTGCCGACCTTGGAGTACTGCTGCGGTCCGTCCGCATTCCTGACGTGGACGGCGCGGATGAGCTCGTCGGGCGCGAGCGCGTTGCGCTTCACGCCGGTGTAGAAGTCGTCGATCGGGATCAGCCGCGAACCGCGCACCGACTCGGCCTCGACCTCGGCACCCGCCGCGAGGAGGGCGGGATGGGCGTCGCCGGCCGGGGAGGCGGTGCCGAGGTTGCCGCCGACGCCGCCGCGGTTGCGGATCTGCGGGGAGGCCACCGTGTGGGAGGCGAGTGCCAGCCCGGGAAGCTCACGGCGCAGGTGCTCCATGATCCCGGTGTACGGGACGGACGCGCCCAGGCGCACGCTCTTCTCGCCGGCCTCCCACTCGCTCAGCTCCCCGATGCGGTTCAGGTCGAGCAGGTACTCGGGCCTGCGGTGATCGAAGTTGATCTCGACCATCACGTCGGTGCCACCCGCAATCGGCACAGCGGTGGGGTGCTCGGCCTTCGCGGCGAGCGCCTCCTCCCAACTGGCGGGGCGAAGGAAGTCCATGAGTGGCTCTCTTCATTCGTGTCGTGGGCGTTCTGATCAAGCCAGATCGGGTGCGGCGTCCTCGGCTCGTTCAAGAGGTCTCAACAGTGGAGTGGGGTCAGTACACAGCGGGCTCCGGCGCCGGGGTCAGTCACGGAAACCATGAAGGAGTTCGCTGGCCAGCGCGCGCATCTTGTAGATTCGTATGAACCGAGGCCATCGGCAACCTCTTCGCCTTCCTGTGGAAACAGACGGCCGGTCCTCTGGAAGCAGGGACACGGCCCCGGTGGAAACGGGGACGCGGCCCGATGGAACCCGAGGCCCCGGGACCGGTACCGCCGGTGACCGGAACCCGCGGACCGCTCCGCGGGGCCCGGGACGCCGAAGGGCCTCACTACCGATCCATCGTAGATTTCGAGACAAAGAACGGCGGCGACGAGAATGCGGCTGCGCGCACTGCTGGACACGGACGCGCTGGGCCTGCGGCTGCTCGGCGGCGAGGACGAGCTCGACCGCACCGTGCGCGGTGTGATGACCACCGACCTCAAGGACCCGAGCCGCTACCTCTCGGGCGGCGAGCTGGTCCTCACCGGCCTCGCCTGGCGGCACGACGCCGAGGACTCCGAACCGTTCGTCCGCATCCTCGTGGGCACCGGGGTGGCGGCCCTGGCCGCGGGCGAGGCGGAGCTCGGCGACATCCCCGACGACCTGATCGTGGCCTGCGCCCGGCACCGGCTGCCGCTGTTCGCCGTGAACGAGTCGGTCGCCTTCGCCACGATCACCGAGCACGTCGTACGGCAGGTCTCCGGCGAGCGCGCCGGGGATCTGGCCGCCGTGGTCGAGCGGCACCGGCGGATGATGACCTCGGGCCCCGCGGGCGGCGGCCCCGATGTCGTCCTCGACCTGCTCGGCACCGACCTCGACCTGCGCGCCTGGGTCCTCTCCCCCGCCGGACGGCCCATCGCGGGCTCGAAGCTCGCGGGCGGCGCGCTGCCCGCGGGCACCCGCGCCGAGCTGGCCGCCGCGCATCTGGCGGCGGTCCGCGGCGGGCGCCGGGGACCGCACCGGGTGACCGTGGGCCCGGCCGTGTACTCGCTCTTCCCGGTCCGCTCCTCCGGCCGGACCACGGGCGCCTTCCGGGACGTCCGCGAGACGGTGCTCTCCGACTGGCTGCTCGCCGTCGAGGCGGACGCCGGGGACTGGCCCGACGAGCGGCTCGACCTGCTCCAGGGCGTCACCCAGCTCATCGCGGTGGAGCGGGACCGGCGGGACGCGGCGCGCACGGTACGCCGACGGCTCGCGCAGGAGGTCCTGGAGCTGGTCCAGGCGGGGGCCGCGCCCGCCGAGATCGCGGCCCGGCTGCGGGTCGCGGCGCCGGTACTGCTGCCGGGCCTCGGCACGGCCCCGCACTGGCAGGTCGTGGTGGCCCGCGTCGAGTGGGACGGCGGCGAGATCGCGGGCGGCCCGGTCGCCCAGGCGCTGCTGGAGGAGATCCTCGTCGACCCGCTGTCGCCGGGCCCCGAACTCTCCGACCGGATCGCCGTCGCCCACACGGGGGACGAGGCGGTCGCGCTCGTCCCCCTTCCGGCGGTCGCCTCCGACGAGGACGGCCCCGAGCCGGGCCTGCACGCCGACACCCTGCTGACGGCCGTACGGGAACCGCTGTCGGCCGGTCTGAACGACGACGGGCGGCTCACCATCGGCGTCAGCGCGGCCGTCCACTCCGCCGAGGGGTTGCGCGGCGCCCTGGAGGAGGCACGGCACGCCCGCCGGGTCGCCGCGGCCCGCCCCGGACGGGTCTGCGCCGCCGGACACCAGGAGCTGGCCTCGCACGTCCTGCTGCTGCCGTTCGTCCCGGACGACGTGCGCCGCGCCTTCACCGCCCGCCTGCTGGACCCGCTGCGCGAGTACGACGGGCGGCACCGCGCGGAGCTGATCCCGACCCTGGAGGCGTTCCTGGACTGCGACGGGTCCTGGACGCGCTGTGCGGCCCGTCTGCACCTCCACGTCAACACGCTGCGCTACCGCGTCGGACGTATCGAGCAGTTGACGAGTCGTGATCTGTCGAGGCTGGAAGACAAGTTGGACTTCTTCCTGGCACTGCGGATGAGCTGACTCCCGGAGCCCCCCGCGGCCCGGCCCGGGACCGACGACTTTGTGAAATCCTTCACCCACCCCCTTGGCCGGGCCCGGTGATCCGTGCTGAGATGCCACCACTCAACAGCTCAATGGTGTGCTCGGGGAGGGCAACGTGGCGCATACCGCCATGTCTGGTACCGGAACGACTGCAGGGGACGATCCACTCCAGACCGCGGTATGGCGGCTGCGCTCGCGCGCCTGCTGGGCCGACGCGGCCGCGCTGATCCAGCCGCACGCGGCGGGGCCGGCGCTGCAGAGAGCCTCGCTCCTGGTCGAGCGCTGTCTCTACACCGAGCAGGGCTGGGCCGAGGCGGAGGACGCGCTGCGCACCGCCGAGGCGCTGGCGCAGAGCGACGACGAGCGGGGCGCCGCCGCCTGCGAGCGGGGCCAACTCGCCTACGCGGCCACTCTGCTGGGCGTGCGTGACCGGGCCGACGAGGCCCGCGCGGCGCTCGGCCGGGCCGCGGCACTCCTCGCGCCGGGCGCGCCGGGCAGGGCGCTGCTGGACTTCCGGCGCGGGCTGCTCGCCGAGAACCTCGCGCACGCGCCGCAGGCGGCCCGCGCCGCGTACCGGCGGGCGCACGCGGGCGCGACCGCCCAGAACGACGCGCTGCTGCTGTCCTTCACCTGGCGGCACCTCGCCGGAATCGCCCTGCGCGAAGGGGAGTTGGCGGAGGCCCGGCACGGGTTCGCCGAATCCCTGCGGATCCGCGAGGAACTCGGGTACCTGGTCGGCACGGCACCGGCGCTGGCGTCCCTCGCCGACGCCGAGACCGAGCCGGAGGCGTCGCGGCTCCGGGCTGAGGCGGGCCGTCTGTTCCGTCTGCTCGGGGGCGTTCCCCTGTGGCTGGCCGACCAGTTGGCCCCGGCACCGCCGGCGGCCACGGCCTGATCGGATACGGGGCGCACCTCCGCGGCCGGACCAGGAACGGGTCCGGTCCGGACGGCTTCGCCGGGCAGAAGCCCCCTGCGGCCGTGTGGGGGCCGGTGCTTGTACGGGGCCGGCGCTCCAGGCGGGGCCCCGCGGCCGTGCGGGGTCCGCTGCGGTACAGGGCCGGTGCTCGGACAGGGCCGGTGCTCGGACAGGGCCGGTGCTCCAGGCGGAACCGGCCCTCTGGGCGGGGCCCCGCGGCCGTACAGGGCCGGTGCCCAGACGGGGTCGGCGCTCCAGGCGGAACCCGCGCTCCAGGCGGGCCCCGCGTTCCTCCGGGATCGGCGCCGTCAGGGCGCGCCGGTGAAGTGTTCGCGCACCAGTGCCTGGACGACCGTCAGGTCCTCGGCGATCAACGCGTCCAGCAGCGCCGTGTGTTCGGCCGCGTCGGCCACCAGGTCGGCGCGGCCCCGCGAGACGGGGCCGCCGACGAGCGGCCACTGGGCACGGCGGTGCAGATCGTCGGCGATGCGCACCAACTGCGCGTTGCCCGCGAGGGCGAGGACCGCGCGGTGGAAGGAACGGTCGGACTCCGCGTAGGTCGCGCGGCAGCCCGAGGAGGCGGCCCGCACGGTGGCCTCGGCGAGCGGGCGCAGCTCGGCCCAGCGGGCGGCGGGCACGGTGCGCGCGAGCCGGAGCATAACCGGGACCTCGATCAGGCCCCGGATCTCGGCGAGTTCGGCCACTTCCCGGGTACCGCGCTCGATGACGCGGAAGCCCCGGTTGGGGACGACCTCGACGGCGCCTTCGAGCGCGAGTTGCTGCATCGCCTCCCGGACGGGCGTCGCCGACACCCCGAACCGCTCGCCGAGCGCGGGCGCCGAGTACACCTCGCCGGGGGCGAGTTCACCGGATACGAGCGCGGTACGCAGGGCGTCGAGGATCTGCCCCCGCACGGAGGCGCGCTGCACGACGGGACGGACGCCCTCGGCGCGGACGGCGGGGCGGGCCTCCTCCCTGTGCGCGGGGCGGGCGTTCGGCTCGGGGCGGGCGTTCTGCTCCCGTGCGGCCGGGTGGGCCTCCTCGGTGCGCGCGACGCGGGCGGCGCCCCGGGTGTCCCCTCCCGGCCGGACTTCGTCCGTGCGCGGGGGGCCGGCGTTCTCCGGGCGGGTGACGGGACGCGTCCGGTCGACGGGTGCGGGCCCGGCGTCCCCGCGGTTCACGGCGGGGTGGGTGTCGTCCGCGCGTGTGGCGGGGTGGGCGTCGCCGGTGCGTGCGGCGGGGTGGGCGTCCTCCGCGCGTACGGCGGGACGGGTGCCCTCGGTGCGCGGGTGCGGGATCGGCGCCTCGCTGTGCGTGTGCTCACCACGGGCCGAGGCCAGGACGACAGGAAGACCGCCGGCCGGCCCGGCACCGGGCCCGTCGCCCACGGCTCCCGCGGACACCGCCCCGACCCGCCCCGCGTCCACGGGCCCCGGCTGCTGCGGAACCCGGAAGGCACTGGCGTGGACGTCCGGGGTCCACGGCCCGGCGGAGCCGTGCGCGCTGCGCGGACCGGCCTGTTCCACGGTTCCTCCTCCGGGGCGGTGGTACGTCGGTGGTACTGGGGCTCACGACGTCGGTTGTTACTAGTCCGTCAAGCACGATAGGCGCACACGGGCCCGGTTCAAACACCCGCGCGACAGGGTAAGGTAAGGCTTACCTGCCAACGATCGTGAAGCGATGGTTCCGCATGTCCACTCCCACGCTGTCGGCCGACGCCGCCACGACCGTCCCGGCGGCCACGCCCGCCACGGCCGGTCCGGGCCCGCTCGCCGCCGGCGTGTCACCCGTCGCCGAGGCCTACGCACGGCTGACCGAGGTCTTCCCCGACCTGAGCGTCACGGAGCTGGGGGCGGGCGAAACGGCCCCGCGGGGCGCGGGTTGGGCCGCCGCCGCCCGGCTCGCCGAGGGCGGAGCGGACCTCGACGCGTTCCTCGCCTGGGACGAGGCCCAGGTGCTCCGGGACTACGGCACACGGGGACGGCCGGACGTCGTGGCCGGCTTCGGACTGCACCGGTACGCCTGGCCGGCGTGCCTGCTGATCACCGTGCCGTGGTTCCTTCAGCGCCGGGTGCCCCGCCTGCCTGTGGAGGACGTCACATTCCAGCGTGAGCTCGGCCGGATGGCCGTCCGGGTCACCACCTTCGCCTGTCTGCCGGACGATCCGGCGGCCGCCCTGCCGGGCGCCCGTGTCGTACCGGACGAGGAGGCGCTGCGCGCGGAGGTGCGGTCCGCGGTGGCCGAGCTCCTGGAACCGCTCCTCGGCGGATTCGGGCCGCGCATGCGGCGGCGCGGCCGGGCCCTGTGGGGCATGGCCACGGACGAGATAGTCGAAGGCCTCTGGTACGTCGCCGAGCTGCTCGGCGAGGAACGGCGGGCGATGCGCGAGCTCGAACTGCTGCTCCCGGGCTCGGCCCGGCCGTACGTCGGTTCGCCTGCCTTCCGCGAACTGGCCGGTCCGGAAGGGCAGTCCCTGCCGACCCGTGACCGGGTGAGCTGCTGCCTCTTCTACACCGTGCGCCCCGAGGACACCTGCGCCACCTGCCCGCGCACCTGCGACGCGGACCGGATCACCAAGTCGGCCACGGCACAGGCGAGTTGACACGCCCGGGGCGAGCGCGCCACCGTACGCACTTCGGGACCGGGCCCGGCCGCGGCACCCTCGGGGAATCCGCGCGGCGCCCCAGGAGCGTCCACGGATCACAGGTACTTCACACTTTCCTCACTTGTCACGGGAACCCTCCACGGAACCATCCGTATGGGTAGTCTTATTCGTACTCAACTCCCGTCCCTCGCGCGGCAGTTCGAGCAGAAAGTCGCCCTGCGCACCTTCTTGCACTTCCTTGGCGGCCTCTTGCCCCGAAACCCCCTGAGGGCCGATGTGATTGGGCCACTATGGCGGGCGTTACGCCCTCTCCCCATGCAAGGGACCCCCGATGAGACTGACCGACATATCGCTGAACTGGCTGCTTCCAGGCGCCGTTCTGCTCCTGGGCCTGCTGGCGGCGGTGGCGGTGCTGGCACGCGGCAAGCGGTCCGGGGACAGCACGAGCAGCGACGACTCGTGGGAGCGCACCGAGGAGCGCCGCAGGCGTAAGGAAGCCGTCTACGGCACCGCCTCCTACGTCCTGCTGTTCTGCTGTGCCGCCGTCGCGGCGGCACTCTCCTTCCACGGCCTGGTCGGGTTCGGCCAGCAGAACCTCGGCCTCTCCGACGGCTGGGAGTACCTCGTCCCGTTCGGCCTGGACGGGGCGGCGATGTTCTGTTCCGTGCTCGCGGTGCGCGAGGCCAGCCACGGCGACGCGGCGCTCGGCTCCCGCATACTCGTGTGGACCTTCGCCGGTGCCGCGGCCTGGTTCAACTGGGTGCACGCGCCCAGGGGCATCGACCACGCGGGCGCTCCGCAGTTCTTCGCGGGCATGTCCCTGTCGGCCGCCGTCCTGTTCGACCGGGCCCTGAAGCAGACCCGCCGGGCCGCCCTGCGCGAGCAGGGCCTGGTGCCGCGTCCGCTGCCGCAGATCCGTATCGTCCGCTGGCTGCGCGCACCCCGTGAGACGTACAGCGCGTGGTCGTTGATGCTCCTGGAGAACGTCCGGTCCCTGGACGAGGCCGTGGACGAGGTGCGCGAGGACCGGCGTCAGAAGGAGCAGAACCGGCTGCGCCGCCGCAACGAGGAGCGGGTGGAGCGGGCGCACCTCAAGGCGCTCAGCCGCGGTCACCGCGGCTTCCCCGGACGCGGGGCCGCACGGGAACTGGAGACCACGACCGTGGAGCGGGCGCCCGCCGGAGCCTCCACGGAGCCTGCCATATCCACACCCACCGCGGAGCAGCTTCCCGTCCGCTCACGGCCCTCCCTCACCCCCGTCCGCAAGAGCACCGAGCCGATCACCGTCGACCTCACCACGGAGGACGACACGATGGCCCTGCCCCGGCTCGACTCCCTGGAGCGCAAACTCAAGGACCTTGAACAGCAGTTCGGCTGAGCCGCACGCGGCCCTGACAGCCCGTCCGGAGTTCCGGACGGGCCCGGACACGACAACGGCGGCGCGGTGTTCCTACACCGCGTCGCCGTTCAGTTCGAACCACACCGCCTTGCCCACCCCGTGCGACC
Source organism: Streptomyces sp. NPDC096324 (assembly GCF_044763015.1). NCBI lineage: Bacteria > Bacillati > Actinomycetota > Actinomycetes > Kitasatosporales > Streptomycetaceae > Streptomyces > Streptomyces sp. NPDC096324. The sequence goes on along the minus strand of NZ_JBIWFK010000001.1, from coordinate 126,082 downwards.
GGACGCCCCACGCGTCGGCCAGGGACTGGACGAGGACGAGACCTCTGCCGTGCGTACCGTCGTCGGCGTTCGGTACGCACAGTCTGGGCCTGCGTCCCACGAAGTCCCGGACCTCCACGCGCAGTCCGCGCGGTCCGATCGTCGCGGTCAGGACGGCGTCGTCATCCGTATGGATCAACGCGTTGGTGACGAGCTCGCTGGTCAGGAGCTCCGCCGTCTCGGCCCTGTCCGGTTTCCCCCAGTGCCGTAAGTGTTCCCTCAGCGCCCTGCGGGCTTCGGGCACCGCCCGCAGATCCGCCTTGCCCAGCCGGCGCCTGAACTGCGCGCCGTCCGGTCCGTCCATCGCCCTCTCGGACGCTTCCTCCACTGGTTCGGTGGAGAAGGCCCCTCTGGTCATGGGACCACCTCCTGGTGCCTGCCGCTTCATGACCCCCGCCTGCGTGCCGATGTCGGGTCCCCTCTGCTCGAACACGTTCACGGGATCCATGCCCTCTTCGGGAACGTGACAGTCATGTCGAATCGTCGACCGGCCCCCGTTCGGCCACGGGTGCGCGACGCCCGCACGGGGAAGTGAAGGCTTCGACAGAGCCGTCCGAGCGCCGAGGAGCCGCCGTGCACGACGACCGTTCGCTGGTGGAGGCCCGTCTGGAGCGCGCGCTGCGGCAGTTCCTGCGCCCGGCCCAGTACGGGGAGCGGGTCCCGCTCACGCTCTCCGCATGGCAGGTGCCGGGCGAGCCGGTGCCCGTCGGGCAGGCGCTCCAGGCCTCCTACGAGCCCTTCACGACCGGCACGGTCTGGGGAAAACCCTGGTCGACGAGCTGGTTCCGCATCGAGGGCCGGGTGCCCGAGGAATGGGCGGGGCGCCGCGTGGAGGTGGTGATCGACCCCGGGTTCACCGGGGACGGGCCCGGATTCCAGGCGGAGGGACTGCTGTACGACACCTCGGGCGTCCCCCTCAAGGGCATCCACCCGCGCAACCGCCACCTGACGGTCGGGGCGCCGGCGAGGGGAGGCGAGGCGGTGCGCCTGCTGCTGGAGGCGGCCGCGAACCCCGCCGTCCTGCACGGCTTCGAGCCCACACGTCTGGGAGACGTGCTGACCGCCGGGGATGGGCCGATCTACCGATTCGCGGCTGCCGATCTCGCCGTACTGGACGAAGACGTGTGGCATCTGGTCCTCGACACCGAGGTCCTGTCGGAGTTGATGTACGAGCTGGATCCGCAGCGGCCACGACGCCTCGAGATCCTGCGCGCCCTGGAGAACATGCTCGACGCCCTCGACCTGCACGACGTGTCCGGCACGGCCGCGGCGGCACGGGCCGAACTGACGGAGGTGCTGGCGCGGCCCGCGTCGGCCAGCGCGCACCGCGTATCGGCGACCGGACACGCGCACATCGACTCGGCATGGCTGTGGCCGCTGCGCGAGACGGTCCGCAAGGCCTCCCGGACCTTCGCCAACGTCACCGCGCTCGCCCTCGACTACCCGGAACTGGTCTTCGCCTGCTCCCAGGCCCAGCAGTACGCCTGGGTCAAGGAGCACCAGCCGCACCTCTGGGAGCGCGTCAAGAAGGCCGTGGAGCAGGGCAATTGGGCTCCGGTGGGTTCCATGTGGGTGGAGTCCGACGCCAACATGCCCGGCGGTGAGGCGCTGGCCCGGCAGATCGTGCACGGCAAGCGGTTCTTCCGGGAGGAACTCGGCGTCGAGACCGAGGAGATCTGGCTGCCGGACTCCTTCGGCTACACGGCCGCCTTCCCGCAACTGGCCGAGCTCGCCGGCGTCCGCTGGTTCCTCACCCAGAAGCTGAGCTGGAACCAGACCAACAAGATGCCCCACCACACCTTCTGGTGGGAGGGCATCGACGGCACCCGGGTCTTCACCCACTTCCCGCCCGTCGACACCTACAACTCACAGTTCCACGGCAGTGAACTCGCCCACGCGGAGCGCAACTTCGCCGAGAAGGGACTGGCCACCCGCTCGCTCGCCCCGTTCGGCTGGGGCGACGGCGGAGGCGGCCCGACCCGCGAGATGCTGGAGAAGGCCCGCCGGTTGCGGTCCCTGGAGGGCTCGCCCACGGTCCGGATCGAGAAGCCGGAGGCGTTCTTCGCCGCCGCCGAGGAGGAGTACGGAGCGCACGCGCCGGTGTGGTCGGGCGAGCTGTACCTGGAGCTGCACCGGGCCACCTACACCACGCAGGCCAAGACCAAGCAGGGCAACCGCCGCTCCGAACACGCCCTGCGCGAAGCCGAGTTGTGGTGCGCCACGGCCGCCGTGCGCGATCCGTCGTACGCCTACCCGTACGACGCCCTCGACCGGCTCTGGAAGACGGTGCTGCTGCACCAGTTCCACGACATCCTGCCCGGCTCCTCCATCGCCTGGGTGCACCGGGAGGCCCGCGAGACGTACACGCGGGTGCTCGCCGAGCTCGAGGAGATCACCGCGGAGGCGGTACGGGCCCTGGGGTCCGGCTCGTCCGCGGTGCTGAACGCCTCGCCGTACGAGCGGACCGAGGTGGCCGGGGACGGGGTGGTGACCGTGCCGGGGCTGGGGACGGCCGTCGTACCGGCCGGTCCCGACCCCGGACCCACCGTGCGGGCCGGGCAGGCCGACGGTGCCATCGTGCTGGAGAACGACCGGCTACGCGTGCGGATCGACGCCGACGGACTGCTCACCTCCGTACGGGATCTCGCGCACGGCAGGGAGGTGCTGTGCGGTCCCGGCAATCTGCTCCAACTCCACCCCGACCACCCCAACGCCTGGGACGCCTGGGACATCGACCGGCACTACCGGCGCACCCGCACGGACCTGACGTCCGCCGAGTCGGTGGAGCTGGTGGAGAGCGGGCCGCTGCGGGCCACCGTGCGCGTCACCCGGGCCTTCGGCTCCTCCCGGATCGTCCAGGAGATCCGGCTGACCGCCGCGAGCCGCCGGGTGGACATCGTGACCGACGTCGACTGGCAGGAGTCGGAGAAGGTCCTCAAGGCCGCGTTCCCGCTCGACGTCCAGGCCGAACGGTCCGCCGCCGAGATCCAGTTCGGGCACGTCCACCGGCCCACCCACGCCAACACCGGCTGGGACGCGGCCCGCTTCGAGATCTGCGCCCACCGCTGGCTGCGGGTCGGCGAGGAGTCGTACGGCGTCGCGGTGCTCAACGACTCGACGTACGGCCACGACGTGACCCGTACACCGCACGCCGACGGCCTCGGCACCACCGTACGGCTGACCCTGCTGCGCGCCCCGCACAGCCCGGACCCCGAGACCGATCTCGGCACGCACCGGTTCACGTACGCGCTGCTGCCGGGGGCCGGTGTCGGCGACGCCGTGGCGGAGGGACTCGCGCTCAATCTGCCGCTGCGCCAGGCCTCGGTGCCGGAGTTCGGACCGCTGGTGAGCGTCGACGACCCCGCCGTCACCGTCGAGTCGGTCAAGCTCGCGGAGGACCGCGGCGGCGATGTCGTGGTGCGGCTGTACGAGTCACGGGGCGGACGGGCCCGCGCGAAGGTGACCGCCGGCTTCCCGGTGGCCCGGGCCGAGGTGACCGACCTGCTGGAACGCCCGCTGCGGGAGGCCCCGTCGGAGATCGAGCTGCGGCCGTTCCAGATCCTCACCCTGCGCCTGCGACCCGCCCGTCGGGACGACGGCACGGGAGTGTGAAAGGCGGGGCCCGCGAAGGTGGAACCATCCCCGGCTCCCCGGCCTCTTCTTCCTGAGGAGTGCCTGGGATGCCGTCCTGGGTCGAGAAGCGGGGGAAACGATGTCATCCCGGGACGATGCCGAGGAATTCGCGGCGCTGCTGCGGCGCCTGAAGGCGGGCTCCGACCGCAGTTACGCCGCGCTCGCCCGTCACCTGAACATGAACGCCTCGACGCTGCACCGGTATTGCTCGGGCGAGGCTGTGCCGCTCGGGTTCGCACCCGTCGAGCGGTTCGCCGCGCTGTGCGGAGCGGATCCGGCCGAGCGGGTCGAACTCCACCGCCTGTGGATCCTGGCGGTGGCGGCCCGCCAACGCTCCCGGACGACGGGGGCCGAGTCCGGACGGGACACGGGCGATGCCCGTACGCCGGAGACCGGGCCGGACGCGACGGGAGCCCGGGGGTCCGGGACCGGGCCGGACGCGAAGGCAGTCCCGAGGGCCGGGACCGGGCCGGACGCGAAGGCAGTCCCGAGGGCCGGGACCGGGCCGGACGCGAAGGCAGTCCCGAGGGCCGGGACCGGGCCGGACGTCGCCGAGGCTCTCCTGCCGGCCGGCGGGCCCGCCGCCGGCGTAACCCCTCCGGCGGCGGAAGGGCAGCACACGGACGACGTCCCGCCGCCGGGCATGGACCTCGGGCCCGTGGAAGCCTCACCCGGCGCCTCACCCGTACCGGCCGGAGCGCCGCGGACGCGGCGGTTCAGGCGTCGTGTCGCGGTCACCGCGGCCGTGGTGACCGCGCTCGTCGCCACCCTGGGCAGCCTGTCCGCCCTGCCCTCGGGGCACTCCGGGAAGGACGCCGCCGACCGTGTGGCCGGCGCGCCGACCGCGAAGGCGGCAGGCGGCGCGCGGCACGGGTCCCCGACACCTTCCCCATCCCCCTCCACGACGCACAGCCGGCCGTCCGGCTCCCCCTCCCCGAGCCCGTCCGGCAGCGGCGACACCTCGCCGAGCCCGTCCACGAACCCCTCCCCCACCGGCGTCTCCGCCGGGCCCCCGCTCACCGTGACCGTGAACTCCCACCGCTGGGCGGTCGGTTGCGGCCACACCTACGTCATCGACAAGTCGCCCGACCAGGTGCCGCCGCCCCCGGCCCCGCAGGACGCCTCCCCGTGGGCGCGGACGCAGAACGCGGTGCACGGCGAGGAGACGATCGTGGACCTCACCGTGCAGGGGCGGTCCGACGCGGCCGTGGTCCTGGAGGCACTGCGCGTGCGCGTCGTCGGACGCGCGGCCCCGCTGAAGGGCACGGCCTACGCCACGGGCGGGGGGTGCGGCGGCGGTATGGGCGTCGGCTCGTTCGCCGTCGATCTGGACAAGGACCGGCCCGTCGCCCGCCCGGTCGCGAGCGATGACGACGGGACGGGCTCGAAGATTCTGAGCCCGCCCTTCCGGGTGTCCGTGAAGGATCCCCAGGTACTGATGGTCGACGCCCTGACCGAGTCCTGCGACTGCCGCTGGTATCTGGAGCTCGACTGGTCCTCCCGGGGTCGCACCGGCACGGTCCGGATCGACGACCAAGGCGTCCCGTTCCGCACCAGCGGCATCAAGGGCCTGCCGCACTACTGGTACCGGGCGAACGGCTGGACCCTGACCGCCGCCGGCTGAACGAGGCGGCGGCCCACCCGGCGGGGCGCTACGGGCGGGGCACGTTGCGCAGGTTCGAGCGGGCCATCTGCACCATCCGGCCCACCCCGCCGTCCAGCACGATCTTCGACGCCGAGAGCGCGAAGCCCGTCACCATGTCCGCGCTGATCTTCGGTGGGATGGAGAGCGCGTTCGGGTCGGTGACGATGTCGACCAGGGCCGGGCCCTTGTGACGGAAGGCGTCCTTGAGGGCGCCGGCGAGGTGCTTGGGCTTCTCGACCCGGACGCCGAACGCCCCGCAGGCGCGGGCCACCGTCGCGAAGTCGGGGTTCTTGTTGGTGGTGCCGTAGGAAGGCAGCCCGGCGACCAGCATCTCCAACTCGACCATGCTCAAAGAGGAGTTGTTGAAAAGTACGACCTTCACCGGCAGGTCGTACTGCACGAGGGTGAGGAAGTCGCCCATCAGCATGGAGAATCCGCCGTCGCCGGACATCGACACGACCTGGCGCCGCGGATCGGTGAACTGGGCGCCGATCGCCATCGGCAGCGCGTTCGCCATCGACCCGTGCGAGAACGAACCGATCACCCGGCGGCTGCCGTTGGGCGAGATGTAGCGGGCCGCCCAGACGTTGCACATACCGGTGTCTACCGTGAACACCGCGTTCTCGTCGGCGAGTTCGTCGAGCACCGAGGCGACGTACTCGGGGTGGATCGGGACGTGCCGGTCGACCTTGCGGGTGTACGCCTTGACGACCCCTTCGAGGGCGTCCGAATGTTTCTTCAGCATTTTGTCGAGAAAGCGCCTGTTCCCCTTGGGCCGCACCCGCGGGATCAGACAGCGCAGCGTCTCCCGCACGTCACCCCACACCGCCAGATCCAGCTTCGACCGGCGCCCCAGGTTCTCCGGCCGCACGTCGACCTGGACGATCTTGACGTCGTCGGGGAGGAAGGCGTTGTACGGGAAGTCGGTGCCCAGCAGGATCAGGAGGTCGCACTCGTGGGTCGCCTCGTAGGCCGCCCCGTAGCCGAGGAGTCCGCTCATCCCGACGTCGAAGGGATTGTCGTACTGGATCCATTCCTTGCCGCGCAGCGCGTGTCCGACCGGCGATTTGATCTTCTCGGCGAACTCCATGACCTCGGCGTGCGCGCCCGCCGTGCCGCTGCCGCAGAACAGGGTGACCTTCTCCGCCTCGTCGATCATCGCGACGAGTTCCTCGATCTCGGTGTCGCCCGGCCGGACGGTGGGCCGGGACGTCACGAGGGCGGTCTCGACGGGCTTGTCCGGGGCGGGCTCGGAGGCGATGTCACCCGGCAGCGACACCACGCTGACACCGGACTGGCCCACCGCGTGCTGGATGGCGGTCTGGAGGAGCCGCGGCATCTGCTTCGGGCTGGAGATGAGTTCGCTGTAGTGACTGCACTCGCGGAAGAGCTGGTCGGGGTGGGTCTCCTGGAAGTAGCCGAGGCCGATCTCGCTGGAGGGGATCTGCGAGGCGAGGGCCAGGACCGGGGCCATGGAGCGGTGCGCGTCGTACAGGCCGTTGATGAGGTGGAGGTTGCCGGGACCGCAGGAGCCGGCGCAGGCCGCGAGCTTCCCCGTGATCTGGGCCTCGGCACCCGCGGCGAAGGCGGCGGTCTCCTCGTGGCGGACCTGGATCCAGTCGATGGCCGCGTTGCGCCGGATCGCGTCCACGACCGGGTTGAGGCTGTCGCCCACGACTCCGTACAGCCGCTCGACCCCCGCGCGGACGAGGATGTCGACGAACTGCTCGGCGACGTTCTGCTTGGCCATGCCGCACACACCTCTTCGTGATCCTCGAACCCTCGGGCGTCCCGGGTCCCCCTCGTGCCCCGGCTCGTCCCTCGGATCCATGAATTCACACGCGGCGCGGTTACGCCTCCCACACGGCGGCGGCCGTCCGGTCGTCGGCGTACCCCTTGACCCGCGCCGACGCGTCCGCGAGGAACGCGGCGAGACCGGGCGGATCACCCGCCGACCACCGTGTCGTCAGGTACTCGGCCAGCTCGGGCTCGCCGCGCAGCGGCTCCGCGAGGCCGCCCGTGCACAGCAGGAGGGTGTCACCCGGGCGGGCTACGGAGGCCCGGAACCGGAAGGGGGCCTGCGGGGGCCGGGGGGCCGGCTCGTACGGGCTCGGGGGCGTCGTGATGCCCAGGTCCATGGTGAGCCGGTCGCCCTCGGGAGTCTCGTGGGGCGGTGACCCGAAGCCGACGACGGCCTCCCCTGCCGTGTCGGCGACCCGCGGTTCGATGTCCTGCCACGCGCCGTCCCGCAGCCGGAACAGACCGCCCGCCCCGACACCGAAGAACACCCGGGTACGGCACTCGGGGTCGGCCGGCAGCAGCAGACAGCGCAGGCCGGCCGTGTACTCCTCCGGTTCGACGCCCTGCTCCGCCGCGCTCGCCCGCAGCTTGCCGAGGCTGCGGTCGGTGAGCCGGTGCAGTCCCGACTTCAGCTCGCCGCGCCGGGCGGCCCTGATGTCGGCGGCGAGCCGTTCGTGACTGCGCCCGACGGCCTGCCCGATCCACCGGCACGCCTCCGCGGCGGCCCGGTGCGCACCCGAGGTGGCGCGCGCGCCCGTCGCCATCGCGACCAGGACGAGCGCCTGCTCACCCGTCCCGAACCGGGCGGTGAGCAGCGCGTCGCGGCGCGGCTCGCCCCGGTAGCGCGCGGAATCGCCGCGCACGGACACGGCCCGCAGGGTGCTCGTCCCGTACCGTGCGCCGTCCAGCACGGTGTCGGCGACCAGGTCACCGAGTTCGTCGGGCTCGACGGCCGGCAGGGCGGTCGGTTCGGGGTCGTAGGTGGGCGGGCCGGAGCCGACGTGCCCGGCGGGGGGCGGCGGCTCGACGACGGACAGGACCGTCGCCCGGGGCTCGTCCGCCGGCAGGTCCTCGGGGGCCGGCTCGGGCGGCGGCGTCCGAAAGCCCCCGGTGGTGCTGGGCAGCCCGTCCGCCGCGGGTGCGAGGGCCGTCGCGTCGGGCCGTACGGAGGGAGCCGACTCGGGTTTCGGCGGCACGTCCGACGGTGTCCTCGACGGGGGCACCGGGTCGGCGGCAGGCGACGAGGGCGGGTCGCTCCGGGCGTCCCGGGAGACGTGCGGGGCGGGTTCCTGAGGGGCGAAGCCCGGTGGTTTCGGACCGGAGGGCAGGGCCGAGGGGGCGGCGGGTGTCGGACCTGCGGGTGCCGGACCTGCGGGCGGGAGCTCCCAGGACGGGGGTTCCCAGGGGGTCGGCTCCCAGGGGGTGGGCTCCCAGGCAGCCGTCTCCGAGGGGGGCGTCTCGCGGCCGGGCGGGCCGATGTCCGCGCCGGGCCCGCGCACGGGGCCCCGCTCCCAGCGACCCGGCCGGGACACGGGCTCGTCGGAGGGCGTCTCCTCGGGCGGGTCGCCGCCGGGCCGGGCGGCGGAGGCCGAGGTGCCGGGTGCCGGGCGCGGCGAGGTCGGCTCGGCCGTGCCCTGGAGCCGCGCCGATCCGGCGGGAGGCTGTTTCGGCAGCGGTGGCGGCCGCTTTCCGGCCTCGGGCGGGGAGGGCTCCGCGACGGTGGGGGGCCGCTCGGGGCGCGGCGGGCCGTCGAGCCCGCGTGCGCCGGGCCGCGGGACGGACCCGCGTCCCGGGAAGGACCCCGCGTCGGCGGCGGACCTCGGATCGGCGGCGGACCGCGCGTCCGGCGAGGTGGGCGTGCGGGGCGGCACGGGCGGCACGTCCTGCGTGGGCGGGCGGGGCTGTCCGGACGGCACGCCCTCGGTGGGCGTCCGTCCGGACCCGGACGGCGGACGCGACGCCGGTGCACGCTCCGGCGCGGACCGACCGTCGGACAGCGGCTTTCGGCGTGGCCCGGGACCGGCCTCCGGCCCTGCTTCCGGGCCCGTGTCGGGTCCGTCCCCGAGCGTCCCGGACGCCGACGCGAACCGGTCGTCGAGGGAATCGGCCACGGCTGCGGGCCCCGTGTCCTCGGCGGAGTCGTCGTACAACTGCCGCCACCAGTCGTCCTCGTGACCGGTGGGCTTCTCCCCCTGCTGGCTCATGCCCCCGATTGTCCACCGAGACAGCCGGTTGAAAACGGGGCATCCGGAAAAACCGGCCAAGACGCGGACCGCCGAACCGCGAGCCGAGCGAACTGCCGAAGCATCGAACTCCGAACTGTCGAACAGGGGTCCGTACCGGCACGTGCGAACGCCTGACCGCCGGGCGGCTCCACCCCCCACGGGAGAACCGCCCGGCGGTGCCTGGGCGACCGGGGCCGCACACACGCCGCGGACCGGCACCTGCGCCGGTGGGCACCTCGGTGACGTGAGCTTGTCAGAGGGGCGGGGGGTACGGCGATGATGTGCCGAGGCGGGTTTGCGCCGTGGCCGATTTCCGCCACGGCGCCGCCGGCCGGCCGGTACGCAACCAACAGGAGGGGCATCGCCGCATGCTGGGAGCGATAGGTCTGGACGAGACCCACGAAACGGCGTACCGCGCGCTGGTGTCCGTGGGCGCCGCCGAGGTGCCCGATCTCGCGCGCCGGCTCACGCTCGGCGAGCACGAGACGGAGCGCGCGCTGCGCCGGCTGGAGCTGCGCGGCCTGGCCGCGCAGTCCTCGGCGCGGCCCGGGCGCTGGGTCGCGGCGCCGCCGGGAGTCGCCCTCGGCGCGCTGCTCACCCAGCAGCGCCACGAACTGGAGAAGGCGGAGCTGGCGGCCGCGCTGCTGGCCGAGGAGTACCGGGGCGCGGCGGGCGAACCGGCCGTGCACGACCTGGTCGAGGTGGTGATCGGCGCCGCGGCGGTCTCCCAGCGCTTCCTCCAGCTCCAGCTCGGCGCCGTCGAGGAGGTGTGCGCGCTGGTCACCGGCACCCCGATGGTGGTCTCCGGCACGGACAACGACGCCGAGGAACAGGCCGCGGGCCGCGGTGTCCGCTACCGCGTGGTCGTCGAGCGCTCCGTTCTCGACCAGCCGAGCGGGATCACCGAGCTGTCCGCCGCGCTCGGCCGCGACGAGCAGGTGCGGGTCGTGGACCGGGTGCCGACCAAGCTGGTGATCGCCGACCGGGCGCTCGCCATGGTGCCGCTCACCTCGCACACCGCGGAGCCGGCCGCGCTGGTCGTGCACGCGAGCGGACTCCTGGAACTGCTGGCGGGGCTGTTCCAGTCCGTGTGGCGGGACGCGCTGCCACTGCGGCTGGGCAGCCGGGGCGTGCAGGAGCAGGAAGCGGACGGCCCCGACACCACCGACCTGGAGATCCTGTCGCTGCTCCTCGCGGGACTGACCGACGCGAGCGTCGCCAAACAGCTCGACCTGGGCCTCAGGACCGTGCAGCGCCGGGTCAAACGCCTGATGGAGCTGACCGGTGTGACGACCCGGCTCCAGCTCGGCTGGCACGCGTACGAACGCGACTGGGTCGCCCGGGGCTGACCTGCGCCCTCCCGTCCGCTCGGGCAGTCTGGGCAGATGGGAGCGTGGGAACTCCTGCTGGTCGGGGTGGTGATCCTGCTCGGCCTGGTCGGAGTACTGGTGCCCGGTCTGCCGGGGTCGTGGCTCGTCTGGGCCGCCGTGCTGTGGTGGGCTCTGAGCTACCCGCAGGCCCTGTCCTGGGCCGTCCTGGTCGCCTCGACGGCTGTCCTGCTGCTCTCCCGGGCCATCCGCTGGATGCTGCCACCACGACGGCTGCGCGAGAGCGGGGCCACCACCCGAATGGCGGTGTACGCGGGCGGCGGGTCCTTCCTCGGCTTCTTCCTGGTCCCGGTGATCGGCGCCTTGGCCGGTTTCGTCGGCGGGATCTATCTCAGCGAGCGGCTGCGGCTGGGCGGGCACGGCCCGGCGAAGGCCTCGGTGCGGACCGCGATGCGTGCGGGCGGCTGGAGCGTGCTGACGGAACTCTTCGCCTGCCTGCTGATCCTCGGGGCGTGGCTGGGCGCGGTCATCTGGGGCTGAGGCGCTTCGCCGTCAGGGTGCGGAGGTCGATCGTGTCGGCCAGGGCGCGCATGCCGGCGTCGTTGAAGTGCAGGTGGTCCCCGGGGTCGTACGCCGGGAGGATGCGGTTCGGGCGGGCCGGGTCGCGGACGGCGGCGTCGAGGTCCGCGACCGCGTCGAAGATCCGGTGGGTCCGAATGGCGGTGTTGACGGCCTGCCGCACGGCTTCCCGGGCGGGGGTGTACGCGCCGTGACCGCCGTACGGGGTGATCGTGCCGCCGATGACCCCGATGCCTCGGGCGTGGGCGCGGCGCACGACGAGCCGGTAGGCGTCCTCCAGGGCACGTGGGTCCCTTTGCTCGGGGGTTCCCTTGATGTCGTTGATGCCCTCCAGCACGATCACCGAACGGACACCCGCGCGGGAGAGGACGTCGGTGTCCAGGCGGGTCAGCGCGCTCGGGCCCCGGCCGTCGAGCAGAAGGCGGTTCCCGGAGATCCCCGCGTTGAGGACACCGGGCCTGCGGTGCGCGGGGAGCCCGCGCAGCCGGGCGGCGAGCCGGTCGGGCCAGCGGTGGTTGGCGTCGGACGAGGAGCCGGTGCCGTCGGTGATCGAGTCACCGAGCGCCACGACGCTGCCCGCGGCCGAAGCGCCGAGCACGTCGACGCCGGTCACGTAGTACCAGCTGCCGACCCTGGTGGTGTAGGCCGCGCCGCTCTCCTGGGCGGTCCGATCGCCCCCGGGCGCGACGAAGTTGGCCTGGAGCGCGGAGCGGTGGTAGGTCGCCGGGCCGGAATCGGCCGGAGTGTGCACCGAGACGAGCAGGTTGGCGTCGGCGGGGACGCGCAGCGGGACGGGGTCGCTCACCAGGTCCCGGCCGACCGGGACGGTGACCGCTCCCGCTCCGGCTCCGGCTCCGGCTCCGGCTCCGGCTCCGGCTCCGGCTCCGGCTCCGGCTCCGGCTCCGGAGAAGGTGACCGCGCGCACGGAGCCCGCGACAGCCCGGGGGCTTCCCGGCGCGCCGGGAAGCTGCAACGCCAACGTGACGGAACCGAGTCGGAGCGGCCGTGTGCCGAGCCGGTTGGACAGCCGGACCCGCGCGGCCCGGCCGCCGACGCTGGTGTGGACGACGTTGCGGATCGAGGCGCCGGGCAGCGCGGGCGCGGTACCGGAGGCCGCAGCCTCCCAGGTCCCCGTCCAGGTCCGGGCCGGTTTCGGGGCGGTGCGGCCGGGCGCGGACCGCGCTTCGGCGATCACACCGGTGGAGGCGAGGACCAGGGCGGTCGCCAGAGGGACGAGAAGACGCCGGAACATGATCGCGCGGGACATGCGGCGATCGATTCCCCGCCCGCGCGCCCCCGCATCACATCATCACACCGTCGGACGCGCCCGAACGGGACCGAGCAGGGCCGAACAGGGCTGGAGGCTCCCGAACCGGACCGTCCGGGGACTGGACGCGCCTGAACGGGACGGGCCGAAACGGGCCGGACGCTCCCGGACGGGACGGGACCGGACGCGACGCTTCTCCTCCTCCGGTCCTAGGACCGCAACCCGATGCGCCGGGGGCCGGGGGCGTGTTTGGCTGCTGTCATGACCGAATTCAGTGAGGCCGAGCGTGCGTATCTGAGGTCGCAGCGACTGGGACGGCTGGCCACCGTCGACCCGCTCGGGCAGCCCCAGGCCAACCCCGTCGGCTTCTTCCCCCAGGAGGACGGGACCATCCTGATCGGCGGCTACTCGATGGGCACCACGAAGAAGTGGCGCAACCTCCTGAAGAACCCGAAGGTGGCGCTCGTCGTCGACGACATCGTCAGTGTCCAGCCATGGAAGGTCCGGGGCGTCGACATCCGCGGAGAGGCGGAACTCCTCACCGGGGCGCACGACTTGGGCCCGCACTTCAGTGAGGAGCTGATCCGGATCCATCCCCGGCGGATCCACAGTTGGGGCCTGGAGGACTGAACTCCCCCGCCGCCGCCCTCAGATGGCGGACGGCGTACGAGCGCCAGGGCCGCCAGGTGTCCGGGGCGTCCGTGCCGGGCGGTGCCACGTCCGGGTCGCCGAGGGCCCGGGTGCGGATGACGGCGGCGGTGCCCTCGTCCATGCCGGGCAGCGCGAGCAGCGCCGCCCACGCCTCTTCGCGGTCCGCGCCGGGGTCGAGCCGCAGGGTGCCGTCGGCGAGGGCCGCGGTCAGCGCGCCGAGCGGTCCACCGGGTTCCGCCTCCGCGAGGACGGCGGCCTCGGGGAAGACATGGGTGAGCGTCTCGCACTCGGCGTCCAGCGTCTTGCCGTACCGCAGCACCAGCCGCTCGGCCTCCGCCGCCCCGACCAGCGCCCGTACCGCCAGTTCGTCCGGATCGGCGGTGCCCGGCGACCGCAGGCCCGGCCGCGCCGCGACCAGCGGACCCAGTCGCGGGTCCGCTCCCAGCCTCTCGTCGACGGCGTACGGATCGGCGTCGAGGTCGAAGAGCCGCCGCAGGCGCTGCACGGCGGTGGTGAGGTCCCGGAGATCGGTGAGGTGCAGCCGGGCGTCTAGCCAGCCTCCGGGGTGGGCGGCGTCGGCGGGGCCCGGCGCTCCGGCGGACCGGCCCGTCGTGCCGGTCCGGGGGCGGCGGCCCACCGGGGCGCCCGGCCGTTCCTCCACGGCCACGATGCCCGTGCCGTACGGCAGTCGCAGCGTCCGGCGGTACGTGCGGCGGCCACGGCTTCCGCCGACGGCCTCGACACCCGGGACGGCCTCGGCGGCCAGCAGGTCGAAGACGGGGGTGGACTGGTACGGGCCCCGGTGGGCGAGCCGGAGCGGGACTCCCGCGGCGGGGGTGGCCGCGCCGCGGGCGGCGGGGGTACTGCGCGGCGCCGCGTCGCGCAACTGGCTCGGCGTGGACGCGTAGACCGTGCGGATCGTGTCGTTGAACTGGCGCACGCTTGCGAACCCCGCCGCGAACGCGATCTGCGTGACGGGGAGTTCGGTGGTCTGGAGGAGGATCCGCGCGGTGTGCGCCCGCTGGGCCCTGGCCAGCGCGACCGGACCCGCGCCGACCTCGGCCGTGAGCTGTCGCTGGACCTGGCGGGTGCTGTACCCGAGCCGTGCGGCGAGGCCGCCGACGCCCTCGCGGTCGACCACTCCGTCGCCGATCAGGCGCATGGCGCGGCCGACGACATCGGCCCGTACGTTCCAGGCCGCGGAACCCGGCACCGCGTCCGGACGGCATCGGCGGCAGGCCCGGAAACCCGAGCCCTGCGCGGCGGCGGCCGTCGCGTAGAACCGCACGTTGCGCCGCTTCGGCGTCACGGCGGGGCAGCTCGGCCGGCAGTAGATCCCGGTGGTCCGCACGGCGAAGAAGAACTCCCCGTCGAACCGGGCGTCCCGGCTCCGCACGGCCTCGTACCTGGTGTCCTCGTACCTGGTGTCCTCGTCGTTCACCCCTCCAGTGTGCTCCCGCCCGAACGCCAGGGCTGGCGGAAATCGGACACGGCACCCGGGGCCGGGCAAGAGCCCGACGGACCGGAGCGGAGGACCCCCGAACCGAGCCGGAGGACGGCGGACCGGCCCGGAGAACCCGTGGGCCGGGGGGGGACAGCGGTCCGGGGTGGAGGACAGCGGTCTGGGGCCGAGGACCAGCGGGTCCGGGGCCGAGGACCAGCGGGCCCGGGGTGGAGGGCCGGGTGCTTCCGGTCCTCCACCCCGTGGCCGGCTACCAGCGGCCCCGCTTGGCCTCCATGGCGGCGCGGCCCTCCGCCCCCTTGCGCTTCCAGTCACGGCGGATCTCGGCGCGCACCCGGGCGTCCGTCTTGGCGACGATCCGCTGGTTCTCGCGGAGCAGCTTGCGGTAGCTCTCCAGCCGCCGGTCCGGCAGGTCGCCGGAGTCGACGGCCGCGAGCACCGCGCACCCGGGCTCGGCGACATGGGCGCAGTCCTGGAAGCGGCAGTCGGCGGCGAACTCCTCGATCTCGGAGAACACCTGCCCGACCCCGCTCCCGGCGTCCCACAGCCCCACTCCGCGCAGCCCCGGAGTGTCGATGAGGACACCGCCGCCGGGCAGCACGAGCAGATTGCGGGTCGTCGTGGTGTGCCGTCCCTTGCCGTCCATGTCACGGGTCGCCCGTACGTCCATGACGTCCTGGCCGACCAGCGCGTTGGCCAGGGTGGACTTGCCCGCACCGGACTGGCCGAGCAGCACGGCCGTACCGCCCGCGAGCACGGCCTCCAGGACGTCGAGACCGGCCCCCGTCGAGGAGCTGACGGCGAGGACGGTGACCCCGGGCGCGGAGGTCTCCACGTCCTCGACGAGGTGCGCGAGGGTCGCCGCCTCCGGAACCAGGTCGGCCTTGGTGAGGACGACCACGGGCTGCGCGCCGGACTCCCAGGCCAGCGCGAGGAAGCGCTCGACGCGGCCCAGGTCGAGTTCGACGGCGAGGGAGACGGCCACGACGGCGTGGTCGACGTTGGCCGCGAGGATCTGCCCCTCGGACCGCTTGGAGGAGGTGGAGCGCACGAAGGCCGTACGGCGGGGCAGATACGCCCGTACGTAGCGCGGGTTGCCGTCCGGTTCGACGGCGACCCAGTCACCGGTGCACACGACGCGCAGCGGATCGTGCGGTGTCACGAAGGCGGTGTCGGCGCGGATGACGCCGTCCGCGGTGGCGACGTCGCACTGGCCGCGGTCGACGCGGATCACCCGGCCGGCGACGAGCCCTTCGGAGTCGTAGGGAGCGAACTCGTCCGCCCAGGCGTCGTCCCAGCCGTACGGAACGAGCGGGGAGAGCCCCAGGGAGGCGGACGGGGTCGGGAAGGCGGAGCTGGAAGTCAAGGGAGACCCTTCACAAGGGCGGCCCCGGCGACGCGCACTGCGGCGCGAAGGAAGGAGGAAGGTCAGCCGGCGGCCACGGAGGTGGACTTGATGCACTTCTGAATGCGGGCAGCGCCCATCGCAACGACAGCCATCGGTCACACCTCCTGGTACTCGGTCGAGGCCCACGCCTCGATGCCGACGCGTGAACTGTATCCGGGGCCCCCGCGGACCCGTCAATCGATTTAAATGCCCCGATCGAACGTCCCGACGGGCCACCGTGCCGACGGGTCACGGTCCCGACAGTCACCGTCCCGACGGGTCACCGTGCCGTCGTACAGCGCCCGCCGTTGAGCGTGAACGCGTCCGGAGCCGAGTTCCCGCCGCTCCAGCTTCCGTTGAAGCCGACCGTGAAGGAACCGCCCGCGGCCACCGACTTGTTGTAGTCCTTGGCGGAAGCGGTCACCCGGGAGCCGGTCTGGGCGGCGGTGCCGTCCCACATCTGCGTGACCCGCTGGCCGTCGTCGAAGGTCCAGCCGATCTGCCAGGTGCCGAGGGCCTCTTGGGACGTGACGGTGACGGTGGCCTGGAAGCCGTCCGTCCACTGGTCGACGAGGGCGTACGTCACCGCGCAGGTCGCGGGGCTCCTCGTGGCGGGCGCGGGCTGTGCGGAGTCCTTGGATCCCGGGGCCTCGGCGGTGGCGTGCGCCGGGGACGACGAGGACGTGCCCTGGGGCTCGGGGTCGGACTTCGAGCCCGCGTCGGCGGTGGCGTCCACGGGCTCGGGCGAGACGAGTGAACCCTCGGCGCGGGTGGTCGCCGCCGGGGAGGACCCGCCCGGGTCGGCCACCGGACGGCGGTCGGCCGCGTCACCGTGCGCGGAGGCGGCGCCGCCGTTCCCGGAGTCGAAGGGCATCAGGGAGACGGTGAGGGCGAGGCCGGAGACGATGACGGCGGCGACCAGCAGTCCGGTGCGGCCGATCCGGGGCGCGGCCTCCTTCATCTCGGCCAGACCGGTGTCCGCGGCCGCGTCCGTGCGGCCGCCGGCCAGCCCCGCCTCGGCGGCGCGGCGCCTGCGTTCCAGATAGGCGAGGCCGCCCCAGCCGATCACCCCGCCCGCGAGCGCTGCGGGCAGTCCGCCGCCGTGCAGCCGCAGACAGGCCGCGGCCTCCGCGCACTCCACGCACCGGGCGAGGTGCTGCGAGAGGTCCTCGGGCGTCTCGGCGCCCGGCGAGCGGGTGACCGCGTCGAGAAGCCGGGCGTAGCTGCGGCAGTCGGCGTCCATCGGGGTGTCGAGGTGGTTGCGGTGGCAGCGGTCCCTGAACAGCGCCCGCACCTGGCCGAGTTCCTCGGCTGCGGCCACCGGGTCGAGAGCGAGCCGCCGGGCCACCGCGGGCAGCGGGAGCGCCTCCACCTCCACCAGCCACAACAGGGCCGCGTCGGGTTCCTGAAGGTCCCTCAGACCCCGCAGGGCGACCGGGCGGTGCAGCGGCGGCCCCGTGTAGCGGGCGGCCTTCTCGGAGTTGAGCCAGAGCCTGAGGTCCGGGTCCAGCCGGTGTCCCTGGCCGTGCGCCTCCCAGGCGGCGGCGGTGGTCCGAACCGAGTTCAGCAGCAGGGGAATCCGGGGCAGCCCGGGGTTTCTGCGGCCCGTGGTCTTCGTACGGGCCGCGGCCGAGCGGGCCTCGTGGATACCGTGGGTGAACGCCTCGGTGGCGAGCTGGGTGGCCGCGGCGGAGCCGGACGTGCACAGATCGGCGTACGACAGGACGGCGTCCCAGCATTCCGAGAACAGCGCGGCCTCGGCGGCGTCCTGGGGGGTCGGCAGGTCTGGCATGGGGGACTCCTGCATCCACGGCTTCCGCGTGCAACGTCACACAAACGCCCAACTCACCTGTTTTCAGCGGTAGTTGGGGGCGGCTCGACAACGGGCCAGAGCCTTTCACGGTTCCGACACAACTGACAAGCGACGCCGTCACATCATGCGGTCGCGCGATCACAGGACGGTCGGTCGAACGCCGGCGCCCCCTCGGTCCGGTCTCCGGCCGCCCGAGCCGGGACTCGGATCGCCCGAGCCGGGACTCGGATCGCCCTAGTCTCGTACGGAGGTCACCCGAGTGTCGTACGGAACGCCTGCCCGGCGGGACCGAACGCTTCAACTTTCACAGAACCCCCCACTGACCCCCGCTCCCCCACCCGGCACTCCACGCCCGTCGTACGACGCCCCCACGCCCGACGGCCACGGCCCACGCGCGACGGCCCGGACGTCGGGACGACGTCCGGGCCGTGCGGGTGCGCCTCAAGGGCACGGTCACACCTGGGAGACCGGCTCCTGCGCGGGAAGGCTGTCCATGAAGGAGCTGACGGAGAAGACCGCGCGGCCCGGACCGGGCTCCCCGTAGCCGGGCGGCGACTTGAGCCCGAAGTCGTCCATGGTGGCGCGGTAGGCCTCGAGCAGACGGATGTGGTACTCCAGCGGCGCGCCCTGTGGGTTGGCCTTGCCCAGCGGGGTGGTCGGCTCGGGGCACCAGGTGGTGAAGCGGGGCGTGATGCCGTGCGACATGAAGAAGCGCAGCCCCTCGGTCGTCGAGGCGATGGCCTCGTCGACGCTGGTGAAGCCGAAGGGCTCCGCCATCTCCACGCCCGCGACGAAGTTCGGGATCACATTGCGGGCGCCGAAGATCTCGGCGGAGTCCAGGATGCGCTTGTGCCACTCGTCGCGGCCGACGTAACGCTCCTTGCCGGGGCAGTACAGCTCGAACAGCCGGCGGTCCCACACCTCGTAGTTCGGGTGGTAGATCTGCACGCCGTAGTCCTTGAAGCGCTGGACGTCGTCGCGCGGCAGGGCCTGGGCCACCACCTTGCCGATCCAGCGCCCGGGGAACCTCTCCTCGATGGCCTTGGCGTAGTGGCCGTAGAAGTCGGCCTCGTCGCGTCCGGCCACGGTCTTGGTGATCGCGCCGCCGGTGAGCGTGTACGCCGTCGACGCCTTCGCGGTGTCGTACCGGTCGATGATCTCCAGGGCCTCCAGGACCTCCTCGACGTCCTTCACCCCGGTGTAGGGGCGGCCCGCCGCCTTGTGCTGGCGCCAGTTGTGGTTGATGTCGCAGTACTGGCACTCCTCCTTGGCGCCGAAGTACTGGCAGACCCGGAAGACGGTGAGGTAGATCAGGTAGCCCCACTGGATCGTCGGGGCCACCTCCATCACGGACTTCCCGTTGGAGAGGGTGTGCCGGTAGTACTCGGGCATCGGCGGCACACCGACGTCCGAGATCCGCTTCCCGTCGAGGTAGAGCCCGAGGACGCCCTCGGCGTCGGCGGCGACACGGTAGGGCGAGGTCGGGTTCACGCGCACGGAGACGACCGTGCGCCGCAGGTCGTACGGGCCTCCGGTGAGGATGATCTCCTCGGGCGGGCGCCGGAGCGCGGCCTCGCCCAGCTCGGGCAGGGTTCCGTGGTCGAAGGAGAAGATGAAGTACGACTTCGGTTTCACCTCGCCGCCCTCGTTGTCGCTGAGGGCCGACGCGTCGAAGGCCACGCCCCCGCGGAGCAGGTCCTCCTTGATGACGGCTTCCCGCGGCACGTGCGGGAACCGCTCCATCAGATCCTCGACCAGCGCGGTGCGGCTGCCCATCCCGTTCTCCTCGCTCCCGACCTGCTTCGTCCGACGTGTTCGACTCCTCACGGTATGCCCCCGCCCGGACATCGGCCGTACCGGGTCCCCCCGCGCCGCGGGAGGCCCACGCCGCGCCGGATCTCGCTTGCTCCGTCCGGGCGCCGCTGCGAGAGTCGTCGCCATGCCTGCCTTCACCTCGTACGACGGGACCGAGCTGGCCTTCGACACCTACGGGGACGGACCGCCGGTGGTGTGTCTGCCCGGCGGGCCGATGCAGGACCGCGCGTACCTCGGTGACCTGGGCGGACTGTCCGCGCACCGGCGACTGATCATGACGGACCCGCGCGGCACGGGCGCGTCCGCGATCCCGGCGGACCCCGCCTCGTACCGCTGCGACCGGCTCGTCGACGACGTCGAGGCCCTGCGCGAGCACCTCGGTCTCGACCGGATGGACCTGCTCGCGCACTCCGCCGGGACGAATCTGGCCGTCCTGTACGCGCAGCGGCATCCGGAGCGTGTCGGGCGGCTCGCGCTGATCACCCCGAGCGTCTTCGCCCTCGGGATCGAGATCACTCCGGAGGTCAGACGGGCGACGGCGCTGCTCCGTGAGGACGAGCCGTGGTTCCCGGAGGCGTTCGCGGCCCTTGAGGCGATCGTCGCCGGAGAGGGCGACGCCGCCGCGTTCCGGGCCATCGCCCCTTTCTGGTACGGCCGTTGGGACGAGGACGCGCGGGCGCACCGGGACGCGGAGGACGCGCACAAGAACCACGAGGCCGCGGCCCGCTTCTCCGACGGCGCTTTCGCGCCGGACGCCACCCGGGCGGCCCTCGCCCGTCTGGCCTCCCCGGTGCTCGTGCTCGCCGGAGAGGCCGACCTGAACTCCCCGGCGCCCGCGATGGCCGAGGTCGCCGCCCTGTTCCCGCGCGCCGAGCTGGTCGTACAGCCCGGGGCCGGACACTTCCCGTGGCTCGACGATCCGGAGCGGTTCACGGCGACGGCGGAGGCGTTCCTGGCCGGGCCCGCCCGCTGACGGCCGGGTCCGGCGGCGCACACCCCGCCGGGTGAGGGGGCAGCCCGCTCCGGCGAGGGTGCCGGCGAGCCGTTCAGTGACGCCGGTGGCCGCGTACGAGGCGGCCCTCAGGCGCTCCGCTCCAGTTCCGCCACGTCGATCCCGAACTCCGGTGGCCGCCCGGACAGCAGACGTTCCGCCTCCGCCAGCACGGTCAGACCGAGGCGGGCGACCTCGTTGCCCTGCGAGCCGGCCAGGTGAGGGGTGACGAAGGCGTTCGGAAGGTCGTGCAGCGGGGAGTCGGCGGGCAGCGGCTCGGGGTCCGTGACGTCGAGGATCGCGCCGACCCGCCCGGCGCGCAGCGCCTCGATCAGGGCGTCGTGGTCGACCAGGGAGCCGCGCGCGGTGTTGATGAGCACCGATCCGGCGGGCATCAGGGCGAGTTCGCGGCGGCCGATCAGATGCCGGGTCTCCGGGGTCTGCGGGGCGTGGACGGTGACGATGTCGCTGTCGGCGAGCAGTTCGTCGAGCGGCAGCAGGGGGACACCGAGGGCGGCCGCCCCGGCCTCGTCGACGTAGGGGTCGGCGAGGCTCACCGACAGGTCGAAGGGGCGGAGCAGTTCGATGAGGCGTCTGCCGATGCGGGAGGCGCCCACGACGCCGACGCGGCGGCCGAAGTTGCCGACGCCGGGGAGGATCTCGCCGTAGGGGAAGGCCCGTTCGGTGCGCAGGCGTTCCCGGTGGGCGAAGACGTCCTTGCCCGCGAGCAGGATCATGGCGAGCGTGTACTCGGCG
This sequence comes from Streptomyces sp. NPDC096324, assembly GCF_044763015.1. Taxonomy (NCBI): domain Bacteria; kingdom Bacillati; phylum Actinomycetota; class Actinomycetes; order Kitasatosporales; family Streptomycetaceae; genus Streptomyces; species Streptomyces sp. NPDC096324. The sequence continues at coordinate 104,691 of NZ_JBIWFK010000001.1, read as the reverse complement.
ACGGGCAGGGCGTTCGCGGCGGCGGCCGAGGAGACGACGATGCCGCGCTCCCACACCTCGGGGGTCGCGAAGCCCTTCACGGAACCGGCGGCGTGGAGCACGGCCCGCAGCTTCGGAGCGGCGTCGAGGGCGGCCGCGTCGAGGAGGGGGCACCCCCAGCCGGTGATCAGGATCTCGGTGTCCGCGAGCCGGGCCCGTACCCGCGGATCGGCGAAGTCGCCCGCCACGAGCGAGGGATCGACGTCCACCCGCTCGCGCAGCCGGGCGAGGATGTCCGGGGGGAAGATCCGCGGCACGTTCTCGGGGGTCATGGCGAACATCGCCACGGGACGCCGGGAGGGCGGCTCCACTGGACGTTCGGGCAAGGAGGTGGCCTTCCGGTTCGGCGGCTCCGAGGACAGTAAGCGCTCTCTACCGTAGATCGCGCCACGCGGGCGGGTCAACGGACCGGTGTGCCACCGCGACGGAGCGACGGGGTAGGTTCCCCCGGGTGGTCATTGCATGGGCCACGCACAGCCACTCGCGGGAGGGACGACAGGGATGACTCGGACCCTGACCAACTGGGCCGGCAACATCACGTACGCGGCCGGGGAGCTGCACCGGCCCTCCTCGCTCGACGCGCTGCGCGCCCTCGTCGCGGACAGCTCCCGGGTCCGGGTACTGGGCAGCGGGCACTCGTTCAACGCGATCGCCGAGCCGGGTGCCGACGGCGTCCTGCTGTCGCTGGACGCGCTGCCGCCCGCGGTCGACGTCGACACGAGGGCCCGTACGGTACGGGTCTCGGGCGGGGTCCGGTACGCCGAACTCGCCCGCCGGGTCCACGAGCACGGACTCGCGCTGCACAACATGGCCTCCCTTCCGCACATCTCGGTGGCGGGTTCGGTCGCCACCGGCACCCACGGGTCCGGGGTCACGAACGGCTCGCTCGCCGCCGCCGTGCGCGAGGTCGAGCTGATCACGGCGGACGGCTCCGCCCTGGTGATCGGCCGGGACGAGGAACGGTTCGCCGGCGCCGTGACCTCGCTGGGCGCGCTCGGTGTGGTCACCGCGCTCACCCTCGACCTGGAACCGGACTTCGAGGTGAGCCAGCACGTGTTCACCGAACTCCCGCTGGAGGGCCTGGACTTCGAGACGGTCGCGGCTTCCGCATACAGCGTGAGCCTGTTCACCGACTGGGGGCGTCCCGGCTTCCGGCAGGTCTGGCTCAAACGGCGCACGGACCGGCCCGCGCCGGACTTCCCGTGGGCGGCCCCCGCGACCGAGGCCCTGCATCCGGTACCGGGCATGCCCGCCCGCAACTGCACCGAGCAGCTCGGGGTACCGGGCCCCTGGCACGAGCGACTGCCCCATTTCCGGGCCGAGTTCACGCCGAGCAGCGGGGCCGAGTTGCAGTCGGAGTATCTGCTGGCGCGCTCGGACGCCCTGGCGGCACTGCACGCGCTGGACGCGATCCGCGGGACGATCGCGCCGGTGCTGCAGATCTGCGAGGTGCGGACCGTGGCCGCCGACGAGCAGTGGCTGAGTCCCGCGTACGGCCGGGACTCCGTGGCCCTGCACTTCACCTGGGTCGAGGACACCGCGGCCGTCCTGCCGGTGGTCCGGCTGGTCGAGCGGGCGCTGGAGCGGTTCGGGCCGCGGCCGCACTGGGGAAAGGTGTTCGCCGTGCCGTCGGCGGTGCTGCGCGAACGGTCCCCGCGGCTGGACGGGTTCAGGGCGCTGGCCGGGGAGCTCGACCCGGCGGGGACCTTCACCAACGTCTTCGTGCGGGACTTTCTCGGCCCCCGCCCCTGACCTTGCTCCATCCCGGCCAGGACCCTTCCTCCACCCCATTTCCTAACCCCTTGTCGAATGTCCCCGGCGGGCCATAGCCTGGCGCGGCGCGCAGGGGCCGACGCGCCCGGCAACCGGTGCGCGGGAGCGAGGGGAGCCCCATGAAGCGCGGTACATCACGCGACATCCGCACCGCGAACCGGTACGAGGTGCTGCGCCAGATCATCGCCGAATCCCCCACCTCGCGGCAGGAGCTGGCGGCGGCGACCGGGCTCAGCCTGGCCACGGTCGCGACGCTCGTCGGTGAACTGCTCGACCTCGGGATGCTGACCGAGGTCGGCTTCGAGGACTCCGCGGGCGGCCGGCCGCGCGGGCTGGTGGCGGTGAACGCGGCCGGGGGCGCCCTCATCGGGGTCGACATCGCGGAGACGTACGTCCGTGTCGAGCTGTTCGACCTGGCCCTGAACGTGCTCGCCCGCGCCGACGAGGACATGCGCCCCGGGGAGAGCCGCCCGGAGCAGGTGGTCGGCCATGTCGCGGCCGCCGTCGACTCGGTGGTCGCCCGGGCCGGGATGGAGGGCGCGCGGGTCCTGGGCGTGGGGGTCAGCGTCCCCGGGCAGGTCGACCGCGACACCGGGGTCGCGGAGTACGCGCCCAACTGGGACTGGCACGACGTGCCGTTGCTCGATCTGCTCGCCGAGCACATCGCCCACCCCCTGTATCTCGACAACCCGCTGCGCGCCTGCGCGGTCGCCGAGTTGTGGTTCGGCGCGGCCCGTGGACGCGGTGACGCGGTCGTGGTCAATCTGGGCACGGGCGTGGGCGCCGGTCTCGCGCTCGGCGGCGGACTGCACCGCGGTGTCAGCAACAGCGCCGGCGAGTGGGGTCACACCACGCTGGTACTGGACGGCCGGCCGTGCCACTGCGGGAACCACGGCTGTGTGGAGACGTATGTCGGGGCGCCCGGGATCATGCTGAACCTGCGGGAGCTGAGCCCCGGGAGCACGCTGCTGCACCCGGAGGACCAGACCGCCACCATCGACGCCCTCGCGGCGGGTGTCGCCGCGCAGGACCCGGTGGCCCTCCAGGTGGTGCGCGACACCGCCCGTTATCTCGGTGCCGGGATCTCCGACCTGGTCAACCTGCTCAACCCCGAAGTGGTCGTGCTGAGCAGTTGGGTCGCGGCCACGCTCGGGGAACCGCTGCTGCGGGAGGTGCGCGAGGCCGTCGCCCGGCACGCGCTGCGGCGTCCGCTCGCGGCCACGGAGATCGTGCTGTCCCCCATTCCGACGGACCCGGTCTGTCTGGGCGCCGCCACGTTCGCCCTCGAAGGGGCCCTCCAGCCGGTCGGCCGGCGGCAGGCCGGGCGGACCGCTCCCGCCCGGAGTCGTACCGCGCCTCCGGCCTGAGTCGAACAGCGCCTCCGGCCTGAGTGCCGGAATCGGTTCCAACGGCACGGCGCTCACCAAGTACCGCCATATGCATGCGGGTTGACTGATCGTCGGGGCCGCCACCCGATGGGACGGGAGCCGTGGCGTCCGGTATCCCGAACCCCCGGCAACGCTTCGCGCCGACTTCGTCCAACCCCTTGCCGAAGCCTTAGCGGAAGGTTAACGTCCCGCACCGCACACCGCATTCGAGCCACGACCGCACCCGACCGGTACAGCGCAGCGCACTCAAACCGCCCGCGAGGACAAGGACGTCACCATGTCGGCATTGAGCAGCAACTGGGACCGTCGATCCGTACTGCGGGCCGCCGCGGGCCTCGCCGCCCTCGGGCCGTTGGCCGCCTGCGGCAGCAACAACGGGCGCTCCGGGGGCGGGAGTTCGGGCAAGGAGCTGGTCCAGTACTTCCACGCCTACGGGGAGGCGGGCACCGAGCAGGCCATCAAGCGGTACGCGAAGGCCTACGACCAGGCGCAGGTGACCACGCAGTGGATCACCGGCAGCGACTTCGAGAGCAAGCTGTTCGCGTCGCTGCTCACGAAGAACGCGCCGGACGTCTTCGAGTTCCATCCGCAGATCCAGCTCGTCAAGAGCGGCCAGGTGGCGGACCTGAGCGACATCGTGAGTCCGGTGAAGGACGACTTCAACCCGGCCGACATCGCCTCGCACACCGTCGACGGGAAGACCTACGGCGTCCGCATGATCGACGACCCGCAGTTCTTCTTCTACCGGCCCTCCCTGCTGGCGAAGGCGGGGCTCGACGTGCCGACCACGCTCGACGAACTCGTCGAGGCCGCGGCGAAGTTGACGACGGGCAAGGTGAAGGGTCTGTTCATCGGCAACGACCTGCACGCCGTCATCAACCCGATGATCTGGTCCGCGGGTGCCGACACCCTCGACGACAGGAACCAGATCGCCTACCACACCGAGGGGGTCAAGGAGGGGCTGAAGAAGATGCGGGGCCTGTTCACCAGCGGCCATCTGCTCCTCGACGCCCCGGCCGACTACTGGGACCCGTCGGCGATCAACCAGGGCCTGTGCGCGATCCAGTTCTGCGGGATGTGGGCCATGCCGCAGATGCAGAAGGTGCTCGGCGACGACATCGGGGTCTTCCCCTTCCCGAAGGTCACCGACTCGGGCAAGCCGTCCGTCTACAACGGCGGCTGGTCGATGTTCGTCAACGCCAAGGGGAGGAACGTCGACCTGGCCAAGGAGTACGTGAAGTGGCTCTGGATCGACCAGAAGAAGTACCAGGAGGACTGGTCGCTGTCGTACGGCTTCCACATCCCGCCGCGTTCCTCGCTCGCCGCGTCCGCCACCAAGCTGAAGTCGGGTCTGCCGGCGAAGGGCGTCGAACTCTTCGGCCAGTACGGGCACTTCGACAACATCGGCTGGACCCAATCCATGATCACCGCACTTGAGGACGTGTTCGCCAACTGCGTCCGCAAGAACGGCGACCCGGAGGCCGCGCTCGACGAGGCGGACGTGACCGTGAACCGCGAGCTCAAGAAGCTCTTCGGATAGACCGGCGGACGGACCCCGACATGTCGACCACCACGTCGCACGGCGTCTCGCGCTCCGCCCCGGCCGGGGCCACGGCGGCCCGGCCGCGGCGGTTCCGGCGAGGCGGAAGCACCCTCGCCTTCTGGCTGTTCACCGGCCCCTTCCTCATCGGCCTGACCGTCTTCGTGTACGTGCCGATCGGCTGGAGCCTGTGGCTGAGCTTCTTCGAGGCGCGCTTCACCGTCACCCCCGACACGTTCGTCGGCCTCGACAACTACCGGCAGATGCTGGAGAACGGCAACTTCACCGGCTCGCTGGTGACGTTCACCGTCTTCGCCGCCTTCATCGTGCCGCTGACCTGGGCACTCTCCCTGGGCCTCGCGCTGCTGGTGAACCGGCTGCGGTTCATGCGGGCGTTCTTCCGGTCGGTGTTCTTCCTGCCGACCGCGTGCAGCTATGTCGCCGCCTCGCTGATCTGGAAGATGTCCATCTTCAGCGGGGTCCGCTTCGGTCTGATGAACACCCTCCTCGGCTGGTTCGGGATCGAGAACACCGCCTGGCTGGCCGACCCCGATCCGCCCTGGTACTGGCTGGTCATCGTGACCGCGCGGCTCTGGCTCCAGGCGGGCTTCTACATGATCCTCTTCCTGGCCGCCCTGCAGAACATCCCTCCGGAGCTCTACGAGGCCGCCGCGATCGACGGCGCCGGTCCCGGCTGGCAGTCCTTCCGCCACATCACCCTGCCGCAACTGCGGGCCACCTCGACGGCCGTGATCCTGCTGCTCCTCGTGGCCGCCTACCAGGCCTTCGACGAATTCTTCAACCTGCTCTCGAAGACCACGTGGGGCCGCCCGCCGCTCGTCGAGCTGTACTACACGGCGCTGGGCCAGGCCCAGGACTACGGCGCGGGCAGCGCGGGCGCCGTCATCCTCACGCTGCTCATCTGCATGGTGACCCTGCTCCAGGGCAGGTTCATGGGATTCGGGCGCGGGGAGGAGGCCGGATGACCACCGTCACCCAGAGCCGCAAGGCCCACGCGGCGGCGCGGAGAAGGCCCCGGCGGAACAGTCCGGGCGGTGTACTCGGCAGCACCGGCCTGTACATCGCCACCGGGGTCGCCGGTCTGCTGTTCCTCGTCCCCTTCTATCTGCTCGTGCGCAACGCCCTGTCGACCGACGCCGCCATCACCGGCGAGAACTGGCAGTTCTTCCCCACCGACCTGAGGTGGGGCAACGTCCGTGAGCTGTTCGACGACCCCACCGTCCCGTTCGCCCGCTCCCTGTGGAACTCCGCCGTCGTCGGGGTGCTGCACACCCTCGGCACCCTGCTGGTGTGCTCGCTCGCCGGCTACGGCCTCGCGCGGATCCCGTACCGCCACGCCGACAAGGTCTTCTACGCGGTGCTGGTCACCCTGATGGTCCCCTCCGCCGTGACCTTCGTGCCGAGCTTCGTGCTCGTGTCGTCGCTCGGCTGGGTGGACAGTCTTCGCGGCCTCATCATCCCGGGGCTTTTCAGCGGTTTCACGTGCTTCCTCTTCCGGCAGTACTTCTTGGGGTTCCCGAAGGAACTGGAGGAGGCGGCGCGCATGGACGGGCTCGGTCACTGGGGCGCGTACTGGCGCATCGTGGTGCCCAACTCCCTCAACTTCTTCGCCGCGATCGCGACCATCACGTTCATCAGCGGCTGGAACGCGTTCCTGTGGCCACTGGTCATCGGCCAGGACCCCGACGCCTGGACCGTCCAGGTCGCGCTGTCCTCGTACATGACGAACCAGACCGTCAACTTCCATCTGATCTTCATGGCCACGGCCATTTCCATCCTGCCCCTGGTGTTCGTGTTCCTCTTCCTCCAGCGCTGGCTGGTCCAGGGAATCGCGCAGACCGGCATCAAGGGCTGAACGAGGAGACGCATGTCCTTCCGCACCTCTCCCGGACCACCGGCCTCTCCCCCGTCCACCACCGACTACGTCGAGGACGTCTCCCCCGGCAGCGGCGCCCTCCCGCCCCGCGCCTGGTACGCCTCCTCGGACGCCCGGTCCCTGTCCCTGAACGGCCGCTGGGACTTCCGGCTCTCGCCCACCGCCGACGCCGAGGACGACTCCTTCGCGGTGAAGGGGTACGAGCCCGACGGCTGGACCGGGGTGGAGGTCCCCGGTCACTGGGTGCTGCAAGGTCATGGATCGCCGATCTACACCAACCACCTCTACCCGTTCCCCGTCGACCCGCCGCGCGTGCCGACCGAGAACCCGACCGGAGACCATCTGCGCCGCTTCGACCTGCCGCCGGACTGGCCCGCGGACGGCGGTACGGTCCTGCGCTTCGACGGGGTCGAGTCCTGTGCCCGGGTCTGGCTGAACGGCACGGACCTCGGCACGTTCCAGGGCTCGCGGCTGCCGCACGAGTTCGCCGTCGGCCATCTGCTCGGACCCGGCGCCAACGTGCTCGCGGTCCGGGTCCACCAGTGGTCGGCGGGCTCCTACCTGGAGGACCAGGACCAGTGGTGGCTGCCGGGCATCTTCCGCGACGTCACCCTGCTGCACCGGCCGCCGGGCAGCGCGCTCGACTTCTTCGTGCACGCCTCCTACGACCACCACGAGGGCCTGGGGACCCTGCGCGTCGACTCCGACGTCGACGGGCGGGTCCTCGTCCCCGCTCTGGACATCGATGTCGGGACCGGGACCCCGGTCACCGTCCCGGTACTGCCCTGGACGGCCGAGACGCCCCGGCTGTACGACGGCGAACTGGTCACCGAGGGCGAGCGCGTCCCCCTGCGCATCGGCTTCCGCACGGTCGAACTCGCGGACGGCCGGATCGAGGTGAACGGCACGGCCCTCCTCTTCAAGGGCGTCAACCGGCACGAATGGCACTCGGAGAAGGGCCGCGCCCTCGACCCGGAGACCATGCTCGCGGACGTGCTGCTGATGAAGCGGCACAACATCAACGCCGTGCGCACCTCGCACTATCCGCCGCACCCCGCCTTCCTCGACCTGTGCGACACCTACGGCCTGTGGGTCGTCGACGAGTGCGACCTGGAGACCCACGGTTTCACCGAACAGGGCTGGCGCGACAACCCCGTCGACGACGCGCGCTGGACACCCGCGCTGCTCGACCGGGTGGCGCGCATGGTCGAACGCGACAAGAACCATCCGTCGGTCGTCCTGTGGTCCCTCGGCAACGAGGCCGGCACCGGGCGCGGTCTCACCGCTATGGCCGAGTGGATCCGCGGCCGGGACGGCTCCCGGCTCCTGCACTACGAGGGCGACCACGACTGCCGTGACACGGACGTCTATTCACGCATGTACGCCGACCACGCCGAGGTCGAACGGATCGGCCGGCATCAGGACGACGGCGGACTGAAACGGCGCCAACTGCCCTTCATCCTGTGCGAGTACGGGCACGCGATGGGCAACGGCCCCGGCGGCATCGCCGACTACCAGCGCCTGTTCACCACGTACGACCGGCTCCAGGGCGGCTTCATCTGGGAGTGGATCGACCACGGCGTCCGGGACGAGCGCCACGGGTTCGCGTACGGAGGGGACTTCGGCGAGGAGCTGCACGACGGGAACTTCGTGTGCGACGGGCTGCTCTTCCCGGACCGGACCCCGTCCCCGGGGCTCGTCGAGTTCAAGAAGGTCGTCGAGCCCGTCCGCATCGACGGCGGGGGATCCTTCCCGCCTTCCGCCGAGGGCCTGACGGCCGACGCGGGCCGGGACGGCACCGTGCGCGTCACCAACGGGTACGACTTCGCGGACCTTTCCCTTCTGGCCTTCACGTGGTCGTACCAGGTGGACGGCGAGACCGTCGGGTCGGGCCCGCTCGTGGTGCCCGCGCTGGCGGCGGGAGAGTCGGCCGACGTCAAACTGCCGGAACCGCCCGTGGATCCGCCGGGGGCCGCGGCACAGTGGACGGTCCGGGCGGCACTGGCCGAGGAGACGGCCTGGGGGCCGCGCGGCCATGTCGTCGCCTGGACCCAACTTCCCATGACGGCACCCGCGTTGCCCTCCTTCGTGCCGTCCGCGGCTCCGGTCTCCGGCGACGGGGTGATCACCCTCGGCCCGGGCACGTTCGACGCCCGTACCGGGGCCCTGCTGGCCCTCGGCGGGGTCGAGGTCACCGGCCCCCGTCTCGACGTGTGGCGCGCCCCGACCGACAACGACAACGGCGCGCACTGGCAGCCCGACGCCCGTCACGGCCCGCTCTGGCGCGCCCTGGGCCTGCACCGGATGCGGCACCGCCTGGACGCGGTGGAGGCGGGCGACGACTCCCTGACCGTACGCACCCGGGTGGCGCCCGCGGCCCGTGACGTGGGCCTGCGCACGGTGTACCGCTGGACCTCCGACGGCACCCGGCTGCGGCTGACCGTGTCCGTGGCACCGGAGGGCCGGTGGACACTGCCGTTGCCGCGCCTCGGCGTCCGGCTCGGCCTCCCGGGCTCCGCGGACCGGGTGACCTGGTTCGGGGGTGGCCCCGGAGAGGGCTATCCGGACACCAGGACCGCCTGTATGAACGGGCGTTGGGAGTCGACGGTCGATGCGATGCAGACACCGTACGTGCGCCCGCAGGAGAACGGCGCGCGGCCCGGCGTCCACTGGGCCGAGATCGGCGGAGTACGCGTCGAGGGCGACCCGGCGTTCTGGTTCACCGCGCGCCGCTGGACGACCGAGCAGCTCGACGCGGCGGACCACCTGACGGATCTCGCCCCCGGCGACACGGTCTGGGTCAACCTCGATCACGGTCAGCAGGGCATCGGTTCGCAGTCGTGCGGTCCCGGCGCTCTTCCGTCCTACCAACTGCGGGCCGCTCCGGCGGAGTTCTCGTTCGTGTTCTCCACGATCCGGGACTGAGGCCCGCGTGCCGAGCGCGGCCGGACGGCTCTCCCCAGCCGTCCGGCCGCACCTGTCAGTGGTCGGCGCAACAGGGTGTCGGGTCCGGCACCTCGAAGGGCACCAGGGTGCCGCCGGCGGCCGGCATCGTCGCGAGGACGAGCCGGCCGTCGCGCCACTCCGGGCGCACGTGGTCGCGGGTGACCAACTCCGCCTCCGGGGCGACCCCCTCGGGGGAACCGAGCACGGTGACCCGGTCCACCGCGGAGACCTCCAGCAGGCGCCCGACGGTCAGGACTCCGGTGACGGCGCCGGCCCCCGGGTACAGGACGGCACGGCCGCCCGTGCGCGCCCCGTGTTCGGCGGCCGCGTGGGCGGCTCCGGCCGCGAGCTCGTCGGGCCCGTGCCGCTCCTCGCCGAAGGCGGCACCCAGGAGGGACCCGGGCCCGGGCCCGTCACCGGGCGTGCCGGAGCCGTTCTCGGTGAGCCGCTGCCATGCCGCACGGGCCGCCCGCTCCGACAGCACGGCGAAGGACAGCGCCGTGTGCGGCCGCCGACCGTCCCGCACGTGGTGCGTGCAGCCCAGCGCGTCCGCGGGCAGGCCGAGTTCCGCGGCGAGCGCCCGCAGCAGATGGTCGGCCTCCCGCAGGGCGCCCGTATGACCGGTGTCGACTCCGACGACGTACGGCTCGCTCACGACGGGAGGACCCACACCGGGTTGGAGTAGAACCACAGGTCCTTCCACGGGTCGGCGTCACCGAGGACGTCCACGGCCGGACCCGCCGGGTCGACCGACGCGCCCCTCAGGCCGACGGCGGAGCGGTTGCCGTCGGTGCCGCGCAGACGGACGTACACCGGACGGTCGACGGTGCCGAGGTCGTAGGTGAGGCGGACCGTGCCGGACGACTTGTTCACCTCGTAGGACTTGGCGACCCGTGCGGTGGGGGCGGCGAGCGTGTCCCGGTCGGAGGCCGCGCCCGTCACATCGCCCTGGATGACGTCGACGCGCGCCAGCTTCGGTACGAAGCCCGCCCAGTTGGGGCCGCCGGCCAGTCCGAGGTCCACGGTCAGGGTGACCCGGGTGCCCTTGCGTACGTGCAGCGCGCCGCCGAGGGTGGCCCAGCGGCCGCCGCCGGAGACCCGCGCGTCGAGGCCGCTGATGAGCTGCCCGTGGTCGACCCAGACCCGGCCGGCGCGGATGCCGTCCATCACGGCGGCGTAGGAGAACCCGTCGGAGCCGACGTGCGTACGGCTGTACTGGCCGGGCCAGTAGTCGCCCTGGGTGGTGTCGATCTTTCCGCCGTAGACCGGGTCGGTGTGCCGGCCGTTGAGGTTGAAGTCGCTGTCCGGTCCGCCGCGTACGGCGGTGTCCGTGTAGACCTGGTGGGAGTCGGAGTTGGCGGTGATCCACCAGGGCTTGCCCTCGGCGAGCAGGCTGTCCCACAGGCCGCCGACGGTGGCGGTCATCCAGTCGAAGCCGCCCCAGGTGCGGTAGCTCTCCAGCGGGTAGCCGGCGAAGGAGTTGGCGCTCGGGCTGTTGTCGTACAGACCGCGGGCGACACCCATGCCGTACGTCTTCTCGATGCCGCCCGCCTGGTGGCCGGGGGCGCCCTCGAAACCGACGGCGATCTGGTGGGACGCGGGGGTCGCGTCGCGCCAGGCACGGATCTCGTGCGGGGAGTCGAGGCCCTTGCGGGCGGGGTGGTTGGCCAGCATCAGGATGTCCTTGACGCGGCGCCGCTGGACCTGCTCGGCGAGGAAGTTGAGGCCCGCGATGGCGAGCGCCTCGTTGGCGGGCGTCGAGTCGGTGGCACCCTTGAGGCTGCCGTCGTAGTCCGTCTCGAACTGCTTGAGGACCGCGACCTCGTTGCGGCCGGGGTGGACGAAGACGGTGCCGTGCTCGGCGGCCGGGATGTTCCATTCGAGGCCCTGGAAGACGAGGGTGTCCTCGTGGATGTCCCGGGCCTCCTGGATGTCCGGGTTGACCTTGTCCACCCCGATCTTGGCGTGGGTCTCGCTGCCGTGGTCGGTGATGACCATCCAGTCCAGGCCGTGCGCGGCGCCCTGGCGGACCTGGTCGCGGACGCGGTACTTGCCGTCGCTGCTGTACTGGGTGTGGATGTGGTGGTCTCCGGCGAGCCACAGGAAGCCGTTCTTTCTGCGGCCGCCCGTCGAGGCGTACGCGGGGGCGGCGGCCCCCTCCGCGAGGACACCGCCGGCGGCGAGGCCGGCGCCCAGCAGTCCCGCGCGGCGCAGGAGTGAGCGGCGCGACTGCTGCTCGGGGCTGAGGGCCTCGTCGGGCACGGCGGTGTCGAAGGCGGCGGGCAGCGTGGTGCCCGTGCCCTCGTGGCCGTGCGGGTGGTGATGGTGATGCCCGTGCTCGTGTCCGTGCGTGTGCCCCATGACCGCCTCCTGAGTCCCGCCCCGCCCCTGCGGGCGCGTCATGAGGAGATTCGGGGCGGAGCATGAACAACGGGCGGCCCCCTCGTGTTCGCCGGGCGACCTGAATCGGTCAACTGGCTTTATCCATAACCCTGTTGCTCCTCGCCGTGTCCGTTGCGTCATGAATTCCACGGAGTCGGCGATCGGGCGGGACTAGGCTTCTGCCTGGGTTCCCGAGGAAATGCTCTGTGGCGAAAAGGTGGTTCTCATGCCTCGTGCCGGACTCACGACCGAGCGGGTCGTGCTGGCGGCGGCCGATCTCGCGGACGAGATCGGCTTCGAGAACGTCACCGTGGCCGCGCTGGCCCGGCAGTTCGGGGTCAAGGACGCGAGCATGTACGCGCACCTGCGCAACGTCCGGGAGCTGCGCGAGCGCGTCGCGCTGCTGGCGTCGGGCGAGATGATCGACAGGATCGCCACGGCCGTGGCCGGGCGGGCCGGCAAGGACGCGCTCGTCGCCTTCGCCGACGCCTATCGCGCCTACGCGCTGGAGCGGCCCGGGCGCTACCGGGCCACGCACACGCAGCTCGACCCGGCCCTGGTCGCGGAGCGGGCGGAGTACCGCCGCACGGCCGAGGTCACCGCCGAGGTCACGCAGGGGATGCTCCGCGCCTACGGGCTGTCCGAGCCCGATCTGACCGACGCCGTACGCCTGTTGCGCAGCACCTTCCACGGCTACTGCACGCTGGAGGCCATCGGCGGATTCGGCGCGCCGCGCCCGGTCGGGACGTCCTGGAGGCACGCGCTGGACGCCCTGCACGTGGCCCTGGAGAACTGGCCGCGTGCCGAGGCGGGGCAGCCCGGCTGACCGACCTCCTACAGCAGCCCCAGATCTCCCAGTTCCTTGTGCAGGTCCGCGCGGGGGTTGGCGGAGTTCTGGGGCGGGGTCGGGGTTCCCGAGCCGGTGCCGGTGCCGCTGCCGGAACCGGTGGCCGGGAGGGTGCGCGGGCGGCGGTCGCGGAAGATCCAGGCGCCGGCCAGGCCGCCGATCAGGCCGCCGAGGTGGCCGAGCCAGCTCACCCCCGGCGTTCCGGGCACCGCCACGGTGAGCATGTAGGCGAAGGAAGCCGCCATGACGACACCGATCAGCGTGTCGATCAGGTGACGGTCGAAGATCCCGCGGACCACGACATAGCCGAAGTACCCGAAGATCAGGCCGCTCGCGCCGACGGTGTCCACGTCCCCTCTCTCGAAGAACCAGACCACCAACCCGCTGGTCAGCGCCACCAGCAGGCTCAGGCCGAGGAAGCGGGCCACACCCCGGTAGGCGGCGAGGAACCCGAACACGAACAGCGGACCGGAGTTGCTCTCGATGTGCGCCCAACTCCAGTGCAGGAAGGGCGCGCTGAGGATGTCGGGCAGCGAGGCGACATCGCCGGACACCACACCGTAGTCCCGCGAGAACGCGTAGTCGTCGGCGTAGTTGGCCAGTTGCAGCAGCCAGACGACCGCCAGGAACGCGAACATCACGAAGAACGCCTTTCGCGCCTCCGCGATCATCTGCTCCGCGCCCACCGGGCCCCCGCCCCGGCCCAGGTCCGAACCACCCATGACACACCCCCCTGCTCCGGCGGATCCGTCTCCGCCTCACTCCGCACTCCGCACTCTAGGCAACGCCGGTGAGATCGCCACCGTCCAGGGGGACCACTCCGCCGGTGCCGTCGAAGCGGAAGGCCGCCGTTCCTCCCGCGGCCCAGGTCACCGTCACCTCGTACGTGCCCGGTCCCGCGCCCTCGGGCGTCGTCACCCGCACGGACACCAGGTCCGTGAGCGGGAGCGGGTCCCGGTCGCCGGTGAGGCGGACGAGGGCGACGAAAAGGGAGGGGCCGTCCCCGGTGAGGCCCTCCCCCGTGGCCGACAGACTGTGCGCGGGCAGGAGTTCGGGGCGCGCGCCGTCGGACGCCGACCAGCCGGTGATCCGTACCCGCGTCCCGGGATCCGCGCCCGACACCAGGTGCGCCCGCACCTCCACGGCGCCCCGCGCGACCACGAGAGAGACCGCCCCGACGCCCTCCGAGACCGTGTGCCGGGAGGCCGCCCAGTCCTGCCCGACCCCCAGCGGCACGATCGCCGTACGGCCCGCCTCGCCGCCGACGATCACGCTGTTGTCGTACGAGGGTGAGGGCCTCGTCGCCGTCGAGTAGGCGAGCCGCGTGTAGTAGGGGTCGTAGCGGACGTCCTCGCTGCCGTGGTTGTGGAGGCGAACCAGACCGTCCGAACGCGTCGACTGGAGAAGCCAGTTGGGCGGCCCGATCCTGGTGACGGCGTCGGCGCGCTCCGCCGGGCCCGCCTCCTCCGTGGCCGTCCAGACCTCGTGCTCCGGGGGCAGCAGCAGGGCGACGAAGGCCTTGCTCGCCCAGTACGGCGAGGCGGGCCCGGAGTAGTGCTGGGCGAAGGCCTCGTCGGGGCCGTGCCAGCCGAGGGTGAGCAGGCCGTCGCCGTCCACCGCGCCCCGGTCGAGGAAGTAGCGCAGGGCGCCGGAGGCGAGGCGCCGGGTCTCGCCCGGGGACAGGGGGGTCCGGCCGGTGAGCGCGCCGAGCCACAGCGGGGCGGTGGCGGCGAAGCGGTAGGTGAGCGAGCGGCCCTGGAGCATCGGCGCGCCGTCACCGCCGAACAGCCGGGCGTAGTCGCCGAGATGGGCCTCCAGGCGGCCGGCGTACAGGTCGAGGAGCCGGGCGTCGTCCGCCAGCCAGGCGTGCAGCACCGGATAGAGGTGCATCGCCCAGCCGTTGTAGTAGTCGAACTTGCGCCCGTGGCCGTCGGTGTACCAGCCGTCGCCGAGATACCACTGCTCGATGCGCGCAAGCCCGCGGTCGATCGCGGCACGCGAGGCCTCGGGCTCATGGCCGACCTCCTGGAGGAAGCCGCCGACCGTCACCGGGAACAACTCCCAGTTGCAGGGCCAGGGTTCGGCAGTCAGCGCGTCGCCGAGCCATGCGGCGGCGCGCTGCCGCACGCCGTCGTCCAGGCGGTCCCACAGCAGCGGACGGGTCAGCCGCAGCGCGAGGGCGATCGACGCGGCCTCGACGAGGGGCTGGCCGCGGTCCTCGACCCGGGGCCACACGCCCGCCGTTCCGGCGGCCAGCCCCCGCGCGTACCGCTCCAGGACCTTCTCGTCACGGCGGAAGCCCGCCAGCAGGAGCGTACGGGCGTAGCCCTCCAGGCCGTCGGAGAGTCGCCCGGCGCTGCTCGTGTGCGCTCCGGGGAGGTGGTAGAGGGCCTGGTCGTCAGTGGCGTACGGGGCGACCGCGGCGAGCAGGGAGTCGGCGGCCGCCTCCCAATGGGCGCGCGTGCGGCCGGTGTACGGGCTCAGGGACCTGTCCTCGGCGGGCTCGGCGTGCATCACTGGCCTTCCTGTTCCGGGCCGGGCCCGGCCTCCCGGACGCCGGATGTCCTCGGGCGGGCCGGACCTGATACCTGGGGCGCCCCGGTTCCGGTCGGAACGCCCCAGGGGCTCGTCCCACCCCCGCCAGGGCCCTCGGCACCGGACGCGGGCTCCTCCGACGGGAGGGCGGGGCGACAGGGCGACGGGGCCTGGCCGAAGGACGATACCGCCGATCGGCAAGCGCTTTCCAGAGGGCCGTCCCGGGCTCGGGCCGGGGCACCTTACACATCCGGTCGGATCAGGACGCACCTTTCCCCGGGACCCGCCGGAGGCCGACTCCGAGGTGCCACACTGGCCTCTCCCGGGTGGGGGCCCGGGTGACCCACGGGGAGGGAACCTTGAGCGATCCGCGATGCGAAGCGGCGTTGGTGTTCACCGACGAGGCGGACCCCGAGGGCGCGGCGGAGGCCGTGTCCCTGCTGGCCGAGGAGCTGTCCCTGCTGGATCCGGCCTTCGTGCGGCACGCGACCGGCGGTCCGGCTCCCGACGGCACACGGGCCGGGGACACGGTGCTCTGGACGACGCTCCTCGTCGGCGCGACGAGCGCGGCGACACTGAGGGCGCTCATCGCCTTGGCGCAGGACTGGCTCGCGCGCCGAAACTCGGGCTCGATCGACATCACGATCGACGGTGACGAACTGCATCTGACGTCCGTGTCCCGCGCGGACCAGCGGCACGCCGTCGAACTGTTCGCGGCCAGGCACGCTCCCCGAGAGGCCGACGCGGCCGATGCGTAAGGCCGCGCTCCTCGTCGTCAACCAGCATTACGCGGACGGACGTTTCGGCGAGTTACCGGGTGCCGCGGCGGACGCCGAGCACCTCGCCGGCGTGCTCGGCGACCCGGCCGTCGGCGCGTTCGAGGTCACCGTCGTCGAGAACGGCACCGCGGTGGAGATCCGCAAGGCGATCCAGTCCTTCTTCGCCCGCGCGCGGAGCCAGGACCTGCTCCTGCTCCATCTCTCCTGCCACGGCCGCAAGGACGCGCGGGGCCGGCTGCACTTCATCGCCTCGGACACGGAGGGGGACTTCCTGGACGCGACCGCGGTCTCCTCCGAGTTCGTCGCGGACCAACTGGAGCAGAGTCCCTGCCGCCGGGCCGTCGTCCTGCTGGACTGCTGCTACAGCGGGGCGTTCGCCAAAGGGATGCGGACCCGCGGAGCCGCGCCGGCGGTCGACGTGAGGGAGCCGTTCTCCGGGCGGGGCCGGGTCGTGATCACGTCCTCGACCGCCCTGCAGTACAGCCACGAGAGCGAGCTGAGCAGCAGGGAACGGGCCGAGCCGTCCATCTTCACCGCGGCCGTGGTGGAGGGCCTGCGGGACGGCAGCGCCGATCTGGACGGGGACGGCTACGTGTCGGTCGAGGAGCTGTACGCCTTCGTCCACGACCGCGTACGCAGCCGGCTGCCCAGCCAGACGCCGACCCGGAGCGTCAACAACTCCGAGGGCACGCTCTATCTGACGCGCAGTCCGGGCGCCCCGTACGTGACGGTGCCCGAGGGCCCGGCGCTTCCCGACACCCTCCGCGCCGCGATCCTCACCGGGGCCGTCTGGCAGCGGCTGGGCGCCCTGCACGAGGTGGAACGGCTGCTCGGAAGCGGGCGCGGCCCGGTCCGCGAGGCCGCCCTGGAAGCCCTGACCGTGCTGGTGCGGGACCGCGATCCGCAGGTCGGCGCCCGGGCCGAGGGGCTCTGGCACAGCCGTGGCCTCGGCGACCTGCCGTCGGGGACGCCGGACACCGCCTCCCGGGTCACCCGCCCGATCGCGGACGGGTCGAAGATCCTCGGCATCGATTTCGGGACGACCAATTCCGCGGTGGCCGTGTTCCTGGACGGCGAGGTGCGGGTCGTCCCGAACCGCCACGGAGAGGTCACCACTCCGAGCGTCGTGGCGTTCGCCGAGGACGGGACCCTGCTGGTGGGGAAGGCCGCCAAGGAGCGGGCCTCCCGCGTTCCGGGCGGCGGCATCCACCGGGTCAAACGGGAACTGGGCACAGGGTGGACCCACCGGCACGGGGTCCGCCGCTTCTCCGCCGAGGAGGTCGCCTCCTGGATCCTCGCCGACCTGCGGCACAGCGCGGAGACGTATCTGGGCGAGACGGTGACCCGGGCGGTCCTCACCGTGCCCGCCTACTTCAACCACGTCCAGCGCGCGGCCCTGGCGGACGCAGCGGCTCTCGCGGGCCTCGAGGCGGTCAGGATGCTGAACGAGCCGACCGCCGCCGCGCTCTCGTACGGTTTCGGCCGGGACGACGAGACGATCATGGTGTTCGACCTGGGCGGCGGCACCCTGGACGTGTCCCTGCTGAACGTCGGTGACGGGGTCGTCGCGACCGAGGGGACCAGCGGCGACGGTCGCCTGGGAGGCAGCGACTGGGACCGTCGTATCGTCGATCATCTCGTACGTGATCTCGCCCTCCGCCAGGGCGTCCGGCTCACCGACCGGGCCGCCCTCCAGCGGGTGGCCGAGGCCGCCGAAGCCGCGAAGATCGAGTTGTCCCAGGCCACGGCCACCACCGTCAGCCTGCCGTACATCGCGATGTCCCCGTCCGGGCCGGTGCACCTGGACGTCACGCTGACGCGCGCTCAGGTGGAGAAGCTGACGAAGGATCTGCTGGAGCGCTGCGCCCAGCCGATGCACCAGGCCTTGAAGAACGCGTGGGGGACCGACCGGATCGAGGACATCGACCACTTCATCCTGGTGGGCGGAGCCACCCGGATGCCGGCGGTCGCGGCGCTCGTCAAGGAGCTGGCGGGCGGCCGGGACCCGATCCGGGCCATCATCCCCGAAGGAGTGGTCATCGGTGCCACGCTGCTGAGTGCCGTACTGACCGGCCAACTGCGCGACGAACTGCTCCTGGACGTGACCTCCCTGCCTCTCGGCATCGAGACGAAGGACGGCGTCATGACCACGCTCGTCGAAGGGGACACGACGATCCCGACGAAGCGCGGCGAGATCTTCACCACCGTCGCGGACGGGCAGTCCCACGCCCAGATCGGCGTCTACCAAGGAACCCGTGACATCGCCGAGTTCAACACGAAGATCGGTGTGCTCGAACTGCCGCTGCCACCGGCCCCGCGCGGCGTCCCGCGGATCGAGGTGACCTTCGACATCGACGCCAACCACGTGGTGCACGTCGTCGCCAAGGACCTCGGGACCGGCGCCGAGACGTCCGTGCTGCTGGACCGGCGCAGCACGGTCCACGCCCGGGCGCGGGAATCCGACCCCCGGAAGGCGCTGACCCAGGTACCCCTGGAACAGCCGGAGGCCGGTTCCTGACCGCTGGACACCCCCGAGGTCACGTCCCGCGTGTCCACTGCTGGTTGGTGCCTCCGTTGCAGGTGTACGTGATGAGCGGGGCGGAGTCGGCGGTGGATGCGCCGGACACGTCCAGGCACTCGCCGGACGCCCTGGCCTTGAGGAGTACGTAACCGCCGGAGGCCGTCACCGACCACTGCTGGGTGGTGGCGCCGGTGCAGTCCTCCTGACGGACACCGGTGCTGTTCTCGGTCAGACACAGGGAACTCCCCCGGCCCATCAGCTCGTAGGAGCCGCCGCCGAGGGACTTGAACCAGAACTTCTGGTTGGCTCCGCCGTTGCAGGTGTACTGGGCGAGCGCGATCCCCTGCCACAGCGACTGGCCGGGGACGTCCGCGCACTTGCCGGAATGACGGGCCGTCAGGGTCTCGTAGACGGCACTGATCCCGCCGACCGTCCCGGCGGCGGTGTCGATCGCGATCTCCGGCGACCAGGACAGAGACATCGTGGTGGCCGTCGGGAACGCGATCGGCAGCCAGACGTACCGCGAGTCGTTCACCGTCCCGCCGAAGGCGTTGCCCCAGCGGTCGCCCAGGTAGAGGTAGGAGGTGCCCGAAGTGCCTTGCACGGGAAGGACGTACGCGGTCTGCGAGCCGTACGCCGTGGAGTCGCCGACGTTCGTCATCGCGGTCCAGGGACCGGCGGGCGAGGTGGCGGTGGCGTACTGCTGCTGGTTGGGACTCCAGCCGGTGGCGGCCGAGGTCAGCATGAAGTAGACGCCGCCCCGCTTGAACAGCGCGGGCGCCTCGCGGTGTCCGCCGTGCCAGGGATCGGCGACCAGGGCGGCCACGCCGGTGTAGTCGGCGGTGAGCCGGTAGATCTGGAGGTCGTAGTTCTCGCGGGCGGCCGAGACCATGTAGCCGGTTCCGTCGGTGTCGACGAAGGTCGTGATGTCACGGGACATGTACTGGCCGAGCGGCTGGAAGCTGCCGCGGTAGGTGTAGGCGCCGTCCACGGTGTCCGAGACGGCGACGGCGGCTCGCGCCTCGCTGTAGTCGACACCGTTCTCCTTGTGCATCCACATGACGAACGTGCCGGTGGACGCGTTGTACATGACCTTGGGCCGCTCGATGTAGGCCGTGCCGAGCTCGGCGGCGCTCGACCGGGTCAGCACGTGGTTGCGGAACTCCCAGTTCTTCAGGTCGGTGGAGCGGTAGGCGTCGACGTACCTGAAGGTGTTGTCGGCGTTGCGGTTCTCGCCGAACCAGTAGTAATAGCCGCCCACTTCGAGGACCCCGCCGCCGTGCGCGTGCACCGCCGCGCCCGAAGTGTCGCTGAACGGCGTGCCGTTCGTGATGGTCTGGGCCGCCGCGCGGGCGGGCGCGGCGGCGAGGAGCCCTCCGGCGAGGGCGAGACAGAGGGCGACGAGCAGGGCGTACACGCGTCTCGGCGGGTGCCGTTCGGCGGGGAAGGGGCGCAGGGCGGGGATGGTGCGGCTCATACGACTCATACGACTCATACGGTGACCGTCCGTCCGGTATGCCGAACATCATCTGCGATGACGAACATTGCGCCGAAAAAGTAAGCGCGTACTACGGCGAGGTCAACGGGTCGGACGGAGCCGGTCCGCCAAGCCCACCGCGGACACCGGACGCCTGCCGCACCGCCGCGCGCACCACCACGTCTGCCACACCGCCGCGCCGCGTCGTGCCTGCCGCACCGTCACGCACCCCGGCGCGGCGCCCCGCACACCGGACGACGCGACCGGCCGCTCAGTTGTGCAGCCCCCAGTGCCCCCGGTGCACGACCTCGTCCAGCCCGCGTCGGCGTTCCGCGATACGGGCGCCCTGCGGGGGAACGTCGTCCGACCGGTGGCCGACCGTGATGCCGCCGATCGGCGCGTAATCCCCCGGCACCCCGAACTCGGCACGGAAGGGCTCCAGTTGCTCGGGCATGATGCCGAAGAAGCAGGCGTCGAGCCCTTCGTCGACCGCGCCGAGCAGCATCATGAGGGCCGCCATCCCCGTGTCGATGTACCAGTACGGGGCCGGCCAGCGGGCCTCGGCGCGGTCCTCCCAGCCCTTGTCCGGTTCGGCGTAGCGCTCCAGATAGGCGGCCTTGTGGGCGAGCGGTACGACGACCAGGGGGGCGTCCTGCATGGTCGGCGTCTGCTCCACGCGGGTGGGGACGAACGGCCAGAACCGGGCGCGGTCGGCGGGGTCGGTGAGGGCCAGGAACGCCCAGCCCTGGGAGAAGCCGGCCGACGGGGCCCGCAGCGCGGTGGCGAGGATTCTCTCCACCGCCTCGGGGGCCAGCGGCTTGTCGGAGTAGTGGCGGATCATGCGACGGCGGCGGACCACTTCGGAGAACTCCATGGCGCCCGATCCTGCCAGGAGCCGGGCCGGCGATGCCGGGCGGGCGTCGGGATCAGGCCTCGCGCCGAGGACCCGACGTCTCGTTTCGCGAGACGGTCGCTCGATGGGCGGACGGCGCCGGGGTGCGGCGGACCTGATCGACTAGCGTCGGGGCATGGCCAGCGACAACGTCCTCACCCTCGCCGCAGCACTGTCCTCCGGCACGATCGTGCTCGACGGAGGCATGTCCAACCAGCTCGAGGCGGCCGGACACGACCTGAGTGACGCGCTGTGGTCGGCGCGGCTGCTCGCGGACCGGCCCGAGGCGATCGTCGAGGCGCATCTCGCCTACTACGAGGCGGGCGCGGACGTGGCGATCACGTCCAGCTACCAGGCGACGTTCGAGGGGTTCGCCCGACGCGGCATCCCGCACGGACGGGTCGCCGAACTGCTCGGCCTGAGCGTCGAACTGGCGCGCGAGGCCGCCCGGCGCGCGCACGCCGAGGGCGTCACGCGGCCCCTGTGGGTCGCCGCGTCGGTGGGTCCGTACGGGGCGATGCTCGCGGACGGTTCGGAGTACCGGGGGCGGTACGGGCTGAGCGTCGCGGAACTGGAGCGGTTCCATCTGCCGCGCCTCGAGGTACTGGCCGCCGCCGGGCCCGACGTGCTGGCCCTGGAGACGGTCCCGGACACGGACGAGGCGCGGGCCCTGCTCGGCGGGGTGCGCGGGCTCGGTGTGCCGGCGTGGCTGTCGTACAGCGTGGCGGGCGACCGGACGCGGGCCGGACAGCCGCTGGAGGAGGCCTTCGCCCTGGCCGCCGAGGCGGACGAGGTCATCGCGGTCGGGGTCAACTGCTGCGCTCCCGAGGATGTCGACGCGGCCGTCGCCACGGCCTCGCGGGTGACCGGAAAACCGGTCGTGGTCTACCCGAACAGCGGCGAGGCCTGGGACGCGGGGGCCCGTGCCTGGAAGGGCAGCTCCACGTTCACGGCCGCCCAGGTCGGCGGGTGGGAGCGGGCCGGGGCCCGCCTGATCGGCGGCTGCTGCCGTGTCGGCCCCGGGGCGATCGCGGGAGTCACGGCGGCACTGCACGGGGCGTGATCCCGGAGGCCCCGGCCTCACGACACCGCGCCCGGTCCCGGCACCCGCCCGGCCTCCGGCACCAGGGCCCGCCGTTCGGATCAGGCGGCGGTACGGAAGGAACTCCGACAAGGCGCCGCACCTCGGCGCCACGCGATCCGAGCGACAGGCCCCAGCCCCCTTCCGACGCGGCCCCGCGGCTCCCCGCCCGATCTCCGGTACGGCACCCGGCTCGCGGCCGCCGAGGCTCACCGCCCCTTGGCCGGGGCCGGCCTCACGGACGGTCCGCGCCGCCCGAGCGGCGGAAGCGGCGGACCGCCGACAGAGGGGTCGCGATGCGCGCGAAGAGGTCGCCCGGAGGGACCGGCCTGGGCGAGTCCTCCGCCGGCCCCGGCGGGTTCTCCGCGGGCCGGCCCGGGGACCGGCTCGTGGAACGGTCCGCGGGCCGCGCCGGGGGCCGTTCCACGGACCGGTCGGCGGGCGCGTCCGCCGGGTGGTCCGCGGGCTGGTCCGGGTGTTCGGCCGTGCGCCTGTCGGCGGGCTCGGCGGGAGGTCCGTCGGCGGGTTCGGCGGGGGGCCCGGCCGTGGGCCCGGCGGCGACGACCGTGGAGCGGCCGGCCGTCCAGATCGTGGCCCGCTCGGGGCGCCTGCCCGTGGCGCCGGGGTCGGGCTTGGCCGCGGCCCTGACCGACTCGGCTTCCCACAGGGCGAGTTCACGGTCGCGCGGGCCGTGCGCGGTGTGCGGGTCACCGGCGCCGAAGACCCGGACCGGGTGCGAGGCGTCCCAGGCGGCCCACCCCGGGTCGCCGTCGACCGCGAACCGCACCCACGCCCCGTGCATGGCCTCCGCCAGCTCCTGCGGAGCGCCCTCGCCCGCGAGCTTCGCCGACTCCGGGGCGCCCGCCGTGTCGAAGACGAAGCCCAGCTCCAGGGCGTGGCAGGCACCGAGGCCGGGCACGTTGGACCGCCAGGCGAACTCGTAGACGTGGGCCGGGGCCCTGCCCTCCGCGGGGACGTCCGCGTCGAGGGAGGCGGTGGGCGTGCCGCTCCGCGCGTCCGCGAGGCGGTGCAGCGGGACCCGCAGGAGATGGTCGGTGATCATCTGGCCGACGAGATCGGCGGTGCCCGTCTCCGGGCGCAGGGCGCGGTAGCCGCGGGGCACCTCGTGGCCGCAGTGGCAGCGGGCCATCGCACCGGCCAGGGCGACCGGGCCGAGCCGGTCGACCCGCTCGATGAGCCCGCCCGGCACGAGCCACAGCCGGTACTCGTCCCGGGTCCAGCCGAGCAGCAGTCCGACGTCCGCCGCGGCCCCCTCGACGAGGGCCTCCATCGGGTCACGTGGCACGAGGTCGCCGTCCACGACGATGCCGAAGGCGGGACCGCCGAGCACCGGGCTGCTGAGCCTGCCCACGTCGGCCTGGGTGCGCAGGAGCAGGTCGCGGTCGACGCCGGCGAACGCCTCCGCCGTCGCGGGGATCTTCAGCCGGGTGGCCATCCTGCGCACCATGCGGCGCACCTTGTCGCGGTCGCTCGCCTCGGGCGGCCCGCTCTGCAGGACCGCCCGGTGGAACAGGCCCCGGGCGCGCGGGCTGGCGAGCAGCGCGCCGATGCTGATGGCTCCGGCGGACTCGCCGAAGACGGTCACACGGCCGGGATCTCCGCCGAACCGGGCGACGGACTCCCGCACCCACTCCAGCGCGGCGAGCTGGTCGCGCAGCCCGGGGTTGGCGGGCGCGTCCGGGAAGAGGCCGTACCCTTCCACGCCCAGGCGGTAGTTGACGGACACGAGGACCACGCCGTCGCGGGCGAAGGCGTGCCCGTCGTACACGGGCACGGCAGAGGAGCCGCGGGTCAGTGCTCCGCCGTGGATCCACACCATGACGGGGAGGCGGGCGGCGGGGTCCGGCGCCGGTGTCCACACGTTGAGATTGAGGCAGTCGTCGCCGGGCACGACCGGGTCGGCGAGGAGGCGGGCGAAGGCCTCGGAGTACGGCGGTTTCGGCGGCGTCGGTCCGAACGCGCCGGCGTCCCGGACGCCGTCCCAGGGCTCGGGCGGCTCGGGCGGGCGGAAGCGGCGGGCGCCGAAGGGCGGGGCGGCGTAGGGAATGCCCCGGAAGACCGCGATCCCGTTCTCGTACCGGCCGCGCACCGCTCCGTAAGGGGTGGAGATCACCGGGTCCCCCGTCTCCGCCACCGGATCCACCGTGTCCACCGCCATGCTGGACCAGCTCCTCACCGTCGCGCGCCGTAGAGAGTCGGAGCACCACCGCGCTGTAGAGATCAGAGCACCACATCGCGTCCCGGTATTCCTGCGGAAGCCCCCTGTCCGGCCGACCGCGCGGTACGAAGCGGGCCGGTCGGCCGGGTCCGGGCGGGGCCCGCGGGGCCCCCGCCGGGTCCGTGGCCGGGTCGGGTGCCCCGGTCGGGCGCCGGGTCAGGCGCCCTGGTCCGAGGCCGCCGCGGCGGGCTGCCGGGCCGCCCAGAGGATGCCGCCGAGCAGGTGCCCGAGGAAGTCCGGATCCTCGTACGCCTCCACGGCGTGGCCGAGCGCGGTGTAGAACACCCGGCCCGCGCCCTGTTCCCGGCACCACACCAGCGGGTGATCGGCACCCATTCCCCCGCCCTCGTAGGAGGTTTCGTCGGCGGAGGCCAGCACGCGCACGCGCTCCGCCTCGCGCGGGTTGGTCCGGAAGTCGTACCATTCGTCCGTGAACTCCCAGACCGGCGGCAGCAGCCGGGTCGCGGGATGCCCGCGGTCCTCGACGAGGACCCTGCCCGGCTGGAGGGCCGGGTGCCGGTCGAAGCGGGCGCCGAGCAGCTCGCCGTAGTGGGGCCAGTCGTACTCGGTACAGGCGGCGGCGTGCACCCCGACGAAGCCGGCCCCGCCGTGGACGTGGGCCGCCAGTCGGTCGCGGCCCGGCGGCGTCAGCACCTCGCCGCTCGTCGACAGGAAGACGACGGCCGCGTACGGGTCGAGGGAGGCCTCGAAGACCGCGGGGTCCTCGGTGACGTCGGCCTCGAAACCGTGCGCGCGGCCGAGTGCGCGCACCGCTTCGACGGCGGCCGGGATCGAGTCGTGCCGGTAGCCGGTCGTACGGGTGTAGGCGAGAACGCGGAAGACCATGGCCGGAGCCTAGGCGCACGCTCGCGGGGCGCGGTGTCCGTTTCGTTCAAGACCGGCCGCCCGGAGCCCGTCTACGGTGGCCGTATGACTCCACGATTCGATGTGATCGGGCTGGCGGTCTCCGACATGGCCGCCTCCATCGCCTTCTACAGCCGGCTCGGGCTCGTCTTCCCCGACGGCGCGGAGAACGAGCCGCATGTCGAGGCCGGGCTGCCCGGCGGGCTGCGTCTCGCGCTGGACACCGAGGACACCATCCGGTCGTTCCACGCCGGGTGGCGGCCCCCGAGCGGCGGCGGCAGGGCGTCGCTCGCCTTCCGCTGCGACAGCCCCGCCGAGGTCGACTCCGTGTACGAGGGGCTCGTCGGCGCGGGCCACCACGGCGAGCTCAAGCCGTGGGACGCCTTCTGGGGCATGCGGTACGCCGTCGTGCACGACCCGGACGGCAACGGCGTCGACCTGTTCGCCCCGCTGCCGGGAGGACCCGCGCCGGCGCCCGCGCAGTAGTCGGGCCCGTCACCGGTGACCGACCAGCTCACCGAGTGTCGCTCCCGCCAACTCCCTTACGTCTCTCGCCAGATGGGCCTGGTCGGCGAACCCGGCGCGCAGCGCGGTCTCCGTGAAGGGCACACCGTCGCGGGCGAGGGCGAGAGCCCGTTGCAGACGCAGGACCCGGGCCAGGGTCTTGGGTCCGTACCCGAAGGCGGCGAGCGAGCGGCGGTGCAACTGCCGTGCTCCGAGGCCCAGTCGGTCGGCCGTCTCGGCGACCGGGCGGCCCGCGCCCAGGGCGGCCACCACGTCGCGGAGGAGCGGGTCGGGGGGCCCGGCCTCGGCCGCCCGGAGCAGCGCGACCTCTTCGAGCGCCTCCACGGGGTCGGCGGCCGCGTCGATCCGCGCGGTGAGGCGGCGCACCTCCGCGGCGGGCCACAGGTCGGTCAACTCCACGCGCCGGTCCCGGAGTTCACTGGCCGGTACGCCCAAGTAGGCGGGTGCCGTACCGGGGTAGAAGCGGATGCCCGCCCAGCCGCCGGGCGCCGCCTCCGGGGTGTGGGGCCGCGTGTCGGGACCGGCGACGAGCAACCGCCCCTCGCTCCAGAGCAGATCCATGCATCCGTCGGGAAGCACGGCGTCCCGCGCGGTCCCGGAACGGTCCTGGGCTTCCGCGGGATCGCGCCGGGCGGTCGTGGGACGGTCCCGGACGGCCATGAGATGGTCCCGGGCCCAGCCCTCGCCCTCGATCCCGCCCTCGCCGTCGCCCTCGATCCCGCGGACGAACGAGGCCATGGCCCTGTCGTGGGGCGCGGACGCACGCTCCCCCGGGCCCGCCTCCGCACCCCACGCGACCCCGGCCTCCGCCGAGCCCGCGTGCCCCGCCCCCGCACGCCGTGCGGAACCCGGCCCCCGGAGTCGGGCGGCCCCAGCCTCCGCACCCGGCGTCGGGCGCGCGGGCGTCTCGGCCCCGGCGCCCGGCGCGGGGCCGGCCGGGACGCGGCTCCAGAGCACCGCGCCCGGCAGCCGGGACGCCCGTTCCGCGTACATGACGGCCACGCTACGCCGGGCGGGCCCGGTGCTCCTGCGGGCTGACGCCGTAGACCCGCTTGAAGGCGCTGGAGAGAGCGAAGGCGCTGCCGTAGCCGACGTGGCGGGCGATCGTCTCCAGGGTGTCGTCGCTCTCGCGGAGCCGGTCGGCGGCGGAGGCGAGGCGCCAGCCGGTCAGGTACGTCATCGGGGGTTCCCCGACGAGTTCGCCGAAGCGTCGGGCCAGCGCGGCGCGCGAGACGCCGGTCTCGGCGGCGAGCGCGGCGACCGTCCAGGGCCGGGCGGGGTCGTCCTGGAGGAGCCGGAGCGCGCGGCCCACGACCGGGTCCGCGAGGGCCTGGTACCAGGCGGGCGCGGCGGCCTCGGGGCGGGAGAACCAGGCCCGCAGGGCGGTGATCATCAGCAGGTCGAGGAGCCGGTCGAGGACGACCTCCTGGCCGGGTTCGTCGCGCACCATCTCGGCGGCGAGGATCGGCGTCAGCGGACATTCCCACACGTCGGAGGGGAGCGCGAGCAGCGGCGGCAGGGCGTCGAGCAGCCGGCGGTTGACCTCGCCCCGCATCATGTACGTCCCGATCAGCAGCACCGTGGAGCCGTCGAGCCGGTCGCCCCAGCTCCGGACGCCTAGGTCCCAGTGGCCCTTCAGTGAGCGTCCGTCCGGGTAGGAGCACTCGCCGCCCGGCAGGATCACGGCCTGGGGCGGGGTGGCGGGCTCGTCGGCGCAGCGGTACGGGTCGGGGCCGCGCGCGATGGCGAGGTCACCGGCCCGCAGCCGCAGTGCCTCGCCCTCGTCCGGTACGACCCAGGCGTCGCCGCGGACCACCAGCATGATCGACAGCGGGGCGCGGTCCTCGACGCGTACGCACCACGGCGGGTCGAAGCACGCGCGGATCATGAAGGCGCCCCGCGCGCGGGGACCCTCCAGCAGACCGGCGAGCGGGTCCCCCCGCATGAGCATGTCCGAACGTGGCGGAGCGTCCATGCGGCCAGCGTAGACGGCGGCTCCGACAGCCGTGGACGACCGTGGACGACCGCTTATGGGAATGAGCCGTTCGCCGATGGTTCCGCGCCGGGGACGGCAGTTGACTGGGGCGCATGACAGAGAACACGCGGGACATGACGGTGCTGGTGACAGGGGCCACGGGTCGGACCGGGAGCCGGGTGGCGCGGGCCGCGCGGGCGGCGGGCCTGACGGTGCGGGCCGCCTCGCGCGGCACGGGCTTCGACTGGGAGGACGCCGCGACGTGGGCCGGGGCGCTGCGCGGCGCCGACGCGGCCTATCTGGCGTACCCCACGGACGTCGGCTCCCCGGCCGCCACGAAGGCGGTCGGGGCCCTCGCCCGGGAGGCGGTGGAGCTCGGCGCGCGGCGGCTGGTGCTCCTGTCGTCGAGGGGCGAGGACCGGGCCGGACCGACCGAGGAGGCGCTCAGGACGTCCGGCGCGGACTGGACGATCGTACGAGCGTCGTGGTTCTCGCAGAACTTCAGCGAGGGCCCGCTGGTCGAGGGGCTGCGTCACGGGGAGCTGGTCTTCCCGGCGGGTGAGGTGCGGGAGCCGTTCATCGACGTCCGGGACATCGCGGACGTGGTGGTGGCCGCGTTGACCGGGGGCGAGAAGTACACCGGGCGGGAACTCGCGATCACGGGGCCCCGGCTGCTGACCTTCCGGGAGGCGGTCGCGGAGATCGCGCGGGCGACGGGCGAGGAGCTGTCGTACACACCGGTTACGGCGCGGCAGTACGGCGACACGCTGGCCGGATTCGGGGTGCCGGCCGAGGAGGCCGGATTCCTCGTCGACCTCTTCGAGAGCCTCCTCGACGGCCGTAACGCCCACCTCTCGGACGGCGTCCGGAACATCCTCGGCCGTGCGCCGCGGGACTTCGGGGACTTCGCGCGGGAGGCCGCGGCGGCGGGGGTGTGGAAGGCCGCCTGACGGGACGGTACGGCCGGGCTCACTCCCCCGACGAGTGCTCCTCGCCGTTCTTCGGGGCGTGGTGGGTGTGGTGGGTGTTCTTGGCGTGGGTGCGCAGGCGGGACGTCACGTCCTCCGGGGGCAGGAAGCGCGACCAGCGTTCCGGGAACTCGGAGGGCATGTCGGGGTCGTCGGGATCGGCGTCGTACGAGCGGTGCGCGGCGACGCGGGCGACGTACTCGGCGGCCTGGACCTCGCGCAGCCGTTCGTTGGCGGCACGGGCCGCGGCGGTGGCGGCGGCCGGCCAGACCCGGTCGATGGCGGCGTTGACGGCCGCGCCGACGAGGACGGCGAAGGCGGCGACGCCGATCCACAGCAGGACGGCCACCGGGGCGGCGAGCGAGCCGTAGATGGTGGGGCCCTCGATGGTGTTGGTCAGGTAGATGCGCAGCAGGAAGCTGCCGAGGACCCACATGGCGAGGGCGACCAGGGCGCCCGGCACGTCCTCGACCCAGGGCGAACGCACGGGGACGGACACGTGGTAGAGGGTCGTCAGGAAGGCGACCGACAGGACGATGACGACCGGCCAGTACAGGACCTGGACGACGGTCGTCGACCACGGCACGACGTTCACCACGGCGTCCGGGCCCGCCACCATCAGCGGGAGCGCCACGGAGCCGATCAGCAGGGCCACGATGAACAGCAGGAACGACATCATCCGGGTCTTCACGATGCCCCGGGTGCCGTCGAGTCCGTACATCACGGTGATGGTGTCGACGAAGACGTTCACCGCGCGCGAGCCCGACCACAGGGCGAACAGGAATCCGAGGGAGATGATGTCGGGCCGGCCGCCCTTCATCACGTCGTGCAGGATCGGCTCGGCGATCTGGTGGACGCCCTTCTGGGTCAGCACGGTGCGGGAGGCGTCCAGGATGTTGGACTCCAGGCTGGCGATGGTGTCGGCGCCGGTCCACGCGTCCACGTATCCGAGCAGCCCGATCATGCTGAGCAGCAGCGGGGGCACGGACAGCAGGGTGAAGAACGCGGCCTCGGCCGCCAGTCCGAGGATCCGGTACTCCATGCACGAGTTGACGGTGTCCTTGAGCAGCAGCCAGGCGGTCCTGCGCTTGGAGACGTTCCGGTAGAGCGCGCGAGCGCGGTGGAAGCGGCCCGAGCGAGGCCGTTCGCTTGTTTCTTTTGCCTGGTGCACGTCCTTACGGTAGCGGTATGGCAGCCAGCACCCACACCGTGACCAACCAGGCTCCGCCCCTGGTCGGATATGACGTATTCGCCGCCGACCGGGCCCTCGGCGAGGCGGTCGGCCGGCATCTCGATCCGGAGCTCCTCCAGGAGGCGCGCGAGGAGTTGTCGGCGCTCGGCCGGACGACGGGTTCCGCCCAGGTCCAGGAGTGGGGTGCGCTGGCCAACGAGAACCCGCCGAGGCTGCGCAGCCACGACCGCTACGGCAACCGGATCGACGAGGTCGACTTCCATCCGTCCTGGCACCGCCTCCTCGGCAAGGGTGTGTCGGCGGGGCTGACGTCGGCGTGGACCCGGCCCGGCGGACACGTCAGACGTGCGGCGGGCTTCGTGGTCTGGACGCAGGCCGAGGCGGGCCACGGCTGCCCGCTGTCGATGACCCACGCGGCGGTGCCGGCGCTGCGCGCGGATCCGGCGCTCGCCGCGGAGTGGGTGCCGCGGCTGACGGCCACCGTCTACGACCAGGAGCTGCGGCCCGCCGCTCAGAAGGCCGGCGTGCTCTTCGGTATGGGCATGACGGAGAAGCAGGGCGGCAGCGACGTCCGCGCCAACACCACACAGGCGCGGCCGCTCGCCGAGGACGGGACGTACGCGCTGACCGGGCACAAGTGGTTCTGCTCGGCGCCGATGTCGGACGGCTTCCTCGTGCTGGCGCAGGCTCCGGGCGGGCTGACCTGTTTCCTGGTGCCACGTGTCCTGGAGGACGGCACCCGCAACGTCTTCCGTATCCAGCGGCTCAAGGAGAAGCTCGGCAACCGGTCCAACGCGTCGGGCGAGGTCGAGTTCGACGGGACGTGGGCGCGCCGGGTGGGCGACGAGGGGCGCGGGGTGCGCACCATCATCGGGATGGTCGCGGCGACCCGGCTGGACTGTGTGCTCGGTTCGGCCGCGCTGATGCGGCAGGCGGTCGCGCAGGCCATCCATCACTGCACCTACCGCGAGGCGTTCGGCGGCCGGCTCGTCGACAAGCCGCTGATGCGCAACGTCCTCGCCGATCTGGCGCTGGAGTCGGAGGCGGCGACGACGCTGGCGATGCGGCTCGCGGCGGCGTACGACGACGGGAGCGAGCAGGAGCGGGCGTTCCTGCGGCTCGCGGTGCCCGCCGCCAAGTACTGGGTGACCAAGCGGTGTACGCCGGTCGCGGTGGAGGCGCTGGAGTGCCTGGGCGGCAACGGCTACGTCGAGGAGTCGGGCATGCCGCGACTGTTGCGGGAGTCTCCGCTCAACTCCATCTGGGAGGGCGCCGGCAATGTGCAGGCGCTGGACGTCCTGCGCGCCCTCCAGCGGGAGCCGGGCGCCCTGGACGCGTATCTGCGGGAGGTGGGCCGGGCCCGCGGCGCCGACCACCGGCTCGACGGGGCCATCAAGGACCTGCTGACCGAACTCGCCGACCTGGACGGCATCGAGGCCCGCGCCCGCCGGCTGGTCGAGCGGATCGCGCTGGTGCTCCAGGGGTCGCTGCTCGTGCGGTACGCGCCCCCGGAGGTCGCCGACCTGTTCTGCGCCTCGCGCTTGGGCGGCGACTGGGGCACGGGGTTCGGGACGCTGCCGCACAGTCTGGATCTGGCCACGGTGGTGGAGCGGGCCCGGCCGATGGCCTGAGGGAGGCGGGGGAGGCGCTGACGCGGGGGTGGTGCTGCGCCGACACGGCACCACCCCCGCCGCTCGCCCCGTTCAGGAGCTCGGACACCGCACGGGCGGCGTCGCTGTCAGTTTCGGGGAACCTTGTGACCGTTGGCGAGAGTTGCAGACCGTTGCATTCCTTTGTGCACCTTGTGCGAAGGCCCCACGAACCCGGCCGAGAGCAGGCACGATGTGGGATGACGGCGGTGTCGCGGCCCGTACGAGGTCCTGGTTTCGGGAGTGCTCTGTGAAGACCACATCGTTCAACCCAGCCCGTTTCGCACCGTCCGACGCGTCCGAAACGGCGGGACACCTCCAGCAGACCTGGGCGGCGTCGGTCAAGGGCGAGCGGGGCACGTTCGCGCCGCGTCCGGTGATCGGCCGCTCCTGGCAAAGAGCGAAACGTTTCGGCGTCAATCCCGAACAGGGAACGGACAGCATCCTGCTGCATCCCGAAGAACTCGAACACCGGCGGACGTCCACCGCGCTCGCCGATGTGATGCCGACCCTGCACGGCGGCCTCGGGACGGTCGCCGACGCCTCCCAGCAGATCATGGTGGTCACCGACCCCGAGGGCCGGGTGCTGTGGCGCGAGGGGAACACGAGCGTGCTGCGCCGGGCCGACACCATCTGCCTGGAGGAAGGCGCCGCCTGGAGCGAGGACACCACCGGCACCAACGCCATCGGAACCGCCCTGTCGGCGGACGCCCCCGTCCAGGTGCACTCGGCCGAGCACTTCGTGCGCACCCTGCGGGACTGGACGTGCGCCGCCGCGCCCGTCCACGACCCGCGCGACGGACGGCTCCTCGGGATCATCGACGTGAGCGGCCCGGACAGCACCTTCCACCCCGCCACCCTCGCGCTGGTCGACACCGTCTCCAGACTGGCCGAAAGCGAACTGCGCACCGCGCATCTGACCGCCATCGAGCGGCTGCGCGCGGTGGCCGCGCCCCTGCTGTGCCGGCTCGACGGTCCCGCGCTCGTGGTGGACACCCACGGCTGGCTCGCCGCCGTCACCGGCATGCCGCCCGTGGACCGGGTCCCGCTGCCCGACTCCTTCGGCGCGGGCCTCGTCTGGCTGCCCTCCCTCGGAACGTGCGCCGTCGAGCCGATGCCCGGCGGCTGGCTGCTGCGCGTCACCGGCGCCGGCGACCTCGGCAGCGCCGGGCGGGTGGTCCTCGACCTCGCCGAACCCCGCCGCCCGCACATCACCGTCGCGGGCACGGCGGGCAGTTGGGCCCAGGACCTGAGCCCGCGCCACGCGGAACTCCTCTACGTCCTCGCCGTGCACCGGCAGGGACGCAGCGCCGCCCAGCTGGCGGTCGACCTCTTCGGCGATCCCACCCGCACGGTCACGGTCCGCGCCGAACTGTCCCGCGTGCGCCGCCGGCTCATCGGGCTCCTCGACCACCGCCCGTACCGCTTCCGCGAGGAGGTGGAGGTCGAGGTCCTGCTGCCGGACGACCCCCGGGACCTGCTGCCGCACTCGACCGCGCCCGCGGTGCTCGGAGCGCGCGCGACGGCCGAACCGGCGCCGTCATGAGGACGAACAGGGGTGAACCGAGCGTATTTCGGGGGCGTCTTCCGCGGTCTTCGTCCTGGCCGGGGGGTCACTGCCGTAGCATCCACTCCACAGGCCACCCCACGCGTCTCTCCGTCAACGCCCTCGGCGGGGGAGGCAGTTGGCCTATCCGGGAGGACGCATGAAGCAGCGCGGCAGGCACCGTCGTCGAAGAAGGGGACAGGCGCTGCGCGCCACCCTCGCCGGAACCGCGCTCGCGCTCACCGCGGCCGCCACCCTGATCAGCACCTCGCAGGCCACCGGCGCCAACAGTCCGGGCGGCCTCACCGCACTGCGCACCGGCTCCGCCACGCAGCTCAGCCTCCACGAGAACCTCACCTCCCGGGAATCACTCGACACGCTCAGCGGCAGCATGGGCGGCAACGTGGGCGTCGACGGAGTCCTGCGCGACGCCGACCACGCGATGCGCAACACCGCCGACTGCACGGCCGACGAGCGGGCCGCGCTCCCCGTGGAGCCGACGGCCACCCGCGCGTACTGCTGGGACGACGCCGACGCGCGGACCCCGGGGTGGCGGCCGCGTTCCGTGACCACGTCCGGCGACGCCGGCGACGACGGCGCGTGGGGCACCCACCAGGTGATCCTGGCCGGCTGGACCCACCGCGACGGCCGGGCGGCCGCACCGGACCGGGACGAGGGGCTCGCCCGGATCGCCGTCGTCGACGCGACGGACCCGGACGCCCTCCGCTACCGCTGGGTCCTGCTGGTCGCCCCGCGGGCCGGCGGCAAGGACTTCACGGCGGTCCGCACCGGCCTGGGCGGCATGGTCTGGTATCAGGACAAACTGATCGTCACCGCGGACCAGGGCGACGGTCTGCTCGTCTTCGACCTGCACCGACTGCTGCGCGCCGACGTGGACAGCGGTGCCGTGGGCCGGACGGGCCACGGCTACTCGGCCGCCGGCTACCGCTACGTCCTTCCCGCGATCGGCTCGTACGACCTGGAGGGCGGCTCGTGCGCGCGCGGCCGCGACCACGCGGTCCCCTGTATCGGCTCGCTCTCCCTGGACCGCACGACCGCTCCCGACAGCCTGGTCGCCACGGAGGCCGCCAGCGACCGCCCGGAGCGCACCCGCGTCTGGCGGTACGGGTTCAGCACCGCCGCCTACCGCACCGGGCTGCTCGCCGACGCCCAGGGGCATGTGAACGCGGCCGAGGCCTGGACGACCAAGGGCTCCGGGATCTCCGGCGCCTTCGCGCACCGGTCCCGGTGGTACATCGGGCGGCCGTCCGACAGCGGCACCGGACACGCGTCCCTGTGGCGCCAGAGCGGCGACGGCGCCGACGCGGCCACGTGCACCGCGGACCAGTCGCACGCCTGCTGGGGCCTCGGTACCGGGTCGCTCTCCTACTCGCAGCGGACCGGCGAACTGTGGAGCCTGTCCGACGCGGCGGACCACAGGGCGCTGTACGCGGTGCCGTTGTCGTCGGTGGACGACTCGGTCGACTAGCGGGGTCACCCGGGAGGGGCCACTCGGACGCCGACCGGTCCCGTCCGCCTCGGCGCGCCCCCGCTCCGCGGGCCGGTTCGTGGACGCCTTTGGAGGGGTGGCCCCCTCCGTGATTCCCTGGCGGTCATGAGCGACATCAGCGTGACCACCTGGTCCCTGGAGCAGACGGCCCCGGCCGACCTGCTCCCCTCGAGCGCGCCGGACGGGGATCTGCGGATCGTCCGCGCCGAGGTCCCCTCGCCCGAGTTCAGCCGCTTCCTGTACGCCTCCGTGGGCGGGGACATCCTCTGGACGGACCGGCTCGCGTGGACGTACGCGCGGTGGCGGGAGGTGCTCGACAGGCCGGGCACGGAGACCTGGGTCGCCTACGACCGGGGGACCCCGGCGGGCTACGTCGAACTGGAGGCCCAGGACGACGGGGTCGTGGAGATCGTCTACTTCGGACTCGTCCCCGCGTTCCGCGGCCGCCGGATCGGGGGCCACCTCCTCTCGTACGGGGCCGCGCGCGCCTGGGACCTGGCCGACCGCTGGCCCGGGCTGGCCGGGACGAAGCGCGTCTGGCTGCACACGTGCAGCAAGGACGGCGAGCACGCGATGGACAACTACCTGCGACGCGGCTTCCGGCTCTTCGACACCAAGGTCGAACAGGAGGCGGAGGCCGTCACACCGGGTCCGTGGCCCGGCGCGTTTCCCGCGTGACGCATCCCGTCCGACCCGCGTTTCCCGCGTGACGCATCCCGTCTGACCCGCTTTGTGCCGTGGTGACCACGGCTCCGACCCCTCCTCGCACCACCACTGGAGGGCCGGTCATGTGATCGACAACACCCTTATCTCGACATTCGGGACAAGGGTGTCCACATTCTGGATGACGGTGGACTGCCCCGAGATCCCCGTGACACGCTTCCGTCATGTCTGGAACTGGAATTGCCTTGGTGAGTCGGCGGCACGTCGACCTCGGCCGCATGTCCAGCGCCATCTGTCCGGCGAGCTGATCAGCCCAGCAACGCCGACCCCCCTCTTTTTGCGACCCTTGCGCAGTGCTGCGCCCATTCTTCCGTATGCACCCGTATGCGCAGGTCAGAGCCGCAGATCAGACCTGCCCCGCAGTCTCGAAGGACGAAACAGCCATGGCCGCCACCCCGCAGGATCCAGCCGTCGCGCCCCGCCGCAAGGTGAGCCGTCACCGCGGTGAGGGCCAGTGGGCCGTAGGTCACTTCACCCCGCTGAACGGCAACGAGCAGTTCAAGAAGGACGACGACGGTCTCAATGTGCGGACACGCATTGAGACGATCTACTCGAAGCGCGGATTCGACTCGATCGACCCCAACGACCTGCGCGGCCGGATGCGCTGGTGGGGTCTCTACACCCAGCGCAAGCCCGGGATCGACGGCGGCAAGACCGCGATCCTGGAGCCGGAGGAGCTGGACGACGAGTTCTTCATGCTGCGCGTGCGGATCGACGGTGGCCGGCTGACCACCGAACAGCTCCGTGTCATCGGCGAGATCTCACAGGAGTTCGCACGCGGCACGGCCGATCTCACCGACCGCCAGAACGTCCAGTACCACTGGATCCGCATCGAGGACGTTCCGGAGATCTGGAACCGCCTGGAGGCCGTCGGCCTGTCCACGACCGAGGCCTGCGGTGACACGCCCCGCGTCATCCTCGGCTCGCCCGTCGCCGGCATCGCCGAGGACGAGATCATCGACGGCACCCCGGCCGTCGAGGAGATCCAGCGCCGGATCATCGGCAACAAGGACTTCTCCAACCTGCCCCGCAAGTTCAAGTCCGCGATCTCCGGCTCGCCGCTGCTCGACGTGGCCCACGAGATCAACGACATCGCCTTCGTCGGCGTGAACCACCCGGAGCACGGCCCCGGCTTCGACCTGTGGGTCGGCGGCGGCCTCTCCACCAACCCGAAGATCGGCCAGCGCCTCGACGCCTGGGTGCCCCTCGACGAGGTCGCGGACGTCTACGAAGGCGTCATCTCGATCTTCCGGGACTACGGCTACCGGCGGCTGCGCAACCGTGCCCGCCTGAAGTTCCTGGTCGCCGACTGGGGCGTGGAGAAGTTCCGCCAGGTCCTGGAGGACGAGTACCTGAAGCGCAAGCTGGTCGACGGCCCCGCCCCCGACCAGCCGGTCGCCCGCTGGCGCGACCACGTCGGAGTCCACCGGCAGCAGGACGGCCTCTACTACGTCGGCTTCGCCCCGCGCGTCGGCCGCATCGACGGCGCCACCCTGACGAAGATCGCCGAGCTCGCCGAGGCGCACGGCTCCGGCCGGCTGCGCACCACCGTCGAGCAGAAGATGATCGTGCTCGACGTGGACGAGACGCGCGTCGACTCGCTCGTCGAGGGCCTGGAGGCGCTCGACCTGACCGTGAAGCCCTCGCCGTTCCGGCGCGGCACGATGGCCTGCACCGGCATCGAGTTCTGCAAGCTCGCGATCGTCGAGACCAAGGCGCGCGGAGCTTCCCTGATCGACGAACTCGAGCGCCGCATCCCCGAGTTCGAAGAACCCATCACCATCAACATCAACGGCTGCCCCAACGCCTGCGCCCGCATCCAGGTCGCGGACATCGGTCTCAAGGGCCAGTTGGTCCTGGACGAGAACGGTGAGCAGGTCGAGGGATACCAGGTGCACCTGGGCGGCGCGCTGGGCCTCGAGGCCGGCTTCGGCCGAAAGGTCCGCGGCCTGAAGGTCACCTCGGACGAACTGCCCGACTACATCGAGCGCGTCCTCAAGCGTTTCCAGGCGGAGCGCGAGGCCGACGAGCGCTTCGCCACCTGGGCCGCGCGTGCCTCCGAGGAGGCGCTGTCATGAGCGAGCGCGCGGCACCTTTCTACTGCCCCTACTGCGGAGACGAGGACCTGCGACCCAGCGAACAGGGCCACGGCGCGTGGGAATGCGCGGCGTGCAACCGAGCCTTCCAGCTCAAGTTCCTGGGACTGCTGTCCCGGGGCGTGCAGCAGGAAGAGCGTGGAGGGGCGGAGACATGACGGTCACTCAGCACGAGCGCACGGACGACGACTTGAAGGTTCTGGCCGAACGGGCTGGACGCGACCTGGAGGACGCGTCCGCCCTGGAGATCCTGCGCTGGGCCGCGGACACCTTCGGCGGGACGTTCTGCGTGACCTCCTCGATGGAGGACGCGGTGGTCGCCCATCTCGCGTCGCGCGCCCGGCCCGGTGTGGACGTGGTGTTCCTCGACACGGGCTATCACTTCCCGGAGACGATCGGCACGCGGGACGCGGTCGAGGCCGTGATGGACGTCAACGTCATCACGCTGACCCCGCGTCGGAGCGTCGCCGAGCAGGACGCCGAGCACGGACCGCGGCTCCACGACCGCGACCCGGACCTGTGCTGCAAGCTCCGCAAGGTCCAGCCGCTGGAGGAGGGCCTGACCGGCTACCGGGCCTGGGCGACCGGGCTGCGCCGTGACGAGTCCCCGACCCGGGCGAACACCCCGGTCGTCGGCTGGGACGAGAAGCGCCGCAAGGTGAAGGTCTCGCCGATCGCCCGCTGGACACAGGACGACGTGGACGCGTACATCGCCGAACACGGCGTCCTGACCAACCCGTTGCTGATGGACGGCTACCCCTCCGTCGGCTGCGCCCCCTGCACCCGACGGGTGCTGGAGGGCGAGGACGCGCGCGCCGGCCGCTGGGCGGGCCGCGCGAAGACCGAGTGCGGACTGCACGGATGACGACGACCACGACGAACACCGCGCCCTGCGCGGGTCCCACGAATTCTCAGGAGCGGGAAGTGACGAGCGGAGCCACCGTCTGGCTCACGGGTCTGCCGAGTGCCGGCAAGACCACCATCGCCTACGAGCTGGCCGGCCGGCTGCGCGAGGAGGGCCACCGCGTCGAGGTGCTCGACGGCGACGAGATCCGGGAGTTCATCTCCGCGGGCCTCGGCTTCAGCCGCGCGGACCGGCACACCAACGTGCAGCGCATCGGCTTCCTCGCCGAACTGCTCGCCCGCAACGGCGTCAAGACGCTCGTCCCGGTCATCGCGCCCTACGCCGACAGCCGCGAGGCGGTGCGCGGGCGTCACCAGGAGAACGGGACGACGTACCTGGAGGTGCACGTGGCGACTCCGGTCGAGGTGTGCTCCGTACGCGATGTGAAGGGCCTCTACGCCAAGCAGGCAGCGGGGGAACTGACGGGGCTCACCGGGGTCGACGACCCCTACGAGGCGCCGAAGTCGCCCGACCTGCGCATCGAGTCGCACACCCAGACCGTGCAGGAGTCCGCCGCCGCGCTGCACGCGCTGCTCACCGAGAAGGGTCTCGCATGACGACCGTCGCCAGCGTCTCCGAGGAGACCGAGAGCAGCCCGTACACGCTGTCGCACCTGGACGCGCTGGAGTCGGAGGCCGTCCACATCTTCCGTGAGGTGGCGGGTGAGTTCGAGCGGCCGGTGATCCTCTTCTCCGGTGGCAAGGACTCCATCGTCATGCTGCACCTGGCGCTGAAGGCGTTCGCCCCGGCGGCGGTCCCCTTCACGCTGCTGCACGTGGACACCGGGCACAACTTCCCCGAGGTCCTCGACTACCGCGACCGGACCGTGGAGCGCCACGGTCTGCGGCTGCACGTGGCCTCGGTGCAGGACTACATCGACCGCGGTGTGCTGCGGGAGCGCCCGGACGGCACCCGCAACCCGCTGCAGACCCTGCCGCTGACGGAGAAGATCCAGTCCGAGCGCTTCGACGCCGTGTTCGGCGGCGGACGCCGTGACGAGGAGAAGGCCCGCGCCAAGGAGCGGGTGTTCTCGCTGCGCGACGAGTTCTCGCAGTGGGACCCCCGCCGCCAGCGGCCCGAGCTGTGGAACCTGTACAACGGCCGCCACGCGCCCGGCGAGCACGTCCGCGTGTTCCCGCTGTCCAACTGGACCGAGCTGGACGTGTGGCAGTACATCGCCCGCGAGGGCATCGAACTGCCCGAGATCTACTTCGCCCACGAGCGCGAGGTCTTCCAGCGGTCGAACATGTGGCTGACCGCCGGCGAGTGGGGCGGCCCCAAGGACGGCGAGACGGTCGAGAAGCGGCTCGTCCGCTACCGCACGGTGGGTGACATGTCCTGCACCGGCGCCGTCGACTCCGACGCGACGACGCTGGAAGCCGTCATCACCGAGATCGCCGCGTCCCGGCTCACCGAGCGCGGCGCGACCCGCGCCGACGACAAGATGTCCGAGGCCGCGATGGAAGACCGCAAGCGCGAGGGGTACTTCTAGACATGACCAGCACCACCGAACCCACCGAGCCCCTGTCGGTCGAACAGCTCTCGGCGACCACCCTGCTGCGCTTCGCGACCGCGGGCTCCGTCGACGACGGCAAGTCCACCCTCGTCGGACGGCTGCTGCACGACTCGAAGTCGATCCTCACCGACCAGTTGGAGGCCGTCGAGCACGCCTCCCGCAACCGCGGCCAGGACACCCCCGACCTCGCGCTGCTCACCGACGGCCTGCGGGCCGAGCGCGAGCAGGGCATCACCATCGACGTCGCCTACCGCTACTTCGCCACCGCGCGCCGCCGCTTCATCCTCGCCGACACCCCCGGCCACGTGCAGTACACCCGCAACATGGTCACCGGCGCCTCCACCGCCGACCTCGCCGTCGTGCTCGTCGACGCCCGCAACGGCGTCATCGAGCAGACCCGCCGGCACGCCGCCGTCGCCGCGCTGCTGCGCGTCCCGCACGTGGTGCTCGCCGTCAACAAGATGGACCTCGTCGGCTACGAGGAGTCCGTGTTCGCCGCGATCGCCGAGGAGTTCACGGCGTACGCCTCCGAGCTGGGCGTCCCCGAGATCACCGCGATCCCGATC
Source organism: Streptomyces sp. NPDC096324 (assembly GCF_044763015.1). Taxonomy (NCBI): domain Bacteria; kingdom Bacillati; phylum Actinomycetota; class Actinomycetes; order Kitasatosporales; family Streptomycetaceae; genus Streptomyces; species Streptomyces sp. NPDC096324. Next base: position 64,321 of record NZ_JBIWFK010000001.1, on the reverse strand, counting down.
TCGGCGCTCGCCGGTGACAACGTCGTGGAACCCTCCGCGAACATGGACTGGTACGGCGGCCCGACCGTCCTGGAGCACCTGGAGACGGTGCCGGTCAGCCACGACCTGGCGCACTGCCACGCGCGGCTGCCCGTGCAGTACGTGATCCGCCCGCAGACCGCCGAGCACCCCGACTACCGCGGCTACGCGGGCCAGATCGCCGCCGGAACCTTCCGCGTCGGCGAGCAGGTCACCGTCCTGCCCTCCGGACGGACGACGACGATCTCCGGCATCGACCTGCTCGGCAAGCCGGTCGACGCGGCGTGGACGACCCAGTCGGTGACCGTCCTGCTGGCCGACGACGTCGACGTCTCCCGCGGCGACCTGCTCGTGCCGACCAAGGACGCCCCCGCGACCACCCAGGACGTCGAGGCGACCGTCTGCCACGTCGCCGACGAACCGCTCACCGTCGGCCACCGGGTCCTGCTCAAGCACGGCACCCGCACGGTCAAGGCGATCGTCAAGGACATCCCCTCCCGCCTCACCCTCGACGACCTCTCGCTGCACCCGCACCCGGGCCGTCTGGTCGCCAACGACATCGGCCGCGTCAAGATCCGCACCGCCGAACCCCTCCCGCTCGACTCCTACGCCGACTCCCGCCGCACCGGTGCCTTCATCCTGATCGACCCCTCCGACGGCACCACCCTGACCGCGGGCATGGTCGGCGAGTCCTTCGCCGCGCCGCAGCCGGTCAAGGACGAGTCCGACGACGACGGTTGGGACTTCTGACATGAACCCCATCGACATCTACTCCACGTTCGCGAAGGAGGGCGGCCGCGTCGGCAGCGGCGCCCTCGGCAGCGGGCAGGGCGGAGTGGCGCGATGTGCGCGATGACGTACGCGCACCGCCTGCGCGCCCTCACCCCCCACCGCCCGCACAGACGAAGACCTGCCGACCTCCCGGCCACGACCTGAGAAAGGCGTGACCGCCGGGCCACCGAGAGGAACACCTCCCGTGCCTGCCATCCGCTCCACGCGCACCAAGCTGCTCGGCCGCGGTATAGCCCTCGTCACCGCTCTCCCCCTGCTGGCGCTCGCCGCGTGCAGCTACGGTTCCGAGGCCAAGGACGACAACGCCGCGGCCAAGGTCGCCGCCGGCTCGAAGAAGATCGACGGACTCGACTCCGTGAAGATCGGCTACTTCGGCAACCTGACGCACGCCACCGCGCTGGTCGGCAACCAGAAGGGCTTCTTCCAGAAGGAGCTCGGCGCCACCCAGGCGAAGTACCAGATCTTCAACGCCGGGCCCTCCGAGATCGAGGCGCTCAACTCGGGCTCCATCGACATCGGCTGGATCGGCCCGTCGCCGTCCGTCAACGGCTTCACCAAGTCCGAGGGCAAGAGCCTCAGGATCATCGGCGGTTCGGCCTCGGGCGGCGTCAAGCTCGTGGTGAACCCCAAGAAGATCAAGTCCCTGAAGGACGTCAAGGGCAAGAAGATCGCGACGCCGCAGCTCGGCAACACGCAGGACGTCGCGTTTCTCAACTGGGCCGCGGAGCAGGGCTGGAAGGTCGACGTCCAGAGCGGCAAGGGTGACGTCTCGGTGGTCCGCACCGACAACAAGATCACCCCGGACGCCTACAAGTCCGGTTCCATCGACGGTGCCTGGGTGCCGGAGCCGACCGCGTCCAAGCTGGTCGCCGAGGGCGGCAAGGTGCTGCTCGACGAGTCGGACCTGTGGCCCGACAAGAAGTTCGTGATCACGAACATCATCGTGTCGCAGAAGTTCCTCAAGGAGCACCCGAAGGTCGTCGAGGCGGTCCTGAAGGGCTCCGTCGAGACCAACAAGTGGATCAACGCCAACCCGGACGACGCCAAGGCGGCCGCGAACAAGCAGCTCGAGGCCGACTCGGGCAAGGCGCTGCCGGCCGACGTCCTCGACCCGGCCTGGAAGTCCATCCAGATCACCGACGACCCGCTGGCCTCCACGCTCGACTCCGAGGCGGACCACGCGGTCAAGGCCGGTCTCCTGGAGAAGCCGAACCTGACCGGCATCTACGACCTGACGCTCCTGAACAAGGTCCTCGCCGCCGCGGGCGGGAGCAAGGTCGACGACGCCGGTCTCGGCGTCAAGTAAGTCCGGATCCCGATGAGTTCCCAGGAGGTGACGACCATGGCAACGACGCTCGCCAAGGCCGCCGACGGCGCCGACACGACGGAGTACGCCGCCCGCATCGAGCACGTCTCGAAGTCCTTCGCCGGACCCGCGGGTCCCCAGCTCGTCCTCGACGACATCACGCTCGATGTCGCGCCGGGTGAGTTCGTCACCCTCCTGGGGGCTTCGGGGTGCGGCAAGTCCACACTGCTGAACCTGGTCGCGGGGCTGGACAGGCCCTCGGCCGGCACCATCACGACCAACGGGCGTCCGGCTCTGATGTTCCAGGAGCACGCCCTCTTCCCGTGGCTGACCGCGGGCAAGAACATCGAACTCGCCCTGAAACTGCGGGGAGTTCCGAAGGCCGAGCGGCGCGAGCGGGCGGAGGAACTGCTCGGACTCGTCCGGCTGAAGGGCGCGTACGGCAAGCGGGTGCACGAGCTGTCCGGCGGCATGCGCCAGCGCGTGGCGCTCGCCCGGGCACTCGCCCAGGACAGCCAGATCCTGCTGATGGACGAGCCGTTCGCGGCGCTCGACGCGATCACGCGTGACGTACTGCACGACGAACTCACGCGGATCTGGCGGGAGACGGGACTGTCCGTCCTCTTCGTCACGCACAACGTCCGCGAGGCCGTGCGGCTCGCCCAGCGCGTGGTCCTGCTGTCCTCCCGTCCGGGGCGCGTGGCCCGCGAATGGACGGTGGGCATCCCGCAGCCGCGCCGCATCGAGGACGCGCCCGTGGCGGAACTGTCCATCGAGATCACCGAAGAACTGCGTGGGGAGATCCGCCGTCATGGCCAGCACTGAGACGAAGTCCGACGCGGCCGTCAGGGACGGCGACGGCCTGGGCGGGCTGGAGGCGGGCCTCGACGCGCTGGAGTCCTCCGTGGCCGGCCGGCGCTCCTTCGGCACGACGTTCCGGCAGAAGGTGCTGCCGCCGCTGATCGCGTTCGTGATCGTTCTGGCCGCATGGCAGGCACTGATCACCTTCAAGATCGTCGACGACCCGACCAAGCTGCCCTCGCCGTCCGACGTCTGGAACGAGGTCGAGACCGCCTGGCTCCAGGGCACGCTGCTCGACTACATCTGGACCAGTGTCTCGCGCGGTCTGCTCGGCTTCCTGCTCGCCCTGGTGATCGGGACGCCGCTGGGCCTGATCGTGGCCCGGGTGAAGTTCGTGCGCGCGGCGATCGGTCCGATCCTGTCGGGCCTCCAGTCCCTGCCGTCGGTGGCCTGGGTGCCGCCGGCCGTGATCTGGCTGGGGCTCGACAACTCGATGATGTACGCGGTGATCCTGCTCGGCGCGGTCCCCTCGATCGCCAACGGACTGGTGTCGGGCGTGGACCAGGTGCCGCCGCTGTTCCTGCGGGCGGGCCGCACGATGGGCGCGACGGGTCTGCGCGGGACCTGGCACATCGTGATGCCGGCCGCGCTGCCGGGCTATCTGGCCGGTCTGAAGCAGGGCTGGGCGTTCTCCTGGCGCTCCCTGATGGCCGCGGAGATCATCGCCTCCTCCCCCGACCTCGGCGTGGGCCTCGGGCAACTGCTGGAGAACGGCCGCAACGCCAGCTCCATGCCGATGGTCTTCCTCGCCATCTTCCTCATCCTGTTCGTCGGCATCGCCATCGACCTGATCGTCTTCAGTCCGGTGGAGCGGTGGGTGCTGCGCAGCCGCGGACTCCTGGTGAAGGGCTGACCCCGTCATGAGCAGGCCCGAGCGTCCCGTCCTCGTCGTCATCGCCCACGGCAGCCGCGATCCGCGGCATGCCGCGACGGTGCACGCCCTGGTGCGAAGGGTGCGCGCCCAGCGCCCGGGCCTGCGCGTGGAGACCGCGTTCCTCGACTTCAACCTCCCCTCCGTACAAGGGGTGCTGAGCTCACTGGCGGCCGAGGGGATCCGCGATGTGGTGGCGCTGCCACTGCTGCTGACCCGCGCCTTCCACGCCAAGTCGGACATCCCGGCGGTGCTGCGCCAGGCACCGTCGCGGCTGCGGATCCGGCAGGCGGAGGTGCTGGGCCCGTCCCCGCTGCTGACGGCCGCGCTCGAACGCCGGCTGCACGAGGCCGGGCTGACGCCCGCCGACAGGTCCCGGACCGGGGTCGTGCTGGCCTCGGCGGGATCCACCGACCCGGAGGCGATCGCGGTGATCGCAGAAATCGCGCGGGAGTGGCGGCACACCGGTTGGTGCGCCGTGCGGCCCGCGTTCGCCTCCGCATCCCTCCCCCGCACCGAGGACGCCGTGCGTGAGCTGCGCGCCCTCGGCTGCGAGCGCGTCGCCGTCGCGCCGTACGTGCTCGCGCCCGGCTTCCTGCCGGACCGTATCGCCCGGGGCGCCGCCGGGGCGGACGTGCTCGCCGACGTGCTCGGTCCCGCGCCGGAGGTCGCGCGGGTCCTGCTGGAGCGCTACGACGAGGCGCGCGTGCCGACGCTGGCCGCGATCGGCGCCTGACCTTCGCACGGCCTCTCTTCCCGGGGGTCAGTCGAAGGAGAGTCCGCCGGTACGGGTCCGCTTGAGCTCGAAGAAGTCGGGGTGCGCGGCGAGGACACGGAAGCTGTCGAAGAGCTCGGCGGCCTTCTCACCGCGGGGCACGGCCCGGAGCACGGGGCCGAACCACACCGTTCCGTCGACGTGGAGGGTGGGGGTTCCCACATAGGCGCCGGTGTCCGCCTCGGTCCCGGCGTCGTGGCTGCGACGCACCGCCTCGTCGTACGAGGGGTCGTGGGCGGCCTCGGCGAGCGTGGCCGGAAGTCCGAGCTCGGCGAGCGCCTCGGCGATCACCGCGTCGAAGTCCGTCATGCCGCTCTGGTGGATGCGGGTGCCGAGGGCGGTGTAGAGATCGCGGAGCACCTTCTCACCGTGCCGCTCGGCCGCGGCCACCGCCACGCGTACCGGACCGATGGACCTGTCCACCAGGTCCCGGTACCAGTCGGGCAGTTCGTTGCCGACGTTGTGCAGATAGAGGCTCATGGCGTGGAAGCGGAGGTCGAGCGGGCGGCTCCGTTCGACCTCCAGGATCCAGCGCGAGGTGATCCAGGCGAAGGGGCAGGCGGGGTCGAACCAGAAGTCGACCCGGGTGGGCGATGTCGTCGTCATACCGTCGAGGCTAGTCACTCGGTGGCATGGAATCCCGGCCCAATCCCGCACCGAAATCTTGGGCCAATTCTCGGCCTCAGCCCGTCTCCCGAACGAACGCGCCTGCCTCGCCGGGGGTGTACGGGGTGCCCTGGTGGAAGTAGAGGAGCCAGTCGTTCCCGAACAGCCGCCACAGCGAACTCCGGTGTGCCCGGCGGCCGTTGTTGTCGGTGTCGAAGGTCAGGTGGACCAGGTCGGAGGCGAGCTGCACCCCCTTCACCCGTGAGGTCGTGGTGCGGCTGCCGTCCTCCGTCCCGGCGGCCAGCAGCGCGACGATCGAGTCGCGGTCCCAGATGCGGCCGGACGCGCCGAACTCGTAGAAGTCGGGGTGCAGCAGCGCGGCGACGAGGTCGGCCGAGCGGCGGACCGCCGGGTCCAGCAGGCGCAGTTCGCCCTCGATCGCGGCCTCGACGGCGGGATTGCGCTCAAGCACCGGTCAGCTCCTCCAGTTTGACGACGGTGTTCCAGTTCCGCGTGGTGGCGAGGACGCCCTTGAGCAGTCGGGGCTTCGCCAGGGCCTCCGCCAGTTTGGAGCGGCCGAGGCCGTCGGGCGCGTAGAGGTAGAGGACGCGGTCGCCGAGACGGAACTCCTCGGGGAGGAAGGCCGCTGGTTCGACGGAGGCGAAGCGCTCGGCGTCGACGGGGTGCGAGAAGTAGGTGACGTGGAGCTGCTTGGCCTCCAGCTCGGCGGCCGGGAACGGACAGGCCTCCCTGACCGCCCGCAGATAGGGGTGCGCGCGGACGAGTACGCCGACGCCGAAGCCGAAGTGTTTCTCGATGGCCCCCGAGAGCTCCTCGGCGAGGGACTCCTCGTCCCCGCCGTCGCTGCTGAACGCGGCGTTCCCGCTCTGGAGATAGGTGCGGACGCCGCCGTACCCGAGTCCTTCCATCAGGGTGCGCAGTTCGGCCATCGGCACCTTCTTCGCGCCGCCCACGTTGATGCCGCGCAACAGCGCCGCGTACGTCGTCGTCATCCGCACACCATAGGCCGGGCGCCGCGCCGCATGGGGTGGGCGCGACGGCCGTACCCCGCGGGGCCGTCCGCCGGCCGCCGGGGAGCGGGGCCGGTCCCTGAGCGGCATCCCCGAGAAGTGCCGTTACGTGTAAGGGGCTTCCGTCCTCCCCAGTGCGGAGACCTCGGGGTCCGCGGGGAGGAGCGGGAGGTCCGCCGGTTCACCGGACAGTACGAGGAGAAGCGTTTATCGGGCCCATACCTTCATTACGGAAGGTGGCGGCAGGGGGCTGTCACCGTGCTCAAGGGGGCAGGCCCGTCATGGGGAACGCAGACACACGGGTGCGCGGCATCGCCGCGCGAGCAGGCGGCTGGAGCGCCCGCCACCGATGGGCGGCCGTCGGAATCTGGGTGCTGTTCGTCGTCCTGGCGATGGGCCTCGGCTCCGCGGCGGGCCGCGTCGACGTCAAGGAGAGCGACCAGCTCAAGGGCGAGACCCACACCGCGGCCAAGATCATCGAGGATGCGGGCATCGAGGAGCCGGCCGGCGAGACGGTTCTGATCCAGGCGAAGGACGCGGGCACCAAGGCCACCGACGCCGAGTTCAGGAGCGCTGTCTCCGCGGTCGTCGACGCGGTCGGCGCCACCGGCAAGGTCAGCGACGTGACCTCGCCGTACGACACGAAGTCGATCTCGAAGGACGGGCGCAGCGCGCTCGTCCAGTTCGACATGCGCGGCGACTCGGAGACGGCGGGCGATCGCGTCGCACCCGTGCTGGACGCCGTCGAGGGCGTGCAGAAGGACCACTCCGGGCTGCGGATCGAGGAGATCGGCGCCGCGAGCATGATGAAGCAGTACGACGACGCGTTCGGCGACGACTTCCAGAAGGCCGAACTCTCCGCCGTCCCGGTGGCGCTGGGCATCCTGCTGATCGCGTTCGGCGCGCTGGTGGCGGCCCTGCTTCCGGTGGCGCTCGCGGTCACCGCCATCATGGCGACGATGGGCCTGATGGGCATCGTCAGCCATCTGATGCCGATGAGCGACACGGCCAACTCCGTGATGCTGCTGGTGGGGCTGGCCGTCGGTGTCGACTACTGCCTCTTCTACCTGCGGCGTGAGCGTGAGGAGCGCGAGGCGGGCCGTGACGCAGGTACGGCCCTGCGGATCGCCGCCGCCACCAGTGGCCGCGCCATCATCGTCTCCGGCGTCACCGTGTGCGTGGCGATGGCGGGCATGCTGTTCACCGGGCTCGCCGAGTTCGAGGCGATGGGCCTGGCCTCCCTGATGGTCGTCGCCGTCGCCATGGTCGGTTCGGTCACCGTGCTGCCCGCGCTGCTCTCCCTGCTCGGCGAGCGCGTCGAGAAGGGCCGCATCCCGTTCCTGCACCGGGCCAAGCGGCGCGCCGCGGACGGCGGCCGGAGCAACCGCCGTCCGGCCGACGAGGGCAGCCGGTTCTGGGGCGCCGTCCTGCGTGTGGTGCTCGCCCGGCCCGCGATCTCCCTGGTCGTCGCGACGGGCGCGCTGCTCGCCATCGCCGCTCCGGCGCTCGGCATGAAGACCCAGCAGCTCACCCTGGACAAGGAATTCGGCGACTCGCTGTCGATCGTCGGCACCTACAACCGGCTCAACGACGCCTTCCCCGGCGGCTCCGAGCCGGCCGAGGTGGTCGTGAAGGCGCGGGACATCAACGCCGCCGATGTGAAGGCCGCGCTCGCCGACTTCCGTGCGGCGGCCGTGAGTTCGGGTGCCTCACGCGGTCCGGTCGACGTCAAGGTGCACGCGGAGGACAACGTCGCCTTCGTCTACGTCCCGCTGGTCGGCGGCTCCGACCAGGACAAGGCGGAGAAGAGCCTGGAGCTGCTGCGCGACACGGTACGCCCGCGGACGCTCGGCAAGGTCGACGGGCTTGAGGCGCCGATCACCGGACAGGTCGCGGGATCGCACGACTTCAACGACCAGCTGATCGGCTCGGTGACCCCGGTCTTCGCCTTCGTGGTCGTCTTCGCCTTCGTCCTGATGCTGCTCTCCTTCCGCTCGCTGACGATCGCGGTCACCTCGATCGTGCTCAACCTCCTCTCGGTGGCGGCCGCCTACGGCATCCTCGTCGCGGTCTTCCAGCACGGCTGGGGCGCCTCCCTGGTGCGCGCGGAGGGCGTCGGCGCGATCGTCGCCTGGCTGCCGCTGTTCCTCTTCGTGATCCTCTTCGGGCTCTCGATGGACTACCACGTGTTCGTGGTGTCCCGGATCCGTGAGGCACGGCTGCGGGGCCGCAGCACCAAGGACGCGATCCGGCACGGGGTGGTCACCACGGCGGGTGTCGTCACCAGCGCCGCCGTCATCATGGTCGCCGTCTTCGCGATCTTCGGGACGCTGTCCATGCAGTCCATGAAGCAGATGGGTGTGGGCCTGGCGGCCGCGGTGCTCATCGACGCGACGATCATCCGGGGTGTCCTGCTCCCCGCGGTGATGGCGCTGCTCGGCGAGCGCAACTGGTACCTGCCGAAGTGGCTGAACCGGATGCCCGACCTCACCCACGACGAGGCCCCCGAGGCCGTCGCGCAGGCGGTACTGCCCCAGGGCGAGCGGGCCGGGGTCTAGGCACCCGGCGCCGGCCACGACTGCTCGGCGCCAGGTCGCCGGTCGCCGGAACGGGCTCACCCGCCCAGGGCCTGTCGGTCTTCTCCTCACGGAGGGGCCGACAGGCCCTTCGCCGTTCCTGCCTGCGGGAATGGGAGACTGACCGGCGGACGGCACGCACCCCGGGAGCCGTCGTACGCGAGGACACGGAGGCGGGCGATGGACGAGGCACGGGCGCGGGACGTACTGACCGCGGCGAAGGTGCTGCCGGGTCCGGCGCGGGACGCGACGCTCCTCGCCCTCGGCGAGAACGCGGTGTTCGGCGCCGGTGATCTGGTCGTCAAGGTGGGACGCGACGCCGAACTCCACGACCGGGCCCGCCGGGAGCTGGCGATCGCCGCCTGGCTCGAGGAGTCGGGCGTCCCCGCGGTGCGGGCCGCCGGGCCGGAGGCGCTGCTGGTCGACGGACACCCCGTGACGGTGTGGCACCGGCTGCCCGACGCCGTCCGCCCCGCCGAGCCGCGTGATCTGGCGGAGCTGTTGCGCGTGGTGCACGCGCTGCCCTCCCCTTCCTTCTCCCTGCCGCCCCGGGAACTCCTCGGCGGCGTGGAGCGCTGGCTGCGGCTGGCGGGCGACGCGATCGCCCCCGCGGACGCGGCGTATCTGCGGGAGCGGCGCGACGGCTTCGCCGCGGCGGCCGCCGCGCTCGCCCCCCGCCTCCCGCCGGGCCCGATCCACGGCGACGCGCTGCCCCGCAACGTCCACGTCGGCCCGGACGGCCCGGTCCTGGTCGACCTGGAGACCTTCTCGGCGGATCTGCGTGAGCACGATCTGGTGGTCATGGCCCTGTCCCGCGACCGTTACGGTCTTCCCGCCGAGGCCTACGACTCCTTCACCGAGGCGTACGGCTGGGACGTGCGGGCGTGGGAGGGCTGCTCGGTGCTCCGGGGTGCCCGCGAGACCGCGAGCTGTGCCTGGGTCGCCCAGCACGCGCCGACCAACCCCAAGGCGCGGGCCGAGTTCGAACGCCGGGTGGCGTCACTGCGGGACGGCGACGAGACGGTGCGCTGGTACCCGTTCTGACCTGCCGCCGGGGTGTGCCCGTCCGGGGCCGCGCGGGGTCCTCGCGCCCAGGCCAAGGCCCAGTTCCGGGCCCGGGTCCGGGTCAGACGCGTTCGTCCGCCAGGTCCCGCAGGGGCCAGGTGCCGTCCACCACCGCGTCCGTCTCGCCCTTGCGGCGCAGGAAGGACTGGAAGTCGGCCGCCCAGTCCGCGTACCACTCGATCTGGCGGCCGTGCAGCTCGACCGGGCCGAGGGCCGCGACCTTGGGATGGCGGCCGGCTATCGCGCAGGCGAGCCGGGCCGCGGCGAGGGCGTCGGCCGAGGCGTCGTGGGCGGAGTCCAGGACCACCCCGTACTCGGTGCAGACCGCCTCCAGGTTGCGCTTGCCCCGGCGGTAGCGGTCCACGGAGCGGTCGATCGTGTACGGGTCGATGACGGGAGCCGGGTCGATGCCGCCGAGGCGCTCGCGCAGCGAGGGCAGTCCGTGGCGCCGCAGCTCGGCGGAGAGCAGCGTGAGGTCGAAGGCCGCGTTGTACGCGACGACCGGGACGCCGGTGCGCCAGTAGGTGACGAGGACGCCCGCGATGGCGTCGGCGACCTCGTCGGCCGGACGGCCCTCGGCGGTCGCGTGCTCGTTCGTGATCCCGTGCACCGCCACGGCGTCGGCCGGGATCTCCACGCCCGGATCGGCCAGCCATTCGCGGCGGCCCAGCGGCTCTCCGTCCTTGACCTCTATCACGGCACCCGTGACGATGCGCGACTCACGCGGATCGGTCCCGGTCGTCTCCAGGTCGAAGCCGATCAGCAGCTCCCGGTGCCAGCCCATGGATGGCCCCCCTTCTTCGTGGTGCTTTCCCCCAGTGGTCCCCACGATCCCATGAGCCACTGACAATCCGGGGACCGCGTTCCACCGGCCGCGAGGAACGGCCTTTCAGGACACCGGCCGCGAATCGGCCCAGGCCACCTCGAACTCCTCGCGATAGGTGGGGAAAAGTCCCTCTTCGCCGATTTGATCCGGTTTGAGCAGTCGGCTTCCGCCGCGCAGCACCAGGACCGGCGCCTCCATGCCCCGCGTCCGGCGCAGATAGGACTGCACGACCGCGATGCCGTCCGAGCCGTCCCCGTCCACGAGGTACGCGGTGAAGCGGGGCGTCTCGTCGTAGACCTGGATCTCGAAGGCGTCCGGGTCACGCAGCCTCGACCGCACCCGCCGCATGTGCAGGATGTTCATCTCGACCGACCGGCTCAACTCGCCGCGCTTGATGCCTAGTTCGCGCTCGCGCCGCTTGACGGCGCTGGACGCGGGGTTCAGGAACAGCAGTCGCGTCCGGCAGCCGGCCTCGGCGAGCCGGACCAGCCGGCGCCCGGAGAAGTTCTGCACCAGCAGGTTCAGTCCGATGCCGACCGCGTCGAGCCGGCGGGCGCCGCCGAAGAGGTCCTCGGCGGGGAACTGGCGCAGCAGCCGCACCCGGTCGGAGTGCACCCCGACGACGTCCGCGTAGCGGTCGCCCACGAGCTCCTCGACGGCGTCCACGGGCAGTCTGCGCGCGGAGGGCACGTCGCTCCCGGCGCCGAGGATCTCCAGGAGTTTCGCCGCGGCCCGCTCGGCCTGGTTCAGGACGGCCTCGGACAGAGCGCGGTTGCGCGACACGACGTTCCGGGTCACTTCCAGCTCGTCGAGGGCGAGTTCGACGTCCCGGCGTTCGTCGAAGTAGGGCTCGAAGCACGGCCAGTGCTGCACCATCAGCTCCCGCAGCTGGGGCAGCGTGAGGAAACTCAGCACGTTGTCGTCGGCCGGGTCGAGCAAGTACCCCTTGCGGCGGCTGACTTCGCGCACGGCGACGGCGCGCTGCACCCACTCCTGGCCGGCCGGTCCCGCGGCGGCGACCACCCAGTCGTCGCCGTGGACGGGCTCGTAGATGGGCCGGAGAACAGCGGCCACGACCGCGCGCAGCCGCTGTTCGACCAGGTTCAGCCAGATGTAGGCGCGCCCGGCCCGCTGGGCGCGCGTACGCACCTCGCGCCAGGCGTCGGCGCCCCAGTCCAGTTCCGGACCAATGGATCCCATTTCCATCGGCCGCGCCAGGGACACCGCGCCGGGTGGGACATCTGTGGAGTTCCCCTCGTGACCCTCGTCACCAGGAGGCAGCTCCAGCCCTCCCGAGCCCACCCACGCACCGCCTTCCGCTCCCCCGAGCACTCCCCGGGGGCAAGCCCCAATCAACGATCAAGGAAGGGTACTCCGGGAGCGGCGAGCGGTGCAGCCCGATGCACAGGTCGTTTCCCAACTACCTAGGTTGGACATGCCCGTTCTGGTCCGCGAGCTCCGGCGGAGTGAGCGGATTCATAGCGGTGACGTCACGCGGGGCGATGGAGAATCCCTGCCAGTGGACCGGCATCGGCTGCTGGTCCTCGTCGCGGGCGATGTGGTGGAAGCCCACGTTGACCCAGACCACGGGGTGGGTGAGCGTCTGTCCGTCGACCCACTTGTCGACGGATTTACCGTGCCCGGCACCGCAGTTGCGCAGGTTGTCGCTGGCGAACTGCTCGCACTTGTTGTACTCGGTGAAGTAGACGTCGTGCTTGGTGAAGGCGCGGCCGAGGTACTTGGTCGTCGCGCCCGGGACGAGCTCGTACGAACGTGCGTGATTGTCCTTGTTCTTGCCGGAGTTGCTGACGAGACGCCACCAGCGCGAGTTCTTGGCGTCCCCCGCGAGTTCCTTGGTGACCTTCGTGACCGTGGTCTTCTTGCTCGGGGCCTCGGCGCCGCTCGCGGGCGGGCTGACCGTCGAGTCGTACTGCTCGACCTTCGCCTTGGCCGAGCCGTCCAGGTCGAAGTTGAGCCGCCAGAAGATGTTGTGGCTGTGGCTCGTGGCGTAGTCCTTGGCGCCCTTGCCGAGCGGCCAGCCGCGGCCGTCGCCCGCGTCGTAGTCACCGGGCGAGAGGCTGCCGGTGGCACCGACGTTCATGTTGAGGGTGCCGTCGTCCTGGAAGCGCCACTCGGTGATGTACTCGTACCAGCCGACCTTGTTGACCGTGTAGATCAGCAGGTCCTTGCCCTGCTGTTGGAAGACCTTGTTCCCGGTGTCGGCCTCCATGCGGTAGGCGTGACCGCGTGAACGGGTCGTGGTGCACAGGCCCTTGACGTTCGCGTGCGCCGGGTCCCAGGCCTCGGGGACCTTGACCGTCTTGATGGAGCCGCCGGGGCACTCGGCCGGGACCATGTCGACCAGGCCCTGCCCGAAGCCGGCGCCGGTGAGGTCGCTGTACTCGACCGAGCCGTCGTCGTAGGGGACGTCGATCTGGGCGAGCTTGGCGGTGCTCAGGACCTTGATCGGGGCCGCCTCGCCGGGAGGCTGGTAGGAGATGTGCTCCAGGACGAGTCCGGCCTCGCTCTCGTAGTGCCAGCACATCCGCCAGGTGGTGCCGGTGGCGAGCTTCTGTTCGATCCGGTACGCGGCGCTGCAGTCGGCGGCCGGGGCGGGCGCCGACCGGGGCTGGGCGACGGCCGGTCCCGCGGCCGTCGTCGCGCCGGCGGCCAGGGCGAGCGCCGAGAGGCCCACGGCCGCCCGGCTGCGGGCACGGCTGTTTCTGTTGACGCGCATGAAGACATGACTCCTTGCGGAAAGCTGTGAAGGTGGGAAGGAAAGAAGGGCGGCGCTCAGCCGAGCTTGCCGACCTTGCGGGCGCTCAGGTCGATCACCAGGTCACGGCTGTCGATCCAGGGCCCGTTCTTGACCTTCGGGAAGAGCCGGACGCACCGGTGCTCGCCACAGACGCCGAGAGAGGCCGCCCGGACCCCGGGAGTCGCGCGGTAGACCATGCTGTTGAGCATGAGCTGGTCGGGCGAGGTGAGTTCCTTGCCGGTGGCGTCCTTGAAGTCGGCCTTCAGGCCGGCGCCGAGCGGATCGGCGATCAGCAGCTTGGCGGCCTCGGTCATCTCGTCACGGCTGATCGGCGGCTGCACACCGTGCTGGACGCCCGTGTCCACGACCTTCGAGGTGTCGAGGTCGACGGTCTTGGTGACGAGCGTGTCGTCCTTGTAGTCGTAGAACGTGATGTCGGCCCGGCGCGGCGCGTTCGGGTTGTCCAGATCGGCCGTCTCCGGCTCGGCGAGGTCGACTCCGATGCGCTGCGGTCCGCGCGCGCCCTCGACGTTCTCGCTGGAGTTGAAGAGCTGCCGGTTCACCGCGATCCGCTCGGCCCGCCGCATCTCGTCGTCGGTCAGCGGGTCACGGCCCTTGCCCTTGTCCCCCTCGGCCGGCGCCCGCTCGACGACGCCGGGCCGCACGGCGCCGCCCGGCCCGTCCTGCGCCGCCTGCTGCGCGGACGCGCCGGTCCCGCTCGTTCCGCCCGATTCGTCGGCCCCCGCCGACCCCGGAAGGGTGACTCCGATCATCACGGCCGTGCCGGCCACCGCGATGGCCGCACCCGCCACCACCTTGCCCAGATGGCGGTGCACTATCTTGCGCACATTTCCCCCTACTCCCCCTACGTCCCCAGGAGTCGTTTGAGTCCCACTGGTTCGGCATACGAGATATGCCTGGTCGCGGGGTAAGAGGGATGTAAGGCATGTGAGGTTCCATCACTTTCGGGGAGACTCGGCTCGGACTCGCCCCCAGGGGCACGGAACTACTGGAAGAGTCATATCCATGCAGGTCTGGCCTGGCGAGGCGTATCCACTCGGTGCCACGTACGACGGCGCCGGCACCAATTTCGCGGTCTTCTCGGAGGCCGCCGACCGTATTGAGCTGTGCCTTCTGCACGACGACGGCTCGGAGACGGCCGTGGAACTGCGGGAGACCGACGCGTTCGTGCGCCACGCGTACCTGCCCGGCGTCATGCCCGGACAGCGGTACGGCTTCCGGGTGCACGGGCGGTACGCGCCCGAGCGCGGGCAGCGCGCCAACTCCGCGAAGCTGCTGCTCGACCCGTACGCGCGTGCGATCGCGGGCTCCGTGAACTGGGGCGAGGAGGTGTACGGATACCCCTTCGGTTCACCCGACAGGCGCAACGACCTCGACTCGGCGCCGCACACGATGTCGTCGGTCGTGGTCAACCCCTACTTCGACTGGGGCGACGACCGGCGCCCCCGGACGGAGTACCACCACACGGTGATCTACGAGGCCCATGTGAAGGGCCTGACGATGCTGCATCCGGAGCTCCCGGAGGAGCTGCGCGGCACGTACGCGGCCCTCGCGCATCCGGCGATCATCGACCACCTGACGGAACTGGGTGTCACGGCGCTGGAACTGATGCCCGTACACCAGTTCGTGAACGACCACCGGCTGTCCGACATGGGCCTCGCCAACTACTGGGGCTACAACACGATCGGCTTCTTCGCCCCGCACAACGCGTACGCCTCCTGGGGCGACCGGGGCCAGCAGGTGCTGGAGTTCAAGTCGGCCGTCCGGGCTCTGCACGAGGCCGGTATCGAGGTCATCCTCGACGTGGTCTACAACCACACGGCCGAGGGCAACCACCTGGGCCCGACGCTCTCCTTCCGGGGCCTCGACAACGCCTCGTACTACCGTCTGGCGGACGACCCCCGGTACTACATGGACACCACGGGCACCGGCAACTCGCTCCTGATGCGTTCGCCGCACGTCCTGCAACTGATCATGGACTCGCTGCGCTACTGGGTCACCGACATGCACGTGGACGGCTTCCGCTTCGACCTCGCGGCCACACTCGCGCGCCAGTTCCACGAGGTCGACCGACTGTCGTCGTTCTTCGACCTCGTCCAGCAGGACCCGGTGGTCTCCCAGGTGAAGCTGATCGCCGAGCCCTGGGACGTCGGCGAGGGCGGCTATCAGGTGGGCAACTTCCCGCCCCTGTGGACGGAGTGGAACGGCAAGTACCGCGACACCGTACGGGACCTGTGGCGCGGCGAGCCGCGCACGCTGGCCGAGTTCGCGTCCCGGCTGACCGGCTCGTCCGACCTGTACCAGGACGACGGACGCCGTCCGCTCGCCTCCATCAACTTCGTGACCTGCCACGACGGCTTCACCCTGAACGACCTCGTGTCGTACAACAACAAGCGCAACCAGGCCAACGGCGAGGACAACCGGGACGGCGAGAGCCACAACCGCTCCTGGAACTGCGGCGCCGAGGGCGAGACGGACGACCCGGACGTGCTGGCCCTGAGGGCCCGGCAGCGGCGCAACTTCATCGCCACCCTGATGCTCTCCCAGGGCGTGCCGATGCTCAGCCACGGCGACGAGTTCGCGCGCTCCCAGGGCGGCAACAACAACGCCTACTGCCAGGACAGCGAGCTGGCCTGGGTGCCGTGGCCGGAGGAGGACTGCGAGCTCCTCGCCTTCACGCGCGCGATGGTGTGGCTGCGCCGGGACCATCCCGTCTTCCGGCGGCGGCGCTTCTTCCACGGGCGGCCCGTCCAGGGCACCCACGACGAGCTCTCCGACATCGCGTGGTTCACCCCGGAGGGCCAGGAGATGACCCAGCGCGACTGGGGATCCGCGCAGGCCCGGGCGCTGTCCGTGTTCCTCAACGGCAACGCGATCTCCGAGCCCGGCGCCCGGGGGGAGCGCATCGCCGACGACTCCTTCCTGCTGATGTTCAACGCCTCCCCCAAGGCCCTGGAATTCGTCGTGCCGGCCGATCACGGCCGCCAGTGGCAGGTCGTCGTCGACACCTCCCTCCCGGAGGGCGTGGCCCCGGGTACGGGCGCCAAGGTCACGGCGGGCGACCGGCTGAGCCTGGTCGACCGGAGCATGACGGTGCTTCAGCGGCCGGCCTAGGAGGGCCTGCCCCTTTCTGAGGAGCACGCGCGCGTGGACCGCGATGTCCGGGAACACGCGCGCGTGGACCTCTTCCCGTTCCGGGAGCGGGCACGTGGGCGTCCGGAAGGGGTCCGTGCGTGCCCATCTGCGGGCGCCGGTGACAGAAGTCCGGCCGGACGGGTACGTAGACACGCATGACACCTGAGCGCCCCGAACCGGCGATCGCGCACTCGGTCGTCCCCAACCCGGTCGTCCCCTTCGTACCGACCGCCACCTACCGGCTCCAGCTCCAGCCGGACTTCCCCTTCCGCCGCGCCGAGGCGGCCGTGCCCCATCTGGCCTCGCTCGGCGTCTCCCACCTGCACCTGTCCCCCGTCCTGGAGGCGGTCCCCGGCTCGAACCACGGCTACGACGTGGTGGACCACACGCGCGTACGGGACGAACTCGGCGGCGAGGAGGGGCTGCGTTCCCTGGCGCGCACCGCGCGGGAGCACGGCCTCGGGCTCGTCGTGGACATCGTGCCCAACCACATGGCGATGGCCCCGCGCCACAACCACGCCCTGTGGGAGGTCCTGCGCGAGGGCCCCGATTCGTCGTACGCCCGCTGGTTCGACATCGACTGGGACGCCCAGGACGGCCGGCTGCTGCTGCCGGTGCTCGGGGACCGCCTCGGTTCCGAGATCGGCGAGCTCAAGGTCGACGGCGACATACTGCGCTACTACGACCACGTGTTCCCGCTGCGCGAGGGCACCGCGAAACTGCCGATGCCCGAGCTCCTGGACGCCCAGTGGTACCGCCCCGCGTGGTGGCGGCTGGCCCGCACCGAGCTCAACTACCGGCGCTTCTTCAGCATCTCGGAGCTCATCGGGGTGCGCGTCGAGGACCCCGAGGTGTTCGCGGCGACCCACGCGAAGATCCTGGAGCTCGTCGCCGACGGTGTGATCGGCGGCCTGCGCGTCGACCACCCGGACGGGCTGGCGGACCCGGACGCCTATCTGCGCCGGCTGCACGAGGCGACCGGCGGCCGCTGGACGGTGGTCGAGAAGATCCTCGCGGACGGCGAGCCGCTCCCGCCCGCGTGGCCCGTGGCGGGCACCACCGGCTACGACGCGCTGCGGCACGTCGACGGCCTCTTCACCGACGAGGCGGGCGCGAGCCGGCTCCTCGGCCGCTACCGGCGCTTCGCCGGACCGCAGGCCGACCGGGGCGGCCACTGGGACAGCACCGTGCGCCGGGCGGCGTACAAGGTGATCACGCACGAACTGGCCGCCGAGGTCGAACGCCTCACCCGTGAGGTGAGCGCGCTGTGCGCCGCGTCCTCCGACCCCGCCGCCCGCGACCACGCCCCCTGGGCCCTGGGCGCCGCGCTGCGGGAGCTCCTCGTCCGGCTGGAGGTGTACCGGCCCTACCCGTCCACGGACGCGTCCCTGGTGATCACCGAGCGGGCCGCCGCCGAGGCCAGGTCCGCGTTCCGGGTGCCCGAGGAGGCGCACGCCGTGGACGTCGTACGGGATCTGCTGCTCGGCGACGGCGACGGGCCCGGGGAGGCCGCCTTCCGGGCCCGGTTCGCGCAGACCTCGTCGGCGCTGCGGGCCAAGTCGGTGGAGGACACCGCGTTCTACCGCTATGTGCCGCTGCTGTCGGCGAACGAGGTGGGCGGCGACCCGGGCCGCCCCGCGGTGTCCCCGGACGACTTCCACGCCTACTGCGCGCGCGTGCAGCGCGACTGGCCCGCCACCGGGACCGTCCTGTCGACCCACGACACCAAGCGCAGCGCGGACGTGCGCGCGGCCGTCGCCGTCCTCACCCAGTGCCCGGAGGCCTGGTCCGAGGTCCTGGCGGAGGTGACCGGTGAGGGGCTCGGGAGCCCCGACCCGCAGGTGGCGTGGGCCGCGTGGCAGACGGTGTTCGGGCTCGGCCCGGCCACCGGCGAGGACGGGGCCGGGGTGTACACGGAGCGGGTCCGGGGCGCCCTGCTGAAGCACATCAGGGAGGCCGGGACGCGCACCGCCTGGACCGAGCGCGATCCCGCGTACGAGGACGCGGTGACGGCGTTCGTCGCGGACGGGCCGTGCGGGCCCCCTGGACGGCACGTGGCCGCCCTGCGGGCCGCACTGGGCCCCCATGTGCGGGCGAACGTCCTGGGGGCCGCCCTGGTCCATCTGACGATGCCGGGGGTGCCGGACGTGTACCAGGGCACCGAGGACGAGTATCTGGCGCTGGTGGACCCGGACAACCGGGCGGCGTTCGCGCCGCGCGACCCGTCCGCGGAGAAGCCGGCGCTCACGACCGCCGCGCTGCGGCTGCGCGCCCGGCGGCCCGGCGTCTTCGGCGACGCGGCGACGTACGCGCCGCTGCGCGCCGAGGGGCCGGCGGCGGAGCACTGTGTGGCGTTCGTGCGGTCGGGAGAGGTGATCACGGCCGTCACCCGGCTGTCGCTGGGGCTCGCCGAGGCCGGCGGCTGGCGGGACACCGTTCTCGCGCTCCCCGGTGGACGGTGGGCCGACGTGCTCCCCTCCGGCTCCGCGGGGCGGGAGTTCACGGGACACGCGCGTGTGGCGGACCTCTTCGAGGGGTCACCCGTCGCCCTGCTGGAGCGCGTCAGCGCGGACACACCGGAAGGGTCCGGGGAGAGCGGCTGACCAGGCCCTCGGCGCGCGGCCGGGGTCCCGGGGCCCTGCGCAGGCCCGGCAGCACGGTCAGCAGGGCGCGCAGCCCGGCCTCCGCCGTCAGCCGGGCCAGCGGGGCGCCGAGGCAGTGGTGCGGTCCCGCGCCGTACGCGAGGCCGCCCGCGTCGGCGCGGAAGAGGTCGTAGCGGTCCGGGTCGGCGAACCGTGCCGGGTCGCGGCCCGCGGCGCCGAGCAGACACGCCACGGTGGCGCCCTCGGGTATCGGGCCGATCGGTTCGAGCGCCCGGCGGGCCACGATCTGCACCGGGGGGTCGCGGCGCAGCGACTCGGCCCAGGCGGCGCCCGCCAGTTCGGGGCGGGCGCGGATCAGGTCGAGCCGGCCCGGGTGGTCGAGCAGGTTGGCGAGGAACGACGCGAGGGCGCGCGCGGTCGTCCCGCCGGCCGCGCCCAGCACGGTCCCGGCGAGCCCGGTCACGACCTCGTCCGGCAGCGGCCGTCCGCCGGGGCGGGCCGCGCACAGCGCGGACAGCAGATCGTCGCCGGGGTGGGCGCGGCGGCGGACCAGATGGGGGCGCAGCCAGGCGTCGAGTCCGGGGCCGTGGCCCCCGGGGTGGTCGAGTCCCGTCCGGCACCAGGCGTGCACGCGCGCGGTGTCCTCGTACGGCAGTCCGAGCGCGGTGACGGCGGCGGCGACGGGCAGCCACTGACAGAACTCGGCGACGAGATCCGCTTCCTGACGGCTCACCAGGCGGCTGGCGAGGACGTGGGCGGTGCGCTCGACGCCCGCCCGGAGGCCGGCCGGCATCCGGTCCCCCAGCGCCGCGGACACGGCGGCCCCGTACGCGCCGTGCGCGTGGTCCTCCCCGTGGGCGGGCCCGGGTCCGGGTGACGGCGCGGCGAACCGCGGGTCCGCGAGCGCGGCGCGCACGTCGGCGTAGCGGCTGATCAGCCAGGCGCCGAACGGTTCGTCGTGGACCAGGGGGAAGTCTCCGCGCAGGGTGCGGTAGAGCGGGTGGGGATCGCGCTCGGTCCCCGGGTCGAGCAGGCTCGCGGGGGCGACCACGCGCGCGGACGGCCCGCACGGCGGCGTGTACGGGCCGCACGGCCCGTCCGGCGAGGGGCGGGACGGGGCGGACGGGTGAGGGGGGCGGGTCGGGGCGGGGGCGGACGGGATCACCGACGCGCCCGCGGGGGCCGGTGGGCCGGTGCGGGTCGCCGTCGGGGCGCCTTCGCCGGGAAGGCCGTGTGGACACAGCACCGCGGGCCACCACCTCGGGTCTGCGCGCCGGACCCGCGCGCGGTTGTTCCGAGTGGACCACCGCCCACCCGGGACCGCAGGTCCCGTACACCCGGACGAGTGAATCGCGTACGTCGAACCGGCCCGCCCGCCGGTGGCGCGCGCGTACGCCGCCCGTCTCCTCCCGGGCGCCCCTTCCGCGGCGCGCCTCCGGGTTCTCCGCAGGCCTGCGGGACGCGGTCCGCTCCGGCCGGGGAAGCCCGCGCACCTTCCGCTGCCCGTTGCCAGCGGAAAATGCCACCAGGGCTCCCGCCGGGCCGCGCCGACGCGTCCTTGACAGTTCTCCGAGACCGTGGAGTACTGCCAAAAGCGACGCAGGGCGGACAAGTCGGGGGTGAGTCATCTGCCGGAGTTGCGCTACCCCAGTGTGACCGAAATCGTGTCGTCCGCCTGCGCGCTGGCGGCCCACCGGCCCGATCTCTGCGTCCTCAGGCAAGTGGGCGCCTCCCGCGCGGGCAGGCCCCTCCACCTGCTGTCCGTCGGCCATGCCCGGCGCGCGGTGCTCGTCGTGGCGGGGGCCCACGCCAATGAACCGACGGGCGGTTCGACGCTGCTGTCGCTGGCCGAACGTGTGCTGTCCGGGCGGGAGTTGCGCCGGGACACCTCCTGGCACTTCCTGCTCTGCGCGGACCCGGACGGGGCGAGCCTCCACGTGACCCCGGCGCCGCGGACCCTCCTCGACTACCACCTGGGGTTCTTCCGTCCGGCCGGACCCGAGCAGCCGGAGTGGTCGCCCTCCGTCCTGCCGCCCGACCGGCTGCCGCCGGAGACGCGGGCGCTGACCCGGGTCATCGACGAGGTGCGGCCCTACCTCCAGGTGACGCTGCACGGCACCGATCTGGGCGGCAGCTGGGTGCAGTTGACCAGGGACATCCCGGGTCTCGCGGAGCCGTTCGCCAAGTCGGCCGCGGAGCTGCGCATCCCGGTGGAGACGGCCGCCTCGGACGCCGCGGGCTGGCCCGCCTCGGGGCCGGGGGTGCACGTGATGCCGGCCCCGGGCTCGGACGCGGCGTACCCGAGCATGCCGGACGACGCCCGGCACAGCACTTGGTACCACGCCCATCGGTACGGCGGTCTGACGGCCGTCGTCGAGGTGCCGATGTGGGCCAGCGACCTGGTGGACGACCCGGCGCCGCACCCCGCGCCCGCGGCGGCAATGCGGCGCCTGGCCCACCGGCTGGTGGCGGACGCGGGACAGGTGGAGGCGGTGCTCGGGCGGGCCCTGCCCCGGCTGCGGGGGCCCGACGGACCCCTTCTGCGGGCCTCGAAGTGGGCGCTGGACCTGGTGCCGGGGCTCGCCGCGGACTGGTCGCAGCCGCTCCCCGCGGACACGACGATGGCGTACGTGGGCAGTGTGGACGCGTTCGGCCGGCGGATCCCGCTGCGGGCCGCGTCGATGCTGCTGCGCGTCCTCCAGGAGGCCGACGACCGCGAGGCACCCCACCTCGAGGAGCTGGTCGCCGGCTGGAGCGACGCCTTCGCCGAACGTTTCCGCGCGCGCTGGGTGCCGCTGGAGAACCAGGTCGAGCACCAGGCCCGTACGGTGATGGCGGCCGCCCGCCACGCACGCGAGGGCGCCGCCTGACTCAGACCGGCAGGTCGAACACCGCGCCCGTCTCCGCCCTCATCACACAGGAGTTGGAGAACGCGTGCCGGTAGTCGACCCGGCGGCCCTCCCACACCCCGTACGCCGACGCCGTCACCGGCGCGTAGAGCATCGGGCACATGACGCCGGACCTGCGCGGGACGTGTCCGATGTCGCCCCCGGCCGCCGCGAGTTGCCGGCAGGCGCCGGCGGCGTGGGCGTGCCCCCGGGGCGGATCGCAGCGCAGCAGGACGCCGCGGGTGTCGCCGGAGCGGGCGTCGCCGCGCGTGACGACGAGGCGGAGCCAGGTGCCGGGCCGTCCGTGTCCAGGGGTCGCGTGGGCGGCGGGGACCGCGCCCGCCAGGAGGAGCGCGAGCGGGACCAGCAGGCCGGCGCGGATCGCCCGAAGAGGTGTCGTCGTCATTCCCGGTGCATCGGCACGGTGGCCTGCGCGGTCCACCCGGAATCACCCGAACGGGAACGCGTGCCGCCGGGACGCCCCGCGAGGTCGAACGCGGCGAGCACGACGCGCGCCTGGTACTCGACCTGGCGCGCGACCGGGATCCAGCGCGCTCCGCAGCCGTCGCGGTAGTCGGCGCACCACGCGTCGATCAGCCGGTCGAGCTCGGGCAGCGCCTCGCCCGGGTCCCGCCCGGAGGCGGTGACCAACTGGTGCAGCAGTCCGGCCGTGCGCAGCGCGACCCGCCGCCCGGCGAGGCGCAGGGCGGTCAGCCGGGCGGTGTCGAGCGAGGGCAGGGCGCGTCCCCCGGCGTCGCGCACGTCGGGGTCCCAGGAGTCGGCGAGTCCGGGGCCGACCAGTAAATAGTCGTCGACGGGCGCGAGCAGCCGGGGTGCGTCGGGCGAGCCGCCGAGGCCGGGCCGCACCCGGGCCAGGATGTCCTCCAGGACCTCGGTGTCGTGCCGCAGTGTGCGGCTGACGGAGCGCAGCACGGCGTCGGGATCGGCGGGGCGCGTCCGGTCCTCGACGGCGCCGACGCCCCACATGGGTGCCTCGACGATCGCGGTGACCGTGCCGTGCGGCTGGGGGTGGAACCAGGTGGAGTCGACCGCTGCCTCCGTGATGGCGGCGGCCAGGTCTCCCCCGCGCGGCGGCGGGACGCGGTAGACGGCGGGGCCGAGCGCCGGCCAGTACAGGGTGTCGTAGGGGCCGAGTTCGCGCGGGATGCCGAGGCGGGCGGCGCTGTGCGCGACGCGCTGCGGGAGGCCCGGCAGGTCGCGGGTCAGCTCGACGAAGGCGCCGCCGACGTCGACGCCGTGCAGGGAGCACTGGAGGAAAGGCCTCAGCTCGTCCTGGAGGGCGAGCAGGACCCGGGTCTCCGGCAGGGCGGCGCCGTCCGCGCCGTCGGGCAGCCATTCGGGCTGTTCGAGGAAGCCGGGCCGGAAGAAGTTCCGGAAGTAGTGGCCGAGCGTGTAAGGGCCCTGGAGCCAGGGCTCGTTGCGGCGGGAGCCGTCGGGGTCGAGACAGAGCAGCAGGTTCCAGGTGGCGTCCGCGCCCTCGGTGAGGCGGGGGTCGGCGAGGGCCCGTTCGGCCAGTCTGAGGGCGGTCGCGCCGCCGACGGGTTCGTTGGCGTGCGGTCCGGCGACGACGAGGACCTGGCGGCCGCCGTGTCCGACGGACAGGAGCAGCATCGGGGTGCCCGCCCGGGAGGTGCCCACCTGGCGCAGCCGGGCCTCGTCGGGGCGCCGGGCGACGAGCGCGGCGGCGCGGACGCCGAGTTCGTCCACGGTCGGGTAGCGGCGCAGTGGCGGCAGGGCACACCTCCACTCGTACAGTGCCGTCGTTTCACCAGATGTACATGAAGTACGCACAGTCAGTCACGAGTCGGGGGGTACGTCAACACCGCCGCGGCGGAAGGACGGCGCGGAGGCCGGGCGCGCGGGGCTCTCCCGGGCGCCCCGCGCGGCACCGCGGTGCGGCCGGGGCGCGGCGCCCGAGATCGCGGCCCGGGGCGGGGCGCCGGAACGCAACCCGGGGCGTGGCGCCGGGGTTCAGCCCGAGGTGAGGCGGAACAGCATGCGGCCGAAGCCGATCTGGTCGCCGTCCTTCACGACGGAGGCGCCGATGACGCGCCGCCCGTTGACGGTCGTGCCGTTGGTCGACCCGAGGTCGCGCAGCACCCACACGCCGTCCTGGCGGCGCAGTTCGGCGTGCACCCGGGACACCGTCTCGTGGTTCAGGCGCAGTCCGCTGGCCGGGTCGCGGCCGATGCGCAGCGGATAGGAGTCGCCCGGGTCGGGCAGTTGCAGTTTGGGCAGTCGCTCGGCCTGCCAGGCCCGGCGCAGCCGGACCGTGAAGCCGGACACGGCCTCCACCGTGCCGAACACGACCTTCGACCAGCGCCGCCCGGAGCCCTCCTCGCCGGCGGGCAGGTCGGCGGTGAGCACGGCGAGTTCCTCGGACCGGCGCGCGGACAGGACCAGCTCCATGCGGCGGACGAACGTGTCGTGCGAGAGGCGGCCGAGCGCGACGCCGTCACGGAGGGACTTGAGCGCCCGGTCGCGCTCCGCGTCGGACAGCCGCGCGGGGTACGGATGGAACTCGAAGGACGACGTCACGTTCGTGATTGTCTGCCAGTAACGACAGGGTGTCCAGAAGACCCGGAAACGGCTGGTGGGACCGGGTGCGGCCGTTCGCGCGACCAAAGGGCGACGAACACGCGGCAAAAGGGTGGATCCGAAGGCGAATTGATCTCTCGTGGAGCACCATGGACGGGCTGGGTCACCACGAGCCGACGAGGGGGAAACGTCCATGCGATTCGAGGTGTGGGCACCACGGGCCGACCGGATGACGCTCCATTGCGACGGTGTCACGCGCGCGTTGGACCGTGATCCCGTGCGTGCCGGATGGTGGTCGGGAGAGGCCGAGGCGGCGGAGGGGACCCGGTACGGGTTCGCGGTGGACGACGGTCCGGTCCTGCCCGATCCCCGCTCGCGCCGGCAGCCGGACGGGCCGGACGGACTGAGCGCGGTGGTCGACTGCGGCGGGTACGCGTGGCGTGCCGACTGGCCCGGACGGGCACTGCCGGGCGCGGTCCTCTACGAACTGCACGTGGGGACGTACACCCCCGAGGGCACCTTGGACGCGGCGGCGGAGCGGCTCGGGCATCTGGCGGAACTGGGTGTGACGCACGTCGAGTTGATGCCGCTGTGCCCGTTCCCCGGACGGCACGGCTGGGGATACGAGGGTGTCTCCCTGTGGGCGGTGCACGAGCCGTACGGCGGCCCCGAGGCGCTGAAGCGCTTCGTCGACCGGGCGCACGAACTCGGCCTGGGCGTCGTCCTCGACGTCGTGCACAACCATCTCGGCCCGTCCGGCAATCATCTGCCCGCGTTCGGGCCCTACTTCACGGACACCCACCAGACGCCCTGGGGTTCCGCGGTGAACCTGGACGCGCCCGGCTCGGACGAGGTGCGCGCGTATCTCGTGGGCAGCGCGCTGGCCTGGCTGCGCGACTACCGGCTCGACGGGCTGCGTCTCGACGCGGTGCACGCGCTGCGGGACACCAGGGCGGTGCACTTCCTCGAGGAGCTGTCGGCGGCCGTGGACGCGCTCGCCGGCGACCTGGGCCGGCCGCTGTTCCTGATCGCCGAGTCGGACCTCAACGACCCGCGGCTCATCACCTCCCGCGAGGAGGGCGGCCTCGGGCTGCACGCCCAGTGGAACGACGACTTCCACCACGCGCTGCACACCACCCTGACCGGCGAGGCGCAGGGCTACTACGCGGACTTCGCGCACCCCCCGCTCGCCGCGCTGTGCAAGACGCTGACGTCGGGCTTCTTCCACAACGGCACCTATTCCAGCTTCCGCGGGCGGCACCACGGCCGTCCGCTCGACCGGGCGCGGGTCTCGGCGCAACGGCTGCTCGGCTACACCCAGACCCACGACCAGATCGGCAACCGCGCCCAGGGGGACCGACTGTCGGCGGCCCTCTCCCCCGGGCTGCTGGCCTGCGCCGCCGCGCTGACCCTCACCGCGGCGTTCACGCCGATGCTCTTCATGGGCGAGGAGTGGGGCGCCACGACTCCCTGGCAGTTCTTCACCGACCACACCGACCCCGAGCTCGCGGACGCCGTACGGCGGGGCAGACGGCGGGAGTTCGCGGCGCACGGCTGGGCCGAGGAGGACGTGCCGGACCCGCAGGACCCGGCGACCCGGGACCGCTCGTGTCTCGACTGGTCGGAACGCGACCGGGCCCCGCACGCGCGCCTGCTGGCCTGGTACCGCGAGCTGATCGCCCTGCGCGTGGGCCAGGCCGACCTGTCGGCCCCCGATCTCGCGGCGGTCAGGGTCGCGCACGATCCGGGGGCCCGCTGGATCGCCGTCCGGCGCGGGGACGTACGTATCGCCGTGAACCTCGGCAAGGACCCGGCCCCGATTCCCCTCGGCATCCGCCGCGCGCACGTCCTCGCGGCCTGGGAACCGGTCGAGGCGCCGGGCCCGGACGGGGTGCTGAACGTGCCGGGCGAGTCGTGCGTGGTGCTGACCCAGGGGTGAGGACGCCTGGCGCGGGCGGCCCTACGGAGCCTCGTCCGGCCCGTCCCTCGGGTCCGTGACCCGCTCCAGCAGGATCGACTCCCAGGCGCGCGCCAACCGGGCCTCCAGGAGCGCGAGTTGTCCGGAGTCGCGGTCGTGGAGGCGGTCGGCGAGCCGGATGACGGTGTCGCAGCGGGCGAGCCACAGGCCCCGCAGACAGGGGCGGGCGCCGTACCCGGCGAGGGTGGCGGCGCGTACGGCCGCGGGGGCGCCGACCGCCAGGGCGAGCCCCGCGATGTCCTCGGCCGGATCCCCGGTCACCGCGCCGGCCCAGTCGAGGACGCCCCGCACCCGGCCGTCGGGGCTGACCACGAGGTGTTCGCCCAGGAGTCCGTGGTGCACGAGGACGGCGGCGCCGGGCTGCGCGCCGAGCTGGACGGCGGCCGGCGCGGCGAGCTGGTCGAACCGGGCGGGGTCGAACTCCTCGGCGGGCAGCCGTCCGGCGGCCCGTACGGCGGCGGCCCGCAGTGCCTCCAGGGAGCGCGGCGGGGTCCGCGGCACCCCCAGCGTCTCGGCCTGCCCTACGGGGACCTCGCGCAGCCCGGTCAGCAGGTCGGCCAGGTCGGCCTCGCCGAGAGCCGAGACGGCCTGCTCCTCGCCGGACACGCCGGGCACCAAGGTGTCGAGGGTGTACGTCAGTCCGGTCGCCCATTCGCCCCGTGCGACGCTCATGGGCACGGCGCCCCCGACGAAGGGGCGGACCAGGTCGCGCAGCCGCAGCTCACGCCGTTGTCGCAGGGAGGCCTCGCGGTCCGGGGCGAGCCGCAGCACATGGTGCCGGCCCACCCACCAGGTGAAGCGCCCGCCGTGTTCACGGACGGGCCGCACGTCCGGTCCCGGGCCCGGCGCGGCGTCGTCGAAGAGCAGGGCGCGGACCAGCCGACGGACCGCGTCCGGGGTCGGTTCCGGAGCGGGGGTCGGTGCGGGTGCCGGTGTCCGGTTCATGGTCGCGCCCTTGTCGTCCGGGGGCGGGTGCGGCGGGGCGGGCCGCTCGGTCGGTGGGTGCGCGTCAGTCGACGATCACCATCTCGCGGGAGGTGTTGTTGAGCCGGCGTCCGCCGTCCTCGGTCACCGTGACGATGTCCTCGATACGGACGCCGAAGCGGCCCGGCAGATAGATGCCCGGCTCCACGGAGAAGCACATGCCGGGGACGAGGGGCTGTTCCTCGCCCTCGACCATGTAGGGCGGTTCGTGCGTGGTGACGCCGATGCCGTGCCCGGTGCGGTGGATGAAGTACTCGCCGTACCCGGCGGCCTCGATGACGGCGCGCGCGGCGCGGTCGACGTCCTGGCAGGCGGCCCCGGGCCGCACGGCGCGGAAACCGGCCTCCTGGGCCTCGCGGACGATGTCGTGGACCTTGCGCTCCTCGTCGTCCGGTTCGCCGACGTGGACGGTTCGGGAGGTGTCGGAGCCGTAGCCGTCCTTGAGGCCGCCGAAGTCCAGGACCACCATGTCGCCGGTCTCGATCACGCGCTCGTCGGCCTCGTGGTGCGGGTTGGCGCCGTTCGGGCCCGAGGCGACGATGGTGAAGTCCACCTGGGAGTGTCCGAACCGGCGCAGCAGGTCGGCGAGGTCGTTCGACACCTCCGACTCCCTGCGGTCCGCGAACCGGACCTTGCGGATCTCCTCGAACGCCGCGTCCGCCGCGGCTCCGGCGGACGCGAGCCGCTCCAGCTCGGCCGCGTCCTTGACCGCCCTGAGCATCGGCAGGACCTCGGTCAGGGCCGCGTAGCGGGTGCCGGGGAGCCGCTTCTGGAGGCCCAGCAGGTGCAGGGCCCAGCCGTTGTCGCTGACGCCGAAGCGGCCGGCGCTGTCGAGGAGGGGCGCGGCCGCCCCGTAGGGATCCTGGCCGTCGGTCCAGTCGTGCAGGGTCATCGCGGGCGCGCCGGCCGACTTGGCCGCGTCGGGCGCCTCCAGGGTGGGCACGACGAGGGAGGGGTCGGCTCCCGCGCGCAGCACCAGCAGGGTGAGCCGCTCGGTCTCCACCGGGCGGTACCCGGTCAGCCACACCAGGTCGGGCCCCGGCGCGACCAGGACGCCGTCGAGCCCGGCGGCGGCCGCGGCCTCGGCGGCGCGCCGCATGCGGGCCGCGTAGTCGTCGGCGGTGAAGGGCTCGGGTGTGGCGGCGGTCATCCATGCCTCCGTGTGTGCGGAGTTCCCCGGGGGGCTACGGCAGCATCCTGCCCCTCCGACGGGGTGCGCGCGAGCCGGTTCGCGCCCGCCCCCGGGTCAGCCCTCCAGGGCGAGGCGGGCCCCCAGGAGCAGCAGGACGCCTCCGGAGACCTGCTCCAGGCGCCGGCGCACGCCCGCCCGGGACAGCACGGACCTCATCCGGCCGACGAACCACACGTAGACGCCGTAGTACCCCACCTCGTAGACCGCCCAGAGCGCGGCGAGTCCGAGCATGGCGGGCAGGTGCGGGGCGCCCTCGGGCACGAACTGCGGAAGGAAGGACATCGCGAAGACGGCCGCCTTCGGGTTGGCGAGGTTGAGCAGCAGGCCGCCCCGGTAGGACGCCCAGGCGCTCTTCTCCGCGCCCTCCCAGCCGCCGTCGGCGGCTCTCCCGGAGCGGCGTGCCTGCCACAGCGTCTGGACGCCGAAGCCGACGAGCACGACGGCACCGACGACCCGCATGACGCCGTACGCCATCTCGGAGGCGGCGAGCAGGGCGGTGAGGCCGAACGCGGCGACGGCGCCCCACAGGAAGACGCCCGTCTCGTTGCCGAGCACGGTCATGAACCCGGAGCGCCGGCTGCCCAGCGACCGTTTGATGATCAGAACGGTGCTGGGTCCGGGCGAGGCCGCGATGAGGGTACAGGCGCCGAGAAAGGCGAGGAGGGTGCTCAGCATGCGGCCATCGTGACGGGCCGCGACTCCGTTGACCAGCCCTTTTTCCCTTGTACCCGCCAGGGCGGGCGCCCGCGGTGGGCGGGGCGGGCGCCCGCGGTGGGCGGGGCGGGCGCCCGTGGTCGCCGGAGCAGGCGCCGGTGGTCACCGGAGCAGGCATCTGTGGTCGGCGGGGCGGGCGCCTGTGGTCGGCGGGGCGGGCGCCGTGGCCGCCTCGAAGCGCGGGCCGGGGCGTCAGGTCGCGGTGCCCGGGACGGCGGACAGGTACTCGCGGCCGCCGCTCGCGTGGCGCACGCGCAGGGTGACCTCCCTGCCCGGCGGCGCGTCCGCCACCGCGCGCGCGAGGTCGGCGGCCGAGGTGATCCCGGTCCCGTCGACGCCGAGCACGACGTCGCCGCGGACCAGGCCCGCGGTGTAGCCGGGACCGGGCAGGTGGACGCCCACGACGAGCGCGCCGCCGCCGGGTTCGTCGACCGCCTCCACGCCGAGGGTCCCCCGTACGGACTGCCGCCCTGACTCCCCCGACCGGAGCGGCGCGCCACCGGCGGACTCCGCCGTCGGGCCGCCTACCCCCGGCACTCCGGACGCACCGGACCGCCGCGCCCCGGAAACGCCCGGTCCCGGCGGCCCCGAAGCGTCCTGCCCCGGTGCCTCGGATCCGGCGGAGGCCCGCCGTGGCTGCCCCGCCGTGCCCGGCTGCCGCTGGAGGTCCAGCCCGCCCACGCCGATCACGGTCGCGCCCACCGCGCCGAGCCCCACGCCCGACAGGAGGAGAACCGCTGCGGCGGACACCCCGGCGAGCACGGTGACCACCCGCCTCCCGCGCCGCCGCCCCGCGCGTGGGCGCCCGGCCCCACCGGGCGGACGGATGCCTCCGGGCGGACGGGTGCCGCCGCCCGGATCCCGGCCGGGCATCGGCTTGGGCCGCAACGCGGTCTGTTCCATGGGTCGCCTCCGGCAGATGTGCTACGGACCGCCTTCGGCTCTTGCCCTACCCCTCGCCCCGGTGCGCGACGATCCCCGAACGAGTGAGACTGACGCGGCCGTTCCCGGACGAGTGGGATTGCCGTCCCGTCAGAGGGGGACGGGCTGCGCCTGCCGGGGCAGCGGCGGTGCGGGCGCCCGGTCCGGGACGAAGCCGTGGGCGCGGCGGGCCAGGTCCGCCGCGCCGTAACGGCGGCAGTCCTGGTGCCACTTCAGGATTCCGGCCAGCCAGTTCTCCAGCTCCGTCACATAGCCCCGCATGATCCCGCGCGCTTCCTCCGAGAGCTCGAAGTCGTCGTACAGGACGGGCAGTTCGCGGGCGGCGACATGCTGGAACTGCTCCATGCGCCGGGTCATCAGGTCATGGACGATGCCGAGCGCTGTCGGGTAGTCGCAGCCGAAGAAGTTCTGCACGACGAGGATGCCGTTGTGGATCTCTCCCTCGTACTCGATCTCCTTCTGGTACGAGAAGACGTCGTTCAGGAGCATCGCGTAGTCCATGGCCGCGTTCTCCAGTGACCGGACGGGACCGCTGCGGTAGACCTCCGGCGGGACCGTCCGGCCGTGTCCGAGGCGGCACAGGCTCATGGTGAGCTCGGAGCCGAACGTGGCCCGGCGCATCTCCAGATAGTCGACCGGGTCCGGAATGCGGTGCTGCGCCTGGTTGGACAGCTCCCACAGCCAGCTCTCCGTCATCACGTCCACCGCGGCGCGCAGGGTGGTCCGGGCCTCCGGGGTCATCTCCGCGGTGGTGTGCCGCCACAGGTCGATGAGTCCGCGCTCCATGCCGTTGACCGGGACGGGCGTGTCCTCGCCCTCGACGGGCATGCAGGCGGACAGGCGCGCGGTGGTCAGCCTGGCGGCGGCCAGGTCACGGCGGTTGCCGAAGTGCAGCGGGTAGTAGTCGTCGCCGTAGGTGCCCCAGGCCAGCCACCGCGAGCTGAGGTCGAGGGCCTCGGGTGTCGCGTCGGGATGGATGCCCGCGGCGCAGAGCGGGAGGTCGTAGGCGATGAGCTTGTCCTCGTCCCAGACGCCCTCCTGGAGCATGCCCATGGCGTGCATCCAGGTGCCGAGGCGGTCGCGGGCGCCCGCGAGGTGCGGGCTGAGGGTGACCTCGAAGGGCATGTTGAAGTCGGGGAGCAGGGAGGGTCCGACCTTCTGGAACGGGACGTGGGTGTACGCGCGCAGCCGCTCCGCCCCGGCCGCGGAGAGCAGCGCCCCGACGTCCGCGGCGGACGTCCCGAACCCGCCCATGCCGAAGGGCCGCGCCTCCTCGACGACCCCCTTGTTCATGTAGCGGCTGGAGCGCATGTGCCATTCGTGGCCGCCGGACTGCCAGTCCTGGAGGCCCTGCGCGTACGCGGCGACGGCGGCGACCTCCGCCGGGGTGAGCCCCTTCTCGGCGACCAGGGCGGGTACTTCGGTGAGCGCCGTGTGCTCGAACTGGTGGAGGCGCGAGGTGAGGACGTCGTTGACGGTCTCGGCGGCCTCCTGTGTCGTGCAGCCGAAGAACGTCTCCAGGACGAGGACGCCGTTGCTGAGCTCGCCCTCGTCCTCGACCTCCCGCTGGTAGGAGAAGAGGTCGTTGCGCAGGTGGACTCCGTCGGAGAACGTCTCCATCAGGACGCGCAGCGGCCTCGACTCCGCGACGGACGCGGGCACTTCGGAGGTCGCGTACTCGACGAGCCCCGCCGACCAGGGGGCTCCGCCCACCTTGCGGCGCATCTCGATGTACTCGACGGGATTGGCGATCCGTCCTTCGTCGATGTTGGACAGTTCCCACATCGACTCGTTGAGCAGGTGCTCGGTGGACACGGCGAACCGGCGGCGCCAGTCCGTGGACATCGAGGGCACCGTGCGCGCCCACAGGTCGGCGAGTCCCGCCTCGACCGGATTCTCCGGTTCGGGGACGGGCGTCGACAGGTCGAGGGGCATGAAGAGGGGCAGGCGGTCCAGGTAGGCCCTGCCGCCGGCACGGTCCTGGGTGCGTTTGAAGGTCTCCAGGAAGTGGTCGTCGAAGAAGAACACCCACACGTACCAGTCGGTGATGAGCGAGAGGGCCGGTCCGTCGCAGTCGGGGTGGGTGTAGGCGCACAACAGGCCGTAGTCGTGGGCGTCGAGGTCGGACTGATCCCAGATGCCCGAGCCTTCGAGCATGCCCATGTCGCGGGCCCACTCGACCGAGTGCGCCCGCGCCTCGTCCAGGTGCGGGTTCAGCCGGGCGGTGTACGGCATGTAGAAGTACGGGAGTTGGAACGGCTGCGTCATGGCCGGGCCCTACCCAGGCCTCCGCGGGCACATCCGCAGGCCAGGACATGATCACACCATCGCGTGAACCGAACCGGAAACCGCCCCCGACGGGCTTCCCGCCCACTCGCAGCCGTCTGCGCGACCGGGCGGCCCCGACGGCGGGTGATCGGCCGCGTCGGGCCCGGATCGACGTCGGAACCGGATCAGCACCTCGCCCGAGTGGGCGTCCGGCCCCGATCAGCACCTCGCCCGGGTGGGCGTCCGGCCCCGATCAGCGCCTCGCCTGGATCAGCGTCTGGCCTGGATCAGGCCGTGGGTTCCGCCGGTGCGCCACCGGTGGCCCTCGGCGGCGTCGAGGGCAACCACGACGGCGGGGCCGAGTCCGACGACAACATCGGACTTGAGGGTCCGCAACGCGGCGACCGGGCCGGGGAAGTAGGCGGTGGCGGCGGCGAACGGGGTGGTCGCGGGGTGGAGCCGGTCGCCGATGAGCCGGCGGTAGTTCAGATCGCCCTTCAGCAGGGTCACATCGGCGGCGGCGAACTCCCGCCGCAGGTCCTCGGGCAGATCCGCGTACGGCAGCGGGCCGCAGGCGAACGGGTGGGTCCGGACGGTGAGCCGTCCCTCGGACAGGGCCGCCCAGAGGCGGTTCCCGGCCTCGCCGGCCGCTCCCTTCGCGGCGGTCAGCCGGCGCAGGGCGTCCAGCACGTCGGCCGCCGTGGCGTCGGACACGTAGTACGGGTACGGCTTCACGTGCAGGGCGGCCCGTGCGATCCGGCCGTGCCGGAGGAGGTGGTCGACGAGGAGGAGGTCGGGGATGAGTTCCCGGCCCGCGTTGTCCGCGACGAGACAGAGGGCGCCGCCGTCGAACAGGGAGCGCAGCACGTCCGCGTCGTCCGCCACGAGCGGGGACTCGGCCGCCGTCGCGCCCCCGGTGCCGGCGAGTCTGAATCCGAGGTCGGCGCGGTTGCCCCACAGGGAGCCGTGCAGCAGCGCCTCCTCCTGTTCCCCGACCGGCCGCCGCGCCAGGTCGTCCAGCGCGGCGAGTTCCTCGTCGGCCTCCGGGGTGTCCAGTTCGGCGAGTTTGAAGGGACGGAAGGGGTCGATGCCCCGCCAGGGGCCCGGCTCGAAGTAGCCGACGGCTTCGAGGAGCTTGCGGTAGAAGTAGCTCTCGGACCACAGGAACGGCAGGTCGAACCAGGACCGGCCGTAGTACTCCCGGCCGCCCCAGGCGTCCCAGCGGCCGCGGTCCGCCGCCGGCTCCGAGAGCGGTTCGACGACCCCCTCGGCGCAGTTCTCCAGCAGCGCGTCGAGCGCGTGGCGCTGCTCGGGCCCGTACGGGAAGGCGTCCCGCACCTTTCGGATGAGCGCCGGATGCCGCTCGGCCAGCACGCTCCAGGGGAACGAGCCGCGCACCGAACTCACCACCACCGGAGCGTCGTCGGGACCGGTGGCGAAGGGGGCGGGGACGGGGGCGGCGGGATCGTGCATGCGGCTCACCGTACCGGCTGCGCAGAAGGGGCCGTCCGACGCGCTGCGCGCCGAGCGGCCCCTCCCCCCGTAGAGCCCAGCGGTCGACTTCGAGCTGTTGACCGTTGCGGGTGCCGCGCGGTCGCGTCCGTGAGTCCGGGGTGCGGCGCGCCCGGTGGTCGCGCTGAACCATAGGCAGGGCGCGGAGAGGAGGGATAGCGGGAAAACCCTCGATCCAGGCGGTGTTGGGCCCTCGTCCGTCCCCGGTGCGGCGAGGTGGTCCCGATTCGCGCGGATTGCGGATCTGAACGGACGGCGCTCGGGAGCCGTATCCCCCTGTGCCCCGTGCGAGGAAGGCGTCCCGGCCGAGCACGGCGGCACACCGCTTCGTCCACGCATCGAGGAGACCCGCCGGATGACCGCCTACCGCACCGCCACCGCGGCCGCTGTCGCCCTGGCGGCTCCACTGCTGCTCACGACGTGGGCGGCGGGGACCGCGTCGGCACACGGCGCGCCGACGTCTCCGGTCAGCCGGGTGTACGCGTGCTCGCCCGAGGGCGGCAGTCAGGGCACGGCGGCCTGCCGGGCGGCGATCGCGGCGAACGGTTCGCCGTTCACGGCGTGGGACAACCTGCGGGTGGGCGGCGTGAACGGCCGGGACCGCTCGGTGATCCCGGACGGCAAGCTGTGCAGCGGGGGCCTGCCCGCCTACAAGGGCCTCGACCTGGCCCGCGCCGACTTCCCGGCGACGCGTCTGACGCCCGGCGCGTCCCTGAACATGAAGTACAGCTCGACGATCGCGCACACGGGGACCTTCAAGCTGTATCTGACCAAGCAGGGCTACAGCCCGACGAGGCCGCTGAAGTGGTCCGACCTGCCGGAGAAGCCGTTCGCCACGGTCACCGATCCCGCGCTGGTCGGCGGCGCCTACCGGATCAACGCGACGCTGCCGTCCGACCGCACCGGCCGGCAGATGCTGTTCACGATCTGGCAGAACTCCAGCACGACGGACACCTACTACTCGTGCTCGGACGTGGTGTTCTCCGGCGGGAGCGGGGCGTCCAAGCCCGCGCGGAAGACGGGGACTTCGGGAACCGCCGGAAGCGGTACGACCGGCAAGAGCACCAAGAAGTCCCCCGAGGCGACGCGTTCGGCGACCACGACCCCCAGCCCGACGGCCTCGTCACCGGCCGTCGAATCACCCTCCCCCGCGGCCAGTTCGGCGGCCGTGCAGGCGGGCACCGACGATCTGACGCCCGCCGCCGAGCGCACCTCGGGCGGCGGACCCGCGCTCCCCATGATCGCCGGAGGAGCCGGGGCGGCGCTGCTGCTCACTGCCGGCGTCGCCGTGGTGCTGCGACGCCGGCAGTGAACCCGGTTCCCGTGGGGCTTAGTTGACGTACACCGCCGGGCTGCCCGCCTGGCTGGTGTCGGTCACGGGGGCGTACTTCGCGGTGAAGTAGCCGTTGGCGAAGCACAGCGACGAGCCGGAGAACTTGGTGAACTGCTGGCTGGTGAAGGAGAGACTGTTGTCGGAGTTGTCCGCCGTGCCGGTGAGGCTCGCCGCCCGGTAGACGCAGGTCAGTGTGCCCAGCAGGGAGCGCAGCTTGACCGTGGTCTGGATGGTGGAGCCGGCGGCCGGGGTGACCGTGACGCTTCCGTCGGAGCCCACCGCGGTGCTGTAGGGCAGGTTGTCGACCGTGATGCCGGTGACGCCGAGGACGCCGACGACGTTGCTGCTGCACGAACTGGCGGCGAAGGTGTGGCCGGTGAGCGACTCGGTGGCCGTGCCGGGGGACGCCGGGTTGTCGGCGGCGGTCGCGGTGAAGGTCGACGCGGAACAGGAGACGCCGCTCGTACCGGTCGCGCTGGAGTAGAGCGTGGCGTTGGTGCCGCTCGCCAGCGAGGCGGTGAGGACGTCGCCGACGGCTACGGGGGTTCCTCCGGCGCTGCCGGTGGTGAGCACCGCGATGTCGTCCGCGGAGGCGGGGACGACCGCGGACGCCGAGAGGGCCGCGACGGCGCCGGCGAGGGCGAGCAGGGATCGAGTACGCATGGGGGGTGCCTCTTCTCCGATGGGGGTGTGGGTGCCTGACCGCGCCGGGGCGCGGGGGTGCGGGTCGAGAAGGTGGCGCGGAGGTGCGGGTGGTACGGGCCGCGCGCGACGGCGGGCCAGGATGCCGGGCCCGCCCGCGGGAGTGGTGCGAGGAGAGACCGCCGCCGGTCCGTGACGCCTTCTCCGTACGCCACGGGCCGACGGCGACAGCCGGGCGACCGGTACGGCCCTCGGGGGGAAGGTGACCGCACCGGTGCCACGGGACGGGGAGTGACCGGGGGGCACGCCGTGTCGGCGTACGCGCCAGGGCCACTCCGGAACACGCCATGACCGCCCCGCAGAGCGGGGTCCGGGAGGTGACGGGCGCGTCGGCCGACGGATCCGGCGCCACGGATCCGGGAAACAGGGAGAGTTGTAGACCTGATGAAGGGTCAACGTCAAGGCGGTGTAAGGAAGTTGGAGGTCAGGACGGCCCCACTGCCGACGTCCGTTCACAGGTGCGGCACAACGGGCACGGTTTTCCCACACGTGCCTTGACCCGTACGTGTAACCCCCGGTAACTTCCTCGACGGCTACTGCCGCGTAACGAGAAAGCCCTTGCAACCGCCGGGAGGCGCGAGGAGGCGTACGCGGCGGCTGCTGTCCGCGCCAGGACAACGCGCCACTGGAGCCCCACCCGCATCGACACCCGCATCGAACGTGCCCAGGGAGCAGACATGGCTTCGTCCCCGGACGCCACGGCGTCCAACGGTTCCACGCCCGAGACCCCGGAAAGCGGTTCAGCCGCCGGACAGGGCCGCCGCGGGCGGGTCCGGCTGCGCCGCGCCGCCGTGATGGCGATACCCGCCACCGCGGTCGCCGCGGGGCTGATGATCGCCACGGCGGAGGGTGCCCTCGGTGTCCAGTTCGCCATCTCCGGCATGCCGTTCACGGTCACCGCGACCGAGCTGAACGGCACCGGCTTCGAGCAGTTCGGCGGCCTCGACAACATGGCGGAGGACAGCCCGAACGCCGGCGACACGGGCGGCCAGGTCCTCATCGTCACCTCGGCGATCAAGAA
Organism: Streptomyces sp. NPDC096324; assembly: GCF_044763015.1. Lineage (NCBI taxonomy): Bacteria > Bacillati > Actinomycetota > Actinomycetes > Kitasatosporales > Streptomycetaceae > Streptomyces > Streptomyces sp. NPDC096324. Next base: position 26,984 of record NZ_JBIWFK010000001.1, on the reverse strand, counting down.
CGCGACCCTCGACCACCTGTGCCAGAGCGTCGACCTCGGGGGCACCAACCTGCTCATCACGGCAGGCAGCGGCTCGGACAAGGTCCAGGCGACCAACCTGACCACCGACTCCACGGAGCTGTCCGGCAACGCCTCCTTCAACAACATCGAGATCGGCAACGACGCCAGCACGCTCGACAAGGCCGGGGTCCAGGGCCCCAAGGGCGTGTTCAGCCAGCAGGCCGACACCGTGCGCATCGCCAATCTGCGCCAGACCAACTACGCGACGACTGCGGCGGTGTTCAAGCTGCCGGGCCTCAAGCTCCGCTTCAGCGACCAAGGCTGCTGATGAGTACCGAGTCACGGACGGACGACTCCCGGGACCTCAGGGAAACCTTCCGCCGGTGGCGCGCCCACCGCCCCTTCTGGGGCGGGCTGCTGCTCACCCTCGCGGGGGCGGAGATCCTGCTCACCGAGAAGGCGTCGCTGAAGGTCGTCCTGCACATCGGCATGCAGGGCCTGGCGGGCTATCTCCTGCCCACCGTGATGCTGCTCTGCGGCCTGCTGATCCTCTTCAACCCGGCCCAGCGCCTGTTCTACTCCCTGCTGGGCATCCTGCTGTCGCTCGGCACCTGGGTCACGTCCAACCTCGGCGGCTTCTTCATCGGCCTGCTCCTCGGAGCCGTCGGAAGCTGCCTCACCTTCGGCTGGCTCCCCGACCAGAAGCCGCGCAGACGGCTGCTGCGCCGCGGACCCGCCTGAGGCGGGGCCCCACGGCGGGATCCGGGGCGGGCTCCGCGGCGAGCCCCGCGGCGTGATCCGAACCCTCACTGGCTTGCCCTGTGCGTATCAGGCGAACGCAATTGCCTCTACGCGCAGGGAAGTTGGCACCGCACGCACCGGCACCGGGCGTATCCCGGCGGAGCCGCGTCGTCGCGTAGCGTGACGTGGCGTACGCCGAATCGGGGTTCGACTGCCAGGAGGTTCCTGATGGGAAGTCCACGTCCATTGGTGATCGACGCGACCGGAGGCGACATCCACGGGGAGGCCGCCCGGATCCGCGAGAGAGGACCAGTGGCGCGGGTGGAGCTTCCCGGGGGCGTCGAGGCCTGGGCGGTGAGCGGTCCCGAGCTGCTCAAGCGGCTGCTCACCGACCCCCGGGTGTCCAAGGACGCGGAACAGCACTGGCCCCTGCTGGCGAACGGTGTGATCACGCCCGAGTGGCCGCTGTTCACCTGGGTGGCCGTGCAGAACATGTTCACCGCGTACGGCGGTGAACACCGGCGCCTGCGCACGCTGGTCTCCAAGGCGTTCACCGCCCGCCGGACGGCCGCGCTCCAGCCGCGTATCGAGGAGATCACCCGGCAGCTCCTGGACCGCGTGGCGGAAGCGGGCCGCGGTTCCCGGGTCGTCGATCTGCGCGAGGAGTTCTGCTATCCGCTGCCGATCCAGGTGATCAGCGAACTGTTCGGACTGCCCGAGGAACGGGGCCCCGAGCTGCGCGAGCTGGTGGACAGCATGTTCGCCACCTCCGCCGATCCGGGCGAAATGACCGCCGCCTACGGTCGGTTGATCGTCATCCTCACCGAACTCGTCGCCGTCAAAAGGGAGTCGCCCGGCGACGACCTGACCTCCGGGCTCATCGCGGCCACCGACGACGAGCAGGGCACCGCGCTCAGCGAACAGGAGCTCCTCGACACCCTGATCCTCATGATCAGCGCCGGTCACGAGACGACGGTCAACCTCATCGACAACGCCGTGCACGCCCTGCTCACCCGGCCCGACCAGCTCGCGCACGTCCGGGCGGGCCGCGCGGGCTGGGACGACGTGGTCGAGGAGACCCTGCGGGCGGACGCGCCGGTCGCGAGTCTGCCGCTGCGGTACGCCGTCGAGGACATCGTCCTCTCCGAACTCGGCGGTCCCGACGGGACCGTGATCGCCGAGGGCGAGGCGATCCTCGCGGCCTACGCCGCCGCCGGGCGCGATCCCGAGCGCCATGGCAAGGACGCCGACCAGTTCGACGTCACCCGCGCCGACAAGGAGCACCTGGCCTTCGGCCACGGTGTGCACCGCTGTCTGGGGGCGCCACTGGGCCGCCTGGAGGCCCGGGTCGCGCTTCCGGCCCTGTTCGACCGCTTCCCGGACCTGCGGCTCGCCGTCCCGGAGGAAGAGCTGCGGCCGGTCGACTCCTTCATCTCCAACGGCCACCGCTCGCTGCCGGTCCGTATCGCTTAGCACTCCTCTGCGACTACTCCCCGCGCCACCATGCCGCCGCCCGCGCCCACGTGGTCCGCGGGCGGTCGGCCCCGGGGGACGGGGGCTCGAACGGCGGTGGTGGAAAGGGCTCGGCCGGCGCCCGCTCCGGGCGGTCGGCGCGTCCGACCACCGGGGCGGGCGGGAAGTTCACCGGCAGGGCGGCGAGCGCGCGGTGGAACGGGCCGGGCCGCCACCGCAGCTCCGCCACGGGAACCGCCAGTTCGATGTCGGGGATCCGGTCCAGGAGCTTCTCGACCGCGACGGACGCGATCAGTCGCGCCGGGCCCTGCGCGGGACAGGTGTGCGGGCCCGCGCTCCACGCCAAGTGGGCCCGGTTTCCCATGAGTCGATGGTGTGTCAGGGCCGGGTCGGTGTTCGCGGCGGCGAGGCTCACCACCAGCGGATCGCCCGCGCGCAGCGGCGTGCCCTCGTACACGACGTCGTGACGCGGGTAGTGCACGGCGTAGTTCGCGATCGGCGGGTCGGTCCACAGCACCTCGTCGAGGGCGTCCTGCACCGGCAGGGTTCCGCCGGAGAGGTCGCCCGCGAAGCGGTCGTCGGACAGCAGCAGGCGCAGACCGTTCGCGATCAGGTTCTGCTGGGGTTCGGTGCCGGCGCCCATCAGCACGGCGAGGGTGTGGATCAGTTCCTCGTCGGTCAGCGCGGCCGGGTGTTCCATGAGCCAGGACGTCATGTCGGGGGCCGGGCGGCGCCGCTTCAGCTCGACCAGGTCGACCAGGGTGGCGATGAGCAGTTCGTACGCCTTCTCGGAATCCACCCCGTCGAACATCCCGGACATGCCCTCGACCAGCCGGACGCCGTGCCCGGCGGGGCAGCCGAAGAGGTGGTTGAACACGAGCAGCGGCAGGACCTGGGCGTATTCGCCGAGCAGATCCGCGGTGCCGCGCGGCGCGAACCTGTCGATGAGGGTGTCGGCGCCGCGTTCGGCACAGCCGCGCAGCGCGCCGGTCTCGACGCGGGCGAGCGTGTCGGCGATGGCGCCCCGCAGCCGGCTGTGCTCCTCGCCGTCGGTGAACAGGGCGCTGGGCCGGTACGTCATCATCGGGAGGACCGGGCTGTCCGCCGGGACCGTGCCGTCGGCGAGGTCCTTCCAGCGGCGGGGGTCCTTGGAGAAGGTCTCCGGGCTGCGCAGGACGTGCAGCGCGGCGTCGTACCCGGTGACCAGGGTGGCCCGGACGCCGGGGGCGAGTTCGACGGGGGCGGTCGGTCCGGACTCCCGCAGCAGCCGGTAGACCGCCGTGGGATCCGCCGCGAACTCCGGCCCGTACAGGGCCTGACGGGCCGGGCAGCCGGGGGGCGGTACGGCGTTCACGCGGTCTCCAGTTCGCCGGTGCGGGCCAGCAGATGGGTGACGAGGGCGATCAGCGTCCCGGTGGCGGAGACCCGGTCGCGGGCGTCGCAGCGCAGCAACGGGGTGGAGGGCAGCAGGTCGAGTGCCTCGCGCACCTCGTCGAGCCCGTACTCGGGTACGCCGTCGAAGTCGTTGAGGGCGACCGCGTACGGGAGGTCCAACTCCTCCAGCAGGCCCATGACTTCGAAGGACCGGTCCAGGTGGCGGGTGTCGGCGAGGACGAGCGCGCCGAGCGCGCCGCGTGTCAGGTCCCGCCAGAGTCCGGTGAAGCGGCGCTGTCCCGGGGCGCCGAACAGGTAGAGGACCAGGGTGTCGTTGAGGGTGACGCGGCCGAAGTCGAGGGCGACGGTGGTGGTGTCCTTGTCCCGCGTGCCGGTCAAGTCGTCGACGGAGGAGCCCGCTTGGGTCATGACCTCCTCGGTGCGCAGCGGGCGCATCTCGGACAGTGCGCCGACGAACGTGGTCTTGCCGACCGCGAAGTGGCCGACGACCAGCACCTTCACCGCGGTCCGCACGCTCTCGGGCAGATACGAGGGGAGACACGAGGTGTCAGAGCCGGGAGCGCAGTCCATCGAGCACCTCCTTGAGGACGCGGGTGTCGGACGGAGGTCCGGCGGAGGGGATCGGCGCGCGGGTGACGAGGTGACCGCTGTCCATCAGGTCGGCGACCAGGACTTTGGTGACGCTGACGGGCAGCTCCAGATGACCGGCCACCTCGGCCAGTGACAGGGCACCGGGCCGGCACAGCTCCATCAGCCGCCGCTTCTCGGGGCTCAGCCCGGTGAGCGGCGGGCCGGCGGCGGCGATCAGCAGCGTGACGAGGTCGAGAGTGTTGCGCGAGGGCTGCGAGCGGCCGTCGGTGACGACGTACGACCGCACCAGCCGCTCCCCGGGACGACGTCCGGGCGGTCTCATGCCGGGCTGCCGGTGTCCCGCCGGGCGGGGCTGGTCAGCTCCTTGCCGAGCCGGTCGACCATCTTGTGCATGCGGTAGGTGACGGCCTCCATGTCGACGTCCCCGGTCGTGGACACCGCCAGGTGGGTGCCCTCGCCCGCGGCGACGAGGAAGACGTACCCGTGCGCGAACTCGATCAGGGTCTGCCGCCAGGGCGTCTCCGGCCTGCCGCAGAACTCGGCGGTGCTGCGGCTGATCGACTGCACGCCCGACAGCCCGGCGGCCAGCCGCTCGGCGTCGTCCCGGCCGATGTCCGCGGAGTGGGCGCGGAGCATGCCGTCGGCGGACAGCAGGATCGCGTGCCGGGCCTCCGGCACCTTCAGGACCTCGTCGAGCATCCACCCCAGCTCGTTGGTCATGGGCGCGGTCATCCCTGTGTGCTCCCTTCGCTCGGGCGGGGTGTTCCGTACGACGGCACGGGGGCGTCCGGCGGCCGGGGGGCCGCCGGGGTCGCGGTGCTGTCCTGCTCCGCGCGGCCGGAGCGGGTGCCGCGGGCGAACGCCCCCATGCGCCGGGCGTTCTCCTCGGCCGACCGGGCGCCGACGTCCTCGGCGGGCACGGCGGGGTCGGCGGACACGGGCGGCACGGCGGACACCGGCGGCTCAGCGGGCACAGCGGGTGACCGTCCCGCGCCGTCCGGCTGTCGCGGGGCCCGGCGCCGCCGCTTCGGCAGACCACCGGCCGTGGTCGTTCCGACGGGCTCGGCCTCGCGCCGGGTGTGCGGCACCGGCGGCGCGGCCGGGACCGGGGCCGGATGCGTGAGCAGTTTCGCGGGGAGGAACACCACCGCCCGCACACCGCCGTACGGGGAACGGGTGTCCACCGAGACGCTGAAGCCGTACCGCGCGGCGAGGACGCCGACGACGGCGAAGCCGAACTGCGGAGGGTCCTCGAGCCGGGTCACGTCCACCAGGTCTCGGCCGGTCAGCAGCCCGGCGGCCCGCTCGATCGTTCCGGCGTCCATGCCGACACCGGCGTCGTCGACGACCACGCAGGCACCGTTGTGCGCCGCCTGGACGGTGACCTCGACGGTGGTGTCGGGCTGCGAGTGGCGTGCCGCGTTGTCCAGCAGTTCGGCGACGGCGAGGACCACCGGTTCGACGGCACGGCTCTCGACGGCGAGGCCGACCTGTCCGTTGACGCGGACGCGCCGGTAGTCACGGACACGGGACGTCGCGCCCCGCACCACCTCGGTCAGCGCGGAGGTGCCGCGCTGCCGTCCGGGCCAGGAGCCGCACAGCACGGCGATCGCCTGGGCGCGCCGGCCGAACTGGGCGTTGGTGTGATCGATCTCGAGAAGGTCGCGCAGGACGTCGGGGTGGTCGTGGCGGTCCTGCATCTCGGCGATGGACACCTGCTGCTCGTTGGCGAGCGCCTGGATCGAGCGCATGGACGCCTTGAGCGCGGACTTCGCGGACCGGTCGGCGCGCGCCTGCGCGTGTCCCACCGCCTCCGAGAAGCGTTCCCGGACGCCGTCGAGGTGCTTCGCGAAGTCCGTCCCGGCCAGACGGGCGTCGAGCAGAGGGGCGTCGGGGGCGACGGGCTGGTGCGGGGTGTCCTCCAGGACGGGCAGGCGGACCTCGGCGAGGTGGCGCAGCTCCTCGTCGCGAGCCCGCAGGTCCTCCGTGAGATCGTCGGTCCGCCGGCGCTGCCGCGCGCTGATCCCGCGCTGGCGCAGCAGCAGCACGGTGACGGCGAGCAGGCCGGCGGCCAGGCACCAGGACACGGCCTCCGGTATCCGTTCGGTCATGGTCCTCAAGTCCTCTTGTACGGAGACGCATTGCCGGGGCAGGAGCGGGAAAAGTGAGGGAAGGTACGCGAGTTGACGGGGCGGACGACGGTAGCCGCATGCCGGCGTTCGCGCTTTCCGCGACGCGCAAGGAAGTTGCCGCCATGCGCACCGGCTGTGTGCACTAGGCTGACACCGCGTAACTGCCCTCACCCGTACGGGAGTCGATGGTGGCCTTGCCCACGGGGAACTACCTGGTGGAAGCCCGGTCGACGGGCTCGGTGGAACCGGCGGAGCGGGCCGACTTCTGGAGCGAGCACATCGGGTCGTACCAGTCCCGGATGGGCTATCGGTACGGCCGTGCCGACGACTTCAGCGGCGAGACGGTCCGCCAGCGCTCCGAGGCGTACCAGCTCGTCAGGTTCCGGTCGGACGCGATCGAGTACAGCAGGACCGCGCGGCAGATCCGCGAGGATCCCGACGCGGACTACCGGTTGCTGCTGCCGCTGACCGGGGAGATCGTCCTGCGCCAGGACGGCCAGGAGGCACGACTGACGCCGGGGACGGGCACGCTCGTCTCGTTCGGGTCCCCCTTCCAGTGTCTCCAGGACGCCTCCACCCAGGCGTTCGTCCTCACGATCCCGGCCCGTGAGCTGGACGGCCCGCTGAACCGCAAGTCGCCGCTGGCCACCGGCCTGGACCTGAGCAGGGGGCTCGGCCGGGTCGTCCGCTCGATGCTCGACGGTCTGTACGCCGAGCGCGAGAACCTCACCGACGCGCAGTTCAACGCCGTGTCCGACCGGGTGGTGGAGCTGCTGTGCATGCTCACCACCGGCGACGACCGCCCCGAGGGCGCCCGGCACCTGTCCGACGTGGAGACGGTGGTGCGCCGCCATGTCCGCGAGAACGCCGCCGACCCCGGCCTCACCGGCACGTCCATGGCCCGCGCCCTCGGCTGGTCGCTGCGCCAGATCCAGCTCGCCCTCCAGTACGCGGGCACCACCCCCCGCGACCTGATCCGCGAGGAGCGGCTGCGGCTGGTCCGCGAACGGCTCCGGTGCGGCGACTGCGAACACCTGACGATCACCGATCTCGCGCACGCCTCGGGGTTCTCGTCGGCGAGCGCGCTGAGCACCGCCTTCCGGCAGCGGTTCGGGGTGAGCCCGCGCGAGATGCGCAACGGTGTCCGCGCGACGTGACACCCGCGGCCGATCACGTCCTGGGACAATCGGTACAGGACGGGATTCCGGTCCTGGGCGGGGATCCGGTCCAGGACGGCTGCTGTCCCGGGAGTGGAGATGGATCTGCGGCAGATGGAGGTCGTGGTCGCGGTCGCCGAGGAGGGCGGTTTCACGGCGGCGGCCCAGCGGCTGCGCGTGGTGCAGTCCGCCGTGTCGAGCGCCGTCCTCGCGCTGGAACGGGAGCTGGGCACCCCGCTGTTCGACCGCACCACGCACCGGGTGTCCCTGACCCCGGCGGGTGAGGTCTTCGTCCCGGCGGCGCGCGCCGCGCTGCGGGCGGCCGAGCAGGCGCGGGCGACCGTCGACCTGGTCAGGGGACAGCTCCGGGGCCGGGTCACCATCGGCACGGCACGGGGTGTCTGGGCCGATCTGCACCGGCCGCTGGCCGCTCTGCGCGCCGAGCATCCGGGCGTGGTGGTGCGCTTGCGGCAGGGATCCCTCCCCGACATCCGGGACGGGCTGCGGGAGGGCAGCGTCGACCTGGCCGTGGTGGCGCTCGACCGGCAGCGGCAGCGCGGTCTGGTGACCCGGCTGCTGTCGTACGAGGAGATGGTGCTGGTGTCCGCCCCGGCGCGCGCGCTGACCGCGTCCGGCCCCGACGGCACGGTCACCCTCGGCGCGGCGGCCCGGCTTCCGTTGGTGGAGTTCACTCCGGGCTGGGCGATCCGCCTCTGCGTGGACCGGGCCTTCCGTGCCGCAGGTGTGGAACGGGAGCCGGCCTTCGAGGTCGACGACATCGTGGCCGCGGCCGAGCTCGTCCGCGACGACCTGGGCGTCTGTGTCATGCCCGCCTCGATCGCGGGGCGGTTCCCGGGCCTCGGCACCCACGCGTTCGCCCGGCACGCGCCGCACTGGAAGCTCATGCTGATCCACCCCCGCGGCGAGACCCCTCCCGCGGTCACCGCGCTCCTGCGGCACATGACCTGAGGACGGGCTCCGGCGCGCCGGACCTCCGGCCCGGTCGTCAGGTGGATGCCGCGGGGCGGGAGGCCGGGTGGGCGGGCGGCTGGGGGGTCAGCCGGTCCAGGCCCTTGCGGTCGTAGTAGCGGGTCATCGCGAAGCCGAAGACGAGGGCGAGCACGGTACCGACGGCGATCATGAGCCAGGCGCGGCCGAGCCCGGCGTCGGCCCGCGCGTCGAAGAACAGGATGGCGCGCACCCCGTCGCTGAGCTGGCGCATCGGCTCGAAGATGGACAGGAACCGGTAGAAGCCGGGGACCGCCTGGAGCGGGACGGTGGCGCCCGAGGAGGGCAGGCCCAGCACGATGAACACGAACATGGACACGAGCTGGCCGATCCCGCCGAACGCCGCGTTGATGGCCTGGACGCCCAGTCCGACGGCCAGGCTCGCGCAGTACGAGTAGAGCCACAACAGCGGCAGGTGGGTGGCGTCCATGCCCAGGATCGCGACGGTGGCCAGCATGACGAGGGACACCGTGAGCACGGTGATCCCGGCGGTCATGACCATCTTCAGCAGCAGGGTCTGGGTGCGGCTGATGGGCACGGTGGGGCGGCGGGTGTGCCAGGGGCCGATCTCGGTGTCGGCGTAGCCGAGGGCCGTGTCGACGCCGGTGCCGATGAGGTTGCCGCCGAGGAACCCGGCCAGCACCAGGAGCAGGGTGTAGTAGAACGCGCTCAGCCCGAGACCGCTGTGCGCGCCGATGGGGTGTCCGACCCGGGTGACGATCTGGACGGGGTCGGCGAGCAGCAGCCTCGTCGTGGCGTCCGCCTTCGCGGTGACGGGGGACGCCGTGAGTTGTCTGCCGATGGTCGTGGAGACCTGTTGGGCCGCCGCCGTGGTGATCCGGGAGGCCAGGGACGAGCCGAGGCTGCCCATACCGGGGTTCGTCAGCACCGTCATGGTGGGCCGGACGGTGGCGTTCGCCGTGGTCAGCGCGGTCAGGGAGTCGGTGAAGTTCCGGGGGACGACGAGGGCTCCGTAGATCTTGCCGGAGGAGAGTTCGTCCTGGGCCTGCGCGCTGGTGAGTCTGCGCCAGCCCGCCGCGCCGGAGGTGTCGCTCGCGGCGATGGCCGCGGTGACCTGGGCGCCCGCGTTCCGCCGTTGCCCGGGAGGGGGCTTGCCGGTGTCCTCGTCGACCAGGCCGATCGGCAGGCGGCGCAGATGTCCGTTCGGGTTGACGATGCCGCCCATGTAGAGCAGCGACAGCAGCAGCGCGAGCAGACCCGTCAGCACGGTGGGTACCAGCCACAGCTTCGGGCGGCGCAGGAGCGTGGCGGCACGCGCCCGCACGGGCGTGTCCGGGCCGTCGGCGTGGTCACCGGCGCGTGCGGCGGCGCCATCCGCGCCCGCTGTGCCCGGGGGCTCCTCGGGGTGATTGCTGTCGGCGTCCATGGTTCTCCACAGGTTCCGGGGCGGCACGGGGACGGCGTTGGGCGCGCGGCCCTCGGCCGGGGAGTCCAGGACCGCACGTCAGGCCAGGATCGGGGGTGCGCGCGCGTCACGGACGGCGACTCGCCGAGCCCCCGGCGACGGCCCCGGCCGCACACCCGAGGACACCGCACACCCGACGACGGCCGCGCGCACGGCAACCGGATCACACCTCGGCGTGCCGCCCCCGCCGCCGTCGCCGCCCCGGGGCCGGGCTTCGCCCGCCTGGGCCGGATTCCGGGGTTCCCGGGCCGGATTACGGGTTTCCAGGCCGGATTCTGCGGTCGCGGGTTCGCCCCACGGGTCGTACGTTCGTCACCGCGGTCGGTGTCTTCGGCCGTGTCGCTCACACGGTGGTCCCGCTTCCCCTCCCGGACACCGTGACGTCACACCGAACGGGAACGTTCTCCCCGTCCCCGTTGTATCGCCTCGGATCCGTCCGTCCGTACCCGGGCGCGACGCGGAAGGACGACGTGCGCCGTGTCCCTGCCCCCGCTCGACAGCCTCCCCGCCACCGCCCCCGCCACCGTCACCGCACCGGCACCCGGCGACGGGGCACGCACCGGTGACTCCCTTTCCGCCACCCGCCTCACGGCTCTGACGGCTCCCGGTCGCCTCACCCGGCTGGCCCTGGCGCTGCTCCCTCTCGTGGTGATCGGGACGTGGGCGGCGCTGGACCGGCAGGCCTGGCACGACGGCGCCGTCCAACTGGGTGACGCCGATCCCCGGTGGCTGCTCGCGGGGGTCCTCTTCACCCTGCTGGGCTGGGTGGTCGCCGCGTGCATCCGGCAGGGCGCCCTCCCGGAGAGGCTGCCACCCGGCCTGCTGCTGGCGTCACAGCTGGCCGCCGGCGCCGCCAACCTCGTCCTGCCGTCGAGCCTCGGAGCCCACGCCGTCACCCTGCGCTTCCTGCTGGGCCGGGGCATCCCGCTGGCTCGCGCCACCGCCTCGCTCGCCCTGTACTCGCTGGTCAAGCCGGTGGCTCGGATCCCGGTGCTGGTCTTCTTCCTGCTGGCGCTCGAGGACACCCGCCGGCTCGGCGGACTCGCCCCGGACCGCCGGACGCTGCTCCTCGCGGGGGGAAGCGTGGTGCTCGGCCTCACGATCGCCGTTCTGCTCCTGACGATCGTCCGTTCGCTGCGCCGCCCCGTCGTCGACCTGGTCCGTACGGCCCTGACCGACGTACGGATCCTGCACACCCGGCCGAGCCGCGTCCTCGCCCTCTGGGGTGGTTCGGCCGTCGCCCCGTTGCTCCAGGGCAGCACGATCGCGGCGGTCGGCTTCTCGCTCGGGCTGCCGCTGTCCTGGGCCCAGGTGGTGTTCGCGCTGCTGATCGCCAGTACCGCCGTCGGCGCCGTGCCCGCGCCGGGCGGAATCGGCCCGGTGGACGCGGCGATGGTGTTCACGATGGTCTCGCTGGGCGCCCCGGCGGGCCTGTCGACGGCCACCGTCATCGGCTACCGCGTCCTGACGGCCTGGATCCCGCTGCTCCCGGGCACGCTCATCCTGTCGGCCCTGGTCCACCGCAAGGTGCTCTGAACGAAGGCCGGCGCCGGCCGGGCACGACAGCCCCGCCGACCACGCCCGGCCCCGAACGGGGTCGGTCGGCCGGCCCCGAACGGCGCCGGCCGGCCGCGCTCAGCCCTCGTCCGGCGTCAGCCGCAGCGAGATGCTGTTGATGCAGTACCGCTGATCCGTCGGCGTCGCGTAGCCCTCGCCCTCGAAGACATGGCCGAGGTGCGACCCGCAGCGGGAGCACCGCACCTCCGTCCGCACCATTCCGAGCGAACGGTCCTGGATCAGCTCGACAGCGTCCGAGTCCTTCGGGTCGTAGAAGGACGGCCAGCCTTGGTTTGTGGATGCACATTACTGAGCCCTTTTCAAGCTGCGGTACCTGACCGCGAGTTGGACTGTCCTGCGCAACGACGAAGCCCCTGGTAGACGGGTTCTCGACCAAGATCACCCGTGTCCGCCAGGAGCTTCGCGTGCTTGTCTACCCGTCCTCGATTGATCTGTCCAGCCGCACCCTGCGGTTCCTGACCAGACAACTGACAGCCCGGCGGCAGGAGATCGGAACGCGGTGGCGGCGCCTTCCCGCCGCACGTCAGGCACTGCTCGCCCTGGCCCATCTACGGTGCGGTGACACCTACGCCCAGCTCGCTGCCGGGTTCGGCATCGGGATCGCGACCGTCTACCGCTACATACGTGAAGCCGTCGAGGCCCTGGCCGCCCTCGCCCCGTCCCTGGCCGAGGCGATGAAGACGATCCGGACGAAGGCGTTCGTGATCCTCGACGGCACCCTGCTGCCGATCGACCGCATCGCCGCCGACACCCCGTACTACTCCGGGAAACACAAACGCCACGGCATGAACGTCCAGGTCCTCACCGATCCGTTCGGACGGCTGCTCTGGGCCTCGCCGGCTCTGCCCGGCTCGACTCACGACCTGACCGCCGCGCGGCAGCACAGCATCATCGAAGCCCTCGCCGATGCGGGACTCAAATGCTGGGCGGACAAGGCATATCAAGGCGCCGGCGGACCCGTCCGCGTACCGTTTCGGGGCCGCCGCCTCAAGCGATGGAAGCGTCGCCACAACACCACCCACGCCAAGATCCGCTGCCTTGGCGAGCGGGCCATGGCCACCCTCAAGAGCTGGCGCCTCCTACGGAAGCTCCGCTGCAGCACCAACCGAATCACCGACGTCGTGAAGGCTGTCCTCGTCCTCCACCACGCGTCAGCGTGAGGTTGGAAAACGCTCACTGCTGGCTCGAGCTGATCGGACCCGGGATGTCGGTAGACGATCTGGCCGAGCGCAGGTGAGCAGTCCATTGCACCTGCCACGACGTCTGGAGGCCCAGAGGCGGAAAGAGGCATGAAGGGGCTCGACGAACGTTACGAGCGCAGCTACCTCGGCACGCTGTTCACCGTGGACACCGCCGAGAACGTCTGACGACTCGGAGCCCTGGAACGCTTCTCGGGCCCGCGGATCCGTTCCGCTCCCTGCGCGGACACCGCGACCTGACCGACTCCTCAAGTCGGATCAGGTATGCAGTGAGACAACTCATGAGATGGATCACGCCACTTCACGCTGTACTGCGTTGCGCCTGCAACGCGCGATACGAGAAGATGTTCGACACGCCATGAGGCGTGCGCGGCAGGCGGGAACTGTCTGGCGCACAAGGACGTCGCAACTGTCGAATGTGAACTGTCATGGCGGACAACACGATTGACACGGGGGCGGGTGGATGAAGTTCGACATGGGGTCGTCGACCCTGGCGGATCTCGGTAAGAGCACGGTCGGCTCAACTGAGGACCTGGGCACGCTGATCCGGTGGCTGGTCCAGGCAGCGGAGCCGCTGGAGGGGAAGTTCAACGGCGCGGGCAAGGCCGCGTTCGACTCTTTCAAGGCGCATACAGACGAGATCACCAACGCGTTGAACGGATCCCTGAGCGCGATCCTGGGCGGCCAGGGCGGCATGGACACCGCGTTCGGCTCCGGCGATCTAGAGCAGGAGGACAACGCCCACCAGAACATGGGCCAGTCCAACTTCGACGCCGCCCGCTTCGGCGCCCGATAAACACGCACAGGGGGAGCTTGACCATGGGGCAGAACCAGGACCGCCGCTCGTACGACACTGGCGCCTCCACCGAGGTGCAGGGCAGCCTGCAGGGCATCATCGGCCAGCTGGAGCGCGTCCTCGGTGACCGCGACCGCGCGGTGAAGGCCGCGATGGCCGACTTCACCGCCGACGGTGTCGCCGACGAGTACCACGGCAAGGAAATCCGCTGGAACCGCGCCGCGAACGAGGTCCGCGACATCATCCGCCTCGTCCGCACCACGCTGGAGCAGAACGACGGCACTGCCCAGTCGACCATGGCCAAGGCCCGCGCCGCCGTCGACAACATCGGCTGACCGGGGCCGACCGTAGTAAGCAGGAACGTTTCCACGGGGGTTTGGCATGTCGGGGTGGGACATCTCGTCGTCCGGCGTCGAGTTCGTGACCTCTCTGGTCGCGGACGCGATGGACGACGTGGCCAAGGACGTCAAGGCGTACGGGACGGATGTGGAGAGCGCGGCCACCTCCGCCGGCACGATCAGCGGACCGTACTGCGGGTCCGCGCCAACCGGCGCGATCGGCGCGGCGCTGGCCATCTTCGTCGAGAAGACCGCGGGTGACGTGCTGTACCTCGGCGCGCGGGCGGCGAAGTCGGTGAACGGGGCACGGGAGGCGACCGCGTACTACCTGGCCGGGGATCTCGAGATGGCCGCCCAGGCCGAACACAAGGCGCTCGGCGCACCGAAGGTCGATCTGCCTGGCCAGGGCGGCAAGGGCAAGGACGGCGGCGCCAGGTGATCGACCCGTCCGGCATACCCCAGTTCATCGGCGACTTCGACCAGCTTGACAAGGACACCTCCGGGCTGCGCGGCGACGCCATCGGGATCCGCAACGGCGGCATGGACGTGCACTCCCGCTTCCAGATGCTGGAGGCCTTCTACACAGCGCCCGAGGCCGACGACCTGTTCGCCACCACCCAGCCGGTGATGGACAAAGCCGACGCCTTCGCCGCCCAGCTGGAGACGGTCGCGGACGCTCTGGACACTTACTCCATCGAGGCCCGTCCGCTCGCCAAGAAGCTCGCCCAGCTCAAGACCGACGCCTTCGCGTTCGTCGACAGCGTCGAGGGCGACGACAACTGGACGTACGACGGGGACAAGATCCACCGTCACCAGGAGCTCATGGACGGCGTCGCCGCCGCTGAAAGCGCCTTCCGGGAGGCCGAGCGCCGGGCCGCCACCAAGATCTCATCCCTCCTCGGCGGGCCGGAGTTCGTGGTCGACGACGGTCACCACACCGTCGACAAGAAGACGGTGATGTACGGCTACGACCTCGACGTCCTCAAGCACGCCAAGAAGACGCCCTGGGGCGTCCCGGAAAGCGAGTCCCACCACGCGTGGGAGGTCGGCTACTGGGCCAAGAGCTTCTTCTGGGACGGCCTCGTCATCGACAACATCTGGGGCGGCGTCAAGGGACTGGGCACCCTGGTCGGCTGGAACGGCTCGGACGCGGCCGGGGACGCCTGGGGGCATCTCGGGGACGTCGTCAGCGGGATCGGCCAGTACACCGCCAAGCCGTACGACGCGCTCATGGACTGGGCGATCGGCCCGGACAAGGAGAGCGCCACGGAGGTCCGGCAGAAAAAGGCCGCCAAGGACTTCGCCAAGTCCATGGTCGCCTGGGACATGTGGAGCGAGAATCCCGCCCGCGCCGCGGCAACGGTCGTCTTCAACGGCCTCACCCTCGGCGCCGGCCCCCTGGCCGTCGCGGCCAAGGGCGGGGAAGTCGGCGCGGTTGCCAAGGGCGCCGGGATCGCCGCCAAGGTCGGCGAGTACATCGACCCGGTCGCCGTCGGCCTCAAAGCGACCGGCAAAGCCATCAGCGCACTGCCCAAGCTCTCCGACCTCACCGCCGGAATCCGCACCGGCATCGGCGCCTCGGCGGACTCCCAGCGCATCCACAGCGTCATCGAACTCGGCGACGGCTCCAAAGTCGTCATCGAGGACGGCAAGTTCATCCCCGTCGACAAGCACGGCAACGTCATCGGGGACCCGCCGCGCCAGGAAGCGGCCGCGGATACGCGGGCCACGCCGGAGGGAACACCGGCGCAGCAGCGGGAGCCCGTCGGAGTCGGCGCTTCCTCACACACGCCCGGAGCCACGGCTCACGCGGGGGAAGCATCCGGCAGAGCTGGAGCCACACATCCCGTCAGTCCCGAGACCCCCAGGTCCGGCGCTGGTCCGATCAGCAATGGCCATGCCGGCACGGGGTCAGGTGGCCACGGAAGCGGTGGCCTGGACGACGTCGGCCGGACCGGCGACGACGCTGTGGGCGGCACGGGCCACGCCGGCGACGGGGCCGTCCCGCCTGCGCACCATACGAACGAGGGCACCGGAAACGGCGGCAACGGCGGAGAGCGGGAGCTGACCGCCGCAGAGCGGAAGCAGATCCAGGACGAGCACATCCGGAAGGCCAACGACCCGGACCGGACGTGGTTCAAGGAGCACTACGACAAATTGGGTCGCCGTAGGCACCTGTTGAATGCGGACGGCACCACAAAGTTGGTGGACGGCGTCGAGCTCCCCCAGTTGGCCAAGAACGCTGGAAACAAGTGGGTCGCCGCACATGACCTGCCGAGCGGGCCATCCGAGATCAGGCACGACCGGACGCCACTCGGCCCGGACTCGGTCGATCCCGCGCATCGCTCGGACCTCAACGAGGCGACGAAGAACCGCAGGGTGTCCATGGACCTCGCCAAGGCGGAAAAGGCATTCGAGGACAGTCCGTCCGCCGCAGCGAAGAAGGCCCTCGAAGACGCCCAGAACGCCTATCACCAACAGCTCGGCGACCTGCCGAACAACAGCAAGATATCCGAGAATCTCGGCGAGAAGGCTGCCGAACTACACGTAACTCCCCACGAGTTCCCAAACGCCGAGTGGGTCGAACTCCCGAAGACCTCAAACGGCGCCAACATGTTCGACCAGGTGTACAAGCTCGGCAATAACGGCGATTACCTCATAGTCGAGGCGAAGGCGCCAAAAGGGGAACTCGACTGGCGCAACGGGGCGGGCGATTCGGCCAGAGGCATGCGCGTCAAGCAGGGCACCAAGCTGTACGTGGAAACGATCCTCGAGGAGATGTGGAAACGAGGCCCAGAGGACGTCAGGATCGCGGACGACCTGTCCGAGGCTCTGGAGAAGGGCAAGCTGCAGTACGTCCTGGTGAAGGCGAACGATCACGCGGGCACCTCGTACGCTGGTGCCGTGCTGGAGCATTTCAAGATTTACTAGAGGAGAGACCCAGTGGCCACGAGCGTTTCCCGCCACGGCTTCCCCGCAGAGAGCGTTGCGGCGGAGGGCAATGCCGCGCGCATCGAGAGCCTCGGTCGAATGCTCAGTCGGCTCGAGGAGTCGGAGATGTCCCGTTCCCGAGCCCTGGGCAGCTCCCTGACAGTGGCCAAGTCGTACTGCTTGACGGATCCGTATGGAGGTAACTTCGAAACGTGGGAGGCGTGGGTCACGGCCATGCAGGTCGGCTCCGCCTTGTTCGACTCGGCCACGGCAGTCGAAGGCCCCGTACCCTGCCGTATCGGGAGCACCGGACAGGTGAAGAACCTCCCGGCGACCGGCCCGACGTCCTATACGCACGCGGGAGCCTGGATCACCTCGGTCTACCTGGCGATGATCTGCCGTGAGAATGAGCGCCTCGACCGGCTGATGCAAGTACCTGTGTCGTTCCTTCGTGCGTCCGGCGCTCTGTTCGACGAGTACACCTACGACTGGGTGGAGGCTCTGCAGAGTTACTGGCACGGCCAGGCTGCAAACACGTGGGACAAACTGGTCGCTGCGATCAACGGCACAGACCCCGACGTGGCCCAGGTCGCCGACAGGGACACCATGCTGATGCTCCTGTATCCACCACTCGAGCTCTTCCAACTCTACAACCGTCAAGAGACCGATCAGTTCAATAGGTCACTGGCCCAAGCCCTCACCTGGCACAAGCAGTACTGGACCGGCGACGAAGCACGATCCCTGAGCAGCGACGGCCTGGTCGCTCTCGGCCCACTCGCCATCGCCTGCATGGCCTATGACAACGACTTTCCCATCGAGGTCGAGTCCGAGTACCTGCCGAAGGCACTTCTCCAGCGCAACTGGGTCGGCGAGTACGCCACCTGAGAACCTGTACGTAACCCTGAGAACTGAAACGGACAACGGAAACCTGTGGCAGCCCAGGATTACGACAGCCAATTGCTGGAGTCGGTGTCGGTTCGGCGCCGGCGGCTGAGGGATGCCGTCCTGTTCGGGACGCAGCGGCAGCGGCGGTCGGTGGACGAGCGGCTCGGCAAGGTGTTCGCCGGGATCGCGGTCGCGGCGGTGTTGTGCGCCGGATGCGTGGGCTGGTCGTTCGTTTCGCACCGGATCATCGGGAAAAGCCCGTACGGCACCTCCGTTCCCTCTTCCTCGCCTTCCGCGGCGCCTTCGGCGTCTTCCACCCGATGACTCGATGATAGGTTCGAACGCGTGATATCTGCGGGGTCCCTGAGCCGTACGACGCCGAACCGGACTGCTTTGAGCCGGGTCACTCTGATCGGCGAGCGGAGGCGGGTTGATCTCGTCCTGCCCTCTCAGGAACCAGTCGGGCTGCTCTTGCCCGAAGTGATGCGGCTGCTGGACGACCGGACATCGGACCGGCCCGAGTTGCGGCATCTCGTCACCACGGAGGGTTCGGCGCTCGCGCACGACAGCACGCTGGAATCGGCCGGGGTTCCGGACGGCGCCGTCCTGCGGCTCGTGCGGCTGGAGGACGCCCCTGCGGCGCCCGTGGTGCACGACGTCATTGATGAGGTCGCTGACGATCTGAATGTACGTGCGTGGCGGTGGAGCCCTGCATCCCGGCGCATCGTCTCGGGAGTCGCGACGGTCGGCTGGGCCGTCGTGGCCGGGGCCCTGGCCCGCAGGGAGTTCGCGCTGCCGGTGGTAGGCACCACTCTGATGGCCGTCGCCGCGGTGTCCGTACTCGCGGGGGCTCTCTTGGGGCGGGCCGGGCAACGTGGCCTGGCCACCACGCTCCTCGTCACCGGGGGAACTCTCGGGGCGCTGGGGGCATGGACCCTGGCGGATGCCCATGCCTGGTCCGGGGCGGTGCGGCTGGCCGGCGTCGCGGTCGCACTCGTTGTGACGCTGCTCCTGCTGGGCTGGTTCACGGCACTGGGCCGCGGCGGCCTCGTCGGCGCTGCCACAGTCGTTGGCTGTGTCCTCTGCTGGCAGGTGGCGGTCGCTGTCCAATCGGGCGCGGGTACGTCAGTGGAACAGGCTCGTGTGGGGGCCTTGCTGAGCGTCGTCTCGGTTGTCGCCCTCGGCGTGCTGCCGCGGCTCGCGCTCATGGCGTCCGGTCTGTCCGGGCTGGACGACCGGCGCTCCAGCGGCACGTCCGTGAGCCGGTATCAGGTGAGCACCGCCCTAACTGCCACTCATCGTGGCCTGGCGCTCGCCACGATCGTCCTGGCCGTCTCGGCCATGGCGGCGGGGCTTCTCGTACTGCGGGCACCTTCGGCGTGGACCGTCCTGCTCGCCGTGGTGGTCGCGGTCGTTCTGGCGCTGCGGGTGCGTGCCTTCCCGCTCGTCATCGAGGTCGTGGCGCTGTTCGGGGCCGGTGCCGTGGTCGCCGTCCGGCTCGTCGGGGTGTGGCAGGAGCACTCCGGTGCCGCGGGGCCGTTGGCCGTGCTCGTCACGCTGGCCGTCCTGCCCTTGATGGTGCTGGCGGTGCAGCCTGCCGAGCATGTGCGGGTGCGGCTGCGGCGCTTCGGCGACGTGCTCGAGTCGGTGGGAGTAATCGCCTTGTTCCCGCTCGTCATCGGGGCGTTCGGTGTGTACGGGCGTCTGCTCGGCACCTTCGCGTAGGGGTGACTTCATGGCTCAGGGAGGGGACTGGCAGCAGGACGTGCTGCGGCAGTTGGGGCAGCACGATGCAGCGGACGAAGCGGCCAAGCCCGCCCCCGAGCCCACCGCGCGGCCTCGACTGATGCACCCCGCCCCGGAACCGCCCGCTGATGCAGGTCCCGCTGCCTCTCCGGGTTTCCCTCAGCAGGCTGCCCCGGCAGCGCAGTCGGAACCCGCTGTCCGGTCACCCCGTGATCCCCGGCTTCCCCTGCACACCCCGGAGTCCGTGCCGACCGTCGACCCCCGCCTGGCACACGCCCTGGGTCGCCCCCAACACGGCGATTCCGTGACCCGCCGCACCGGACACACGCTCCGCAAACTCGCCACGTCAGCCACCCAGGACGTCACCGAAGAGACACGCCTCGCTCGGGAGCTGCAGCAGCCGGTCACCACCGGCCGGGTCATCGCGGTCACGTCCATCCGGGGCGGAGTGGGCAAGTCGACCGTCTCCGCCCTGCTGGGCCGCACCTTCAACCACTACCGACACGACCCTGTCCTCACCCTGGAGGCCGATGCCGCACTCGGAACCCTCCCCGTACGGATGGGCGCCAAATCAGTGCGCTGGTCGTGCGCGGACCTCGCGCAGATCCTGACCCCCGCAATGCAACTCACCGACGTCACCGGCTACTTGGTTCCGGTGTCCGATGGCGGCTGGCTGCTGCCCGCGAGCCAGGGGCGCGTCGGCGCGCCGATGGACGTCCGCACCTACCGCACGGTCACGCTGGCGCTGCGGCGCTACTTCGCGGTGACGGTGGTGGACTGCGAGACCCTGCCCGGCGAAGTGGCCCGGACGGCGATGGACACCGCGCATGCCCGGGTGGTGGTCGCCCCGATGACCGCGGAGGGCGTCAACGGCACCCGGCAGGTCCTGGACTGGCTGGCCCAGCTGCCGCACTCCGCCCTGGCCGGCACCGTCGTGGCGCTGTCCGCGAGCTCCCCGGACACCACGCTCGACGAGAAGACGGCCACCGCGCACCTGCGAGAGACGGGTGTGTCCGTCGTACCGCTCCCCTACGACCGGCATCTGGCCCAGGGAGGCCCCATCCACACCGCGATGCTGGGCCGGGCCACCCGGGACGCCGCCGTCCGCCTCGCGGCGGAGGCGATGCACCGCGCAGTGAGGACGCGATGAGCACGAGCCAGGCTTCAGGACCCGTTCAAGAAAAGGCCAGTCCGTGACACAGCACCTCGTCCACCGGCCCGCGCGCGCCACCCGCCCCCTCACCCCGCCGCAGCCGCGCACCATCGAGCCGCCGCCCAACCTGCCCGAGGGAAAGATCGGCAACGCGGCGACCGCACTGCTGCCGATGGCCGGCGTCATCAGTTCGGTTGTGATGATGACCGTCATCCGCAACAGCCAGTTCGCCGCGCTCGGCGCGATCGTCCTGGTCTTCGCCCTGCTCGGCGCGGTGGCACTGTTCCTGTCCCAGCGGGGCAAGGCGCAGCGCACCCGGCGCACCCAACGCGAGCGCTACCTCGAATACCTTGAGGAGCTGCGCGACGAGCTCGGCACCGGCGAGCGGGAGCGGCGCCGGCAGTCCCAGCTGCTCGATCCACCGCCCGAGGCCTTGTACGACTTGGTACGCAATCCGGCACGATTGTGGGAGCGGCGCCGCCAGGACCCGGACTTCCTGCGGGTACGGGTGGGCACCGGGGACGTACCAGTGCAGGAGCTGGTGGTCGGGCAGAACAGCGCGGGCGGGGTCCTGACTCCGCCGGACCCGTTCATGCTCAACGAGGCTCGCGCCCTGCAGAACCGGTTCGCCACGGCAACGAACTTCCCCCTCACCGTGCCTTTGGACCGGGCGGGCAACGTCAGCGTCGTCGGGGACCGCGAGGGTGTGCTGCGGGTGGCTCGCGCGTTGCTGATCCAGACGGCGGTCACGCACGCCCCGGACGACGTGGCCGTCGCGCTCGGCATACCCGGCGAGCAGCTGGCTGAGTGGGAGTGGGCCAAGTGGCTGCCCCACGTGCTCGATCCGGGCCGACGCGAAGGTCCGGTCGCCGCCCGCCGTATCGCGCCCAGCATGCCCCAGCTGGCCGCGTTGTGCCGCGATGATCTACGGCAGCGGGCCTCGTACGCGGCAGAGGTACGGCGCGGACTGTCGGACCGAGGCGCGCTGCGGATGACCGGTCGACTGCTGATCGTCAGCGACGAGTACGGCGAGACGGCCGCCGAACTGCCCCGCCCTGACACGGCGGTTGATCTGCCGGACATGGGCGTGACCGTGCTGCACCTGCTGGAGCAGCAGGTGCACGAGCCGGATCAGGTGACGGTCCGCATCACCGTCGAAGGCGACCGGATCGCCGTGGAGGACCTGCGCGAGACGTCGACGGTGGCACAGGGCTCATCGGATGCCGTGAGCGTCGCGGGCGCGGAGGGGCTGGCCCGGATGCTGGCCCCCGTCAGGTTGTCGGCGGAGTCCACGGCCGAGGGAACCCCTGTCTCCGGGCCGGTGGACTTCCCCGGCCTGCTGGGCATCGACGACCCTGCGGCACTCAACATCAAAAGACTGTGGGCGCCGCGCAGCGAGCGAGCATTCCTGCGCGTACCCATTGGCTTGACGGACCGTCACGAGCCGGTGTTGCTGGACCTGAAGGAGTCCTCCGAGCTCGGCATGGGCCCGCACGGATTGTGCGTGGGCGCGACCGGCTCCGGCAAGAGCGAACTGCTGCGCACCCTCGTCCTCGCGCTCGCCGCCACCCACTCCCCCGAAGACCTGGCCCTCGTCCTGGTCGACTACAAGGGCGGCGCCACCTTCGCCCCGTTCACCGACCTCCCGCACGTGGCCGGCGTGATCACCAACCTGGAGAACCAGGCCGGGCTCGTTGAGCGCGTCCACAGCAGTCTCGCCGGTGAGGTCAAGCGCCGCCAGCAGGTACTCAAGGACTCTGGCAACATCGCCGACATCGGCCACTACGCCGCCCTGCGCGCCACCGGTCGCCCGGACCTCGAGCCCCTGCCGCACCTGTTCGTCGTCATCGACGAGTTCGGCGAACTCCTCACGGCCAAGCCGGACTTCATCGACCTGTTCCTGTCCATCGGCCGTATCGGCCGTTCCATCGGCGTCCACCTGTTGCTGTCCAGCCAGCGCATCGAAGGCGGCAAGCTCAAGGGCTTGGACACGTATCTGTCGTACCGCCTGGGCCTGCGGACCTTCTCCGCCGACGAGTCGCGCACCGTGCTGGACACCACGGACGCCTTCCACCTGCCTCCGCTACCGGGCTTCGGCTATCTGAAGGTCGACACCTCCACCTACGAACGCTTCAAGGCCGGGTACGTCTCCGGCGCCCACCTCGGGCCCGCCCTGCGCGACAAGCAGGACGACGAACCGCTCGCCTCGCCGTATCCGACGTACAACACGCTCGGCACACCCCATGAGGATGCCGCGCAGGAGTACGCCGCCACCAAGCGCGAGACCGGGCCGACGGTGATGTCGGTGATGGTCGGCCAACTCGCGACCGCGGCCCCGCCGGTACGCCGGATCTGGCTGCCGCCGTTGCCTGACGCCATCACCCTCGACACTGCGGCCGGTCCCCTCGAAGCCGGCGCGGAGGGCCTCCGGCTCGCGCACCGCGACGGCGCGATGCGCGTTCCGCTGGGCATCCTGGACGATCCGGCCAAGCAGTGGCAGCAGCCGTGGCTGCTGGACCTGACCGTCGCCGGCGGCCACACGGCCGTCATCGGCGGCCCGCAGTCCGGCAAGACCACCCTGCTGCGTACCCTCGCCCTCTCCCTGGCTCTCACCCACACCCCGTACGACGTCGCCGTCTATGGCCTCGACCTGGTCGGCGGCGGTCTGTCCGCGCTGGCCGGACTGCCGCATGTCGGCGGCATCTCGGGAAGGGCGGACCACGAACGGGCAGCCCGCACGGTCGCCGAGATCCGCACCATGCTCGGCCAACGCGAGGAACTCTTCCGCGCGTACGGCATCGACTCCATCGACCAGCTGCGTCACCTGCGTGCCCAGGGCAAGCTGCCCCAACTCGGCTCGACCGACCTCGTCCTGCTCATCGACGGATTCGGCGCGTTGCGCGACGAGTTCGCCGAACTCGACGACGCCGTGGCCGACCTGCTCAAGCGCGGCGGCGGATACGGCATCCACGTCGTCGCCGGAATGCTGCGCTGGAACGACGTCCGCATCGCCACCCAGTCGATGTTCGGCACCCGCGTCGAACTGCGCCTCAACGACCCGGCCGACTCATCCATCGACCGCAAGCTGTCCGAGACGCTGTCACCCGAAGTGCCGGGCCGGGTGCTGACCGACGGCAAGTTGTTCGCGCAGGTCGCACTGCCCCGCATCGACAGCCGCCCCGGCACGGGCGACCTCGCGTCCGTCCTCGAGCGGTCCGCCCGCACGATCCGCGCCGGCTGGCACGGTGACGTCGCCGCCCCGGTACGGGTGCTCCCCACACGGCTCCCCGCGGCGAAACTCCCCTCACCGGCCGTCGAACCCAGGACAATCCCCATAGGCGTGGACCAGGACGCGCTCGCCCCCGCGCTGCTGGACCTGTTCGGAAGCGATCAGCATCTGCTGATCCTCGGCGACAACGAGTGCGGCAAGACCAACCTACTGAAACTGATGGCCCGTCAACTTATCGACCGGTACGGAGACGAGGAGCTGGTCTTCGGCATCTACGACCCGCGCCGCGGCCTGCGCGGTGCCGTTCCGGAACCGTACCGCGGCGGCTACGCCCACAATGCGAAGCTGGCCGCAGCGCTGGCCACCGGCATCGCCACCGAGTTGGAGAAACGCCTGCCAGAGACGGCGGACCCGGACGCGGTCGGCGCGGAGCCCGCGTTCACGGGGCCGCGCATCGTGATCCTCGTCGACGACTACGACATCCTCACCACCGCCGGCCAGCAGCCCCTGGCTCCGTTCCTGCCGTACATCTCCTCCGCCCAGGACATCGGTCTCCACTTCGTCATTGCCCGCCGCACCGCCGGATCCTCCCGTGCCTTGTACGAACCCCTGCTGACCACCCTGCGCGAGACCGGCACCACCGCCCTCCTCATGACCGGCGACCGCACCGAGGGCCAGCTCTTCCCTGGCCTGTACGCCTCCGCGCAACCGCCCGGCCGCGGCACCCTCATACGCCGCGGCCGCCACCACCAACTCATACAGACCGCGCTCGCAGACGAGGCAGACGAAGAGGCCGGACAGCTGTGACCAAGGACGTCATCGCCCTCACCCCGAAGATGCCGGACCTGCGCACACTCCTCGCGGGCCTCTACGCAGGCGGCCCCGACCTCGGCGTGAACACCCTGGCCGACGGCGCCGTCATCCAGCTCTGCACCCCTGGCGGCCGCCCCCTCGTCTCCGTCGAGGCCCCCATCCTGGTCCAGGTCCCCGGGGAGACCACCCGCCTCCTCGGCACCGGTCCCGGTGTCCCGGACAGCCCGGTGTGGTGGACGGAGGCCCGAGCCTCCACCGCCGTCGCGGAAGGCGGCCGACTGGCGGGCTCCTTCGCCGGACGCCTCGCCACCGTCCTGGGCGGCACGGTGTGGCCCCCGGAAGCGGCCTCCACCGACGTCGTCCCGCTCACCACGGACATCTCCGCCGTCCCCGTCCCCGCCACATCGGCGCCGGCGGTGGACGTACTCACCGCCAAGGCGGCCGTGGTCATCCAGGATCGCCCCCTCGTCACCATGACCAGCTGGCTCTCCGACGCCCTGCGCGGCGCGACCACCGACGACCGCGCCCTGCAGATCGTCACCCCACCCACCACCCGCCTGACCCTGCCCACCCGCACCGCCCTGCTCGGCCACCCCAACCGCTGGGTCATCCAAGACCCGGACCACGGCTTCTACGACGGCCTTTCCGGCGCCGTACTCCACTGGAAGGGCGGCACCTTCACCCCCATCCGAGACCAGAACGGCAAGGCCTCCGTCGCCAAGGCCTTCACGGCCAGCCCCGACACCGGCGAACGCCAGCTCATCCTCTCCCTGCGCACCCTGCACCCCGCCGACAAAGACCTCATCCTCGGCCGCGCCCTGGAAACCGCCTGGCAGCACCTCACCGGCACCCCACCCGCCGGCTGGAGCACCGCCGAACCTGTCAACCTTCCCTGGTCCACGAGACAGTTGACCGATCTCGCCCGTGGCCGCGCCCCCCAGCCGACCTGGCTGATCGCCGTCGGCCACCCCGACCGCCCGACCATCGCCACCGTCCGCATCACGCGCACTCCCGCTGGCGTCGAGGAGGACATCACTCTCACCCTTGGCTATGGCAAGGACGAAACCACACCCCTTGACGCCATTGAGCCTCTCGCTGAATCCCTCACCACGCAGCACGGCCTCACCAGCATGCTCACCTCACTACGGAGCGCCTGCCGCGACCTGACGATCCTCCCGCGCTTCGAGGCCCCACCCATCCCCATCTCGTTCACGCTGGGCTCCCAATCAGTCCAGGACATCGGCCTCGACCAGGCCCTCCACCCACCCCTCAACCTCTCACCCACCCAAGTAGGCCCTCTAACCGAACCCGCCCTCCACTACCCACTCGGCCACGGAACAGACCCCCGCGCCTGGAACACCCTCCAACAGCTCACCCAGCACCTGAAGCAGGTCTCATGAACCTGGACCTAGACGACTGGGCACACGGCGGACACGAGCAATCCGCAGCGTGATCGACGCAGTCGGCGGCGACGTCGGTGCCTTGGGCACTCACCGACCTTCTCCTCGACGTCGGCGGAGCGACCGCTCCTGGCCACGCAGCCGGCGGTCGTCTCGCAGGCCGACGTTGAGGTGAGCGCTCTCGAGCCAGCGCTACGCGTGCGCTGGCCTGCAGCCGGACGGGCCGTTCACGCAGTAACGGTGGCGTTCCGGATTGATGTCCGGATCCCGCATTCGGTGCCGCGGAACCGCGAGGCGGCTGCTGCGGTATTCGTCAGCCGAGCGTCCGTGCGAGCCCGACGAGGGCCTCGACTGCAAGGTGGAGGCCCTCGTCTCACATGCTCGTCAGCCCGGAAGGCGGTCGGCTGTTCCCGCTAGATCGCGTCCAACGCCAGCCTGCTGCCACAGTTCGGCGGCGAGGCGGCCGCGGAGCTGGAAGGAAAGCGCCGAGACCGACCGACTGTCCACACCGACGACCCAATCCTCGGCCGTTGCCGTTACCCGCACCGGATCCCATAGCTGCCCCAGACTGTGCGTCGCAGGGCCATCGGACTGCATGACCCTCTCCCGGGCCGCAGCACCCTGAGCGCCGATGAGCAGTGAAACGCTGCTCCCACCGTCCTCACTGGACCTGGGCGAGGAAATGAGCGGTGCCGACAAATCCCAGGAGTCCTCGAGCTCCTGTACACCCGGAGCTGCTCGGCTCAGCGCTGCTTCTTCGACCCACTGTTCCGCCAGATGACGCCAGCGGCTTGCCGTCAGCTCTGCGTTGTCGTCGGGGCTTTCCTGCCACCACCCCGAGGCTAGCAATGCCAGAGTGCTCAGCCCCCGCACGTCGTCGATGAGCACGGCAGGGCTTAGACGCCATTTCGTTTGGCGTGATCTTGCGGCAGTCTGGGGTGGTGACTGCTTCGCTTGTTGAGCGGATGGTGCCGGACGGTTTGTGGGAGCTGT